>LFSP01000028.1:0-134 GCA_001513145.1 Clostridia bacterium DTU025 | reverse complement strand
TCACCCACCCACGACGTGTCGCGGTATACCAGCGCAGGGCCTCTGCCCAGCACCGTGGACTGGGAATGCTCCGGGGTTTTCGTTATGTCGTGCGCGGTGGTGCCCTCCAGGACCAGCGCCATCTGCGGCTTCAC
>LFSP01000044.1:23374-24144 GCA_001513145.1 Clostridia bacterium DTU025 | reverse complement strand
GATGGTCACCAACAACGCGAGGCCAACGTTGAAGTGGAAAGCTGACGATGGCGCTGGCTGCGGACTGGATCACTTCATCGTGACGTTGAACGGCCAGCCTCCGTTCACCACTACCGGGACGGAATACACGCCTGCCCACGATCTGGCCGTTGGCACCCATACGCTGAAGGTGCAGGCAGTGGACAAGCTGGGCAACGTCGGCAATGAGCTGGTGTTCGAGGTGCAGGTGCTCGAGCCCATCGTCATCGACGTCAACCCGCTGGAGGGCAGCTACCCGATCAACCGCATCTCGACCATTATGGTCATCCTCTCTGGCATGGTAGACGCACAGCTTGAGGTGGCTGTGAGTGGCGAGTGGCTGGGTTCGTCCAGCATCATTGAGATCAGCCGCGAGGCTGGCATCGCCAAGTTCTACGTCTTGCTGGACGATGCCGTGATGAAGCCCGGCAGACTGCTGCTGATGGTGAAAGCCGGGATCACTCAGCAGCTGTTCCAATACGAAGTGCTGAACGAGCGCAGCGGGTTCGGCTTCGGCCGCCTGCGCCCGTGGTAAGGAGGGTGGGCAGATGTACAGGAGAGTAACAATAGCGCTGTTGTGCGCAGCCATGGCCCTCGCGCTCTCCGGCTGCGGCGGCTCCAAGAACCTCATCAACTGGAACGACGCAGTCGAGCGAGAGAACCTGTTAGCGGCTGCCAACTCGTGGATTAGGGGCATCGAAGAGTACGACTTCGAAGCCATGGCCGGCAACGGGATAATGGCTGCAGGGTTC
>LFSP01000044.1:0-23271 GCA_001513145.1 Clostridia bacterium DTU025 | reverse complement strand
CTTCGAGGTGTTCGAGCGTTGGTCAGGCTCCGATGTGGTGTGGAGGAGCGACAGCGGACAGATCCAGGCTCACTTCATCAGGAGCTACAATGCCTGGAAGCTGGTGAGCATGGAGATCAAGTTCGGCGAAGAGCACTACGCTGACTTCTGCGGCGTCGGCGGCGCCAGCGTTGGCCGAGCCGCATCTGCCGGAGCACGCACGCTCACCGGGTTCGGTTTCGGGATCCGGCCCTAGACCCGTACGTGCAGGGTGTGGTGCTACACCTGAACAACATGAGTGAGAAGCAGAAGGCGGCCGATCTCGGCCGCCTTCCGCCAATATCCGAGATATGCGGAACATCAACAATATGCAGGGCGGGCATTTCAACACCCCTCTTGACACCTAGTCCCGCTGCTGGTAGCATGTGAACAAAAATCCATGGAGGTGTTCTGGCGGTGAACAGCATTAGAAGAGGATTGCTTTGGGCCATGCTCCTGTTGGTTGCGTTTGTAGCGTGCACCAGCGCAGCGCCTGCCGTTAGGCTGAAAGTAGGGGCGACTCCAGTACCCCACGCGGAGATACTCGAGGTGGTAAGGCCCATGCTTGCCGCCAAGGGCATCGACCTGGAGATCATAGAGTTCACGGATTACGTGACCCCGAACCTGGCGCTGAACGACGGCGACATCGACGCAAACTTCTTCCAGCACGTGCCCTATCTGGAGAGCTTCGCGACTGACAGGAGGCTCAACATCACCTACTTGGCCAAGGTGCATATCGAGCCGATGGGCGCGTATTCCAGGCGCTATGAGAGCGCCGATGAGCTGCCCAACAGGGCGAAGGTGGGAATCCCGAACGATCCGACCAACGGCGGCCGGGCACTCTTGCTGTTGCAGAAGTACGGTCTCATAGCGCTCGATCCCAAGGCGGGGATATCCGCCACCGTGTTCGACATAACTTCCAATCCGAAGAACCTGCAGATCACCGAGCTCGACGCCGCACAGCTTCCGCGTTCGCTGGAGGACATGGACCTGGCGATCATAAACTCCAACTTCGCTCTGGAGGCAAAGCTGGTGCCTACCAAGGATGCGCTGTTCATGGAGGACGCCGATTCGCCCTACGCGAACGTGCTGGCGGTGCGCACTGCCGACGTGAGCAACGAGGCCTTGAGGGAGCTCGCGAGGGCTCTGATGTCACCGGAGATCGCTGACTTCATCCTCAGAGAGTATGAAGGTTCGGTGGTGCCAGCTCAGGAGCTGAACTTCTAGCCGGGTAACCGGGGTAACCGGAGCGCGTCCCGGCGGCGGCGCGCGGATGCATAGTGCACAAAGATCTGGGCCGGGCAGGGGCGAAAACCCTGGCCCGGCCTGAGTGCGTACGGCTCAGACGTGAGGAAGAGGCCTCTAGCGGCAGGTCGTGGGCTCATGATGTCGAATCATGGAAACGGGGAGGGGAGAACGATGCAGACGATCTTCCGAGGCAAGCACTTCATTACTCTGGAAGAGTGGTCCAACGAGGAGATAGACACGCTGCTGGATGTGTCCTACGAGCTCAAACGCGCTTTCGCCATGGATCTTCCCACCGAATACCTTCCGCGCAAGACGGTCTTCCTGATGTTCTTCGAGCAGTCTACAAGGACGAGAAACTCCATGGAGGCCGGCATCACGCAGCTGGGCGGGCACGCTCACTTCCTCGACGTGTCGAACATGCAGATAGCCCACGGCGAGACGGCGAAGGACACGGCGGTGATCCTGTCGCGGATGGGCCACGCCATCGCATGCAGGAACTGCTTCTGGAAGCAGGGCAACAGGTACCTGCGGGAGATGGCGGCGGCCTCCACGGTGCCCATCATCAACATGCAGGACGACCTCTACCATCCGCTGCAGGCCATCGCGGATCTCATGACAATCCAGGAGAAGCGCGGCCGGAACACGCGGAACCTGAAGGTGTCGGTGATCTGGGCGTACGCCACCACCCACAAGAAGCCCATCTCGGTGCCGGTGAGCCAGGTGCTCTTGTTCCCTAGGTACGGCATGGACGTGACGCTGGCTTACCCGGAAGGGTACGACCTACCTGACTGGGTGATAGAGAAGGCCAGGCAGAACGCTGCGCGGTACGGCGGGTCGCTGCGGATCACCCACGACCAGGAGGAGGCCTATCGCGACGCCGACGTGGTGTTCCCGAAGAACTGGGGCAACTGGGTGACGGACGAGGACCCCGAGGTGAGGAGCGCCGCGCTGGAGGCGAACAGGCACTGGAAGTGCACGGTGGAGCGGATGAAGCTGACGGCGCGGGATGCGCTGTACATGCACGCTCTGCCGGCGGACAGGGTGAACGAGGTGGAGGACGCCGTGATCGACGGGCCGCAGTCGGTGGTTTACGACGAGGCGGAGAACAGGTTGCACACTGCGAAGGCAGTGATGGCGCTGACGATGGGAGGAAGGTAGGCCGGGCCTGCGCGGCAGGAAACAGCTGGTGAAATAGCGAATAACCTTAGGAAATCCCCGAGGGGGCGACGGGATGAGGAACGTCACGGCCCTGAAGTGCATTTCGTGCTCCGCATCATACGGCAGCGTCCCACCGGCATACATATGCCCTGCGTGCGGCGGGGTTTTGGATATCGAGTACGACTACGGAGCGGTGTCGGCAGGCGCGTTCCTCGACGGGCTTGCCAGGCCCGCTCCTGCGCATATGTGGCGCTACTCGGCGCTGCTTCCGGTGGACGTTGGCGGGCCGCTGCCGCGTCTTTCGGTGGGGGGCACACCGCTCTATCGCAGGACGCCGCTCGGGGAAGAGCTGGGCCTCTGTGAGGTGATGGTGAAGGACGACGGGCTCAACCCCACGGGGTCGCTGAAGGACAGGGCGTCTGCGGTGGCGGTGGCGGCGGCGCTGCAGCAGGGCGCGAAGACCGTAAGCTGCGCGTCAACGGGAAACGCAGCATCGTCGTGTGCTGGGTGTGCGGCGTCGGTGGGGATGCGGTCCGTGATATTCGTGCCCAGGCGTGCGCCCCAGGCCAAGCTGGTGCAGCTGGCTGTGTTCGGGGCGGTAGTCGTCAGGGTGCTTGGCGACTATGAGCAGGCCTTCAGCCTTTCGGCGGAGGCCATTTCTGTCTACGGGTGGTACAACCGTAACGCCGCCATCAACCCCGTGATGGTGGAAGGGAAGAAGACCGTGGCGTTCGAGATCGCCGAACAGATGGGCTGGGAGGTGCCGGACTGGGTAGCCGTCTCCGTGGGAGATGGGTGTACGGTGGCCGGTGTCGGCAAGGGCTTCTGGGAGCTTCAGAGGGTCGGGGTGACGGCGAGGCAGCCGAAGCTCCTGGGGGTGCAGGCGCGGGGGGCCAACGCCATCAGCCGTGCGTTCAGGGAGGGCGGCGAGGCCCGGGGCGGGGCGGATACTTTCGCTGACTCCATCGCCGTGGCGGTGCCGCGCAACCCGCGCAAGGCCATCGAGGCGGTGAGGCGGAGCGGAGGAGCCATGGTCGAGGTTAGCGACGACGAGATCGGCCGGGCCATGCTGAGGCTGGGCCGGTCGTGTGCGCTGTTCGCTGAGCCGGCGGCCGCGGCGGCGCTGGCGGGACTGGTTGCAGCCGTGGAGCAGGGGATCGTGGCGCCACACGAGACGGCGTGCGTGGTGGTGACGGGGAACGGTCTGAAGGATGTGGCGGGCGCGGAGCGAGTGGCCGGCGGCCCGATTGACGTTCCGCCGGAGCTTGCGGAGCTGGAGAGGCGGCTGGCGGAGGCTGCGCCGGAGGTGATGTCGTGTACGACCTTGCGGTGATCGGCGCGAAGGTGGTGTCGGGCGAGGGCGTTGTGGACGCCGACGTGTTCGTGTCGGGTGAGGCCATCGCCGAGGTGCGGCCGAGGGGCGAGGGCGGAGGCGCGGCGGCGCCGGGGTGAAGGCCGGCGGCCAGGCGCGTCGTTGACGCCCACGGGATGCTGCTGTTCCCCGGGGTGATAGACCCGCACGTGCACTTCGGGCTGAGGTCGCGGGGGACGGTGACGGCGGACGATTTCGTCATCGGATCGCTGTGCGCTGCGGAGGGCGGCGTCACCACTGTGATAGACTACGCGGACCATCTGCCTGGGGCGAGTTTGGGCGAGAGCGCGCAGGCGCGGATGGGGGAGATACAGGGGCAGTCTTGCGTGGATTGGACGCTGCACCAGAACGCGGTGCGAGTGGACCAGGACCTTGTGCGGCAGCTCGAGCAGCTGGGGCAGCTGGGCGTCTCCAGTGTGAAGTGTTTTACTACATACAAGGAAGCCGGCTACATGCTGGCCGAGGAGGGGCTCGCGCAGGTGGTCGCGGAGGCGGCGCAGGCGGGGCTACTGGTGACGGTGCACGCGGAGGACGACCAAGTGCTGGCGCGTGCGCGGGCGGCGGCGGAGGCCGCGGGAGACGTGGGCCCGGGCGCGCACGGAAGGTGCAGGCCGTCTGAGGCCGAGGTGGCGGCCGTGGAGCGCGTGATCGAGATCGCGGCGAGGGCCGAAGGGCCGGTGTACTTCGTGCACGTGTCGACGGCCGGGGCGGCGCAGGCCATCGAGAGGGCGAGGGGCAGGGGGCAGGCGGTGTTCGCGGAGACGTGTCCGCACTACCTGCTGCTGGACGAGTCGGCGTATGCTGGGGCCGAGGCGCGGAGATTCATCATGAGCCCGCCGCTGAGGGGGCGGGAGCATGGAAGGGCCTTGTGGAGGGCGCTGGCCGCGGGGGCCATCGACTGCATATCCACTGACCACTGCGCATACACGCTGGAACAGAAGGAGCTTGGCCAGACGTGCTTTGAGGTGCTTCCTGGGATCCCAGGGGTGCACACGAGCCTGATGCTGATGGGGTCGTACGGAGTGGCGCCGAGGAGGTTGAGCCTGGCCCGGCTGGCGCAGGTGATGTGCGAGGCGCCGGCGCGGCTCTTCGGGTTGGGGAGGAAGGGCAGGATCGCGCCGGGGTTCGACGCAGACATGGTGCTGATGGAGCCGTGCATGCCGAGGCCGTTGGTTGGCGCCGAGCTTGGGTCGGCGGCGGGGTACACGCCCTTCGAGGGCATTGATGTGTGCTGTCGGGTGCGGAGGACGTATGTCAGGGGGCGTCTGGTGGCGGCGGACGGACGGTCGGGGCAGGCGCTCTTGGAGATGGTCAGGGCTGGGCTGCTGGACGGTGAAGTCCAGGGCGAGCAGGATGTGGCAGGCCCCGGATGGGGCAAGTTCATTGCAGCAAGCATAAGCAGCGGAACGGGGGATTGGCGTTGACTGAGCTCAGGGCGAAGGTCATGGAGCGGGCTGAGGCTTACCTTGATGATGTCGTGCGTTTCCTGCGGGACCTGATCAGGATACAGTCCAGGTCGGGGCAGGAGGGCGAGGCCATGCGCCGCATCGAACGGGAGATGAAGGCGCTGGGCCTGGCGAACGTAGGGATAGACCCAATTGGCAATGTCGTTGGCTGGGTGGGCAGCGGGCCGTACAGGATACTGTATGATTCCCACATCGATACGGTGGGGGTAGGGGACGAGGCGGCATGGCCGCATGATCCCTATGAGGGCAAGTTTGAGAACGGGATCGTGTATGGCCGGGGTGCCTCCGACAACAAGGCGGCCATCGCCTGCATGGTGTATGCAGGCAAGATCATGATGGAGCTGGGTCTGGGGGCCGGGGCGTCGCTGTGCATAGCAGGTGTGGTTCAGGAGGAGGATTGCGACGGTTGGGCCGTGGGAGAGGCGATCGCGAGAGGGTTCTTCGGCGAGCGTCCGCACTGCGTGGTGCTGGGGGAGTGCACGAACCTGGGGATCAACCGGGGGCACCGGGGGCGCTGCGAGATCCTGGTTACCGCGCGGGGAGTGTCGTGCCATGCCAGTGCGCCGTCGCGCGGGGTGAACGCCATCTATAGGATGCTTCCGGTGGTGGAGGGGATTCGGCGGCTGGAGGCGGAGGTGGCGGACGATCCGTTCCTGGGGCCAGGGACCATCGCCGTGACGAAGATCGAGAGCGTGAGCGGATCGCTCAACGTGGTGCCAGATCTGTGCCGGGCGGTGGTGGATCGCAGGATGACCCTGGGCGAGACGGCGGCGCAGGCGATGGAGGACATCAGGCGCGCGTCCAGGGAGGCATTGGCCGGGGTGGCCGGGGTGGACGCGGGCGCCGGGGCCGCCGGGGACACCGGGGGCTCCGGGGGCTCCGGGGACGCGATCCAGGTGGAGCTGCTGCGGTATACCGAACGCAGCTGGACGGGATATCGCGCCGATGTTGAGAAGGATTACCCCACGTGGGTGCTGGAGGAGGACCACCCGGTGGTGCAGGCTGGCGTGGAGGCGGCCAGGATCGTGCTGGGCCGGGAGCCGGCGATAGGGCGGTGGGATTTCAGCACCGACGGGGTTGCGACGATGGGTCGCCACAAGATTCCGACGATCGGCTTCGGGCCGTCGGAGGAGCGGTTCGCCCACACGGTGCAGGACCAGGTGCGCGTCGAGCATCTGGTGGCTGCGACGGCGTTCTACGCGATCTTTCCGGATGTGGCGGCGAGGATGGCTGGGGATGCGGGAAGCGGCGCGAAGGCCGACCGATAGGCGAGTGAGTGTGCGGGCGCGCGGGCTCCAGCTGGCGTCGCATGTAGCTGGGATTGATGGAAGGCATCAAGTGGACGGAACTGACCTACCCATGGGCCAAACCCCGCCCCGCCCCGTCCGGCCGTCTCTGGCCCGCCCCGCCCAGCCCCGCGCCCTAGCCGTCGCCCGCGCCAGCAGTCAACGCTGAGCGGCCCCGATCCGCTCCACACGCGTGTTTAAGGAGAGATGCATATGGAAGCGACGAGGGTGAGGATTACCGTCAACGGTGTCGAGCACGTGCGACTCGTGCCTTCCACGATGACACTGCTGGAGTTCCTCCGCGAGGACCTGCAGCTCACCGGTGCAAAGGAGGGCTGCGGCAAGGGAGAGTGTGGCGCCTGCACCGTGCTGCTTGACGGTGAGCCCGTGGCATCGTGCCTTGTGCTGGCGGCGCAATGCTCCGGTAGGAGCGTGACCACCGTCGAGGGCCTGGCCCCGCCGGAGGAGGGCAGGCTCCATCACGTGCAGCAGGCCTTCATCGATCACGGGGCCGTTCAGTGCGGCTTCTGCACGCCAGGGATGGTCATGTCGGCCGTGGCGCTACTGGAGCAGAACCCGCTACCCACCAGGGATGAAATCCGCGTCGCCATATCCGGCAACCTGTGCAGATGCACGGGCTACCAGTCGATAGTGGAAGCGATCTATGACGCCTCGCGCCGAAGTGCCAAGGCAGAGAGGGCAGAGAAGGCAGAGCAGTTGAGCGGGGAGCCGCGGTAGGCGGGTCTTTCGCGCGAGCCGGCGCCAGGTGATGACACGGGACGGGCGGGACGCCAGACGGTCAATGCTCCGATTCGCGGCCCGCACCTCGGAGCACAGATTGGAGGGATCACGTTGGCTTCCAACCTCTCTATAGAGTTTGCAGGCATCAAGTTTCCGAACCCGTTCGTGCTGGCCCCCGCGCCCTGCACCGACAACGCCGAGATGGTGGCTCGGGCTTTCGACGCCGGCTGGGGCGGGGCCGTGCTGAAGACCACCTCGGTCGAGAGCGAGGTAGTCGAGCTCGTGTATCCGATGCTGGCCGGCCTGGATTTCGAGGGCAGGCGCGTGGTGGGCCTCGAGAACATCGACCTCATCTCCGAACGCCACATCGACCGCGTCGAGCAGGATGTGCGCGACCTGAAACGCGCCTACCCGGACCGCGTCGTCGGCGCCAGCATCATGGGCGCGCGCAAGGAGCACTGGCAGGAGCTGGCGGCGCGCCTCGAGGCCGCCGGCGCCGACTTCATCGAGTGCAGCTTTTCCTGTCCCCACGGCATGCCCGAACGGGGCATGGGCTCGACCATCGGGCAAGACGCCCAGCTGACAGAGCGCACGGCCAGGTGGGTGAAGGAGGCTGCCGGCCGCGTGCCGGTGGTGATCAAGCTCACGCCGCTGGTGGCAGACATCGTCCACATCGCGAAAGCCGTCAAGCGCTCAGGCGCCGATGCCATATGTGCCATCAACACCGTCAAGTGCCTCATCGGCGTCGACCTAGACACTTTCGTGCCCTACCCGCAGGTTGGCGGCAAGTCAACCTACGGCGGCTACTCCGGCGCCGCCATCAAGCCCATCGCGCTGCGCTGCGTCGCCGAGATCGCCAAGGGCGTCGACCTTCCCATCACCGCCACCGGAGGCGTCTGCACCTGGCGCGACGCCGTCGAGTTCCTGATCTGCGGTGCGTCCACGGTGCAGATATGCACCGAAGTGATGAAGCGTGGCTTTGGCATCATCAATGAACTTGTAGACGGGCTTTCCGGCTACCTCGAACGCAAGGGGTTCAGCTCACCACGGGAGCTGGTGGGCTTGGCGCTTCCCAACATCGTCGAGCACTCGCAGCTGCCGAGGGGCCTCGCGCCGATGTCGCACATAGACCGCGACCTCTGCGTGCAGTGCCACACGTGTTACGTGGCCTGCCGCGATGGCGCCTACCAGGCTATCACCATCGACGACGAGGGATACCCCGTCGTGGACCCGGACGTCTGCAGGGGCTGCGGCATGTGCGCCGAGGTATGCCCCCAGGAAAGCTGCATCACCATCGCGGCGAGGTGAGGTCACGTTGATGGAAGACTGTAAGGTGATACGGCCCAGGTCAGTGGAGGAGGCGCTAGCCGCGCTGTCCGCCGTGACCGGAGCCTTGCCCATCGCCGGCGGCACTGATCTGTTGGTTAAGATGAAGGACGGCCACGTACGGCCGCGGGCACTGGTGGCCGTGGACCACTTGCCGGAATTGCGCGTCATCGAGGTCCGCGACGGGATGCTGTGGATCGGCGGCGGGGCCACCCATGCGCAGCTGATGGCATCGTCCTTGGTGAAGGAGCACGCCCCATTGCTCGCTGCCGCCTGCGCCACCGTTGGTGCGCCTCAGATACGCAACAGAGGCACCATCGCGGGGAACGTGGTCACGTCATCGCCAGCTGGCGACACCATCCCCGCCCTCATAGCGCTCGACGCGGAAGTGTATATGAGGAGGAACGGCGGGCAGCGGCGGATGCCCGTGGAGAGGTTCTTCGTTGGTCCCGGGCGCACCAAGCTGGCAGCCGAGGAGCTGGTGGCGGGGTTCGCGGTGCCCCTGCGTACAGAGGCTGGCCCAGAGCGACGCTGGGCTTATCGCAAGCTCGGCCAGCGGAAGGCCATGAGCATCGCCATCGTGGATGTGGCGGTGCGCCTCGATGTCGTGAACGGACGCATCGCCGCCGCGAGGGTGGTATTGGGCTCAGTGGCGCCCACCGTGAGGCGCGCCGCGGAGCTGGAAAAGGCGCTCATAGGCCCCGTGCCAGACGACGCGCGCCTGCGGGAGCTGGCCCCGTTGGCCAGGGAGGCCGCGCGCCCCATATCCGACGTGCGCGCCAGCGCCGAGTACCGCCTCAACATGGTGGAGGCCGTCACCTACCAGGCGCTGTACGTGGCGCTCCATCGAGAGGAACTCGAAAGCCGCGGGCAACGGGTGCAGGCGCTGGAGCCGGTCGCCGACGATACCGGGGAGTGCTGCAGGCGGGCAGGCGCGGCCAGTGCCGCTGCAACCGCGGCCGGTCACGCACACACAGCCTATGCTCCAGGGGCCGCGCCGGGCTGCGGGCGTCGCGAGCTCACAGCCCCGGAGGGCACAGGCGAGGGCGAGTGCGACGGCGCGGGCGAGGGCCGCACCATCCGCGTGCGCATCACGTTCCACAGCCAGCTGGGAGACCATGCCCCAGGGAGCCAGGCCGAACTGACGCTGCTCGGCGGCGCCACGCTGGGGCAGCTCCACGAACACCTGGGCCTGGCGGGCGATACCTACATCGTGGCCCTGGTCAACGGCAAGCGCGAGTTTGACGACAGAGTACTCCGCGACGGCGACGGGATCGACCTGCTTCGTCCCGTCGGCGGCGGTTAGGAGGTGACAAGATGTGAGCACGACGAGCGCACCAGACAAGCTCAGATGGGTGGGCAAGCCGGTTCCCAGGGTCGACGCGGTGGGCAAAGTCACAGGCGCCACCAAGTACATGGGCGACCTGACCTTCCCAGGCATGCTCTGGGGCCGGGTCCTCCGCGCGGCGCATCCCCACGCCCTCATAAAGTCCATCGACACCAGCAAGGCGGAGAAGGTCCCCGGCGTGGTGCGCGTGCTGACCCATAAGGACGTGAAGGGGCTCAATGGCTATGGCATAGCCGTTCCCGATCAGCCCGTTCTCTGTCACGACAAGGTGCGCTACATGGGCGACGCGGTTGCCCTGGTGATCGCCGAAACCCGCGAGGAGGCCGCCGCTGCCCTTGACAAGATCGAGGTGGTCTACGAGCCGCTGCCCGTGGTTGACGACCCCGAGCGCGCCATGTTGCCGGATTCGCCCCTTGTCCACGAGGGCGGCAACATACACCTGCACACCCACATCGAACGCGGCGACGTGGAGGCCGGCTTTGCCGCATCCGCCGTCATCGTGGAGAACACCTACCGCCTTCCCAGGCAGATGCACGCCTTCCTCGAACCGGAGCAGGGGGTGGGCGTGTCCGACGGCAATGGCGGCGTGACGGTGTACTGCGGCGCGCAGCACCCTTACCGCGACCAGATGCAGATCAGCCGCGCCCTGGGGATAAAGCCCTCTCGGATACGGGTGGTCGCCAGCCCCGTTGGAGGGGCGTTCGGAGGCAAGGACGAGATAACCCTGCAGATCCTGCTGGCCATGGGGGCCCTGGCCACCGGCCGGCCCGTCAAGATCGTCCTGAGCCGCGAGGAGTCCGTCGTGGCGGGGTGGAAGCGTCACCCCATGGTGATCCACATGCGTACCGGCGCGGCCGCCGACGGCCGGATCCTCGCCCACCAGGTGAGGCTGGTGTCTGACACTGGCGCCTACGCATCGCTGGGCGGTCCCGTCACGAACCTGGCACTTGAGGGCTGCACCGGCGTCTACCGCATGGAGAACATCCTCATGGACGGCTACTGCGTCTACACCAACAACGGTGTGGCAGGTGCGTTCCGCGGCTTCGGGCAGCTGCAGGCGAACTACGCCATGGAGCACCAGATGGACCTCTTGGCCGAGGCCCTCGGCATGGACCCGGTGGCCATAAGGCGCGTCAACGCCCTGCGCGGGGGCGATGTCAATCCCCTCGGCCACACCATGGTGGAGAACGTCGGCGCCCTGTCGGTGCTCGACGCCGCGGAGCGCTGCGACCTCTGGGCGCGCCGCCACGAGCTCGAAGCGGAGCCCCCCTCCGAGCCATGGAAGCGCCGCGCGGTTGGCCTGGCCGTGGAGATGCAAGGGACCGGCCTCGGCGTGGGCCTTCCCGACTACGGCGCCGCCAAGATCGACCTCGTACGTGGCCCCGACGGTCGTCCCCGCTGGCGCGTGGGGCTGTCGTGCCCTGAGATAGGCCAGGGCAACTCCACCACGTACGCGCAGATGGCCGCCGAGGGGCTGGAGTGCGACGTAGGCGACGTGGAGGTATATGTGGGCGACACCTCCGCCGGGCCCGACTCGGGTTCATGCACCGCCTCCCGCTCAGTCTACACAGGTGGAAATGCCATATTCCACGCTGCCACCGCCATGCGAGAGCTTCTGCGCAAGAAGGCGCCCGCGGTCCTAGGCTGCACTGAAGAGGAGGCTGCCCAGGCGGAGCTTTCGGAGATCGCCCGCGCCGCCGTGGCGAAGGGAATCACCCTCTCCGCCGACGGGGCTTTCATCTGGCCGGAGTCCAAGTACAAGCTGCAGGGGGTGTTTGGCCTCCCGCACATAATCAACACTTACATAGCCCACGTGGCCCTCGTAGAAGTCGACGTCCTCACCGGGCAGGTGGAGGTGCTGCGCAGCTTCGCGGCCATCGACTGCGGCAAGGTGGTTAACCCCCAGGGAGTGCAGGGGCAGAGCGAGGGCGGCATGGTGATGGGCATGGGCTACGCCCTCATGGAAGACACCCTCATCCAGGGTGGCCACACGCTTACGAAGAACTTCAGCACCTACATAATCCCCACCAGCCTCGACGCCCCGCTCATGGAGACCGTGACCTGTGAGTCGTTCGAGCCCACCGGCCCGTGGGGAGCCAAGGGCGTGGGCGAGGCCGTGATGGTGCCCATCGCGCCAGCCATAGCCCTGGCGATCAGGCGTGCCACCGGGGCCCTGATGGACCACGCTCCGTCCACGTCCGAGCGGGTGTTCACGAAGGGAGGGGTGAGGCTTGGCGGCTGAGCGAGTCAAGCGTGCCAGATACGTGGGAGCCCCCGCGCAGCGCGTGGACGGTTTCGACAAGGTCACCGGCAGGGCCGTCTTCGGCGCTGACATGTCGGCCCCCAACATGCTGTGGGGCCAGGTGGTGCGGTCTCAGCATCCCCACGCTCTGATCCGCGCCATCGACGCCTCCGCCGCCCTCGCCTGCGACGGCGTCGCGGCTGTCCTTACCGCCTCCGACGTGCCAGGCGACATCCGCTTCGGCGTGGTAGTGCCGCACCAGCCGGTTCTGTGCTCTGACAGAGTCCGTTACATGGGAGACGGGGTCGCGCTGGTGCTGGCCGAGACGCGCGAGCAGGCTGCGGAGGCGGCCCGGCTGGTGAAAGCGGATTACCAGCCGCTCCCCGCCGTGTTTGATGTTGAGGAGGCCATGCGAGACGGCGCTCCGCTCATCCACGACGACTACCCCGGCAACGTCGTGGTGCACCACAGGGTGCGCAAGGGCGACGTGGAGGCCGGGTTCGCCCAGGCCGACCTCATCCTGGAGCGCGACTACGCCACCCAGCTGGTGGAGCACGCCTACATCG
This sequence comes from Clostridia bacterium DTU025, assembly GCA_001513145.1. Classification (GTDB taxonomy): domain Bacteria; phylum Bacillota; class DTU025; order DTU025; family DTU025; genus DTU025. The sequence continues at coordinate 10,500 of LFSP01000044.1, read as the reverse complement.
AGCCCGAGGCCGTCCTGGCCCTGCCGGGGCGCGGCGGCGGCGTGGAGGTGTACGGCTCCATCCAGAACCCCTTCTCGTGCCGGCGAGCGGTGGCCCGGGTGCTGGGGCTACCCCTGGCCAAGGTGAGGATCGTCCAGTGCGACATGGGCGGCAGCTTCGGCGGCAAGGACGAGGTGATGTCCGCCATGAGCGCCAGGGCCGCTCTTGGCGCCCTGCTCACGAGCAGGCCGGTGAAGATGGTGAACACCAGGGAAGAGTCGCTGGTGGAGAGCTACAAGCGCCACCCCTATCGCATGCACTACAAGGTGGGAGTCACCCGCGAGGGGCGCATCACCGCCATGGAGATAAGGATGGTTGCCGACGCCGGGGCCTACGCGTCTCAGAGCCCCTTCGTCACCTGGCGCTCCACGGTACAGGCCACCGGGCCGTACGAGGTGCCGGCCGTGAAGACCGACATCCTGGCGGCCTTCACGAACAACACCTACACCGGTGCCATGCGCGGCTTCGGCGCGCCGCAGGCGGTGTTCGCCAACGAGTCCCTGATGGACGAGATCGCCCTTGAGCTCGGGATCGACCCGGTCGACGTGCGACGGCTCAACGGCTACCGTCAGGGCAGCGTCACCGCCACCGGCCACAAGCTGGACGAGCACACCGTATCGCTGATGGAGGTCATCGACCGCGCGACGGAGGCCGCCGGCTGGCGCGAGAAGCGCCAGAGGCTACCCTTGGAGAACCGCGGCAAGACCATAGTCCGCGGCATCGGCATGGCCTGCAGCTTCCGCGGCTGCTCCCTGGGGGCCGAGGGCGTCGACGCCACAGGCGCCATAGTGTCGGTGCAGACCGACGGCTCCGTCATCGTCAGCACCGGGTTGGCCGAGAACGGCCAGGGCCTGCGCACCATCTTCTCGCAGATCGCCGCGGAGGAGCTGGGCGTCGACATAGGCAGGATAGTCTTCCTGCCCTGCGACACCTCGGGAGTGCCTGACGGCGGGCCCACGGTGGCGTCGCGCAGTACCATCATGGGCGGCAACGCCGTGCGCGACGCGGCGCGCAAGGCCAGGCGAGCGCTGGAGGATGCGGTGGCGCAGGAGCTGGGCGTCTCGTCTGAGGAGATCGAGGCCGGCTTCGAGGAGTTTTCCGCCATTGGAGACAGGACCCTCCGGGTCGGCTTCGACCAGGCGGTGGCCATGGCCTGGAACCAGGCCAGACTGATGGCCTCCTTCGGCTGGCACCAGGCGCCCAAGGTCAACTGGGACGAGCACGTGGGGCAGGGCAAGGCCTACTTCACGTACGTGTACGGATGCCAGGTCGCGGAGGTGGCCGTAGACACCGCCACCGGCCAGGTGCGGGTGGAACGGCTCACCGCTGCGCACGACGTGGGCAGGGCGGTGAACCCCCAGGCGGTGCAGGGCCAGTTCTACGGCGGTATGGCCATGGGCCTCGGATACGGCCTACTGGAAGAGGTGGAGCTCAAGAAGGGCGCCACCCGCACCAAGAACTTCGACCAGTACCTGATCCCCACGGCCATGGACGTGCCGGAGATGATCCCGATAGTCGTGGAGAACCATGACCCGTACGGCGCCTACGGCGCCAAGACCATCGGCGAGCCAACATGCGAGATCACGGCGGCCGCCATAGCCAACGCCGTGGCCCACGCCGTTGGGTGCCGCGTCCGCGAGCTGCCCCTTGACATGGAGCGGGTGCTCTTGGGCGAGTGCCTCAGGGTGGCCCGGGGTGAAAGGGGGAGCGAGCGGCCATGAGCATTCGGATGCCGATTGCGGAGGTATACAGGACGTCCAGCGTCGACGACGCGCTGGCCTTCCTGGCGGAGCACCCCGGCGCGCGGCCGCTGGCCGGCGGCACGGACCTGCTGGTGGAGCTGCGGACGCGGTGGGGCGGTCCGCTTGTGGGCAAGCCCGGCGGCGCTCAGGGCGCGGACGGGGGCGGCGGCGCGGACCTGAGCCCGGCCAGTCTGCTGGACATCTCCGGCCTTCCGGAGCTGCGCGATATCCGCGCTGACGGCCGGAAGCTGGTGATCGGCGCCTGCGCCAGGGTTGCGGAGGTGGCGAGCTCGCCGCAGGTGGCCGCGGCGGCGCCGACGCTGGCCCAGGCGGCGGGGTCGGTAGGGTCGGTGCAGATACGCAACAGGGCGACTCTGGGCGGCAACATCATGAACGCGTCGCCGGCAGCCGACAGCCTGCCTGCGTTGGCCGTGCACGAAGCCGTGTGCGTGCTCAGGTCGCAGCGGGGCGGGGAGAGGAGGCTCCGTCTGGGAGAACTGGTGACAGGCCCCTACTGCACATGCGCCCGCCCCGATGAGCTGTTGGTCGCCGTCGAACTCGAGGGCGGCTCCGGGTGGCGCCAGTCTTACATGAGATTGGGAAGACGCCAGGCCATGACCATCGCCCGCCTGATAGTGGCGGTGCTCATGAGGTTCGAGGGCAGCACGGTGGCGGACGTGAGGATCTCGGCGGGTGCCGCCTTTCCGAGCCCGCGGCGGATAGAGCCGGCGGAGCGCGCCCTTCTCGGGGCGCCGTTCAGCCGCGCGGCCGCGCGCGAGGCAGGCGAAGCGGCAGCCGAGGAGATGGTTCGGGTGTGCGGCATCAGGTGGTCTACACGCTACAAGCAGCCGGTGCTGGCGGCGCTGGTGGAGCGGGCGGTCCGTCAGTGCGCCGCGAAGGAGGGGCTGGACGAATGGCCAGAGTGACTCTAACGGTGAACGACCGCCAGGTGACGCTGGACGTGCATCCCGGCGAGCGTCTCGTCGACACCCTCAGAGACAGGCTCGGCCTCACAGGCACCAAGGAGGGCTGCGGGGTGGGCGAGTGCGGCGCCTGCACGGTGGTGGTTGACGGCGACGCCGTCAATTCCTGCCTAGTGCTGACGGTGCAATGCGATGGTGCCGCCATCCTGACTGTGGAAGGGCTTGCCCCTGCCGGCCAGCTCAGCAGGTTGCAGCGGGCCTTCCTGGAGCACGGCGCGGTGCAGTGCGGGTTCTGCACGCCAGGCATGCTGATGAGCGCGACGGCGCTCCTGGCTAGAAATCCCAGGCCCACGCGGGAAGAGATCCGCGCGGCACTGGCAGGAAACCTGTGTCGGTGCACCGGTTATGAGCAGATCGTCCAGGCGGTGGAGGCGGTGGCCAATGAAGCTGAGTGAACATGGCTGCGCGGCATCCGAGCCGGTTCACATGTTGGTGGGCAACGCCACAGTGATCACCTGCGATCCGGCGCAGCCGGTGGTGCGCCACGGCGCGGTGGCGGTGACCGGTGATAAGGTGGTGCAGGTGGGCCCGGAGGCGGAGCTCCGTCGGCGCTGGCCCGACGCGCGGTTTGAGGACGCCGGCGGCCGGCTCCTGATGCCGGGCATGACCTGCACCCACACGCACCTCTACAGCACCTTCGCCCGGGGAATGGCGCTGTCACGGCCGGCGGCCCGGTGTTTTCGCGAGATACTGGAGCGGCTATGGTGGCGCCTTGACAGAGCGCTCACCGAGGAGGACGTAGGGGTGAGCGCGGCGGTGGCCCTGGTGCAGTGCGTGAAGTGCGGCACCACCACCATCATGGACCATCACTCCAGTCCCAACGCCATCGACGGTTCGCTGGACATCATCGGGGAAGCCGTGGAGAAGGTGGGCATCAGGGCGTCGCTGGCGTATGAGGTGTCTGACCGCGACGGCCCGAAGGCGCGAGATGCAGGCATCGCAGAGAACGTGCGTTTCATCAAGGAGTGTGAGCGCAGGCCGACGGCGAGGATCAGGGCCACCTTCGGGCTGCACGCGTCGTTCACTCTGTCCGACGAGACCCTGGAGCGCTGTGCCGAGGCCGGCCACGCGCTGGGAGCGGGCTTCCACGTGCATACGGCCGAAGGCCCCGAAGACCAAGCGCTCACTCTGGGCTCCAGCGGCCTGAGGGTGGTGGAACGGTTCGACAGGTTCGGTCTGTGGGGCCCCAGGAGCCTGGCGATCCACTGCGTCCACGTGGACCACGGGGAGATGGAGATCCTCCGCGCCCGCGGCGCGGCGGTGGTGCACAACCCCCAGTCTAACATGGGAAACGCGGTGGGAGCGGCGCCGGTGCTGGAGATGGCGCGGCGCGGGATGCTGGTTGGCCTGGGAACCGACGGCTACGCCATGGACATGTTCGAGAGCCTGCGCACGGCGAACCTCCTCGCCAAGCACGTGGCTGGGGACCCGCAGGCGGGCTGGGTCGAGGCGCGGCGGATGGCTTTCGAGAACAACACGGCCATCCTTGCGCGGCACTGGGAGGCGCCGCTGGGCGTGTTGGCGCCGGGGGCCTACGCCGACATGATCGCCGTCGACTATGACCCGCCCACGCCGTTGACTGAGGCGAACTGGTTCAGCCACGTGCTGTTCGGCCTGCCGGGCGCTGCTGTTAACACCACCATCGTCGGCGGGCAGGTGCTGATGCGCGATGGGGAGCTGCTGACCGTGGACGAGAGGGAGCTTGCCGCGCGCGCCCGGGAGCTGGCGGCGGCGCTGTGGAACAGGATATAAGAGAATCTGGCGGTTTCTGGGGTGATGAAGCGCGGTGGCGTTCTAGGAACGTATCAACGACCCACCGCTGACCATGATATCAAGCTTAGCCAGCGTCTCGGGTTCGATGGCTCGATATGGGACTGCATCTAGCTCACGCCAGATAAGCCTCAGCCAGCCCCGCGCCTTCGGCCAGCTCCGCCGCGGTTCCGGCCGCGGCGACGACGCCGTCTCGCAGCACATAGCCTCGATGCGCCACTGCCAGCGCCGCGACGGCGTTCTGTTCCACCAATAGCACCGACGTGCCGGCCTGGTTGATCATGGCGACGGTCTCCATGACGCGGTCCACCATTATCGGTGCCAGGCCCATGGAGGGTTCATCCATCAGGATCAGCTCAGGCGATGCCACCATCGCCCGCGCGATGGCCAGCATCTGCTGTTCACCGCCAGACAGCGTCGCCGCGTGCTGCCAGCGCCTCTCAGCCAGTACCGGGAAGAGCTCCATGGCAGACGCCACGCGCTCGGCGGCGCCTGCGCGCCCGGCCGCGGCCACCGCCGCGAGCTCCAGGTTCTCCTGAACCGTCATGTCGCCGAACACCCGTCTGCCCTCAGGCACAATCCCCAGGCCCATGCGAACGATGGCCGACGTGCGCAGCCCGTCGATGCGCGCGCCGCGGAACTCGATCCGTCCCGACGACGGGCGGAGGCGTCCCATGATGGTCTTCATCACTGTAGACTTGCCCGCCGCGTTCGCCCCCAGCAGGGCTACGACCTCTCCTTTTTTCACCTGAAGACTGACTCCCCTCAGTACCTCCACCGGGCCGTAGGAGGCGTGCACGTCCTCCATGCTCAGCAAGACGGGACCCGCGCTGCCGCTGTGTGCGTGCGCGTGGGCGTCGGCAGACGCTGCGGTCTGCGAGGCGGGGGATGTGGCCGACGCTGGCGATGCCTGCCCGGACGGTGCTGTCTTCAGGGTGAATGAGGGCAAGGGGGCCGGCGAGGAAGGCGCGCCTTTGCCCAGGTAGGCGGAGATCACCACCGGGTTCGCGGCGACCTCGGCCGGGGTGCCGGTGGCGATGACCTCGCCGTGGTCAAGCACCACTGCGCGGTCGCAGGCCGAGGCGATGAGGTCCATGTGGTGCTCGATGACGACGACGGTGTGGCCCTGGCTGCGCAGGCGGCGGATGTCGCGGGCGAGGCTGGCGACTTCGTCGGGGTTCATGCCGGCGGCAGGCTCGTCAAGCAGCAGCAGGCTGGCGCCGGTGGCCAGAGCGCGGGCCATCTCGACGCGGCGCTTATCGGGGTAGGAAAGGTTGCGCACCGGCTCGTTCTCGCGGGCGGCCAGTTCGGGGCAGATTGTGCGCAGGGCGTGGCGGGCACGGGCCACCAGGTCGCCGCGGTGCATGTGGCAGCCTGCCAGGACGTTCTCCAGCACGCTCTGGGTGTCGTAGAGGCGTATGTTCTGGAACGTGCGGGCCACGCCCAGCTCGGCGATGGCGTGTGGCGGCAGGCCGACGACGGGCTTGCCCCACAGCTTGACCTCGCCGGAGTCGGGCGGGACCAGGCCGGTGATGAGGTTGAACAGGGTGGTCTTGCCGGCGCCGTTGGGGCCGATGATCCCCAGGATCTCACCGCGCCCCACGGTGAGGCTGACGTCGGACGCGGCCACCACGCCGCCGAAGGAGCAGGTGAGGCCCGAAAGCTCAAGGGCGGGGGTTGAGGCTGGGGCGGGGGCTGCGGCGGGGGCTGCGGCCCGGCATGCCGCGGCCGGGACGGCGACGCCAGCGACTGCCGGCGCTTCCTCGGCTTCGCGTCGGTTCCGTTCCTTGCCCGCGGCAGCCAGCGCCCGCGGCGAGATCAGAGGCTCGCCCTGGGGGAACAGCCCCTGCGGACGGAAGATGGCCAACAGCACCAGCACGAAACCGTAGATCAGCATGCGGTATACGCTGAACTCCCTGAGCACTTCGGGCAACGCGTGCAACAGCAGCACACCCAGCATGATGCCGGGGATGCTGCGGGTACCGCCCAGGATCATCATGCAGTAGAGGCTGATGGTCTCGCTCATGGTGAAATTCTGCGGGAACACCGCGCCCTGCCACGACGCGAAGGTGGCGCCGGCCAGGCCCGCGATGGCCGCGGCGATGAGGGCGGCGATCACGCGGTAGCGGCGCACGTTCACGCCCATGCATGAGGCAGCGGTGGCGTCCTCGCGCAGGGCGTTCAGCGCCCGCCCCGTGCGGGAGCGGGCGAGGAGCCCGACCGTTACGGCCACCAGGCCCGCCAGCACCCATATCAGCACGTACGACGACTCCAGCGAGAACAGCGTCAGCCCCAGGACGCGCGGCGGATCGATGGCCACTATGCCGTTGGGTCCGTTGGTGATGTTGATGGGGCGGTCCAAGTTGTTGAGGAGTATTCGCACTATCTGACCGAAGCCCAGCGTGACCATGGCGAGGTAGTCGCCGTGGAGCCTCAGTGACGGCAGCGTTACGGCCAGCGCCGCCACGCACGATGCGGCCATCGCCGCCAGCGCCGCGGGGATGAACGCCACGTGAAGGCCTGTATGTGGCGACGCAAGCAGCGCGTACACGTACGCGCCGATGGCATAGTAGCCAACATAGCCCAGGTCCAGCATTCCGGCGTGGCCAGCGGTGATGCTGAGGCCCAACGCCAACATGAGGAATATCCCGATAGACCCCCCGGCGCGAACCAGGTAGTAGTTGGCCGTGACCAGCGGCAGCGGCAGCAGCACCGCATACAGGGCAAACACCGCGACGCGCGCCAGCTTCGATCTAAGATGCCTTGCTTCCATCATAGCGCGCCCCCTTACGCCCTGGTCCGGGTGGGCCGGCCCAGTATCCCCGACGGCCTCAGGATGAGAGTAAGTATGAGAACGGAGAAAACGATGGCGTCCTTGTAGACAGGCGGCGCCAGCAGCACGCCGATGCTCTCGGCCAGCCCAAGGATGAGCCCGCCATACACCGCGCCGCGGAAACTGCCTATCCCGCCCAGCACGGCCGCGGTGAAGGCCTTCAGGCCTGCGGAGAAGCCCATCATGAAGTCGACCTGCGTGTAGTACAGGCCTATCATCACGCCGGCCAGGCCGGCCAGGCCCGAGCCGATGATGAAGGTGCCGGCCACCACCTTCGAGGTGTTAACGCCCATGTATTCCGCCGCCTCCTGATCGTGGCTGGTGGCGCGCAGAGCGCGGCCGAAGTCCGTGCGGAACACGATGAGGTCGAGGACTACCATCACCACCACCGAAGCCGCCAGCATCATCGCGCGCGTGGCCGAGATGGAGGCCCCCGCTATGGTGGCAGACCAGTTCTGCGCCAGCACCATCTCAGACGGATACGACTTGGCCCTGCCCGATGTCAGCAGCATCGCTGCATTATCCAGCACTATGGAGACGCCCAACGCCGAGATAAGGGGCGCCAGGCGCGATCCGCTTCGCAGCGGCCGGTACGCGAATCGCTCTATAGCCGCGCCGAGCACGCTGGTGGCGGCGATCCCCGCCGCAACGGTGGCGGCGATGGCCACAGACGGCGCGATCCCCGGTGCGGACGCCGCCAGGCGCGACAGGACCCACCACCCTGCGAAGGAGCCCACCATGAACACGCTGCCGTGGGCGAAGTTCAGCATCTTGAGCACGCCGTACACCATGGAGTAGCCCAGGGCCAGCAGCGCGTACACCGAGCCCAGGGTGAGTCCGTTCACTATCTGCTGGGGCACCTGCCCGAGGAGCTGTTCCACGAGATCACCTCATTGGTCTTGAGCCTCTGCCGAAAGCTGGAAGCTAAGGTCTGGAGGTCGGTAGGAGGCCGGCCGTGGCCGGCCTCCAGTCTCCAGTGATGAGAATCATAGCATCAGCGCTCCACTTCGGCGAGGTAGTCGGCGACGGCAACGAAGTCGTTGTCCTTCACCTGGTAGACGTAGATCCTGGCGCCCACCACGTCGCCGCGGGAGTCGAAGCTGATGGGGAAGCCCAGGATGCCCTGGTAGTTGGAGGTGGCCGCAAGGGCCGCCATGACGTTGGCCCTGGTGAGCTTCATCGGGTCGTCGGAGGCGCGGCGCATGGCGTCGATGAGGATGTTCGCCGCCTCGTAAGACTGGCCGCCGAACACGCTCAACGCGCCGTAACGGGCCTCGAACTTGACGATGAACTCCTGGGCCTCAGGCACTTCGCGGATGTCCTTGCCGATGGAGGTGACGTACATGCCCTCGGCCAGGCCGGCGGAGCCGGTGATGAGCTGGTCTTTTTCCTTCAGGCCGTCGCCGCCCATGAGCGGGAGCTTCATGCCGAGGCCGGCCGCCTGCTTGATGAGGGCCGCTGCCTGGGCGGGGTTCGCGAGGCCGAGGTAGAGCAGGTCGGGGTTGGCCGCGCGCACGCGGGTGAGGATGGGGGCGAAGTCGCGGTCTTCCATGGTTATCTGCCCGCGGGTGGTGCGCACGCCGGCCTTCTTGAGGGCGGCTTCCACCTGGTCAGACAGTCCCTGGCCGTAAGTGGTCTTGTCGTCGATGATGTATACGTGACTCGCCTTGAGCTCCTCCACGATGAATCGCGCAGAGGCCGGGCCCTGCGAATCGTCGCGGGGGCAGATGCGGTGCATGACCTTGTAGTTCATCTCGGTCAGCGGCGGATAGGTGGCCGACTGGCTGATGATGGGCAGGCCGGCGCGCTGGTAGGTGGGGAGGGCCGCCTGCGCGGTGGCGCTGTTCATCGGCCCGACGACGCCGAGGACGTTGCGGTCCATGGCGAGTTTCTCGGCGACGAGAATGGCCTTTGAGGGGTCAGCCGCGTCGTCCGCTTCCACGATCTCGATGCGGCGACCGTGGATGCCGCCGACGGCGTTGGCTTCTTCAACAGCCATGCGGATGGCGTTGAGCCCGTCGAGGCCGATCTTGGCGACGTCGCCGGTGTAGGGGCCGGCTGCGCCGATCTTGACTGCCGGGAGGGAGGGGTCCAGCGTGGTCGTTGACGCCGTGGCACCGCCCAGTGGAGCGCACAGCGAGGCCAGCGCAAGCATGGCCGCGAGCGCGATGGCGGATGCTCTCAGTGTGAAAAACCTGGAGATTTTCATTGTGGCTGCCTCCTTGAATGTGGTGTGGTCTGTTTGGCGCCGGTGCCCTGCAGGTTCGGCACAGGTGAGCTGGTGAGTGCTTGGAGCTCACTGCTGTTGCTGTGCCTCTTGGGGGTTCATCGCGCTCGCGGCACGGGGCGGGTAACAAAAAACTCGCCCCGCCAAGGGACGAGTTCAACACCCGTGGTGCCACCCTAGTTGAGCCTCTACGCTCGCAGGCCATGTGCGCGGGTGGGCGCCTGTGGTAGGCGCCGCGTCAGGCACGCGGCACGGAGCATATCAGCTCATCTCTTCCAGAGCACGGCCATTATGGCTGTTGCAGAACGCGGTTGGTGAATTGGCGCATATGCGCGACACTGTTGGCGGTTGGCGAATTGGCTCCCGCGTTCGCTGCCATTGAGGCGATGCCCCTGCCCGGTAACGGAGGCGTCCGGCCCAGCCTACTGGGGCGATCCGCGGCAATGCGCGTGATCCTCCTTTTCAGCCTGCGACTCAGAGGCCCACTCGCAACAACCAGCCCACGGAGCTCGCACCGTCCTCCGCTCGCTTCGGGCCGGCTTACCTGCTGCGATCTTCCTCGTCGTTGTCTTTGGTCTGCAGGTATTCGGCTTTGATACCATATAACACCCTAGATGCCGAGAAGTCAATAGGGGGACGGAGGTTTTGTGCTTGTGGCATAGGGGGAGGAGGTGGTGGAGGCGCACGGGGCGCTGGCGGAAGCGTGGGAGGGCGGAGGTGGCGCGGGAGCTGCCCTCGCGACGGAGGAGTTGCGTGGCTCGTGTTCCTCCAACGGGAGGAGTAGAACCGCGAGTGCGCCTCGTTTCGGAGGAGAATGCCAGGTTTCGGTGGCTGAAGGCTGTTCCGGGACGCAGGTCGGCAAGAGAAGGTTGGCGGCGCCATGCGCCGCCTTCATATACTCCCAGC
>LFSP01000048.1 GCA_001513145.1 Clostridia bacterium DTU025 | reverse complement strand
TCGAAACGTAACTACTGTATGCCGGCACTGCGATAGCTGCCAGCACGCCGATGATCACGATAACAATCATCAGCTCCACCAAGGTGAAACCTCTCTGATTCCTCAGCATCGTATTTGTCTCCTCTCGTGCCTGGATATCGTCAGGCTGCTTTGAGCCTCGATCCCGAAGATCTTGTGGACTACAAGAACGCATTGCTCATGTTGAACATCGGAATCATGATCGCCGCCACTATGAAAGCCGCTATCACACCAATCACCAGCATGATCAACGGCTCTATCGCCGTGGTCAGGTTCTTCACAGCCTGGTCGACTTCTCTGTCATAGAAGTCAGCGGTCTTTCTGAGCATTTCGTCGAGGGCTCCAGTCTCCTCACCCACGCCGACCATGTGCGAAAGCATCGGCGGAAAGATCTTGGACTGCCTCAAGGGCCTCGAAAGACCAACACCATCTCTGACGCTGCTCTTAGCCTCTTTCAAAGTTTCTCTAACAACTGCATTATCTGACAGTCTGTCCAGGATATCAAGGGCTTGAAGCATAGGAACGCCGCTCTGCACCAGCATGCCGAACGTTCTGCTGAACTGCGCTGTCTGCGTCTTCTGAATCAAAGGACCGATGATCTTCACCTTCAGCAGAGTTCTATCCCACCATGCAGCACCCGGTCCCCTGATGTAGCTGACGAACAACGCTCCTCCCATTAGAGGAACGCCTAAGTAGATGTACCAGTAATGCTGCACGCTCTTACCGAAGCCGAACAGCGCCGCCGTGAGCCACGGCAGCTCAGCGCCCATGCTCTCGAACATGTCGATGAACGTGGGCAGAACGAACAGCATCAGGGCAGTAACCGCGAGGGCTGCTACGCCCAGCAGGATCATGGGGTACATGAGCGCACCCTTGATCTTGCCTCGAAGCGCAACCTCGCTTTCGAAGTGGTCCGCTACGCGTCCCAACACCACGTCGAGGGTGCCTGAGGCCTCCCCTGCCTCCACCATGTGGACGAATATGTTCGGAAATGCCTTCGGGTGCTTGGCCAAAGTCGCCGCGAGGCTCTCGCCAGACTCCACTGACTGTCTAACCTCGTTCACCAGGGCCGCAACGCGCTTGTCCTCGAATTGCTGACTGAGGATGGCGAGGCTCTGGACCAGTGGCACGCCGCCTTGGATCATCGTTGCTAGCTGCCTTGAGAGCACTGTCAACTGTACCAAGGTCAGCTTCTGCGCGGGCTCAGCCTTGCTTCCGCCTATGGGCTGGGTAAGGGCGGCAGCAACTCCCTTCCTCGCGGGCTCAATGGACGTAGGGATGTAGCCCTGCATCCGCAGGCGGTCGGCGACATACGCGGCTGATTCGGCCTCCATGGTACCCTCGACTATCTTGCCGGTGGAGTCGCGCCCCCTGTAGTTGTAAGTAGTAGTGGCGGCTATAGCTATCCACCTCCCCTCTGCTACAG
>LFSP01000031.1:281-10475 GCA_001513145.1 Clostridia bacterium DTU025 | reverse complement strand
CGTCCAGGAAGGTGGTGAGGAAGAGCACTTTGGCCTGCGGGAACTCACTCAGTATCTGCCTGCACGCTTCGAGGCCGGTCATGCCGTCCATGCGGATATCCATGAGGAGCACGTCCGGCTCAAGCTCGGCGAAGAGCGAAACCGCGTCGCTGCCGTCAAAGCCCATGCCCACTACTTTCACCTCTCCGGTGGCCTCGAGAATGGTTTTCAACGATTGGCACACCAACCTGTCGTCATCCACGACTAGCACCCTCATGGCTATGCCCTCCCTTCGGAAGCGATACGAACAACCTGAACCCGCTCTTTCGCTGCACCAGGAACTGCCCTCCCAGCGCGGCCACGCGCTCCTCCATGCTGCGCAGGCCGAGCCCAACGCCGCCAACCCCGCCAACGCCGCCGAGGCCACCGCTGCCACCGCTTCCGCCGTCGCGTACCGTGCCATTATCCTGCAGCACCAGCTGGTAGAGGGCGGGATGCTCCAGTAAGGTCAACGTCGCCTGCGTCGCGTCGGAGTGGCGCATGATGTTGCTCAGGCCTTCCTTGATGATGGCGAGCAGGCAATGCGATGTGTCCCTGTCCGGTTCGGTCTGGATCCGGTAGTCCAGACGGAGCGGGCAGAAGTCGAAGTGACTGGCCACGGTCTCCACCTGCAGCTTCAGGTCGAAAGACTCCTCGTGGAGGTTGTGCACGCTGGACCTGATGCTGTCCATGGCCTGTGAGAGGGTTTCGCGAACCACGGCAAGGCTCTGCTTTGTCGGCCCCTCGCGTTCGGTGACCATGAGTGCCCCTATCTGAAGGAGGCACCTGCTGAGCAGGTGACCCACGTGATCGTGGATCTCCCGGGCGATCCGACTGCGCTCGTTCAGTGTGGCAAGGCGGACTTCGTAGTCGCGCTTCTCCACCAGTTCCTTCTGCTGACGCGTCAGCAACAAGGTGAGCTCGCGGTTGTCGTCCTGCAGCTGCCTAAGCTCCGTCTGGCTGCGCCGAACCGCGTCAGTTCGCAGGCTCAAGGCCCACGCGGCCGCAACCAAGCTAAGCACGGCGGCTGTTGTGGACACCCCCAGCTGTCTCGCGCCGGCTGCCACCACGGCCGCCACCACCGCCGCCGCTGACAGCGCCGTCGCCGCCAGCGTGCCCCAGCTCCAGCCCTGCGCGAGCCGCGGGATATCGTAGTACACCAGCGGAAGGAACGTGCACAAGTATGGATATGCCGCGCTGGCGGCCGTATATATCCCCACGCTGACCAGGGTGAGCCTGACGGAGCCGATGTAGCCGTTGAGGCCGCTGACGGTGAGGGCAGCGAGGAGCGCGGCCACATCCGGGATGCCGACAGGCTTGTCTGCCAGCAACGCGGCGCAGCAGGCCAGTATGATCAGGCGGTCCACGACAGCCCGCATGGTGAAGCCTCCTTCTGAAATCAGTCTACCATGTCATCACATACACCGATAGTTGCACTTGGTTACATTTGTCACCTGCGATAGTGACTTCATTCACTTATGCTGACCGGCTTTCCACGGCTATCATGAGGCTGTCATACGAGAGGGATGTTGGGAGGCAGCGAAATGCTCATCAGCGTCAGGGACTTGGTCAAGAGGTACGGCAACCTCGTGGCGCTGGACCACTTCAGTCTGGACGTTCGGGAAGGCGAGATCCTGGGCCTGTTGGGCCCAAACGGATCGGGCAAGACCACCGCCATCAACTGCATACTGTCGCTGCTCAGGTACGACAAGGGCACCGTCGAGATCTTCGGACGGCCGATGGCCCCGGATGCGTACGAGAGCAAGCGGGATATCGGCGTCGTTCCGCAGAACGTGGCGGTCTTCAATGAGCTGACGGTGGAGGAGAACATCGATTACTTCTGCGGCATGTATGTTGAGGACAGGGCGGTCCGCCGCGGGCTGGTGCAGGAGGCCGTCGAGTTCGTGGGGCTTGCAGACTTCCGACGGTTCTATCCGAGGAAGCTGTCAGGGGGCATGCTGCGCCGGCTCAACATCGCGTGCGGCATCGCGCACAAGCCGAAGCTCATCATCATGGATGAGCCGACGGTGGGTGTCGACCCGCAGAGCAGGAACAGCGTGCTCGAGGGGATCAGGAAGCTGAACGAGCACGGCGCGACGGTGGTGTACACTTCGCACTACATGGAAGAGGTGGAGCAGCTCTGCACCAGGATCGTGATCATGGATAAGGGGCGGACGCTGGCCACGGGCACCAAGGACGAACTCAAGGCCATGATAAACCGGGGCGAGACCATCACTGTCGAGATCTACGCGCTCCAGGATGAGGACGTCGAGCGCATTCGGCAGCTGCCCAACGTGGCCAGCGTCGAGTACGACGACAACAGGCTCACGGTGCGGTATGCCAACGGCCAGCACAACCTGCTGACGCTGCTGGATTTCCTGAAGTCGCGGGATCTGTCGTTCGAGAAGGTCTACTCGGAGAGGCCCACGTTGAACGACGTGTTCCTCGAGATCACCGGCAGGCAGCTGCGGGATTGAAAGGGGGGCGGAAGCGCGTGGCGATGCACGTGTTCAGCTACAGGTTGAAGTGCCTGCTTCGGGACAAGGAGTCGGTGTTCTGGACGCTGGCGTTCCCAGTGCTCCTGGCGACGATGTTCCACTTCGCCTTCGGGCACCTCATGACGGGGGAGCCGGCCTTCGAGCCGATCCCGGTGGCGGTGGCGGACGGCGCGGCTTATCAGAGCAACTTCGCCCTAAGGCAGATGCTGGAGGCGGTGTCGGCGGACGGCGAGAACCAGCTGCTTCGCCTCACCGTGGTTGACCGCGAGCAGGCCGAGAGGATGCTGGCGGCGGGGGAAGTGGTCGGAGTCATCCTTCCGGGTGAGGGGAGTGACACCGGCGACGCCACCTCGGTGTCGCTCATGGTGACGCAGTCCGGGATAAGACAGAGCATCCTCAAGGCGCTCCTCGACGAGTACCTGCATTCGTATGCGACGGTGTCAAGCATCGCGGCCGCCAATCCGGTGGCCCTATTCGGCCTCATCGGCGAGTTGGGCGCGCGCGAGAGCTACACCCAGCAGGTGTCCTTCAGCGACGTCCTGCCTGACAGCTCCATAGGCTACTTTTACGCGCTGCTGGCGATGACGTGCCTGTATGGCGGGTTCTGGGGGATGCGCAACACCAATGACCTGCAGGCTGACCAGTCTCCGCAGGGGGCGCGTCGGAGCCTGGCGCCCACGCACAAGATGGCGGTGGTGTTGTGCGACTGGGCGGCGGCTCTGGTGGTAAGCTTCGGCGAGGTGCTGGCGGTGTTGGCGTACCTTGCTTTCGCCCTGAAGGTGCAGTTCGGCTCGCAGGTGGGCTACGTGCTGCTCACGTGCGCGGCGGGGTGCCTCGCGGGGGTGTCGGTGGGAACCCTCATCGGCACGATGGTCCGCAAGTCTGAGGGGCTGAAGGTCGGCATCCTGGTGGGCGTAAACAACCTGATGTGTTTCTTCGCGGGGCTGATGTTCGTCAAGATGAAGGACATAATCGCCCGCAACGCGCCGGTGCTGTCGTACATCAACCCCGCTGCGCTCATATCCGACGCCTTCTACAGTCTCTATGTGTTCGACAACCACAGGCGGTTCTTCACCAACATCGCCATCCTCTGCGTGCTCTCGGCGGCGATGTGCCTGGTGAGCTTCATGCAGCTGAGGGGGGAGAGGTATGCAAGTCTTTAGGGCCTACTTCAAAGTGGTGCGGGCGTCAGCAGGCACGATAGCCCTGTACATGTTCATATTCCTGCAGACTGCTATCCTCGTGTCGGTGCTGAACCCCTCCGGCGGCGCGGGAAGCTTCGAAGAGACTAGGACGCCCATAGCCGTGATCAACAGAGACGGCGGTGCCCCGCTGGCGCAGGGGCTGGCCGACTACCTGGCTGATACCTTCAGGCTGGTGCCTTTCCCTGACGACCCCGAGAAGCTGCAGGACGCCCTGTTCTGGCGCAACGTGGAGTACATCGCCACGATCCCGGAGGGGTTCTCCCAGGCGTTCATGGCAGGTGAGGAGGGTGTGGCCATCCAGAAGGCGGTGGTCCCCGACTCCACCAGCAGCCATTACGTGGACCTCAGGATCGACAAGTTCCTGAACACGGCGCGCCTGCACCGTGACTTCGGCGCTCCGGGTGTTAACGCGCCGGATGCCCAGGCGCATCTGGTGGCGGCGGTGAGGAAGGACCTGTCGGCCAGCACCCCCGTGACCGTCACCGCCGGCGCGGCTTCTGACGGCACGGTGCCCGGCTACAGTCACTACTACTCGTTCATGTCGTACGCGCTCCTGGCCATGGCCATGCTGGGGATCAGTTCGACGATGATGGCGTTCAACAAGGCAGAGGTGCGCCTGCGCAACCTGTGTACGCCGGTGTCGGTGCGCCGCATGAGCCTCGCGCTGGCGGCCGGGCACGGGGTACTCGCCGTGGCATGCTGGGCCGTGCTGGTGCTGTTCAGCCTGGTCTTTCACGGCAAGGCGCTGCTGGCCTCGGGGCGCCTATGGCTTTACCTGGTGAACTCCCTGACCTTCGCCGTTGTGGCCACGGCCATCGGGTTCGCCGTGGGCAGCTTCGTGAAGAGCGGGAGCGCCCAGGCGGGCGCGGTGAACGTGATAGCCCTGGGGATGAGCTTCTTGAGCGGCGTGTTCGTGCCACAGTCCATCATGAGCCAGTCGGTGCTGGCGGTGGCCAGGTTCCTTCCGGCGTACTGGTACATCAGGGCTCATGACGCCATAGGCGCACTGGTCGGCGGGGCCTCGAGCGGGGCCACGAGCGTTGCCTCCGGTGCAGCCTCGAACGCCCTGGGCAGCATCGCTCCGTACCTCCTCATCCAGCTGGGCTTCGCGGCGGCCATCTTCTCCGTCACGCTGCTTATCAGCAAGGAGCGCCAGCTATCCCGTGTGTAGCACCGCTCCGCCCATGGCGGGCAGGTTCAGGAGGCTGCCGGTGCAGCTTGCAGGCACACGGTCGGGGGCAAGGGCGAACACCAGGTCGGCCCTGCTCCCGGCCCAGCGCTCCAGTTCGGGATCCTTTCGCATCCTGCGCCTGACCAGCTCCATGTCGACGGTGGCCGGGCCGTCAGTGTTGTTCAAGGCCACCAGGATGCAGCTGGCATCGTCCCACCTGGCATACACCAGCGGGCTTCGGGGGCCGTCCGCCATCAGGGCCATCACGTCGCCCCTGCGCAGCGCGGGCAGGCACCCCCTCAGCGCCGCAAGCTGTCGGTAGTGGTCCAGAAGGCGGCGGTTCCACCTTGACTCGTCCCATATCATGGACCTGCGACAGTCCGGGTCATTTCCCCCCTCCATGCCGATCTCGTCTCCATAGTAGATGTAGGGCACGCCCACGTACGTGAACTGAAACAGCGTGGCCAGCATCTCCCGCCTGACGTCGCCCTGGCACTTGGTGAGGATCCTCTCCTTATCGTGGGAGCCCAGCAGGTTCCACAGCGCGAACGCCACCGGCTTCCTGTACCTGGTGCGCACACGCAACAGGTCGCTGGCGAAGCGTTGGGTTCCACAGCGGCGCCGCGCGAAGTAGTCGAGGCACGCCCTGCGCCACAGGTAGTTCATGACCGAGTCAAACTGGTCTCCCCTGAGGAATGTCGTGGCGTCGTGGTGCACCTCGCCGAGTATCAGCGCGTCGGGCTTGATGGCCCGGATGCGCCTTCTGAACTCGCGCCAGAACTCCGGGTCAACCTCGTCGGCGACGTCAAGACGCCAGCCGTCGATGTCCAGCGCCCGAGTCCAGTGCTCGGCCACGCCGATGAGGTATTCGCGGACCTCAGGGTTGTCGGTGCGCAGCTTGGGCATGGTCCAGATGTCCACGGAGAAGGTCTCGTAGTTGGGCCTTGGGGCTATGCGCACGGGCAGGTCGTGGACGTTGAACCAGCCCACGTATGGCGAGTTGGGCCCGCGGGCGATCACGTCCTGAAACGCGAAGAACATGTGGCCGCTGTGGTTGAACACTGCGTCCAGCACCACGCGGATGCCCCGCGCGTGGCACCCCTGCACGAGCCTCTTGGCCACCGCCTCGTCGCCGAAGTGTCGGTCGATGCGCATGTAGTCAGTGGTGTCGTATTTGTGGTTACTTGGAGACTGGAATATCGGCGTCAGGTACAGGCAGTTCACGCCCAGCTCGGCGATGTAGTCGAGACGGTCGATGATGCCCTGAAGGTCGCCGCCGGCGAAGGAGTCGGTGCGGGGAGGATCGTACCAGCCGCCGGTGCCTGGCGGATCGTTGGACGGGTCGCCGTTGGCGAAGCGCTCCACGAATACCTGGTAGACGATGGAGTCGTATGCCCAGTCTGGCGGGCGATCGAGGCCGTTGGTGCGCCACCAGAGGTACGGGTAGTGGAAGCCGAAGTTCCATGGCTCGCTTGCGTCTGGGCTGGAGAAAATGCCGTGCTGGCCTAGGTAGACCGCGGCATCCCCAGTCTTCAGGATGAAATAGTACTGAAACCTGCCGTACCGCAGCGACATGCGGCCGACGAAGTAGTCGTGGTCCTCGCCTGAACCCATCAGCCTCATGGGCACCACCTGCGGCTGGGCGGAGGGGGTGAACCTGTCGGTGAAAGCCAGGTGCGCGGCGTCCACAGCGTGGGCGGGCGCGCGCAGGACCACCTCAACTGTGTCGGGGCCTACGGGATACGCCA
Organism: Clostridia bacterium DTU025; assembly: GCA_001513145.1. GTDB lineage: Bacteria > Bacillota > DTU025 > DTU025 > DTU025 > DTU025. The sequence continues at coordinate 3,835 of LFSP01000031.1, read as the reverse complement.
TCGGATCATACGGGAAATGGACCACTTCTCCGTTCATGGAATCCCCACGCCTCCCACTGAATACGTGCGCGGTTCCTGCAGGGCCCCGCTGTGCTGGCTGTGCCATAGGCACGAAGCACAACGGGGCCAACTCGCATATGTTGCATCAGACTCATCCCAGAGGAGTGAAAACCCATGGCAGATGAAGAGAAAGAGAACGAGAAGGTGGAAACGGCCCAGGTTACTCCTACTCCTTCATGCCCGGGTGGGTTCCTGTACGAGATCAGGTCTGGCGATACTTTCTACGCTCTGGCGCGCAGGTTCGGCGTGAGCCTCGAGGCGATATTGGCGGCCAACCCAGGCGTCGACCCCCGAAACCTCCAGGTAGGGCAGCTGGTGTGCATTCCTGGGGCGGTGACGCCGCCGACGCCTCCCACGTTCTGCCCGGGTGGCACCCCGTACGTGATACGCGCCGGCGACACGCTGTATCTCCTCGCCCAGAGGTTCGGGACCACCGTAGACGCGCTGCTCAGAGCGAACCCAGGGATCGACCCGAGGAACCTCCAGATCGGCCAGGTCATATGCATTCCTGTTACGGTGCCAGGGCCGCCTCCCTGCCCCGGCGGGATACTCTACGTGATCGCCCCAGGCGACACGCTGTTCCTGCTGGCTTCCAGGTTCGGCACCACTGTGCAGGCCATCCTGGCTGCCAACCCCGGCATCGACCCCAACAGGCTCCAGGTGGGCCAGACCATCTGCATCCCGGTGAGCCCGGTGCAGCCACGCGCATGTTCGTTCACGCTTCTGCCTCAGCTTCCAGGCGTGGCGCCGAACGCCGGCGGCGCGGTGTGGCTCAGGACCGACGCGACAGGGGCCACGCAGATACTGGTGTCTGCCACGAACCTGCCGTCGCCCACGGCGCTGGGGGCCAACTGGTACACTGCGCTGTTCACCTGGGACACCCAGCGCGTCGACATCCCGATGCAGGCCACGCCTGGAACAGGCGTGTGGGCAGGCGGAGCCGTTGTGACGGTGCCGTCCACGTTCTTCAGCTCAGCCACGGTGAACGTGTTCCCCGGGCCGGTGCTGGGAGGGCTGGTGGCCAGCTGCAGGTAGCGCCGCCAGCTCGAGCAGGCATGGAACCGAGGCCGGCGCCGACGCGCCGGCCTATTCCATGTTCAGGTGTGATGTATCATTCACCTTGTAGACTGTATGGTTCCCATCGCTCCGCAGCTCAAGCATGTTCAAGGCGCATGGATTCTGATAGATCCGCCAGAAGCTGGACGTGGGCGCACCGAGGGCCTCCAAGACCAGCAGCTTCGCCACCGCCCGGTGCGTCACCACGGCGATCGCCGGCCGCCCGTAGGGCCGCGTGAGGCCGCCCTCGGGGTGCGGATGCGCATGCGCGCCTGAGGCGGGTGAGTCACGGCCCGCTTCCGCCTCGATCGCATGCACGGCGCGCTCCAGCGCTGCCCAGGCCCGGGCACGAACGGCGCTGAGGTCTTCGCCGCCGGGGAACACGAATGACTCAGGCGCGGTGCGCCACTTTTCCCACTGGTCCGGCCATCTGGTAGCCACTTCGCTCAGGGTGAGGCCCTCCCAGTCTCCAATGTGTATGTCGTCGAATCCGTGCTCGACGATGGGCTCGAGACCGTGAGGGGCGGCCACCGCCTCGGCGGTGCTGCGGGCCCTGGAAAGCGGGCCGCAGAACATGGCTCTCAGCGGGACGCTGGAGAGCCTTCGGGCGAGCGCTTCAGCCTGAGCGTGGCCGGCCTGGCTCAGGGGCACATCGGCCCTTCCGCGGAACACGTCGTCGTGGCCGAGCACGGTGTCGGCATGCCTTAACACGTATACAAGCATTTCCCCGATGAGCACCTTCTCTTCAGTCGTTGAGGCTATGGTACCATCGCGGGCGACAGGCGTCAAACCGACGCAGCCCTGGCCGCTGGAAATCGAGGAACACCGCCAGCTCCCGTTGACTTCGCCGCGCCGGCCGTGCTACAATGTCAAGGCAGCATGGTGGGTGTAGCTCAGGTGGCTAGAGCATCAGATTGTGGCTCTGAGGGCCGTGGGTTCAAGTCCCATCACCCACCCCAAGTTCAACCCCGGGCGTGACACCCGGGGCGCTTTTCTATGCCGTTAGGAGGAGACCGATAGGCATAGGCCGAAGCCGCTAGGCGGAGACCGATAGGGGGAGACCGATGCAACCAGGTACGCTGCCGAGGCGCTCGACATCCCGGCCGCTCTACATGGAGTACATGCTGCTGGTGGCGGCGTTCTTCTTTTCCTTCTTTTATAGGGTGTCTGCCTCCGTGATCCTGCCCCAGCTCGGCCAGGAATGGGGGCTGAGCCCGTCCTCGGTAGGTTTCGTCTCCAGCCTGTACTTCTATGCGTACGCACTGTCGCAGCCCATCGGCGGCCTGCTCAACGACACCTTCGGGCCGATGCTGGTGGCGGCCGTAGGGCTTGGCGTGGCGGCGCTGGGCGCTTTGAGCCTGGGCATGGCACAGAGCGTGATCGGGCTTGCGGCGGGCAGGATGCTCACAGGAATCGGCCTGACCTCGATCCTGTCGGGCACCGTGGCTTTCCAGGCGGCGGCCTTCCCTCCTGACCGATACGCGTTCTTCTCCGGCGTAACGTACTTCGTGGGCAACCTCGGGGCCGTGGTGTCGGTGGCCCCGCTTGGCTCCGCCCTTGAGAGATGGGGCCGAAGCAGCGTGTTCGCAGGGCTGGTCGTGCTCACTCTCGCGCTGGGCGCGGCGCTGATGGCGCGGCGCGGGCGCGATCCTGTGGTGGCGCGGCGCCGAACTGACGCGAGCCGTGGCGCGGAGCGCGTGCCCATGAACGCCGCCTCCGTGTTCAGGCAGCTGGCGTCAGCGATACGCCTGGTGGCCACGACTCCGCAGCTGGCTGCCATCGTGGTGCTCTGGATGGTGAGTTACGGCGCGCTCATGACGGTGCAGGGCCTGTGGGGAGTGCAGTGGTGCCAAGCTACATATCATACTAGTGCGACATCGGCTCGGCTGTGGGCCACCATGGTCAGCGTCGGGGTGATGGCAGGCAACGTCACCGGCTCGTTGGTGGCTGCGCCCGCTTCCCGCCGCAGGCAGGCGATAGTGACGTCGAGCCTGACGTGCGCCGCCGCGTGGGCCATGCTCTGGACAGGCATGCTGCTGAGGCTGCCAATCTGGCTCACCGGTCTCGGCTGCTTCCTGGTGGGAGCGTCCTCGGGGACATGTTTCGTCCACCTCACGGCGGGCGTGAACAACCTGGCTCCTGCCGGCAAAGGCGGCGCCGTTTTCGGCGCCATCAACATGATGCCGTCGCTCGGGGTCATCGTGGGCCAGTGGGGGACAGGTATAGTGCTTGACGCGGGCGTCGGAGCCGACGGCGCGTACACCCATGCGTCGTTCGCACTGGCCTTCGGGGCTGTGCTGGCCGTCGTCCTCGCCAGCCAACTGGCGCTTGCAAGGATCAAGGGGTTCGACGCCCCGAGCCACGGAAGATGACAAGAGCAGGAAACAACCCAGGAAGTGTTCGCCTTTACACTGCCAGGGGGTTATGCTATACTTTCT
>LFSP01000031.1:0-257 GCA_001513145.1 Clostridia bacterium DTU025 | reverse complement strand
GAGGTCACATTGGGTGCGCCCGTAGCTCAGTCGGATAGAGCGCTGGACTTCGAATCCATAGGTCGCAGGTTCGAGCCCTGCCGGGCGCGCCATCTACGGAAATACCGCGGGCTCAGGCCCATGCTACCCCGGCGATGGCTGCGAGCTGGCTAGCCGGGGTCATGTGTTTGGCCCTGCGTGGCGCAGAGGTATGTTCCGCGAATTGTAGAATTAGCTTAGTACGAGGTCTCTGAAAAACCCAGCTTGAGCCGGGCTTG
>LFSP01000032.1:19439-149264 GCA_001513145.1 Clostridia bacterium DTU025 | reverse complement strand
CGTGCGCCTGCGTGGATTGAAACCTTGAGAAGATCGACGGATGCGCCAGATTACAGCGTCGCAGGCCGTGCGCCTGCCTGGATTCAGCCGCCGAGGGAAAGCGCTGGGAGGTTCACCCGTCTCTGTCGCGCCCGAACGGCCGTGTGGGCCAAGAAGATTTGGTCGCGGTTGTCAACCGGTGGTTATACATGGTGGTGATCCTCGCGGCCGCGCGGGTTGTGACGAGATCTGGGAGACGAAGCCTCTGAGCTTACCCGTATAGCGACGGAATTGACGCAGTCCTATCCATGCTGGGAGTGGATTCGGGATGGCGATCCCTTGGCTATCGACGACGCCACGGGCGCCGGGCCATCAGAGCGGGTGTGTCGGTTGCCGTTTGCAAGGACGGCCAGCAACAGATTGTCCACCGCTTCGTCGGCGCTGTCTCAATGGAATGGTTCCGGCCGTGAGTCCATGCAGTTCGGTCTCCAAGGTAGATGAGCCCGCAACCATTCGAGGCGGCAGGTGAAGATCTGCTTGGCGTCTTTCCGGAGAACCCGCCGGTGCAGCCCGCCATCTCCGTGAAAGACACTCGAGCCGTCTAGTCTAACCACAGATGGCTAATTGAGGACCGTGTTTCAGAGTACGTTCGGGTCCGAGGGTACACAACGGATGACCATGAGTTCTGTGGTGCAACAGCAGCATTCTGACGAAGGTCGATTAGCCGAAGGGTTATGCGGCGCACGTTTGCCTGCCAGTTGAGCCAGGTTGACCCCTCCAAAGCGCACCTGTATGATTGATAGCGGAGTCTAGGTGTCGCTTAATGTGGGGGTGACCTGATGTTCAAAATCGTCCAGAGATCCTGCTTGGCGCCGGGCGTTCACCGGTTCGAGGTGGAAGCGCCATTGGTGGCGGGGGCCGCCAAAGCGGGAAACTTCGTGATTGTGCGCACAGCGGAACGCGGCGAGCGGATACCGCTAACCATCGCTGGCGCTGACAGGGAGCGAGGCACGATAACCCTGGTCGTCCAGGAAGTTGGTAAGAGCACCATGGAGATGGGGCAACTGGAGGCGGGTGACGCCTTCCGTGACCTGCTCGGCCCGTTGGGAACGCCGACGCGTATCGAGCGCGTCGACAACTTGGTGGCTGTGGCTGGCGGCATCGGGGTCGCGCCTCTGCTTCCGGTTATCAGGGCGCATAAGGAAGCAGGCTCGCGTGTGACTACCATCGTTGGCGCCCGTACGAAGGATCTGCTGATCATGTGCGACGAGGTTGAGGCGGCCAGCCATGAGGTGGTCTACGCCACTGACGATGGTAGCTACGGCTATCACGGCTTCGTGACCGGCGCGCTCCAGCGGCTGCTGGAGGCGGGGCGCAAGTTCGACCAGGCCATAGCCATCGGTCCGGTCCGTATGATGCAGGCTGTCTGCAAGGTCACCGCGAAACATGACATCCCGACCATCGTAAGCCTCAACGCCGTGATGGTCGACGGCACCGGAATGTGCGGGTGCTGCCGGGTAACCGTCGACGGCGAGGTCAAGTTCTCTTGCGTAGACGGGCCAGACTTCGACGGCCATAAGGTAGACTTCGATGAGCTTTGCGCCAGACAGGCATTCTTCTGTGATGAGGAGAGGGTTGCCAAGGACAGGTACCAGCGCGGGGAGGGTGCATGCAGATGCCAAGAGAGATAGTGCCCAGGGCGCAGATGCCCAAGCAAGCGCCTGAGGTTCGCCGACACAACTTCGACGAGGTGGCCCTGGGCCTAACTCCAGAGCAGGCGCGGCGAGAAGCGCAGCGCTGCCTGAAATGCAAGACCCGCCCATGCGTGGCCGGTTGTCCGGTGGAGGTGCCGATCCCGGAGTTTCTGGCGCTGGCCGCGGAAGGGAAGTTTGAAGAGGCCGACGCCAAGATAAAGGAGAAGAACAGTCTCCCAGCTATATGTGGAAGGGTATGCCCGCAGGAGACCCAGTGCGAGCAGGTGTGCGTGCTAGGGCGCAAGTTCGAGCCGGTGGCCATAGGCATGCTGGAGCGTTTCGTCGCGGACTACACCCGCGAGGCTCGGCGAAAGCGCGGGGAATCGCACTCCACCGGCGCAGGTGCCTACTGCACCCCCGGCCAGCCCACGGCGCGGGTTGCCGTGATCGGGTCAGGTCCGGCAGGGCTGACGTGTGCAGCTGAGCTGGCCGCGTGCGGATATGCCGTGGACGTCTTCGAGTCGCTGCACGACACCGGCGGGGTGCTCCGCTACGGCATCCCCGAGTTCAGGTTGCCGAAGAGGATCATCGACGAGGAAGTTGAGTACGTCAAGTCTCTGGGGGCGAACATCATCACCAACGTAGTGGTTGGGATGACCGTGAACCTCAACGAGCTGCTGGAGTCAGGCCAGTACCAGGCGGCATTTATAGGCGCCGGGGCCGGTCTTCCATATTTCTTAGGAATCCCCGGCGAGAACCTAAACGGCGTATACAGCGCAAACGAGTTTCTTACCAGGGTAAACTTGATGAAGGGCTACCTGTTCCCGGAGTACGACACACCGGTGAAGGTGGGCCGCAGGGTGGCCGTGGTCGGCGCAGGTAACGTCGCGATGGATGCTGCCCGCACGTCGCTGAGGCTAGGCGCGGAGCGGGTGCTGATTGTGTACAGGCGTTCCCGAAAAGAGATGCCCGCACGAATTGAGGAGATCGAGAACGCCGAGGAGGAAGGCGTCGAGTTCATGCTCCTCACTAACCCCACGCGGATCCTTGACAACGGACGAGGGGCTGTTGGGGGCATGGAGTGCGTGAGGATGGAGCTGGGTGAGCCCGATGCAAGCGGCCGGCGCCGCCCTGTGGTGGTCAAAGGCTCGGAGTTTGTGCTTGATGTCGACACCGTCATCGTAGCGGTGGGGCAGGGGCCTAACCCGGTGCTCACGCGTCGCACGAAAGGCTTGGTGGTGAACGACAAAGGTAACATCGTCACCTATGACGAATACGGAGCCACGAGCATTCCAGGCGTGTACGCCGGAGGCGACATCGTTACTGGAGCCGCCACAGTCATCAGTGCCATGGGGGCGGGAAAACGCGCCGCTCAGGGCATCGACAGATGGCTGAGGTCACAACAGAAAAACCCGGAGGTGTGAAGTCCGAATGTTGAGCGATATCGAGATCGCGCAGTCGACGAAACTGCGCCCAATTGCCGACGTGGCGCGCGATGCTGGTCTGGCCGAGGACGAGATCGAGTTCTACGGCAGGAACAAGGCTAAGGTCTCGCTGAAGGTGCTCAATAGGCTGCCTGCCGGACCCAGGGGTAAGCTGATCTACACTACCGCCATCACGGCTACTCCCGCAGGTGAGGGGAAGACGTGCACGGCCGTGGGGATCACGCAGGCTCTGGGCAAGCTGGGCAAGAAGGTCATCGTGGCGCTGAGGGAGCCGTCTTTGGGGCCCACCTTCGGGGTGAAGGGCGGCGCGGCCGGCGGCGGATACTCGCAGGTCGTCCCCATGGAGGACATCAACCTGCACTTCACCGGCGATATCCACGCCGTCACCGCAGCGCACAACCTGCTTGCGGCGATGGTGGACAATCACATCCAGCAAGGCAACGAGCTGGGCATCGACACCCGCAGGGTCGTGTGGCGCCGTGTGATGGACATCAACGACCGCCAGCTTCGTTACATCGTGTGCGGCCTGGGTGGAACCGCCAACGGCGTTCCCAGGGAGACCGGCTTCGACATCAGCGTGGCGTCGGAGGTCATGGCCGTGCTCTGCTTGGCCACAGGCATGACCGACCTCAAGGAGCGGCTGGGCCGCCTCGTGGTGGCCTACACCAGAGATGGCAAGCCGGTGACCGCGGCTGACCTCAAGGCCGTGGGTGCCATGGCGGTGCTCCTCAAGGACGCCCTCAAGCCCAACCTGGTGCAGACCCTGGAGGGGCAGCCGGCGTTCGTGCACGGCGGTCCGTTCGCCAACATCGCGCACGGCAACAACTCGGTGATCGCCACGCGCATGGCCCTGGGCCTTGCGGACTACGTGGTCACCGAGGGCGGTTTCGCTGCAGACCTGGGCGCTGAGAAGTTCTTCGACATCGTGCATCGGTTCACCGGCATCAAGCCCGACGTCGCGGTGCTGGTGGCGTCGGTGCGGGCCCTGAACATGCACGGCGGCGTGCCAAAGGCCAAGGTGGCTGAGACCAACCTCGAGGCCTTGGAGCGCGGATGCGCGAACCTCGACAAACACATCGAGAACCTGAAGAAGTTCGGCTTGCCCATCGTGGTGGCCATCAACAGGTTCCCCACCGACGAGCCCGAGGAGCTTGCCCTGGTGAAGAAGCACTGCGATGCCATGGGCGTGCGCAGCGCTATCTCGGAGGTTGTGGCCAAGGGCGGCGAGGGCGGCATCGAGCTCGCCAAGGAGATCCTGGCTGCGCTGGAGCACGACGAGAACAACTTCGCTCCGATATACGATCCGGCGCTGCCCATCAAGGAGAAGATCGAGATCCTGGCCAGGGAGATCTACGGTGCAGACGGCGTCGTTTACACCGCCTCCGCCGACAAGGATATCGCCCGCCTGACCAAGCTGGGCTTCGACAAGCTGCCGATATGCATGGCGAAGACGCAGCACTCCTTGTCAGACAACCCGGACCTCAAGGGCGCCCCCAAGGGCTGGGAGCTCACCATCAGGGAGGTCAGGGTGTCGGCAGGCGCCGGCTTCCTGGTGTGCCTGACCGGGGAGATCATGACCATGCCCGGGCTGCCCAAGGTGCCAGCGGCCGAGGCTGTCGACATCAACGAGGATGGGCGCATAGTCGGGCTGTTCTAGCCGGCGCCGAAAAGCCGAGGAGGCATATGTGGAAGGCCCCCACTGAAGTGGGGGCCTTTGCGATTGTTGAGTTATCAAGGGATCTGGGCCGGGTTCGCCTCAGCCGGCTCGCATAGCGGCTGTGTCGGTCGGAGCGACACGCTCAAGGGGATTGTGTCGGTGCCGCCGACAGATTCGGCGCGACCGTGCTGGTACTACCGACACGGTCGCAGCTCTTGTGTTGGCGCTACCGACACGTTCTCGGCATAGGCTACACTGCCGATCGAAGACGCCAGGGCGCGCGGCGGTCTGCGCCGCGTGTAGCTGCGACTCCTGCACAGGACGACGCGCACGGTCCAGTCTCCAGTGAGAGGGGGATGGCGACCATGCCGCCCAGACCGACACGTTCGGTGCAATCGTGTCGGTGTCGGCAGCACATTCATCGCGATAGTGTTCGTCTGACCGACATGTTCGTTGTCACTGTGTCGGTGTCACCGACATGGTCATCGGGATCGTGTCAGTGCCGCCGACATGTTCGACGTGATCGTGTTGGTGGCACCGACACGTTCACGGGAACCGCGCCGCTCGCGCCAGCACGCTGTCGGCATGTGTCGCGCTGCCGGCCGGGGGACGAGGGGGGATCGGTGGTGGTGCCTCGGCAGGCGGGGTGTGTGGCGGCCACCAGCTTCGGGGGAGTGGTCCGCAGGTAGCTTCGACGAACTGCGTGCAACACAACTGACACAACTGCCAGTGCCCTCATACTATATATCAGCGCACAGGCGGGGCCGATGAACGAAAGATAACCACAACTACGGTTCCGCGACCTTACTCGCGACGGAATCGCGACCAAATCAAGCATGGGAGGAGCGATCGCGGTGGACGGTGTCTTCTTTGGCCGTGGTTTCAAGGGAGGGTTCTCTTGGAGCCTCGCCCTGATCCTCTTGGCGATTATCGTTATAGCGGTATTCTGGTTCCCCTGGTAAGTAGAATTTGAAGGAGGATTCATCGATGACGACTGGTGAGACCATCAACGCGGGCGCGGGTTGTTTTCCGCCTTGCCCTCCACCTTGCCCTCCGCCCTGCCGTCCAGTGGATCCTTGTGATCCCTGCCATCCGTGTGGGGGCTTCGGATCGTGGGGCATGCTCCTGATCCTGCTGGCGATAATCGTGCTGGCGGCCTTTTGGCCCAGGTGGTTTGCGTAATACATCCCAGCGCCTCAACAACGCCCCAGATCCGCATCGACCGCGCCAACGCCGGCGCGGTTGATGCGTTTGCTTCATATCCCAGCTACATGCCTAATTCCCGCCAGAGCCCGCGCTAGTGCATTATTGCGCAATGCCTCGACGTAGTGTACAATGGAACAGGTTTTGAGGGCCTCTACCAACCACAACTGACCAGGCGGGTGGAGGCGCTCTTGAAGCTTGTACCGCAGTCATGCGCGTCCTGACGTAGGCATCATTCAGTTGTCGCTTAGTTATGGGTTGCGTGGTAAAGGAGTGAAGTCCATGCCCAGAGGAGCGTTCCGTGGAGGCATCCACCCTCCCGAGAACAAGTCGCTTACGAGCGGCCTGCCGATCGTTCCTGCACAGCAGCCATCCAAGGTATATGTGCTCCTGCACACCACCTCCTGTCCCCTGAACCCTCTGGTAGCCAAAGGCGACCAAGTGCTCAAAGGGCAGAAGCTGGCCGACACGGACCAGAAGTTCGGCGTGCCGGTGCATTCGCCTGTGTCCGGCAAAGTTGCAGGCATCAGCACGGTGCGCACGGCCAACGGCCACGACGATACGGCGATCATCGTCGAATCCGACGGCAACGACACGCTGCATGAGTCGTGCGTTCCGGTGAAGAATCCACTGTCGCTCTCGCGCGACGAGATCATCGCGGCCATCCGCGAGGCCGGAATCGTCGGGATGGGTGGAGCCGAGTTCCCCACCCACATAAAGCTGGCCGTGCCTCCCAGCGCCAAGGTGGATACGCTGCTCCTGAACGGGGCGGAGTGCGAGCCCTATCTCACAGCCGACCACCGGTTGATGCTTGAGCGCCCGCAGGACGTGGTAGCTGGCGCTCAGATACTGATGAGGGCTCTTGATGTGAGAAAGTGTGTTATCGCCATTGAAGACAACAAGCCCGACGCCGTGCAGGCCCTCACGAAGGAAGCGGCCAGCGTGCCTGAGATCGAGGTCATGGCGGTTCGGACCAAGTACCCGCAGGGCGCTGAGAAACAGCTGATCAAGTCAACGCTTGGCCGTGAGGTGCCGCCACGCTGCCTGCCCTTCCACGTGGGCGTCGTCGTGAACAACGTTGGCACTGCCGTCGCGGTGGCTGACAAGTTCTACCGCGGCCTTCCTCTTGTAGAGAGGGTGGTCACGATCACCGGCTCCGCCGCGGCTAAGCCCGCGAACCTCTTGGCGAAGATAGGCACCACCGCCGCTGAGCTCGTTGAGCAGTGCGGAGGCGTCAAGGGCGAGCTCGGAAAGGTGATCTTCGGCGGGCCCATGATGGGCCAGGCCGTGTTCAGTCTGGACGTGCCCACCAGCAAGGGCACCTCGGGCATCCTGCTCATGACGGCCGAGGAGGCGAGGCAGCGCGAGGTCTTGCCCTGCATCAGGTGCGGCCGCTGCGTCGACGCCTGTCCTATGCGACTTGAGCCGGCCATACTGCATCAGTGGGCCGAGCAGCAGTTCTGGGCAGAAGCCGACGCGTACCACGCCTGCGACTGCATCGAGTGCGGCGTGTGCGCTTTCGAGTGCCCGTCCAAGCGGCCTCTGGTTCAGGCGATCCGCCATGCCAAGTTCGAGATCGGCAGGCTGAGGAAGGCTGCCAAGGAACGGGGGGCTAAGTGATGGCAGAGTCTACTCTCATAGTCTCTCCTGCTCCACACATCAGGAGCGGGGTCACCACCCCCGCGCTCATGCGCGACGTGGTGATAAGCCTGATACCTGCATGCGCCGCCGGCGTCTACTTCTTCGGCGCCCGCGCACTGGTATCTCTAGCTGCAGCAATAGTCGGAACAGTCGGCGCTGAGTACATCTTGGAGAGAATAACCGGTCGTCCCGTCACCATCGGAGACTGGAGTGCCGTCGTCACCGGAGTGCTGCTGGCGATGGTGCTTCCGCCGCACGTTCCGTGGTGGATCCTGGTGCTGTCTGGCTTCTTCACCATCGGCGTCGTGAAGCTCCTCTTCGGCGGACTGGGCTTCAACGTGTTCAACCCGGCGCTGGCCGGCCGAGCGTTCGCGGTTGCGGCATGGTCGGCCCTGGCCAATTCGGGCTACATCTGGCCTGCCGGAGCCGAGGCCGCCCACTGGGTGCAGGGGTTCGATGCCGTGAGCACCGCCACTCCGCTCACGCTTCTGAAGATGGGGGAGATCGGCGGCATCCCGATGACCAGGTTCTACGCCCCGCTGTTCTTCGGCAACGTAGCCGGGTCGTTGGGCGAAACCTCAGCTCTGGCGCTCTTGGTGGGCGCGGCGTACCTGCTGTGGCGTGAGCACATCTCGCTGAGGATCCCGCTGACGTACATCGGCACCGTGGCGGTGATAACGTCGCTTTACGGGCATGACCCGCTGTTCCATATCCTGTCGGGCGGGCTTATCCTTGGTGCGTTCTTCATGGCCACGGACTACGTCACGTCCCCGATGAACCCGAAGGGGCAGACGATATTCGCCATCGGCTGTGGAGTGCTGACGGCGCTCATTCGCATCTTCGGCGGATACCCCGAGGGCGTGTGCTACTCCATTCTCATAATGAACGCGGCGGTGCCGCTCATCGATAGATTTGCCCGACCCAAGCGCTTCGGGGAGGTGAAGGCCCGTGGGCAAAACGCTTAAGCTTGGCGTCATTCTGTTGCTGGTGTGTGCAGTCTCCGCCGGGGTGCTCTCCTCGGTCTACAGCGTCACCAGCAAGATCATCGGCGCGCGTAAGGCTGAAGAGCAGGCGCGGTCGATGCAGATAGTGCTCCCTCAGGCCACTGACTTCAATGCCCTGAGCCCTGAGGAGGTCGCCCGGTTCACCGCCGATCCCAAGTTCGCCGAGATCGACGCCATCTACACCGGCGCCGCCAACGGCCAGGTGCTGGGCATCGTGGCCCGGGTGCGCCCCGCGGGCTACGGCGGGCCCATCACCATGCTGGTGGGCATCGGCGCCGACATGACGGTGAAGGGCCTCCAGGTGATGAGCCACAGCGAAACACCTGGCCTCGGCTCGGAGATCACAAACAAGTCGTGGCAGGAGCAGTTCATCGGGAAGGGCGCCTCTGGGCCCCTGGCGGTGAACAAGGACGGCGGCGAGATCACCGCCATTTCCAGCGCCACCATTTCCTCGCGCGCGGTGGTGCGCGGGGTGAACGCCGCGCGTGAGCTGGCTCGCACAAGCGGTATCTTGGGAGGTGGGTCAAGGTGAGCAGTCCTAGCCCGCTCAGCAGCATCTTCTCAAACGGAATAGGCAAAGAGAACCCCACTCTTAGACTGCTACTGGGCATGTGCCCTACGATAGCGGTGTCGCTGGCGGTATCCAACGGCATCGGCATGGGCCTCGCGGCCACCTTCGTGTTGGTGGGTTCCAACCTGTGCGTGTCGCTTCTCAGGAAAGCGACGCCCAATGAGATCCGCATACCGGTATTCATCGTGGTGATCGCCACGTTCGTCACCGTGGTGGACCTGGTGATGAACGCGTACCTGCCTCAGCTTCACCAGGTGCTGGGCGTGTTCGTGCCGCTGATCGTGGTGAACTGCATCATCCTGGCCCGGGCCGAGGCCTTCGCCTCCAAGAACGGGCCTCTGGCCTCCATCGTTGATGGCCTGGGCATGGGCGCCGGCTTCACCTTCGCCCTGGTGCTCCTCAGCGCCATCCGCGAGCCTCTGGGGACCGGGATCATCCTCGCCGCCCCTGACCTGGGCTTTGAGGGGATCCGGCTGTTCTCCAAGGAGTACGCCGCAGCCATCGTCACGCAGCCTGTGGGCGGGTTCATCAGCCTGGGCCTGCTGATCGGTGCGGTGAACCTGCTGGCAGAGCGCGGCAAGGGGCGTGCCGGCCGTCGCGGTTCGCAGAGCCCTCAAGGGGGGTGCCACTAATTGAAGAACCTCTTGGTGATATTGTTCACCCAGGCCCTGGTCAACAACTTCATGCTGTCGAGGATCCTCGGCGCCTGCCCGTTCATTGGAGTCTCCCAACAGGTGGAGACGGCTACCGGAATGAGCATGGCCGTGGTCTTCGTGATGACCATGGCTTCGGCCATCTCGTGGCTGGTGCAGAACCTGATCCTCAATCCGCTGAACATGGGCTACCTGCAGACGGTCTCCTTCATCCTGGTGATCGCCGCGCTGGTCCAGTTCATAGAGATGTTCCTGAAGAAGAACAGCCCCGGACTGTACAAGGCCCTGGGCATCTACCTTCCGTTGATCACGACCAACTGCGCCGTCCTGGGCGTGGCCATCATCAACATCAACGAAGGTTACAACCTGGTGGAGGCGGCCGTGAGCGGGGCCGCAGCCGGCCTTGGTTGGGGCCTGGCCATCGTCCTGTTCGCGGCGATACGTGAACGCATGAGGCTCGCCCCCATACCCAAGTGCATGGAGGGCTTCCCCATCGCGCTGGTCACCACCGGCCTTCTGGCCATGGCCTTCCTCGGGTTCTCCGGGTTCGACGTGGCCAGGTTCGTGGGAATGTAAGGGGGTGTATACGCTATGAGCACCGTTAACGCCATCTTAAGCATGGGAGCGTTGGGCCTTCTCTTCGGCGCGTTGCTGGGCGTCGCCGACAAGGTGTTCTCGGTGGAGAAGGACCCTAGAATAGATCAGATCATCGACGTGCTGCCCGGTGCCAACTGCGGTGCCTGCGGTTACCCGGGCTGCTCGGGCCTGGCGGAGGCCATCGCGTCCGGCGCCGCCCCGGTGGATGGGTGCCCCGTGGGCAAGAAGCGCGTGGCCGACCTCATCGCCGACATCATGGGGGTGTCATGCGAGTCCGACTGCGAGCCCAAGTACGCGCGGGTGCTGTGCCTCGGTAGCAAGGACAAGGCGATTGAGGTCTTCAAGTATGAAGGCATCCGCGACTGCCGCGCGGCAGAGCTTTCGGGCGGAGGGGCTAAGGGCTGCACCTACGGATGCCTGGGCCTGGGCACCTGCGTCGAGGCGTGCCCCTTCGGCGCCATGTACATGGGTGACGACGGTCTTCCCAAGGTAGACGACGAGCTCTGCACGGGGTGCGGCAAGTGCGTGGCCGCGTGCCCCAGGGGAATCATCGAGCTTCGCACCAAGAACGAGTCGGTGAACGTGATGTGCAAGTCGCACGCCCGGGGCCCCGAGGTGAAGAAGGTGTGCTCCATCGGCTGCATCGGCTGCGGCATCTGCGTGCGCAACTGCCCCGAGAAGTGCATCACCATGGAGGACAATCTAGCCCGCATCGACAACTCCAGGTGCACCCGTTGCGGCGTGTGCGTGGAGAAGTGCCCGGTGAAGTGCATCATCGACCTGGCCAAGGTGCCCGGGGGATGCCAGGGTTGTCTGGGAGAATGTGCCTCAGCTGGTGAAGCGCAGGCAGCTTCATAGCGGAGTAAACGGTCGCCACTTGGGCTTAAGCAACTGGACGGGTTTCCAGCAACGGAGGCCCGTCCTTCTTGTAAACACGAATTTCTAATGTTAGACTGAAAATCGGAGACCGGCACAGGCTGTTTGGAGGCGGTATTCATATCTCCAAGGTTGATCCTAGCCTCGGCTAGCCCCAGGCGCTCGCGCCTCCTGCGCGAACTGGGACTGGCTTTCGATGTGATACCGAGCACTATCGACGAAAGCGTCATCCACCATCCTGACCCGGCTGAGCTGGTGAAGCTGCTATCGGCGGCCAAGGCCCAGCAGGTAGCTGAGGCGGAGGGCGATGGCATAGTAATAGGATCCGACACCATCGTGGTGCTTGACGGGAAGGTGCTGGGCAAGCCCGAAAGCCACGAGGACGCCGTCCGCATGCTGAGGATGCTGTCAGGCAGGGTTCACCAGGTTTACTCGGGCGTCTGCGTGGTGGACGCGGCTTCCGGCCGCAAGCTCTGCGATTGCAGCGTCACGGACGTACGTTTCAGGGAGCTTTCTGACGATACCATACAGAGTTACATCCGCACAGGCGAGCCCGACGACAAGGCCGGCGCCTACGCCATTCAGGGGTTCGGCTCGCTGCTGGTGGAGTCGATCTGCGGAGACTACTTCACCGTGGTGGGCCTACCTGTGGGCATGCTCGCCGGCATGCTGGATGAGTTCGGAGTGCGAGTGCTCTGACCTGAACATCTCTGGGTCCGCACCCGCCGCACGGTCGCGCTTGCAGAAGACCTGCAGCGAGGTGTTGCGAGATGTCGAGCGGAGCGATAAGGGAACTTCCCGCCAGCGAGCGGCCGATGGAGAGACTGTTGCAGTTCGGCCCGGAGGCCCTGTCCGCGGCGGAGCTGGTGGCGGTGATCATCAGGTGCGGCATGCAGGGGCAGAACGCCGTCCAGGTGGGCGCAGGGCTGATGGCGCGGTTCGGAAGCCCCAGGAAGCTGGCCACCGCCACCCCGATGGAGCTTGCAGCCCTGCCCGGCATAGGGCTGGTTAGGGCCGCGCAGATCCAGGCCGCCATAGAGCTTGGGCGCAGGGTGCTCTCCGGCCAGGGCGAGCAGCGCGGGAGCATCAGCGGGCCGCGCGATGCCGCGCAGGCACTGATGCCGACCATGAGGTACCTGGAGCGCGAGGAGTTCAGGGCGCTGTTTCTTGACAGCCGAAACCGGCTCCTCGATGTGGTCACCATATCCGTGGGAACGCTCGATTCCTCCATCGTGCACCCGCGCGAGGTGTTCCGGGCTGCCATCAGGGCGGGCAGCGCTTCCCTCATCGTCGCGCACAACCACCCCAGCGGCGATCCCACGCCCAGCCCGGAGGATCTAGCCATCACCAGGCGCCTCTGCACGGCTGGAGCCCTCATCGGCATCGACGTGGTAGACCACATAATCATCGGCGACAACGTTTACGTGAGCCTCAAGGAGAAGGGGCTCCTTGAGCGAGTCACGTGAAGATTCTGTTTCTATACTCGTAAGTGGAAGGGAGCCATCGCCATGGGCCTCAGATCGCTCTTCGGCGGCCTGTCGAGGGATATGGGCATCGACCTCGGCACTGCAAACACTCTAGTGTTCGTCAGAGGAAAAGGGATAGTACTGCAGGAACCTTCAGTTATCGCAATGGACCGTGATTCCGGCGAGATCCTTGCAGTGGGATACGATGCCAAGCAGATGGTGGGCCGTACGCCTGCCGGCATCGTGGCGGTGAGGCCCCTGCGCGACGGTGTCATAGCTGACCTTGACATCACCGTCATCATGCTGCGTCGGTTCATCGAGAAGGCGGTTAAGCGTCACGGAGTGTTCAAGCCGCGCATAGTCATCGGCGTCCCGTCCGGAGTGACGCAGGTGGAGCGCAGGGTGATCCATGATTCAGCCATCCAGGCTGGCGGCAAGGAGGTCTACCTCATCGAGGAGCCTATGGCCGCGGCGATCGGCGCCGGTCTTCCGGTTGAGGAGCCCACAGGCAACATGGTGGTGGACATAGGCGGGGGCACCACCGAAGTGGCGGTGATCTCCCTCGGCGGCATCGTCGCCTCCAAGTCTGTGACCGTGGCAGGCGACAAGATGGACGAGGCCATCATCAACTACATGAAGAGGAACTACAACCTGATGATCGGCGAACGCACCGCCGAGGATATCAAGCGAACCATCGGCACGGCTTACCCGCCCAACGAGGAGCAGGTGATGGACGCCAGGGGACGCGACATAGTGAATGGCCTGCCCAAGACGGTCAGGGTGTCCAGCAGCGAGATCTATGAGGCGCTGGCGGATCCGGTGTCGGAGATAGTCAGAGCGGTGAGGGAGACCCTGGAGAAGACCCCTCCGGAGCTTTCGGCGGACGTGCTGGACAAGGGAATCGCCATGACCGGCGGCGGGGCGTTGCTCCACGGCCTCGATCGCCTGCTTCAGGAGGCCACCGGGATGCCCGCGTACGTTACCGAGGATCCCCTCACCTGTGTGGTCAGGGGTACCGGCGTCGTAGTTGAACACCTGGAGACGTACAGGCGAGTGTTGGTGTCGTCAGGAAGGCTGAGATAACCCAGATAACTACGGCCTGCGAGGCCCAGGAGAGCGTATATTGAACCCAAACGTCAGCAGGAGGAGGGCCATCATCACTGTTGTGAGCGTGGTCCTCATCATATGCATGGTGTATCTCACCGCACGCGACCGAGAACGCCTGACCCTGGCAGAACAGGCAGTGCGCGAAGTCTTCACGCCCGTGGCGCGGGGAGCGTCCACTGTGAGCCGGTGGGTGTCATCGTGGGTCTCGTTCATCGCGTCCATCGGCGAGATGAAGAGCGAGAACGAACGACTCAGGGCCGAACTGGACGCGGCGCAGGCAGCGCTGTTGCAGCTGGAGGAGGCGGCGAGGGAGAACCAACGCCTGACCGAGCTCCTCCAGCTGAAAGGATCCCTCAGGGGCCGCGCCGAAGCTGCGGTGGTGGCCTATCGCGATCCCGGCAACTGGCTTGAGTCGGTGGTGATCGACAAGGGATCTTCCTCCGGCATCGCCAAGGGACAGGCCGTGATCAATGCCAGAGGCGTGGTTGGCAGGGTCACGTCGGTGACCCCTAACAGCGCCACAGTGCTTCTGGCTGTGGATTCGCGCAATTCCATCGGCGGCATCGCCACGCGCTCACGCGACCTGGTGGTGGTGGAGGGCGCCGGCGACGGATCGGGCCTGCTCATAGCGCGGCCGCTGGGAGCCCAGCCTGACCTCGCCGAAGGCGATGTCATCATCACTTCCGGCCTGGGCGGCGTTTACCCGAAGGGGCATGCCATCGGCGACGTGATCGCGGTGGAGCAGGGCAAGTACGGCGTGTCGCTGCTGGCATACGTGAAGCCGCGCGTGGATTTCCAGCGGCTCGAGGAGGTCCTGGTGCTCGTCGACGCGATCGAGGGAGATGCCAAATGAAGCGCCTCAGGATCTGCCTGGGAATACTGGTCGCTTTGGTGTTCCAGGCAGCAGTGGTGCCTGCCCTGTTTCCGCGCTGGATAGTCCCTGACGTCGTCTTCTGCGCCTCGGCCGTGGCCGCCATCACAGGGGGTGCCGCCGTCGGCGTGCTGGTGGCGCTTGTGGGCGGGCTGATGCAGGACGCGCTGACCGGAGCCTTCATTGGCGCCAACGCCGGTGCCGACATGGCCGTGGCGGCGGCCATCGGCATGATCCAGCCCGAGCTGTTCAAGGAGAGCCTCCTCACACCCGCTGCCGTCATCGGACTCGGCAGCATCGCCCGGGAGCTTGTGTACATTTTCGTGATATGGTCGTTCGGGGCCGCCGTCGACATGGGTAGGGCCCTTTTCGTGGTCCTGCCGTGGGTCACCGTAATGAACTGCGTTACGGGGGTACTGATATACCGCTGGTATTACCTGGTGCCGCGGGCTCGCCTCGAGGCGGGCCGAGCCGGTGGTGGCGCCGGAGGTGGCGGCGACGCCGCTGGCGCCGGCCGCGCCCGCGGGGCCGGCCGCTAGATGACGCCGGCGCCGCGCTGGCATCGTCCGGCATGGAGATGATGGCATGAGCATTATGGACGCTATGGACAGGGCTCAACAGACTGGAACGGAACGCCGTGTCCACAGGTTTCAGATACTTGTCGTGATCCTCTTCATGGTGCTTGCCGCAAGGCTCTGGCAGCTCCAGGTGGTGCAGGGAGAGTACTACGTGAAGAGGGCCACTGAGAACCGCCTGGCGCTGTTGCCCATATCGGCGCCGAGGGGTGTCATCGTCGACCGAAACGGGGAAGTGCTGGCGTCCAACAGGATGGCCTACACCGTGTCCGCTGTCCCGGGGGAGTTTCGCGGCGCCGACGAGGAGCTGGAGCTGCTGTCGAGCCTCATCGACATGTCCCCTGAAGACATTCGGTCCAGGATAGCCGAGCAGACCCAGGGGAGGCTGGGGGTTCCGTACCAGCCGGCGCGTCTGGTGGAGGACGCGTCGGTCGAGGTGGTGCTGCGGGTGTCGGAGCACCGCGTGGAGCTGCCCGGCATCATCATCGAGGAAGAGCCCTACCGCAGCTACCCCAAGGGCGACTTGGCGGGCCAGGTAATTGGCTACGTCGGCCAGATCAACGCCGAAGAGCTTAAGCAGCTGGCCAGCGCCGGGTACCGCGCCCGCGACCGCATAGGCAAGACAGGTCTGGAGCGGGCGTACGAACACCTGCTGAAGGGCGTTGATGGCGAGACACAGGTGGAGGTGGACTCGCTGTCGCGTCCCCGAGGAACCCTGGGAACGGTGGAGCCGGTGGCAGGCGCCAGTCTGGAGCTTACCATCGACGCAGGCCTTCAGCAGGCGGCGGAGTTAGCCATCGAGGAGCAGCTGCGCCTGCTGAAAGCGGAGGGCAAGTACACCAGCGCGTCGGCAGGGGCAGCTGTGGTGCTGGATGCGCGCACCGGCGAGGTGCTGGCGCTGGCCAGCGAGCCCGGCTACGACCCAGGCTGGTTCGTGCCGCGGATATCCGAGGAGAGGTGGCGCAGTCTGAACAGCCCGGTTTCAGCCCTCTTCAACAGGGCCGTGTCAGGCGCCTACCCGCCAGGTTCAGTCTTCAAGCCTTTCACTGCCGTGGCTGCGCTGCAGGCAGGCGTGGTGAACCTCAACGAGAGGATCCTGTGCTCCCCGTCTGTTGCTGACGACTACACCGGCAAGCGGTGCCATGTGTGGTCTTCAGGGAGAAGCCATGGGTGGCAGACGCTGCTTGAGGGCATGGCGAACTCGTGCAACATAGTCTTCTATGAGCTGGGGAAACGCCTTACCGCCGACCAGATGGCCAACGCCGCCAGGATGTTCGGCTTCTCGCGAACCACCGGCCTTGACCTGGTGCCTGCGGAGGCCGCTGGAGTGGTGCCTGGCTCCGAAACCAGAACGTTCATGCCCGGCGAGCGGCTCAGCTACGCCATTGGCCAGCAGGTCACGGTCACGCCGCTGCAGCTGGCGGTGGCCTACGCCGGCATCGCCACGAGGGGCACCCTGTATGCCCCGTACCTCGTGAGCCGCGCGGTGGCGGCCGACGGCGAGGTGTTGCACCAGGCGTCGCCCACTGTATCGGCCCGTGTCGAGCTGCCTGATAGAGTGTGGAACTACCTGCGTGATAGCCTAACCCAGGTGGTCAAGGCTGGCACGGCGGCCCGGGCGTACTCAGGCTTCCCCATACCGGTGGCTGGCAAGACAGGCAGCGCCCAGGCTCCTCCAGGTGATGCCCACGGCTGGTTCGTGGGGTGGGCTCCCATTGATGAGCCCGAGATCGTGGTGGCGGTGCTGATCGAGCGCGGAGGCGCCGGCGGCACGGCTGCGGCTCCGGTGGCGCGCAGGATCATGGAGTGCTATTTCGCCGACAGGATCGCAGAGATGGGCGAGGGGGCGAACGGCGGGCCGGGCGCCGGCGCACAGGGTTCCGGCACCTATATCGCGCCTCCAACCGATTGAGTGAAGGAAATGGTGGCGGCTCGCAGAAATAACCAGAGATACGCGTAATCGGCGGTGGTTGAACTGAAGCCACAGGAAGTCATGTTCGTTGGAACACGTGAGGGCCTGCGCCTGCTTGTGGACGCGCAGGCCAGCATCGACACCCTGAGGGAAGCCATCAGGCGCAGACTGGCTGAAGCCCCGGGGTTCTACACAGGCGCCAGCGTGGTTGTGGACACCAGGGGAGCCGTGGTGCCTGTTCAGTGGGTGGAGGAGGTCCGACAGGTCTTGGAGTCGTACGGGTTGAGGCTGAGCCAGATCGATCATGGGGCAGGCGGCACTGGCGGGGCCGACGGCGGTTCCACCAAGGCAAGGCTCAGGGCCGCCTCAATGCTTTCAGCGGCCACTGCTGAGGCCGTGGCGAACCCCGATCCGCCGAATGAGGCGGCGCCGGCGGTGCCGGCGGTGCCAGGCGCTGACACGCTCCTGATAAAGCAGTCGCTCAGGTCGGGGCAGTGCGTGTCGTTCGAAGGCAACCTGGTGATCCTGGGCGACGTGAACCCCGGTTCAGAGGTTTGGGCCGACGGTGACATCGTGGTCTTCGGGACCCTGAGAGGCGTTGCCCATGCGGGAGCGTCCGGCAACAGGGAGGCCAGGGTGGTGGCGCTTCGCCTCATGCCCACTCAGCTGAGGATAGCAGACAAGATCTGCCGGGCTCCCGATGATGACGTGAAGGGCCCTCGCGGGCCGGAGCAGGCATTCCTGAAGGACGGGGCCATCGTCATCGAGCCATGGAGTACGCATGCAGGGACGGTGTTTGGTGGATGAGCTCTACAGCAATAGTTGTGACCTCAGGCAAGGGCGGAGTGGGCAAGACGACGGCCACGGCCAATATCGGCGCGGCCCTTGCCATGAATGGCCCCAAGGTTGCTCTTGTGGATGCGGATATCGGCTTGCGCAACCTCGACCTGGTTCTGGGCCTCGAGAACCGGATCATCTACGACCTGGTGAACGTGGTGGAGGGACGCGCGGAGCTTCGCAAGGCCCTCATCAAGCACAAGCACGTGGAGAACTTGTCACTGCTGCCGGCCGCGCAGACCAGGGACAAGAACGCGGTATCTCCGGAGCAGATGAGGAAGCTCGTGAGCGACCTGAAGAAGGACTTCGACTTCATCCTACTCGACTGCCCTGCCGGGATCGAACAGGGCTTCAAGAACGCCATAGCCGGCGCTGACAAGGCCATCGTGGTGACCACGCCGGAGATGTCGGCGGTGCGCGATGCCGACAGGATCATCGGGATGCTCATGGCGGAGGGGATCGACTCCCCGATGCTGGTGGTGAACAGGATCAGGCCCGACATGATCAAACGCCACGACATGCTAACCGTGGACGACCTGCTGGAACACCTGAAGGTCGATCTTCTCGGCGTTGTGCCGGATGACGAGTCCATAATCGTCTCCACTAACAAGGGATTGCCCGCGGTGATGGACAGCAAGTCCAAGGCTGGCAAGGAATTCAAGAAGATCGCGGCCCGCCTGATGGGCGAGGACGTGGCAGAGGCTGCAGCAACTGCTGAACCAGGCGATGAGTGGTTCGTGCGGCTCATCAAGTGGTTCAGGGGAGAAAGGGGCTAGGGGCACATGATGGACTTCTTGCAGCGCCTCTTCGGCAGGCTTGAGGGATCGAGCAGCAGAACCACGGCCAAGACCAGGCTGCGCCTGGTGCTGGTGCAGGACCGCGCTACCCTTTCGCCCGGGCTCATGGAGAACCTGAAGGAGGATCTCATCGCGGTCATCACCAAGTACATAGAGATCGATGAGACCAACATGAAGGTGGAGTTCAGCGACACCGACGGCTCCGTGGCCATAGTGGCCAGCATCCCTGTAAAGGAAGTGAAGAGGACCGCGGGGGCGCTGAGCAAGTGAGTTGGCGCGGCGCCGGGCCGCAGCTGACATCGTACGACATCGGGACTCCGGGGGCAGTGGTATGCTCATAGACAAGAGGCTCCTTAGGAATATGGACTTCGCTCTGGTCGGAGCCGTGTGCGTGGCCATTGCTTTCGGATGCGCCATGATATACAGCGCCACCAGGTTCACGCCTTCCCTAACGGGAAGCGACCCCCTGCTTTACGTGAGGAAGCAGGTGATCGCTGCGTTGCTTGGCGGATTGGTCTCCGTGGTGGTGCTGCGCGTGGACTACCGCTATCTGGCGAAGTTCGCGCAGCTGGTGTACGCCGCGAGCATGCTCCTCTTGGCCAGCGTGCTCGTGTTCGGCACCAGGGCTAAGGGCGCCATGGGCTGGATCCGCATCGGCCCGCTGGCGTTGCAGCCGTCGGAGTACGCCAAGATCGGCGTCGTGGTGGCGCTGGCGGCGTACCTGGTGCAGCAGGACGACCTTTCGACGTTGCGAAGCTTCATCGTGCCCGCCCTCATCGTGCTCGCGCCCATCGGGCTGGTGGTGGCCGAGAACGACCTGGGCTCGGCTCTGGTGCTGGCGCCGGTGTTCTTCCTGATGATGTACGCTGCGGGAGCGAACCCGAAGCTCTTGGGCATCATCATCGGGCTTGGTCTCTTCGTCGTGGCCCCGCTGGCGTACTTCTTCGTGCTCAAGCCCTACCAGCAGATGAGGATCGTCAGCTTCTTCAATCCCGGTCTCGACCCGAAGGGCTATGGCTACAGCGTGATTCAGTCTACAATAGCGATCGGCTCAGGGGGGCTCATGGGCAAGGGCTTCGGGCAGAGCACTCAGGCGAGGCTCAACTTCCTGCCCGAGCACCACACGGACTTCATATTCTCGGTCATCGCCGAGGAACTGGGGTTCTTCGGTGCCGCTGCCGCCATCGGACTGCTGTTCTTCATAGTGAGCAGGGGCTTCCGCGTGGCGCAGCAGGCCCGCGACAAGTTCGGGAGCCTTGTCGCGGTGGGGATCTCGGCGATCCTGCTGGTTCATATATTCGTGAATGTGGGAATGACTATGAATGTGTCGCCGTGCACCGGGATCCCTCTGCCGTTCTTCAGCGCGGGCGGCAGCTCCCTCATGGCCACGATCATAGGCACTGCAGTGCTGCAGAACATCTACATGCGCCGGAAACGGGTTCTGTTCTAGCGGTACAGCGGTAATAAACGCGACGCAGGCGTCATATCATCCCCCGGGGGCATGTCCAACGAACGGGGGAACGGCTGTGCCTAGAGTGACCTTGGATCCGGCGGTGTTCGTTCTGGCGCTCCTGATAGTGCTTGCCGGGGCGGTGGGCGAGTGGGCCTTGATAGCAGCGTGTCTGCTCGCGCACGAGCTGGCGCACGCCGCGGCGGCGTCGGGCTTCGGCCTGCGCGTGGAGGAGATCCGCATATCGCCTCTGGGCGCCACCGCACGCATCGAGTCAGGGTTCGAGCTCAGGCCGGAAGTGGAGGCGGCGGTGGCCGTGGCGGGTCCCATGGCGTCTCTGGTCATGGCGGCCGTCGGCATCATAATGTGGGGCGAGGGGGCGGAGCTGTTCACCGGGGTGAACCTGGGCCTGGCGCTGTTCAACCTGCTGCCGGCCTTCCCCCTTGACGGCGGGCGCATCATCAGGGCGCTGGCCGCAGGCAGGATGGGCTGGCGCGGGGCGACGCGGCTGGCCGTGACGGTGAGCAGGGTCGTTGCGGTGGTGCTGGCGATGTGGGGCGTCGTGGGCTTCCGCGCAGGACTGCTTAACCCGTTGCCGGCGGCGCTGGCAGCTTTCATATGGATTGAGGCTGGCAGAGAGGGGCGGTGGGCCGCCCTCTCGGCAGCCAGGCAAGGGATTAGGGCCAGGGCTGAGCTGGCGCGAGGCGTGCCGATGCACGTCACGTCGCTGGCCGTGGGCGCCCACGTCCGCGCGGCGCACGTGCTATCGTCGTTGGGCGCCGCAGGGGTGACGATGGTGTCGGTGCTGTCGCCGGACGGCGTGGAGCTCGGCAGGCTGTCGCAGATACAGCTCATCGACGGCGTGGCCGAGCTGGGCTCAGAGGCCACCGTGGCCCAGGTGTTAAGTTTGAGGTGTTTCAATAGTGGTTATCGACAAGGAACGGCTTTACCGCGACGTTCTGCCGAACGTGACGTTCCCCGCGAGGTACACCGGCAACGAGCTGAACGCGGCTGTGGTGGACCATGATTCCGCCAGGGCCAGCATACTGCTGGCGTTTCCCGACGTGTACGAAGTGGGGATGTCATACATCGGGTTCAAGATCCTTTACTCCATCGTGAACTCCCGCGAAGGCTTCATCGCGGAGCGTGCGTTCGCGCCCTGGCCCGACATGGAGGAGGCCATGCGGACGCACGGCATCCCCCTGTACGGGTTGGAAAGCCTTTCGGAGGCCCGCCGCTTCGACCTCATCGGCTTCACCCTTCAGTACGAGCTCAGCTACTCCAATGTAGTGAACATGTTGGATCTGGCTGGCGTGCCCAGGCTCGCGGCCGAGCGCCGTGACGGCGATCCCGTCATAGTTGCGGGGGGCCCGTGCGTCGCGAATCCCGAGCCTGTGGCCGATTTCTTCGACCTTTTCGCCCTTGGAGACGGAGAGGAGCTCATCGTAGACATCATGGAGACCACCGCCAGGGCCAAGGAGGACGGCGTAGACCGCGACCAGCTGGTACGGCGCCTTGCGGCCATACCGGGGATGTACTGCCCTGCGCTGGGAAACGCGGCGGTGCGGCGCGTGGTGACTGACCTTGACGCGGCGGAGTACCCGGAAAAGTTCATCGTGCCGTTCCTCGATACCGTGCACGACAGGGTCGTTCTGGAAGTGATGCGCGGATGCTGCCGCGGGTGCAGGTTCTGCCAGGCGGGCATGATATACAGGCCCGTCCGCGAGCGCAGCCTGCCGGTGCTGTGCGAGCAGGCCGAAAGGCTTGTGGCGTCAACGGGATACGAGGAGATGGGGCTGCTGTCGCTCTCCACCGCCGACTACACCGGCATCCAGGAGCTGGCCCGCAAGCTTGTGCAGGAGTATGGGCCGCAGGGGGTGGCGGTGTCGCTGCCGTCGCTGCGTGTGGACTCCTTCAGCATCGCCCTGGCCCGAGAGGTGGAAGGCGCGCGGGCGCGCCGGACTGGTCTGACGTTTGCGCCTGAGGCTGGAACGCAGAGGATGCGGGACATCATCAACAAGGGTGTGACTGAGGAGGACCTGATGTCGGCGGCGGCGGACGCGTTCAGGTCGGGGTGGGAGCAGATCAAGCTGTACTTCATGATCGGACTGCCGTACGAGACGGACGAGGACGTCATCGGCATCGCCGAGCTGGCCCGAAAGGTGCTGGACCTGGGACGCAGGATCGCCGGCGAGCGAGGCAAGGCAGGACGGGTGAGGGTGAACGCGACCGTGTCGTCGTTCGTACCCAAGCCCCACACGCCGTTTCAGTGGCACGCCCAGGACAGCATCGAGGAGATCCTCCGAAAGCAGCAGCTGCTCAAGGAGCCCACCCGGGTGAGGGGGCTTTCGGTCTCGTTCCACGACGTGATGCAGAGCCACCTGGAGGCGGCCTTCGCCAGGGGAGATAGGTCCTTGGGAGCAGTGATCTCGAAGGCGGTGGACCTGGGGTGCAGGTTCGACGGCTGGGTCGAGCACTTCAGGCCGGACCTTTGGAAGCAGGCTTTCGAGAGCCAGGGGCTGAGCCCCGAGTCCTTCGCCAACAGGGCATACTCCTTCGATGAGGCACTTCCGTGGGACAAAGTGAACATGGGCGTGTCAAAGGCTTTCCTGCGGCGCGAGGCGGAGCTGGCGGCACAGGGCATCACCACCGAGGATTGCCGCGAGGGGCGATGCACCGGTTGTGGCGCGTGCTTCGGCGACGTGCGCGTGCGTCTGCAGGGCGAGTTCGGGCTCGCGGCGAGCCCGAGCGATGGCGAGGGTGCGGGCACAGGCGCGGGCACAGGGGGTGCAGTCTGAGATGAGGTACAGGCTCAGGCTGGCGAAGCTTGAAAGCGCGGTATTCGTGTCGCACCTCGGGACCATGCGGGCCTTCGAGAGGGCTGTGAGGCGGGCGCGGCTGCCCGTCGCCTACACGGAAGGGTATCATCCTCATCCGAAGTATTCGTTCGCCACGGCCCTGGGAGTGGGTATGACGAGCGAGGCCGAATACGTGGACATCGAGCTTATCGACAGGGCCGATTCGCCGGTAGGGTCTCGGGCGGTGCTGGAGGCGGTGGGTCGGGAGCTGCCGCCAGGTCTGAGTGTGCTGGCGGTGGCGCAAGTCATGGAAGGCAGCCGCACGGGACTGGCCTCTGGGATCCGCTGGGCGTCTTACAGGGTGGAGATTAGCCTTGGCATGGCGCTGGCGGCGGCGGAGCTGCTGGGGCAGGCGAGTTTCGAGATCGAGATAGCGGGGAAGGGCGGCAAGAAGACCGTCGACGTACGGCCGATGGTTAGGTGCGCGGCGCCGCAGGGCCGGGCGCTGGAGTTCACCATTGCTTGCGGGGGTCGGGCGCACCTCAGGCCGGGCGACTTCCTTTCAGCTTTGGGTTCCATTGCCGGTGAGAAGGTGCGCACAGACGGCTTCGGCGTGCACCGCACCGGCCTGTTTTTCGAGGTTGAGTCAAGGCTCGTGGCGCCGGAGGCGCACGAGTGTACAGATTTGGTCATTGCCGCGGGTCTATGACCCATGGAGTTGACCCTAGGAGTTGAGAAAAGTGAGTAAACGAATCATCGTCAACTCCGAGAACGGCGAGACTAGGGCAGCGATTGTCGAGAACGGGGTTCTAGTGGACCTGTTCATCGAGAGATCCCTTCATCCGCGGTATGCCAGCAACATCTACAAAGGTGTGGTGGAGAATGTTCTCCCGGGCATGCAGGCGGCCTTTGTCAACGTCGGACTGGAGAGAAACGTGTTCCTATATGTAGACGATGCCCTTGCGGTTCGCAACGGCCAGGGCATCAGGGGCTCGCGGGCGGGCGACGACGATGAGCCGTTGCCGCCGAAGAGGTCCCGGTCGATCAAGGATATTCTCAAGACCGGGCAGGAGATAATCGTGCAGGTCACCAAGGAGCCCATCGGCACCAAGGGCGCCAGGGTGGTGACTGACATCACGTTGCCCGGCAGGTACGTAGTGCTGATGCCCACGGTGGACTACGTGGGGGTTTCGAGGCGCATCGCCTCGGAGGCCGAGCGGGACCGCCTGCGCAAGATCGCCCAGGGCAACAAGCCGAGGAAGATGGGCGTCATCGTGCGCACCGTGGCGGAGGGGCGGTCGGAGGAAGAGATTGCCGGCGACATCCAGTTCCTGGTGAAGCTGTGGCGGAGGATACAGGCGCGGGCCAGGCGGGCCAAAGCGCCGGCCATGCTGCACAAGGATTACGACCTGGTGTTCAGGCTGGTGCGCGACCACTTCAGCGAGGACGTGGAGGCCTTCATCCTTGACGACGTCGAGGAGCACAAGAAGGTGATGGGCCTCATGAAGATGCTGCCTGAGCACATGGCTGAGCGGGTTCGGCTTTACACCGGCTCCGAGCCGCTGTTCGACGTGTACGGCCTTGAGGAGGAGATCGCCAGGGCCATCAGGCGCAAGGTCTGGCTGAACTGCGGCGGCTACCTCATCATTGACCACACGGAGGCGCTGACCGTCATCGACGTGAACACGGGGAAGTTCACGGGCAGCACGTGCCTGGCAGACACAGTCTTCAGGACCAACTTGGAAGCCGCCGTGGAGATCGCCCGCCAGCTGAGGCTCCGGAACATCGGCGGTATTATCGTTATCGACTTCATCGACATGGAAGACGAGAACCACCAGAAGCAGGTGCTTGCCGCGCTGGAGAAGGCTCTGGAGGGCGACAAGACCAAGAGCACGGTACTGGGATTCACGCAGCTTGGCCTGGTGGAGATGACCCGCAAGAAGGTGCAGCAGGGCCTGGTGGACGCCATGATGAAGGTGTGCCCGACGTGTGAGGGGCGCGGGCGGACGCTGTCAGAGGAGACGCTTGCGTTCAGGGCGATGCGGGCCATCAAGAAGGAAGCGATGTCGATGACGGACCCGGCTATGCTGGTGCTTCTGCATCCATCGGTGGCGGCGATGCTGATAGGGGCCGGTGGCGCGAACTTAGCGGCGCTGGAGAAGGAGACTGGCAAGCACATCTACGTCAAGGGTAGCATCGACCAGAATCCGGAGGACATTGCCATCGCGGCGACGGGCACGAAGGAAGAGGTGGAGGGCCGGGCGCTGCCTGTGGCGGTGGGCGACGACCTGAGCCTGCTGATCGAGGAGGCCCACATGACCAACAGCCGCGACGGCATAGCGCGGGTGGAGGGCTACGTCATCGATGTGGAGGGCGCCGGCGGTCTGGTGGGCAAGCGCGTACGGGCTCGCATAAGCAAAGTGTTCAAGACTTACGCCAAGGCGAAGCTGGTGCTTTCGGGAGACTGGGAGGCCCTGGAGGCTGCGGCGGGTGACGCGCGGGGTGAGGCCGGCGCGACGCCGGCGCCGCTGCAGCCCATCAAGATGCTGGATGCTGTGAGCCTGTCTCCTGTGGCGCCGCCTCCGCCTGCGCGGGCGAAGGCTCCGGTAACGCCAGGGCTGGGGCTGGCCGGGGCTGAAGCTGGTGTTGGAGCTGGGGCCGAGGCCGTGGCTGGAGCTCGGGCCCGGGCCCGGGCCGGGGCCGGAGCTGGAGCTGGAGTCGGGGCTGTGGCCGGAGCCGGGGTGGTGGCGTCCGTAGGGACGGACGATGCGACCGCGTGCCCGACCGCTGTGGCGGTTGGATCGGAGGCTGTGGAGGCGCAGACCCGGATGCCTGTTGTGGAGGCGGAGATGCTGCTGCCGGCTGGCAGGATCCGTGAGCCCCTTGACAACTATGATGTTGTGGCGGCCATTGAAGAGGTCGAGGGAGAAGACGTGACCAGGGCTTCGGCTGGGGCGAAGGCTCAAGCGGCGAGTGAGAAGAGGGCTGAAGCTGCGGCGAAGGCGAAGGCCGAGCAGGGGGCGGAAGCGAAAGCTGAAGGCAAGGCCAAGAAGTCGAGGTCACGGTCACGCAATGGCAGACGCAGGAAGAAGGCGGCCGCCGGCGCGGCGGCTACGGGTGGCGCCGTCGCAGATAGCGCAGGTGACGCAGGTAGCGCAGTCGGCGCAGTTGGCGCTACGGGCACCCCGGCCCAGGACCAGGACAAGGACAAGGATCAGGACCAGGGCCAGGACCAGGACCACGGCGATGCGACCGGTGCTGGGCCTACGCAGGAAGAAGGCGGCGTCAAGGCCCAGGCTAGACCTGAGGCGGAACCTCAGACAGCCCCCGCGACGGAAGGCGCGACTGCGGGTGAACCGATTGGTAACGGAGCCTCGGAAGGGGCCGCTGCCGTCGACGAAGGTGGGGCGGCGCCAGCATTGGCGGAACCGCCTGCGCCGGCCAAGAGATCGCGTTCACGCCGTGGAAGAGGTGGACGAGGCCGGTCGAAGGCTGCGAAGAAGGCGGCAAACGAGACGGCCGCAACTGCAGAGCCCCAGGGCGGAGCACTTGCGCTGGAGTCGGTTTCCGACGGAGCGTCGAGTGCGGATGGCGGGGCCACCGCGGTGATGGGAACGACCACTGCTCTGGAGACGGGGACGCAAGCGGCTATCGTTCCGATGGCCCCAGCGGAACTGGTCCTCCAGGGTGCCGACGATCCGAAAGAGCAAGATGATAGCGCGGCGGCAACGCGGACGGTGATAGAGGCTGCTGGGGTGGATGTGGCGACGGGCGAAGCCGCGTCCCGGAAAGCCGATCAGAAGCAACCATCCTCGAGACGCGGGAGGGGACGACGCGGAGGCCGCAAGTCCAAGACGGCGAAGGCTGCTGCGCAGCCGCAGGGGCAATTGCAGGGGCAGTTGCAGGGCCAGTCACAGCGCAAGCCGCCTGGGCAACCGCATGAGCAACAAGGGGCACAGCCTGCGAACGAGCCGGCTGACGAAGGCGCAAACGCGGAGACCACGCCTGCTCAGAATGCTAAGCCCGCCGGCATGTCGAAGTCTGTCAAGCGGCGCGCGAGACGTAAGGCAGCTAAGCGCGCGAGAGCTGCGGCGGAGGCGGCGGGCGCCGAGGCGGCCGTAGCGGACGGCCAAAGCGCGGTGACGGACGGAGAGTCACAGTAGATGATGGGTTGGCGTCCACCGGTGTGAGAAAGCTGACCGGCCGTGGCTCCTAAGGCCGACCCGTGGGTGGGTCGCGCCGCATCCCTGTCACCCACCTCTTACCCCCAAATTGACACTGCGTCTTGCCTGTGTTATGATGTGCGATGCTGTGGGCGACCGTGCGTCGCCTCAAGCCGCTCGGGGAAGGCCAGTAAACGATGAAGTGATGTCAAATGGTGTCCGGCGAGCTTAGGCGCAGTTCGCAGTTGGGCGAAGTCGTCCAGGAACGACGAAGCCGGCCGAACCGCCAAGAGCCGGCCCTGCCTTCAAGCCCGGCGAGCCCAGAGTGCGAGGAGGAAAGTGAATGTACGCTATCGTAGAGACCGGCGGCAAGCAGTACCGCGTTGCGCCGGGGCAGGTCGTCCGAGTGGAGAAGCTCAATGCCGAGGTGGGCCAGACGGTCACCTTCGACAAGGTTCTTCTCATCGTGGGCGAGGATGGAGTCATCGTGGGCAAGCCCGCCATCGAAGGCGCCAGCGTCCAGGCGTCAGTGCTGGGCCACGACAAAGCCAAGAAGATAGTGGTCTTCAAGTATAAGCCCAAGAAGCGGATTCGCACCAAGACCGGCCACAGACAGCCGTTCACGTCAGTTCGGGTCGATTCCATCGTAACTGCGTAAGGCGTCCAGGTCATGATTACTCTGAGGGTGTGGCGCGACGTCGACGGGAACGTGGTCCGGTACGGGCTTGACGGGCACTCGCCTTCAGGCGAACGAGGCAGCAATATAGTGTGCGCCGCTGTGTCCGCGCTGGCCATAGCCGCCGCGAACGGTCTCGAAGCCGTCGCGGGAGCCCGGGCCGCCTCCACCAGCAGGTCAGGGCACTTGAGCTGCGATATCGCCTGGCCAGCCAGCCCCGACGCCGAAGTCGTGCGGCTGAAGGCCCAGGCGATCCTGGAAACCATGGTCCTCGGCATGCGGTCCATCGCCGACGAACACCCTCACGACTTGCGAGTGATCGAAGAACAACTTACGGTCAAGTGAAATGCGTGAAGCATGGCCA
The DNA here is from genome assembly GCA_001513145.1 of Clostridia bacterium DTU025. Taxonomy (GTDB): domain Bacteria; phylum Bacillota; class DTU025; order DTU025; family DTU025; genus DTU025. Next base: position 120,928 of record LFSP01000032.1, on the reverse strand, counting down.
TGACGATAGGGCCGGGAGGTGTAACAGATGATCAGAATGGATCTTCAGCTCTTTGCGCACAAGAAGGGAGTGGGCAGCTCCCGCAACGGCCGCGACTCCCAGGCGCAGAGGCTTGGAATCAAGAGGTTCGGCGGGCAGCGCGTAGTCGCCGGCAACATCATCGTGAGGCAGCGCGGAACGAAGATCTACCCAGGTGCAAACGTTGGGATGGGCAAGGACTACACCCTGTTCGCCCTGGTCGACGGCTACGTCCGTTTCGAGCGCTTCGGCAAGACCGGCAAGCGCGTGAGCATCGTGCCCGACGCGGTCGCGATGGTTGAGGCGGCTGCCACGGCCGAATAGATGTAGGTTGGGGGTTCAAGCAGGGGCGCGCATCAGCGGCCGGCGGCCAGCGTCCAGCGGCTAGCGGCTGTTGATGTGCGCCCCTGTTCCGTCTCTTCTGCGATTTCATCTCGGAGTTGATAGCGTTGAAGCCTGCATCTCGACTTTGGGGGGCAGTTCTCGTCTTGCTCGCGGCGGTGGCCCTAGGCTGGAAGTTCGTCTCCGACCTGGTCACCGAGTATCTATGGTTTAGGAGCCTCGGCTACGAGTCGGTACTGCTGATCCGCCTGCGAGCCCAGCTCGGCATCGCCGCCGCCGCAGCCGCCGTGGCGTTCGCCTTCGTCGCCGTGAACCTGCTGCTCACCAGGAAGGCCAGGAGCCGCATCAGCACCGCCTGGATACTCCTGCTCTCCTTCGCCGCCGCGCTCGCCGCCGCCGCGTGGGCCTGGCCGCAATGGATGGAAGTCCAGCAGTGGGTGCACGCCACCGCCTTCGGCGCGAACGTCCCCGTCTTCAACGCTGACGTCAGCTTTTTCGTCTTCACCCTCCCCGTCATCAAGCTGGCCCTTTCCTTGGTCTGGGCTCTCGCGGTCTCCACCACCGCAGCGGTTATCCTGATCTACCTGGCATCCGGCGCCCTGACAAGCACCTTGGGATATTCTTCCCTCTTTGAAGACGCCCAGCCGTTCGACCCGTACCTGCAGGCGAACCCACGGGCTGACCGCCCGGCCAGGTCTCGCCTGTCCCGTTTCGCGGGCGCGTTGGTGCGCCTCTTCCTGCGGCCCGCCCCGCCGCTGCAGACCGACGGCTGGGCCAAGCTCCACGTGTGCCTGGCAGTGGCCTTCCTGATGCTGTTGGTGGCCGTAGGCCAGCTGGTGGGCGCCTGGCAGCTGGCGTACTCCCAGCGCGGGGTCGTGGCGGGCCCCAGCTACGCTGACATCCACGGCGCCCTGCCTGCGCTCAGGGTGATGGCAGCGCTGTGGACGGCCGGAGCCTTGGCGGTGGCGTGGTCTGGCGTCACCAGGCGGCAGATCCGTACCGCCGCTGTAGCCCTTCTGATCCCGGCCCTCCTCATCGCCCTCTCGGTGCTGGCGGTGAACGTATACCCCGACCTCGTGCAGCGGATATGCGTCACCCCAAACGAGCTGGCCGCGGAGAGGCAGCAGATCCTCAACAACATCGAGATGACGCGAAAGGCCTTCGGCCTGGAGGGGATAGAACAGCGTGAATACAAGGTGGCCGAGAGCGTGACCCGCGCAAGCCTGGAGAACGCCGGGTCCACGCTTAACAACGTCCGTCTTTGGGACTGGGACCCGCTGCTGCGCTCGTTCCAGCAGCTGCAGGAGATCAGGCTGTACTACAGGTTCCACGACATCGACATCGACAGATACCTGATAGACGGCCAGCAGACCCAGGTGATGCTGTCAGCCCGGGAGCTGGACATGAACCGCCTGCCTGCCCAGGCCCAAACCTGGGTCAACCGTCGCCTCAAGTACACCCACGGCTACGGAGTCTGCGCCTCGCCGGTGAACGTCATCGGGCAGGACGGCCTGCCGTCATTCTTGGTCAGGGACATCCCGCCCCAGGCGCCGTCCTCCATGGCGTTGACCCGCCCGCAGATATACTTCGGCGAGCTCACCACCGACTGGGTGGTGGTCAACACCCGCACCGATGAGTTCGACTACCCGGTAGGCGAATCCAATCAGCATACCCGCTACGACGCCGAAAGCGGTGTGCGCGTCGGCGGCCTGCTCACCAGGGCGATGCTGGCCACCAAGTTCGGCGACATCCGCCTGCTGCTGTCCCGCGACGTCACCGGCGAGAGCAGGATCCTGTTCGACCGCGATATCGTCAGCAGGGTGCGGAAGATAGCCCCGTTCCTCGACTACGACGGCGACCCATACGTGGTGATCGCCGACGAACGCCTAGTCTGGATGATCAACGCCATCACGTCCACCAGCATGTACCCGATGGCGCAGCCATTCAACAGGCGGACGAACTACGTCAGGAACTCCGTGAAGATCACGGTGGACGCGTACACCGGCGAGGTGAGCTTCTACATCGTAGACGGAAACGATCCGCTGGCGGCTACCTACGCCAAGGTATTTCCAGGCCTGTTCAAACGGGAGGACGAGATGCCCGACTCCATCAGGCAGCACCTGCGCTATCCGGAGGACCTTTTCATAATGCAGGCCAAGATGTACGCCACTTACCACGTTTCGGATCCAGAAGTGTTCTACAATAATGAGGACGTATGGGACATCCCGCGCCTGGCTTACTCGGCAACCCCAGGGGTTGAAGTGAGCCCCTACTACGTCAACATGGTCCTCCCCGGCGAGGAGGAGCTCAGCTTCGTGCTGTTCACACCGTATACGCCTGCGCGCAAGGACAACATGGTTGCCTGGCTCGCCGTGAGCTCCGAGGAGGAGGACCACGGCCGAATGGTGGCCTTCAACTTCGGCAAGCAGAGCATGGTGTTCGGGCCCGCCCAGATAGAGGCGCAGATCGACCAGGACGCCGAGATATCCAGTCTCCTGTCGCTTTGGAATCAGAGCGGCTCACGGGTGGTGCGCGGCAACCTGCTGGTGTACCCCATCGACGGAGGCATCCTTTACGTGGAGCCCCTCTTCCTGGCCGCCCACGCCAGCCAACTGCCACAGCTGAAGAGGGTCGTAGTGTCAGACGGCACCAGGGTGGAGATAGGGGAGAACCTGGAGCAGGCGCTTGACGCGCTGGTCGGGCCAGCGCACACAGACGTCGGGTACACGCCAGCAGGGCCGACCTACGCAAGGCCCACGTACACCGGGCCCACTTCCGCGCCTATGCCGGGAGAGCTTGGCGCGGCCGCTCCCGACGCCGCCCGAGCACTTGCCACCTTCAGGCAGGCCCAGGAGGCGCTCAGGGCTGGCGACTTCGCGGAGTACGGCAGGCTTCTTGAGGAGCTGGAGGCTATACTGATCCGCCTGTCCGCCGAACGATGCGAGGGCGAGGGCGGGGGAGGTGTCCAGTAACCCGAATGACGCGAATGACGCGAATGACGCGAATGACGCGAATGACGCCTATGGTGCCGACGCCGACGACGCCGAACGTGTCAACGACCGAAACACAGCTCCAGCTCGACATCGTCCAGCAACCAGACGGCTCCTACGCCATATCCGGCTTCGACAGCTTCGACCTGCACGCCACCTGCCAGTGCGGGCAGGCCTTCCGGTGGGTGCGCGTCGGCGACATGGGCGGCATTGAGGAAGGCATCGTTGAAGGCCACCTGCTCCGCCTGGAGCAGCGCGGCGGGAAGCTCATCGTCCACCCGCCAGCCGACCGCGCCGCCGTGGACGTCGTGATCCGCTACTTCAGGCTCACCGACTCCCACGACGCCATCGAACGCGTCCTGGAGTCCGTCGACGACGTGATGGCCGCCGCCGTCTCCGCCTCGCGCGGGCTGCGTCTTGTGGCGCAGCACCCCTGGGAGTGCCTGATCAGCTACATCCTGTCGGCCAACAACAGCGTGCAGCAGATCTCGCGCGTCGTTGAGAACCTGTCCTACGCCTACGGCGAGCCCACCGCCGGCGACGGCCCGCACTACAGCCCGCGCCGCGCCTTCCCGACCCCCGAGGCCCTTGCCAGATGCGGCGAATGCGACGTGCGTTCGTGCAAGGCGGGCTTCAGGGCGAGAGGCGTGTGCGAGGCGGCGCAACGCGTAGCGTACGGCCACCTCGACCTCTCCGCTCTGCGCCGCCTGCCAACCCACCAGGCCCGGAACAAGCTGATGGAGCTCCGCGGCGTCGGCAACAAAGTCGCCGACTGCGTGCTCCTGTTCTCCCTCGACAGGTTCGAGGTGTTTCCGGTGGACGTCTGGATCGGTCGCGCTGTGAGGCGCCTCTATTTCGGCGGCGAGCCGGCCCCGCTCGCTCGCATCCGCGAGTTCGCCTCAACCCGCTTCGGCCCGCTGGCCGGCTACGCCCAGGAGTACCTCTTCAACTATGCCAGGAAGCACATACCCGAGATTCTTCGTGCCGACTGAAACAAGGGTGTTGCACGCCCCGCAGTGGTCTGCTATAATGAAAAAGCGCCAGGGCGATGTAGGGCGAGTAGAGGGCGAATAGCTCAGCGGGAGAGCACCTGCCTTACACGCAGGGGGTCACAGGTTCGAGCCCTGTTTCGCCCACCACCTTGACAGGTTTATATGTGTGCGGAGGCGTGGTGTAGTGGTTAACATGCCTGCCTGTCACGCAGGAGATCGCGGGTTCGACTCCCGTCGCTTCCGCCACTATTTTTCAATTGCGCCGAGGTAGCTCAGTTGGTAGAGCAGGGGACTGAAAATCCCCGTGTCGGCAGTTCGATTCTGCCCCTCGGCACCATCGTGAAGGTTTATGGTTTGCGGAAGTGGCTCAGTGGTAGAGCATCGCCTTGCCAAGGCGAGGGTCGCGGGTTCGAATCCCGTCTTCCGCTCCATTTTTTCACTCTGCGGGGGTGCGGCGGCGACATAGCCAAGTGGTAAGGCAGCGGTCTGCAAAACCGCGATTCCCCGGTTCGAATCCGGGTGTCGCCTCCAAGGTTTCACCAGGGTTTCGGGGTGCTAGCTCAGTTGGTTAGAGCGCAACGTTGACATCGTTGAGGTCAGTGGTTCGACTCCACTGCATCCCACCATTATTTGAGCGGCGGTCCTCTGAGGGCCGCCGTTTTCCTTATTGTAGGGTTTCCGCAGGTCAAGCCCTGAATTCAGCCCCATGGGCACACATATACTATCGGTTGAAAGGGGAATGCCCGATGGACTGTGTGCGATTGGGGTCCAGGGTCGCAGGGGAAGCTCTGAGGCGCAGGGTTATTGAGAAGGCCGAGGCGCTGCGCACAGGCGGCGTCAACATATCGCTTCGATTCCGTTCCACAGGGCCGATATACATGGTGACGTGCTGCGCAAGGCCAAGCCGCGCCGGCCACAACGCCGGACGCGAGTCCGGCCGCGACGCCGAGCGCGACGTCACCGACGGCATCGCCATGCGCCGAAGCCTCGCCGACGCCGCAGCAGGCACGATCCTCAACGAGGTGGAGCAGGCCATGGCCATTGAATCGCTGAACCAGCGCGGCCCGTCCCTCACCGCCGACGAGAAGGCTGACGTCTGCCAGCGGGCTCTCCGCCTCCTGGCCGAGGCCGCGGAGAAGCCCACCCACGAGGAGCTGGCCCAGCGCATCTACGATTACCTCCTTGAAGCTGACACCCTGATCCTCGAGGGCTTCCTGCAGTTCCGCCTGCGCGACTACATGATCAGTATCTCCCTGTGCGCGCGCGAATCATTGCTGAGCCACCTTGCCGACCGCGAGCATCGCGAGTTCGTCAAGCTCCTCAGGATGTTTGTGGAGTCACAGGAGTCCAGGGAAGACGTGGTCCACGTGCTCCGCGGCATCGACGGCGCCTACGAGCTGGTGTCCGACGACGGCAGCCGGATCCAAGGCCAGCTCGTGGACGCGGTGGTGGCCGACCTGGTGGACGAGGGCGTCGACCCTGCCGACCTCCTTGTTAGCGCCCTCATCAGCGTGGCGCCTGCCAGGATCGTGGTCCATTTCATCTCCGACCAGGATACCCTGGATACCCTGGAGTCGGTCTTCCAGGGAAGGGTGGAGAAGTGCCACGGGGCGGGCTGCAGCATCGCCGGGTGCGAACGTGCCCTGGTTTCAACCTCTGTCGTCACCGCCATCACCACTCAGGAAGGGGAGCCCCTGGAGCCCATCCACTAACCTTCATTCCACTGGAGACGCCCAGCGAGCCGACTGGCGCCGCGCCCCGACGCGGAACCTATTGACAGGTGCGGTGGCGGAGTCTAAGATAGCAGTAATCGCGATGACGAGGACGAGTAAGCTAAGCATGGCCCTTCAGAGACGGCGCGCACGTGGTGTGAGCGCGCCGGGCGCCGGCCGCTGAAAACCCCCTCTGAGCACCTGGCTGAACCGCGCCGGCCCCTGCCGGGGCGCAGTATGTCAGGCGGCTGCCACCGTTATCAGGCCAACGAGTGGGCGCTGATCGCGCCAATACGGGTGGAACCGCGGGCACGTGATTTGGGCCCGTCCCGAGATGGCTTTCGGGGCGGGCATTTCATTTGCCGCCCCAGCCTGGAGCGCTGACTAGTTCTACGAGAGGTGACTTACGCATGGAGCAAGACAACGTCAACTGCAGCAAGGTCAAGGTTTCGCTGCCAGACGGCTCCACGCTGGAGCTGTGTTCCGGCATCACCGTGGCGGAGGCGGCGGCGAAGATCAGCCCAAGGCTGGCTTCCAAGGCGGTGCTGGCCCTGGTGGACGGCGAGGTGCACGACCTGCACTACCGTATCGAGAGCGACTGCAACCTGGCCCTCCTCATGGAGGGCGACGAGCGCAGCGTCGATGCCCTGCGTCATACCGCGGCGCACATAATGGCGCAGGCCGTGAGGCGCCTGTTCCCCAACGTCCGGCTGGCGATTGGGCCTGCCATCTCCACCGGCTTCTATTACGATTTCGACAAGGAAGGCTCGTTCTCCCCGGAGGACCTCGAGGCCATCGAGAAGGAGATGCGCAAGATCATCGCCGAGGACCTGCCCATCGTTCGCGAGGAGATGCCGCGTGAGCAGGCCATCGCCGAGCTTTCCGCCTCAGACGAGGTCTACAAGGTGGAGCTGGTACAGGAGCTCCCCGATGATACCGTCAGCTTCTACCGCCAGGGCGAGTTCAAAGACCTGTGCCGCGGCCCACACATGCCCCGCACCGGCCTGGTGAAGGCCTTCAAGCTGCTGAACGTGGCAGGTGCCTACTGGCGCGGCGATGAGAACAGGCAGATGCTATCGCGCATCTACGGCACGGCGTTCCCCACGAAGGCGCAGCTGGATGAGCACCTGAGGCTGCTTGAGGAGGCCGCCAAGCGCGACCACCGCAAGCTCGGCCGTGAGCTGGACCTGTTCAGCGTGCACGAGGAAGCCGGCGCAGGCCTCATCTTCTACCACGAGAAGGGCGCCGCCCTGCGCACCGCCATCGAGGAGTTCTGGCGCAGGGAGCATGTGAAGCGGGGATACAAGTACGTCATCACCCCGCACATCGCCGAATCGACGTTGTGGGATATCTCCGGCCACAACAGCTACTACAGGGACAACATGTACTTCCTGAACATAGATGAGAAGGAGTACGTGCTGAAGCCCATGAACTGCCCTGGGCATATACTGATTTACCAGTCGAAGTCCCACAGCTACAGGGAGATGCCCATACGCTACTGTGAGCTGGGCACAGTCTACAGGTACGAGCGTTCGGGCGTGCTGCACGGGTTGCTCAGGGTGAGGGGCTTCACCCAGGACGACGCCCACCTGTTCTGCACCCCCGAGCAGCTGCACGACGAGATATCCGGGGTCATCGAGTTCGCCCTCTACATGCTCAGGAGCTTCGGGTTCAAGGAGTACGAGGTGTTCCTGTCCACCAGGCCTGAGAAGTCGGTGGGATCCGACGAGAACTGGGAACGCGCCACCGCTGCCCTGAAGGACGCCCTGGAGTCCAACGGGCTCTCGTACCAGATCGACCCCGGCGAGGGCGTGTTCTACGGTCCGAAGATCGACATCAAGCTGAAGGACGCCCTGGGCAGGCTCTGGCAGGGCCCCACCATCCAGGTGGACTTCAACCTGCCAGAGAGGTTCGACGTGAACTACATCGGCCCCGACGGCGAGAAGCACAGGGTCGTGATGATCCACCGCGTGGTGCTGGGCTCCATGGAGCGCTTCCTGGGTTGCCTGATCGAGCACTACGCAGGCGCCTTCCCGGTGTGGATCGCCCCGGTGCAGGCCAAGGTGATGTCCATCGGCGAGCGGCATATCGAGTACGCCAGGCAGGTGGCGTCTGCGCTGTCGGCCAAGGGCTTCCGAACTGAGTTGGACGTGCGCGACGAGAAGATCGGCTACAAGATCCGCGAGGCCCAGTTGGAGAAGGTCCCGTTCATGCTCGTGGTAGGCGACAAGGAGCAGGAACAGGGTGCCGTGTCGGTGAGGTCCAGGCGTAAGGGCGACATTGGATCGATGCCCGTGGACCAGTTCGTGGCGATGATGGAGGACCTGGTGCAGTCCAGGTCATGCGAAGAGGTGTAAGAGAGTCGCCGTGCTGCTCTGGGGTGCCGCGGGCCTTCCGGGCCCCCAGGGCGCTCCGGCCCGGCTCAGCCACTGCGCCTTTAGCGGCCATGCCGCAGGTCTCGCAGAACTGTTGCTTGACCATCGCTCAGGTGGCATGGTATAGTAAGAACCGCAATATCGGGCGTAGTAGCAAGTAGAAGCCATCCGCTTCTCACCGTCCGACGCCGCGCTGCGCGGTAGTCAGGCCGGTCAACGCGCAGTAGCTGCAGCGCTCCCACAAAGGGTTGGTGGCGAGGGCTGCGTGTTTGTGCGTATCTTGGGGCGGGTGGTTGCCACCCGCCCTCTTGCGTTTCGGTAGGCCGGGACCTGTGGGGTAGGCAATGCCGGCCCTGCCACCGGAAGCGAAGAGGGCGGTTCGCAAGCCTAGCACAGGAGATCAGCGCCCAAAGCAGACTTCAAACCAAACACTAACATCGGGGGTGACAGGCTATCGCCAAGGAGCTCTGCATCAATGAGGAGATCAAAGCCAAGGAGGTCCGTGTCGTCGACGAGAACGGAGAGCAACTGGGCATAATGCCACTGAGGGAGGCTCTTCGCATAGCTGCTGACAGGAATCTTGACCTGGTGGAGGTCGCGCCCGCGGCTCGTCCGCCTGTGTGCCGCATCATGGATTACGGCCGCTACAAGTACGAACAGAGCAAGCGTGACCGCGAGGCCAGAAAGAAGCAGCACATCGTGACGATCAAGGAAGTGCGAATGACTCCGAAGATTGAGGACCACGATTTCAGCGTGAAGATCAAGAATGCTGAGAAGTTCTTGGGCGAAGGCGACAAGGTGAAAGCCTCAGTCAGATTCAGAGGGCGAGAGATCGTACACACTGAGATCGCCCGTAAGCTCCTGCTGGAGATGGCCGAAGCGTTGAGCGCTGTATCGAATGTGGAACGTGAACCGAAGGTTGAGGGCAGGAGCATGGTTATGATCCTTGCCCCGAAGCAGTGATCAGGGAGGCAAGTCAGATGCCCAAGATGAAAACGCATAGGGCTTCATCGAAGCGATTCGGTGTCACCGGCAGCGGACTGATCGTGAAGAACAGGGCCGGCCGCAGGCACATCCTGGAGAAGAAGAGTCCCAAGCGCAAGCGGAAGATGAGGCAGGCCGACGTCATGAAGACGGCAGATCAGAAGGTCGTCCGCCAGCTTATTCCGTACAAGTAGCGCGTTGCCTCGACAAGACCAAAGGGGGATGAATTCTGATGGCAAGGGTAAAGAGCGGCACCACAACGAGGCGCCGTCATGCGAAGACTCTACGGCTTGTTAAGGGATATACGGGAGTGAACCGGATCTCCTGGAGGCGCGCGAACCAGGCTCTGATGAAGGCCATGCACTATTCTTACGTGCATCGGCGCACCAAGAAGCGCGACTTCAGGCAGCTCTGGATAGCCAGGATCAACGCCGCAGCCAGGCTAAACGGCATGTCGTACAGCCGTCTCATATCGGGGCTGAAGAAGGCCGGAGTGGAGATCAACCGCAAGATGCTGGCGGAGCTGGCAGTGCGGGACGCGGCTGCATTCACCGAACTCGTCAGCGTGGCAAGGAGCGCACAGCAGTAGTCCTCCGGCAGCAGGCCAACAGGGCCCCAAGCTGTGAAAGAAACGGGGTGGTCTCTGTGGCAAGCGGTGCCAGTGTCGTCATAGAGAGCGTCAACAACCCCAGGGTGCGTGAGTATCGTGAGTGCGTCGGCAAGGGCATTCCAGGCACAGTCCCTCTTGAAGGAGTGAGGCTGGTCAGGGATGCCCTAGCTGCTGGCGTGCGCTTTTCTGCCCTGTATGTGACCAAATCGGCGCTGCCTGGCCCCGGCGAGGACGGAGGGGCGGTGCAGGAGGTCATCGACGGAGCGCGCGCTGCCGGCACCCCCGTGTTCGTGGTATCCGACAGGGTAGGCCACAGCATGGGCGCCACGATGACTCCTCAGGGGGTGTTCGCCCTTGCGCGGTGGGCGCCAGCTCCGGCCCGGGAAGTCATACAGTGGATTGAACATCGTCGCACCCAGATGTCCCGCTTCGCGGTGTTGCTGGACGGGGTGCAGGATCCTGGCAACGTCGGCGCCATCATACGCACCGCAGCGGCCCTGGGGGCATCAGCGATCATCGCCGGTGCAGAGACAGCCGATCCGGCGAGCCCGAAAGTGATAAGGGCGTCCATGGGCGCCATGTTTCGCGTCGCCGTGGGGAAAGAGCCTGATCTGCCGGGGCTGATCAGATGGGCGAAGGCCCGGGGATTCTTCATCATCGGTTCGGACGCGGCGCCTGAAGGCAGCCTGACGCTGGAGGACCTGGACTGGCCGCCGCAGTCGAGCCACGCTGAGGGCGTTACGGGGGTCGGTGCGACTTCCGCCGGCCACCTGGCGATGCTGGTGATAGGATCGGAGGCCCACGGCGTTTCCGCCCAGTGCCTTGAACAGTGCGACAGGCTTGTGCACATCCCGATGGCACGTGAGGTGGAGTCGCTGAACGCCGCCTCGGCCGCCGCCATCATCATCTACGCGATGGGCCGAGCTGCCAGCAGATTTTGTGGTTGACACGTGAAAGCGCCCATGGTATTCTAAGAGCTGCACGGCGCGATTGTATGCCGACGTAGCTCAATGGTAGAGCGGCTGACTTGTAATCAGCAGGTTGCGGGTTCGAATCCCATCGTCGGCTCCAGTTTGCGGTGTTTTCGTGGAGAGATGGCCGAGTGGTTAAAGGCGACAGACTGTAAATCTGTTCCCGCACGGGTTCGGAGGTTCGAATCCTCCTCTCTCCACCATCCTACTTGGTAAGTCCTGAGTCGGGCGGGAATAGCTCAGGTGGTAGAGCGTCAGCCTTCCAAGCTGAATGTCGCGGGTTCGAGTCCCGTTTCCCGCTCCAGCTGTTTGATAAGTTTCGTCGCGGGGTGGAGCAGTCAGGTAGCTCGTCGGGCTCATAACCCGGAGGTCGCAGGTTCAAATCCTGCCCCCGCAACCAATTTTGGCCCGTAAGGGCCCTGCCCGCGTAGCTCAGTAGGTAGCAGCGCATCCATGGTAAGGATGAGGTCACCGGTTCGATTCCGGTCGCGGGCTCCAGGTTTCGAGAAGCCCTCTGCACGAGTTAATGCAGAGGGCTTCGTTCTTGGCAGGGATGATCGATACGCCGTGGGGTGGGAATCCCGGCCGCGGCTGGTCCAGGCACGAGCTACATGGATGGGCGGGCTGTAGCCGACCCATGGGCGGGTCGCTTTCGCAGGGCTTCGACCCACCGGCGGGTCGTTTACACGCGAGCACGGCGCGGAACGCCTGGGTCACCCCCCGAAACCTCCCTTCAGGGGCCTTGCGCATCGGGCAAACCACCCGATGACACACCGCGCCTAGCTGGAGAAATGAGTGGCCGGCTCTGCGGCGCCGGCTCTTGCCCTCAGCTCTTGTGCCCGGGTCGGACCCGGGCCGGAGCACTTGCTGTGTCAACGACCCGTGTGTGGGTCGCGCATCCCACTGTGCTTGTACCTCGTCCTACAGCACAGCCTCACGCTCCATAACGGAGCCATCGTCATGTGCCGGCATTCATAGGGCGCTATTATGTCGGGCCGACACTCGATTTCATTGTCGAATGCCACCTGTGCTTCTACTCTCTGAGAAAGTATGGTATAATTCGACATGAGGGCGCCACCTACTACGATTGATGCCCAAACGCACTACTTACGACATCGGCGCCCTGTTCTCACACTTCCTCTTGGTTAGGCATACACACGGGGAGGCGGCACGGCCGCCTCCGTCCATCCTGCGGTTGTCCGTTGCCAAGTCCACTCCCTGGGAGGCTCCCTGCAAGCATTGCTTCAGGGAGCTTCCTTCCATGTACCGCTTGTAAGCCGCGCAGGAGCGTGCTACAATACGGGCAATAGCCATCCACTGCAATTTCATACGAAACAAAGGCGATGACCGGGAAGAAGTAGGCTGCGAACGGTCCTTGCAGAGAGCCCCCGGGCGGTGTGAGGGGGCAGGCTGCCGCAGTTGAATACATCCTGGTAGCCGCTTACCGAAGGGTGTCGGCGCCGGCGCGTGTTCGGATGCCGCACCTTGTAGGCTGAGACGGGGTTCACCCGTTACAGTGATAGAGTATACGCGCAAGGCCGCAGTTCAGCTGGTGCCGTTGCGCCGTACTCGAAGAGGTCGGCGGCGTGAGCTGCCGGCGAACTGAGGTGGTACCACGGGATCAGGCGCTCGTCCTCTGCAGGCAAGGCAGAGGGCGGGCGCTGTTGTCTTTCCACGGCGGAGCCTGGGCCGGGCGCCCGTCTTCGGAAAGCCAAGTCGCCTCCGCATCGTGCAGCGACGTCTCGCGGAGGGTTGGCTTTCAGTCTCCAGGGGAGACGAAAGGAGCATCAATCTACGAGGGAGGGTTCGGCGTGAACACTATCCTGCTGGTAATGATCGTTTACTTCGCGGCAATGCTCTACATCGGCGCGGTGGCGAGGAGGCACGTCGGGACATCGGCGGACTTCCTCATCGCCGGCCACAAGTTGGGGATCCTGGTGACCACACTGGCGCACCAGGCGGCGGCCATGAGCGGTTGGATGTTCCTGGCGTGGGCGGGCCAGGTGGCGCGGATGGGGCTGGGCGCTCTGTACACCGCCATCAGCGCGGGGACTGCCCCCATCACCAACTTCGCGATCCTTGCCAGGCGCGTGCGGGCGCTCAGCGGTAAGGTGGAGGCACGCAGCTTCATCGACATGCTGGAGTCGCGCTACTACGACGAGAAGGGCAAGACGCTGCGCATCGTGTCGGCCATCATCATGGTGGTATTCCTGATCATCTACGCCGGATCGCAGATCATGGCAGCCGGCACCACCTTCCAGTTCGTGCTGGGCTGGGACTACAGGCTGTCCGTGGTGCTGGGGGCGGTTGTGGTGATCGCTTACACGTCCGCAGGCGGGATGCTGGCGGTGGCGTGGACCGACTTTGTGCAGGGCGTGCTGATGATCGTTGCCGTCGCCACGGCGATCGTCCTTTCGCTGAGGCACGCGGGCCCGACTGGCAGCGTCGTTGCGCGTCTCAAGGAAATCAACCCTGCGCTCGGCTCCATGGCGATGAACCCGATCACGGCGTTCGGACTGATATTCGCCAGCATCTTCGGATACTTCGGCCAGCCGCACCTGGTTCAGATGTTCTTCGGCATGAAGGACCCTAAGGAGGCCGGAAGGGGCACGGCCATCGCGGCGGCCTGCTCCATATTCCTGCTGGGCGGTAGCTTCATCGCGCTGCTAGGCATCGCCCTGGTGAATCACGGACGGGACGTTGCGCCGGATCTCAATCTGCTGGTGTTCTTCAGAGAGTACCTCTCGCCGGTGTTCATGGGGGTGGCGGTAGCCGCTGTGCTGGCCGCCATAATGTCGTCAGCGGACATGCTGCTGCATGTGTGCAACACCACCATAACGCAGGACATCTACAACAAGATGCTCAAGAAGGGCAGAGCCACTGAGCAGGAGGTCCTTACGGTGGGGCGTATCGCCACCGTGGTTGTGGGCGTTCTGTCGATCCTTGTAGCCATCTACCCGTTTGAGGTGCTGATGTGGGTGATCTGGACGGCGTTCGGCGGGCTTTCGGTGTTCGGTCCGCTGGTGGTGTTGGGCTGCTACTGGGAGCGCGCCACCAGGGAGGGGGCCATCGCCGGCGCCATCGTCGGCGTCGCCGCGGTGCTGCTCTTCTTCTTCACGGGCTGGTATAACACTTTGCACCTTGCGGTGGTGGCGTTCATCTTCAGCATGCTGGCGATGGTGGGCGTGAGCCTGCTGACTCCCCCGCCGCCTGCGCACATCCGGGAGCTGGTGAGGTCGCTTGCGAGGGACTGAGGAGACTAGGGATGGTGGCGGGGCATTCGTCAAGGTGGTGCACGGCTCCGATGCAGCCGAGAACGCCTATTGCGCGATATCGGCAGTGTGCGCCCGGAATGTCCGTGGGATGCGGGTTCTTCTGAAGGTCAATACCGGGTTCAAGGGGCCGGCTCGTTCTGGGTTGTGCACCAGTCCGGACGTGGTGTCGGGCTTAATCAGGTACTTCAAGGAGCAGGGTGCGGGCCGGGTCCTAGTGGGCGACAGCTCCATCGTGGGCGTCGACGGCATGGAGGCCCTGGACGCAGCGGGCATCCTGGAGGTGTGTCGACGAGAGGACGTGGAGTGCGTCGATCTGAACGCGTACGGGCCACTTGAGAGAAGGGTGCCTGATGGCGTCATGGTGGACAGCATCTTGTTCTCGGCGCTTCTGGCCGAATGCGACATCGTGGTGTCGGTTCCGGTGATGAAGACGCACATGTACACAGGCGCGTCCCTGAGCATCAAGAACATGAAGGGCGCCATGTGGAGGAGGGAGAAGACGAAGCTTCACCGGCTTCACAGGCCGGTGCCGGAGGGAGCGGTAGGCCGTGCGCTGGACTACGGGATCCTCGACCTGGCGAAGGTGTGCTACCCGGATTACGCGGTCATAGATGGAAGCGTCTGCATGGAGGGGTTCGGGCCCAGCGGAGGTCCGTCCAAGAGCATGGACCTGGTGGTGGCAAGCGCGGAAGCCGTAGCGGCGGACCTTGTGGCCCTGCGCCTCATGGGCATCCCGCTGGAGGAGGTGCCCCACGTTCGCCTGGTCGCGGAAGGCCGCGGAATCGATTACAATAGAATCGCCGCGGATCCCCCGGACTGGATGCACTACGCCGACAGGTTCGTACGCGCATCAGAGGCGAGGCTCGACATCTCGTGCGATGCCATTGAGATCGTGGACGAGAGCGCCTGCAGCGCTTGTCACGCGGCGCTGGTGCAGTTCCTGCGGTATCATGCCCGCAAGTTTGAGCACGGGCCCGTCCATACTCTATTTGCGGGCAGGGACATCTGTCTTGAGAGGATCAACGCGGCGGAGCGCCCATTCCTCATAGGCAACTGTGCCGCTGCGTTCCGGGGCGCTGCCCCTTTCTGCAAGGGTTGTCCTCCGATTCCATCGGAGATCGCGAAAACGTTGAAAGGAGAATCCGGTGTGAAGATTCAGTATCTCGGACACGCCTGCTTTCTCATTTCCTCTAAGGAGTACTCCGTGCTGATTGACCCGTTCCTCACCGACAACCCTCAGGCGGCGGTGAAACCTGACGAGGTCAGGGCGACGCACATACTGGTGACCCACGGCCACGGTGACCACCTTGGAGACGCGGCCCAGATAGCGCAGCGCACCGGGGCGACGGTGTACGCCACGGTGGAGACTGCCAAGCTCTTCCCCGAGGGCGTCAGCGTAGAGGTGGGCCAGATCGGCGGGTCAGTGCCGGCGGAGTTCGGCAGGGTGAAGTTCACCGCGGCAGCCCATGGCAGCGGAGTCGGCGGCGGGCTGGCCTGCGGCTTCGTTGTGGAGTTCGAGGGCAAGAAGGTCTACCATGCTGGCGACACCGGGCTTATCATGGACATGGCGCTGCTGGAGGAGGAGAGCGTTGACGTGGCGCTCATCCCCATCGGCGACAAGTTCACCATGGGGCCGAAAGACGCGCTGCGCGCGGTGAAGATGATCAAGCCGAAGAAGGCCATCCCGATGCACTACAACACCTGGCCTCCCATCGCCCAGGATCCTCAGCAGTGGAAGCGCGACGTGGAGGCTGCCACCGACACCGAGGTGGTGGTGCTCGCGGCCGGCGAGTGGATGGAGCTGTAGGAAAAGCTGATGTCTCCAATACGTTGACAGCGGTTGCCTTCATGTGATAGCTTTGTACAGTGACTGCCGGGCCCGAAGGGGCCCTGCAGTCACTGGCAAGATGGCCTGGCTGAAGGCGCAGTCGAGCGCGGGAGCGCCGAGGGCGAGGCCAATCCGGGCCAAGTCGGAGGAGGACCGATCAAATGCGTGAAGGAATCACCCTCCAGTGCAGCGAGTGCAAGAACCGCAATTACCAGACGATGAAGAACAAGAAGAACGATCCCGACAGGATCGAGCGGAGGAAGTACTGCAAGTTCTGCAGGGCCCACACTCTGCACAAGGAGACTCGTTAGCAGTCTTCACCACTGTGTAACAGGGGAGGCAAACAATAATGGCCGAAGAAGCCAAATCCACTCTCCTCACGCGCATCAAAGGCGTCGGCGCATCGCTGGGCAAGTTCTTCCGTGAAGTCCGCGCGGAGTTCAAGCGCGTGCAGTGGCCTGGGCGCAGGGAACTGGTTTCGCTCACCATCGCCGTGTTGGTTTACGTGGCCCTGGTGACGGCGTTCCTTGGCCTGATAGATCTGGGCCTGTCTTCAGTGATTAACAGTCTGATCAAGGTAGCTGCGTAAGAACATGAGCTCAACCAAGAACAACGGCAGAGAGTGGTATGTAATCCACACGTACTCCGGCTATGAGAACAAGGTAAAGGCCAACCTGGAACGCCGTGTCCAGACCATGGAGAAGGAAGACAAGATCTTCCGCGTGGTAGTGCCCACCGACGAGGAGACGGAGATCAAGGACGGCAGGAAGAAGCTGGTCAAGCGCAAGCGGTTTCCAGGGTACGTCCTCGTCGAGATGGTCATGTCAGACGACTCTTGGTACGTGGTGAGGAACACGCCAGGCGTCACCGGGTTCGTGGGTTCCGGCAACAAGCCCATCCCGCTCACAGAGGACGAAGCCCGCGCGCTGTTGCGGCAGATGGGCGAGGAGCAGGAGGAACCCAGGGTTCGCGTGGACTTCTCAGAGGGCGAGGCCGTGAGGGTGACCTCCGGGGCGTTCAAGGACTTCGAAGGCGTCATCCAGGAGGTCAACGCGGAGCGGGGCAAGCTGTGGGTTCTCCTGTCGGTGTTCGGGCGCGAAACCCCGGTGGAACTCGACTTTTCCGCTGTCGAGAAGCTCTAGCGCGTAGCCGGGAGGAGGTGTCAGCTAATGGCGAAGAAAGTCACAGCCGTGGTGAAGATCCAGCTCAACGCGGGCAAGGCTACACCGGCGCCGCCTGTGGGACCGGCGTTGGCTCCGACGGGCATCAACATCGTGGAGTTCTGCAAGAACTTCAACGCCCGCACTGCCGACCAGGTGGGCACGATCATCCCCGTCGAGGTCACCGTATACGAGGACCGGTCGTACACTATGGTCCTGAAGACGCCGCCTGTGTCGTTCCTGATCAAGAAGGCGATTGGGCTGGAAAGCGGTTCAGCGGTGCCGAACCGCACCAAGGTGGGCAAGCTGTCGAGGGAGAAGCTCCGCGAGATAGCCGAGATCAAGATGCCCGACCTGAATGCCAGCGATATCGAGGCTGCCATGCGCATGGTGGCCGGAAGCGCCCGCAGCATGGGCGTGGAAGTGGAAGACTAGCACGCTTACGGTGCATAGCCCGTTCGTGGGAGGATACCGTCCGCATGCACCACGAAGGAGGAAGAATCAATGCCGCATAGGGGCAAGAGGTATCTGACAGCTTCTAAGCTCGTGGACCGTACGAAGCAGTACGATCCCAAGGAGGCCCTGGCTCTCCTCATGGAGATGGCCAAGGCCAAGTTCGATGAAACGGTCGAAGCCCACATTCGTCTGGGCATAGACCCCCGCCGTTCCGACCAGCAGGTGCGCGGCGCAGTGGTGCTGCCGCACGGAACAGGCAAGACCAAGAGAGTCCTCGTGTTCGCCAAGGGCGAGAAGATCCGTGAGGCCGAGGAGGCCGGCGCGGACTACGCGGGCGGAGACGAGTTGGCAGAGAAGATCAAAGGCGGTTGGATGGACTTCGACGTCGCCGTCGCGACGCCCGACATGATGGGCACCGTCGGTAAGCTCGGTAAGATCCTGGGCCCCAGGGGCCTGATGCCGAACCCCAAGACCGGCACGGTGACCTTCGACGTGGCCAAGGCGGTGGCAGAGATCAAGGCCGGTAAGGTGGAGTACAGAGTTGACAAGACAGGCATCGTGCACGTTCCCATCGGCAAGGTGTCGTTCGGCGTCGACAAGCTCTACCAGAACCTGGCGGTATTGATGGACGCCATCATCAAGGCGCGGCCCGCTGCCGCGAAGGGCGCTTACGTGAAGAGCGTGTCGGTGGCGGCTACCATGAGCCCCGGCGTGTCGGTGAGCCCGCAGGCGGCCACCGCGATGAACGTCGAGCGGTAGTCGGAGGACGGCAGTCGAAGGAGCATGCCTAAGCCTTGACAATAGAAAGAGCACCTGGCCAGAGACAGCAGGTGTAGGCACTTCCCCAGCGGGAGCCAGCCTACTCAAATGACTGGAGGAAGGCAGTCAGCCCGCCGAGGCCGGAGGGGTGTTTCCTCACAGGTAGAGTTTTGTGGGGCCTCCGGCCAGCCTTGAGCCGAGGTCCCTTTCTGTTGTCCGGAACCCACAAGCGAGGAGGTGTAAGATTGCCTACACCCAAGAAAGCCCAGATCATCGACGAGCTTCAGGAGAAGCTCAGCACCTCGCAGGTGGCGGTGTTAGCCGATTTCAGGGGCCTTAACGTCGCACAGGTTACCGCACTCAGGCGGAAACTGAGGGAAGCCGGAGCGCACTACGAGGTGTACAAGAACACCCTTATCAAGATCGCAGCCGAGAGGGTTGGCATAGCCGGGCTCGAGCCCTATCTGGAGGGCCCCACCGCCGTGGCCTTCGCAGGCGACGATGTCGCCGCTCCGGCCAGGATCCTCACGCAGTTCGCCAAGGAGAGCAAGGTCCTCAAGGTGAAGGGCGGGATCCTGAAGGGCGAGGTCATCGACGACGCCAAGGTGGCACAGTTGGCCACCCTGCCGTCCAGGGAGGTCCTGCTGGCGCAGCTTCTCGGAGCGATGCAGGCGCCCATCGCTGGCCTGGTCAACGTGTTGTCAGGTCCTGCGCGCAAGCTGGTGGTGGCGCTGGATGCGATCAGAGCGAAGAAAGAGGAGGCCGCTGGCGGCGCAGCGCCCGCGCAGGCCTAATAAGAGGGAGGCAACTTTGAAATGACCAAGGAAGAGATCCTTTCCGCTATTGAGAACATGTCAGTTCTGGAGCTTTCCGAGCTAGTCAAGGCTCTTGAGGAGAAGTTCGGCGTGAGCGCCGCCGTGCCCGTTGCGGTGGCAGCCGTCCCTGCAGCCGCCGGCGCCGCTGCACCGGCCGAGGTCGAGGAGAAGACCGAGTTCGACGTGATCCTCATCACCGCCGGCGACAAGAAGATCCCGGTGCTGAAGGTCGTCCGCGAGATCACCGGCCTGGGCCTCAAGGAAGCGAAGGACCTGGTGGACAACGCTCCGAAGCCGGTCAAGGAAGGCATCAAGAAGGAAGAGGCCGAGAAGATCAAGGCTCAGCTGGAAGAGGCTGGAGCACAGGTCGAGATCAAGTAACATCAGATACAGTGGCGTTATTGCCGAGCCGGCGCCCCGCCTGGGCACCGCCTGCGAGGAGACTGGCGGCGCACAGGTGGGGCAGTGCCGGCTACGTGTTCCCATGGCGAATTTGACTTGTCGCGCATGTTGTGGTATCATAACTCATTGTCACAATGAGAGTGAAGGGGACACGTGAAGGAGCATGATGCCTATTCGCGTGGTGTGCAAGTTTGAGCGCGGCTGAACTGAGAGCAGGAACCGCGCTATTCGTTATGCCCGGGAATCACTATAGGAAGCAGGGTGGGTTGCATGGAGATTGCCGAGAGACCGAAGAGGCGTGAGAGGATATCGTTTTCCCGTATCCCCGAAGTTCTCGGAGTCCCTAACCTCATCGAGATCCAGCAGAAGTCTTACCAGTGGTTTCTCGACGAGGGCCTGCTTGAGACATTCCGCGACATCTCTCCGGTTCAGGATTTCACCGGAAATCTCTCTTTGGAGTTCATAGGCTACTCCCTTGGCTCTCCGAAATACACGGAGGAAGAGTGCAAGCAGCGGGACGTCACCTATGCCGCTCCTCTGAAGGTGAAGGTTCGCCTAATCAACAACGAGACGCGCGAGGTCAAGGAGCAGGAAGTGTTCATGGGCGATTTCCCGCTCATGACCCCGACCGGGACCTTCATCGTAAACGGCGCCGAACGGGTCATCGTGAGCCAGCTGGTGCGCTCTCCCGGTGCTTATTTCGACATCGTCAAGGAGAGTTCCTCCGGGAAAACGACGTACACGGCGTCGATAATTCCCAACAGAGGCGCATGGCTCGAGTTCGAGACGGATGCGTCTGATGTCGTGTACGTGCACGTCGACAGGACCCGGAAGATTCCCGCGACGGTGCTCCTTCGGGCGCTGGGATGGGGCTCCACACAGAGGATCATGGAGCTCTTCGGCGACAACGACTTCATCAGGAACACGCTGGAGAAGGACAACACCAACAGCCAGGAAGAGGCGCTGGTGGAGATTTACAAGAGGTTGCGTCCCGGCGAGCCGCCGGCGGTTGACAGCGCCCGTTCGCTCTTCGAGTCGTTGTTCTTCGACCCCAAGAGGTACGACCTGGCCGGCGTGGGCAGATACAAGCTCAACCGCAAGCTGGAGCTGGCCGACAGGCTCATCGGCCACCGCCTGGCGCGGCCCATATTCAAGTACGGCCTGGAGCTTAGGAGCGGCAGGCTGGTGGATCCCGTCACCGGCGAGGTGCTCCCTGAGCAGACGCTGGATCCCAACACTGGCGAGTTGGTGGATACCATCCAGCTCATGACGTTGGTTGGCGATGGCGAGAGGGTCACCGCGAGAAAGGCCGAGCTCATCAGGGAGCTTGAACACCAGCGCAGGCTCTTCGAGGCGTACGTGCGCGTTGGCGACGACGATCGCGAGGTGAAGGTCATCGGCAACGGCTTCCCCGCTGCTGACCAGAAGACCATCACGCCCGACGACATACTCGCGACCGTGAATTACCTGGTTAACCTGCCGCATGACATCGGCAGCCGCGACGACATCGACCACCTGGGCAACAGGAGGCTGAAGAGCGTCGGCGAGCTCCTGCAGAACCAGTTCCGGATCGGCCTTTCCCGCATGGAGAGGGTGATCCGCGAGCGCATGACCATTCAGGACGTGGAGGCCGTGACGCCTCAGGCGCTCATAAACATCAGGCCCGTGGTGGCTGCGGTGAAGGAGTTCTTCGGGTCGAGCCAGCTGTCGCAGTTCATGGACCAGATAAACCCGCTCTCGGAGCTGGCGCACAAGCGCAGGCTGTCGGCCCTGGGGCCTGGCGGTCTCTCCAGGGAGCGCGCAGGCTTCGACGTGCGCGATGTGCACCACTCCCACTACGGCCGCATGTGCCCCATCGAGACGCCTGAAGGCCCCAACATCGGCCTCATAGGCTCGCTGTGCACCTACGCCCGGATCAACGAGTACGGGTTCATCGAAACCCCGTACCGCAAGGTTGAAGGCGGCAAAGTCACCAACGAGATAGTGTATCTCACCGCCGATGCTGAAGACCGCTACGTCATCGCGCAGGCCAACGAGCCCCTGGCGGAGGACGGGTCCTTCGTGAACCCGAAGATCGCGAGCCGCTTCAGGGATGAGATCATGCTGGCCTCCGCAGACCAGGTGGACTTCATGGACGTGTCGCCCAAACAGCTGGTGTCGGTGGCCACGGCGCTCATCCCGTTCCTGGAGAACGACGACGCCGGCAGGGCCCTGATGGGATCCAACATGCAGAGGCAGGCGGTGCCCCTCATCAGGACGGAGGCTCCGTACGTCGGCACCGGCATGGAGTTCAAGGCGGCCGTGGACTCGGGCGTCGTGGTGATAGCCAGGCGCGCCGGCTACGTGGAAGCGGCCGATGCCAACAGCGTATGCGTGCGGGCTGACGACGGCACGCTAGACGTCTACAGGCTGATCAAGTTCGCCCGGTCCAACCAGGGGACTTGCATCAACCAGAGGCCCACCGTCGCCATCGGCCAGAGGGTCGAGGTGGGCGACGTCCTGGCGGATGGCCCGTCGACTGACAACGGGGAGCTTGCCCTTGGCAGGAACGTCCTGGTGGCGTTCATACCCTGGGAGGGGTACAACTACGAGGACGCCATCCTCATATCCGAGAGCCTGGTGATAACGGACAAGTTCACGTCCATCCATATAGAGGAATACGAGTGCGAGGCCCGCGACACCAAGCTGGGCCCCGAGGAGATAACCCGGGACATCCCCAATGTCAGCGAAGACGCCCTGAAGGACCTGGACGAGGAGGGCATAATCCGCGTCGGGGCCGAGGTGCGCACCGGTGACATCCTGGTGGGCAAGGTGACCCCCAAGGGCGAGACCGAGCTCACTCCTGAGGAGCGACTGCTCCGGGCCATCTTCGGCGAGAAGGCCCGCGAGGTAAGGGACACCTCGCTCAGGGTGCCCCACGGCGAGTCTGGCAAGGTCGTGGCGGTGCACGTGTTCTCGCGCGACAAGGCCAAGGGCGATGACAAGCCGGATGAGTTGGGCCCTGGCGTCAACAAGCTGGTTCGGGTTTACGTGGCCCAGAAGCGCAAGATATCCGAGGGCGACAAGATGGCAGGGAGGCACGGGAACAAGGGCGTCATCGCCAAGATCCTGCCGGTTGAGGATATGCCGTTCCTGCCAGACGGAAGGCCCATAGAGATCGTGCTGAACCCGTTGGGCGTGCCGTCGCGCATGAACATCGGCCAGGTGTTGGAGACCCATCTGGGCTGGGCGGCGGCCACTCTCGGAGTCCACATCGCCACGCCGGTGTTCGACGGGGCCACGGAGGAGGACGTCTTCAAGTTCCTTGAGAAGGCGGAGCTGCCCAAGAATGGAAAGACAGTCCTGTATGACGGACGCACAGGCGAGCCCTACGACAGGGAGGTAACGGTGGGTTACGCTTACCTGCTGAAGCTCTTGCACCTGGTGGATGACAAGATCCATGCTCGGTCCACCGGTCCGTACTCCCTGGTGACGCAGCAGCCCTTAGGCGGCAAGGCGCAGTTCGGCGGGCAGCGGTTCGGCGAGATGGAAGTGTGGGCTCTGGAGGCGTACGGAGCCGCGTACACGCTGCAGGAGCTGCTTACGGTGAAATCCGACGACATCGCCGGGCGCGTTAAGACCTACGAGGCCATCGTCAAGGGTGAGAACGTGCCGGAACCCGGAGTGCCTGAGTCCTTCAAGGTGCTCATCAAGGAGCTCCAGAGCCTGTGCCTTGACGTCAAGGTGCTCTCCGGCGACGATCAGGAAATCGAGATCAAGGAGATTGACGACGACATCGAGGCCACCGCGAGCGAGCTGGGGATCGACATAGGCAACAGGTCAGGCCGGGCTGACGCCATAGGCGGCCTGCCGCGCCTGGAGACCGAGCGGAAGCGTGCGGGCGGCAGCGACGAGGACGAGGATGAACCGCAGGATGCTTACGAGGATGAGGGCGAGCTTGAAGCCGAAGGGCTCACCATCCACGATGGGCTGTTGGAGACTGAGGAGTTCGATGCCGACCTGGTCGGTGACGATGAAATATAGGGCCCTAGGGGTTGGAAGGGGGATAGGCGGATGCTAGACGTCAACGATTTCGAGCAGATCAGGATAGGAATAGCATCCCCGGAACAGATACGGGCGTGGTCCAGTGGTGAAGTGAAAAAGCCTGAGACCATCAACTACCGTAGCCTGAAACCCGAGCGCGACGGGCTCTTCTGCGAGAGGATCTTCGGCCCCTGTCGTGACTGGGAGTGCCACTGCGGCAAGTACAAGCGCGTTCGCTACAAGGGCGTCGTGTGCGACAAGTGCGGCGTCGAGGTCACCAAGGCGAAGGTCAGGCGCGAGCGCATGGGCCACATAGAGCTGGCGGCGCCGGTCTCGCACATCTGGTACCTGAAGGGCATCCCGTCGAGGATGGGCCTTCTGCTGGACATGTCCCCCAGGGCGCTCGAGAAGATAATATACTTCGCTTCCTATGTAGTTACTGACCCCGGTGATACGCCTCTTGCCAAGAAGCAGCTTCTGACCGAGGCGGAGTACCGGGACTATCGGGAGAAGTACGGCCAGCTGTTCAGGGCCCTCATGGGAGCCGAGGCGGTGCAGGAGCTTCTGCGGGGCGTCGACCTGGAGGAACTCGCCGCCGAGCTCAGGCACGAGATAGAGACCACCACCGGCCAGAGGCGCGTGCGCGCCATCAGGCGGCTTGAGGTGGTGGAGGCTCTGCGCAAGTCCAGCACCAGGCCGGAGTGGATGGTGCTCGAGGTCATTCCGGTGATCCCGCCTGACCTCAGGCCCATGGTGCAGCTGGACGGTGGCAGGTTCGCCACCAGCGACCTGAACGACCTGTACCGGCGCGTGATAAACAGGAACAACAGGCTGAAGAAGCTCATCGAGCTTCAGGCGCCAGATATCATAGTGCGCAACGAGAAGAGGATGCTGCAGGAGGCCGTGGATGCCCTCATCGACAACGGGCGCCGTGGCAGGCCCGTGACCGGCCCTGGAAACAGGCCCCTGAAGAGCATTTCCGACCTGCTCAAGGGCAAGCAGGGGAGGTTCCGCCAGAACCTGTTGGGCAAGCGCGTGGACTACTCCGGACGTTCAGTGATCGTGGTTGGACCGACGCTGAGGATGCACCAGTGCGGCCTGCCAAAGGAGATGGCCCTGGAGCTTTTCAAGCCCTTCGTGATGAAGCGGCTGGTGGATAAGGGCTTCGCCCACAACATCAAGAGCGCCAAGCGCATGGTGGACCGGGTACGCCCTGAGGTGTGGGATGTGCTGGAGGAGGTCATCACCGAGCATCCGGTGCTGCTGAACCGCGCCCCGACATTGCACCGCCTTGGCATCCAGGCCTTCGAGCCGGTGCTGGTGGAGGGCAAGGCCATCCAGATCCACCCGCTGGTGTGCACGGCGTACAATGCCGACTTCGACGGGGACCAGATGGCAGTGCACGTGCCGCTGTCCGCTGAAGCCCAGGCCGAGGCGCGCATACTGATGCTGTCGGTGAATAACATCCTCTCGCCTGCTCACGGAGGGCCTGTGGCCACTCCCACGCAGGACATGGTGTTGGGCTGCTACTACCTGACCTTCGAGCGCGTTGGCGCCACGGGCGAGGGCAAGTGCTTCTCCTCGCCGGAGCTGGCCAAGGCGGCGTACGACGCCGGAGTGGTGGCGCTGCACGCAAGGATCGTCGTGAGGATGCCTGAGGACAAGAAGCTCTTGAGGCACGATGGCGCGGATCCTGAGGACACGCGCAGGATAGTGACCACCGTGGGCAAGCTGATCTTCAACGACGTGTTCCCGAAGGAGTTCCCGTACATCAACTCCGCCGAGTCCAGCTTCGACGAGAGGCTCACCTCAGGCGATTTCGTGGGCAGAGGCGCGAACGTCGAGGAGCTTCTGCGTTCGCCTGGCCTCAGGAGGCGCAAGCCCGCCACCAAGAGCTTCCTGAACAAGCTCGTTGGCGTGCTGCACAGGAAGTACGGAAACGCCCGCACCGCGGAGATCCTGGACGCCATCAAGCGTCTGGGATTCCACTACGCGACGGTGTCAGGCACCACTGTGGGCATCGAGGACGTGAGGATCCCCGAGGAGAAGGCGGGGATAATCGCCGAGGCCGAAAGGAAGGTCGAGCAGATAGAGGGCCAGTACAGGCGCGGCCTCCTCTTGGAGGACGAGAAGTACAACCTCATCATCGACGTGTGGACCGAGGCCCGCGAGCGGGTGCAGAAGGCCATGGTGTCGCACCTCGACCCGGAGCAGTTGCAGGAGGCTGTGGCAGTCGGGAACGAGGGCGAGTTCACCGTGGAGCAGCTGAACCCAGTGTACATGATGGCCATCTCGGGAGCCCGCGGCAACGTGCAGCAGCTTAACCAGCTGGCAGGTATGAGGGGCCTTGTGGCCGACCCGTCCGGGCGCACCATCGACGTGCCCATCAAGTCCAACTTCCGCGAGGGCCTGAACGTGTTGGAGTACTTCATCTCCACCCACGGAACCAGGAAGGGCCTGGCTGACACCGCACTGAGGACGGCCGACTCCGGCTACCTCACCAGGCGCCTCGTTGACGTGGCGCAGGACGTGATCGTGCGCGAGGAGGACTGCGGCACCGAAGATGGCATCACCGCCACCGCCCTGGTGGAGGGAGACACCGTCATCGAGAGCCTGGCTGACAGGGTCGTCGGCAGGGTGAGCCTGAAGGAGCTCGTGGACGAGGGCACCGGCGAGGTGCTGCTCAGGAAGAACCAGATGATAGATGAGGACATCGCGGCTATCATCGACGCGAGCTACAAGGAGTGGCCGGTGCGTTCGGTGCTGAAGTGCCGCACCAGGTACGGCGTGTGCGCGTCGTGCTACGGAAGGAACCTTGCCACCGGGCAGCTGGTGGAGGTGGGCGAGGCGGTGGGCATCATCGCCGCCCAGTCCATTGGTGAGCCCGGAACGCAGCTGACCATGAGGACGTTCCACACCGGTGGCGTGGCCGGCGACGACATCACGCGGGGCCTGCCCAGGGTGGAGGAGCTGTTCGAGGCCAGAAAGCCCAAGGGCAGGGCGGTGATGACCGAGTTGGACGGCACCGTGAGGATCGAGGATGCCCGTGGCATGCGGAAGGTCGTGGTCGTGGGCGACGACGGTGAGGAGCACGAGTACAACGTGCCGCAGGGCGCCCGCCTGGCGGTTCGCGACGGCGACAGGGTGAGAGCCGGCGACAGGCTCACCGAAGGGTCGCTTGACCCGCACGAGCTGCTCAGGGTGTGTGGCACTTCGGCGGTGCAGCAGTACATCGTCAGAGAAGTGCAGGACGTTTACCGCAGCCAGGGCGTGGAGATCAACGACAAGCACATCGAAGTGGTCGTGCGCCAGATGATGCGCAAGGTGAAGGTGGAGGACCCAGGCGGAACCGACCTGCTTCCCGGCGAGAGCGTGGACGTATTCAGATACGAGGAAGCATGCACGGAGGCCGAGGAGAGCGGACTGCCTGTGGCCAAGGCCAGGCCGCTGCTTCTGGGGATCACCAAGGCGTCGCTGCAGACCGACAGCTTCCTGTCGGCGGCGTCGTTCCAGGAGACCACCAGGGTGCTGACGGATGCCGCCATCAAGGGCAAGACCGACCCGCTCATCGGCCTGAAGGAGAACGTCATCATCGGCAAGCTGATCCCGGCCGGCACAGGCATGTCCAGGTACCGCGGCATCAAGCTTGCGGTCGATGCCGAGGCCGACGCCGACCTGGTGCTGGGCATCGAGCCTTCAGCCACGGCGCCCATGCCTGGAGCCGCTGGAGCAGCGGGGCTGGAGGGCCTGCCTGCCGCTGCTGCTGCCGGCGGCGCTGGCGCCGGGCTCGCTGCGCAGCCGAGAACGGAGCGTTTCGACCGACGGAAGGTCGCGCCGGCGCTGGGCATGCCTACGCTGGGCGCCCCGGTGGGAGAGAGCGTCTCGGGTCTGCAGAGGCTGAAGGAGCTCCTGGAGCGCCCTGCTACCACCGCCACCGCTGTGAAGGAGGAGGCGTCCTCCCCGTCGGACGGAGCGGTGAAGGCGACGAACCCCGCGGATCCGGAGCCTCAGCAGGATGCTCCCGAAGCGCAAGGCTTTGCGGGTGCTCCGGACGCTCAAGAGGTGCCGGCTGCGACGGACGCTGAGATCACGCCGGATTCGGCGGAAGCAGCGGTGCCCCGGGCCAAGCGCTAGCCATCGATGCAAACGCGGGAGTGGCCGGAAGCCGGGCCGCTCCCGCTTGCGCGCCTGCGCGCGAGCCTCGCCAATGTATATTGACAGCCCATAGTGCTGATGGTAAAATGTAAAACTGTCTGAACGAGTGCAATACGTGCAGTTCAGGCCGGCTTGGGAGGGGCGAAACCGCTTATGTACGAGGAACTTGCCGCTGCAACCAGCCGGGTGATCGGCACGAAGCAGACGATGAGAGCTCTCGAGCGTGGCGGCGTCAGGACAGTATTTGTGGCCCGCGACGCCGAAGAGAGAGTGGTTCGCGACCTTAAGGCTTTGTGCCAGGCCAAAGGTATACCGGTTATCATTGTCGACACGATGTCGGAACTCGGCAAGGTGTGCGGGATAGAGGTTGGCGCGGCTTCCGCCGCGATCCTGGACGAATAGTCCTCGCCCTTTGCACCCGGTGTGGGCCCGCAAGGGGCGTTCACTCGCGCCTGCAGCAAGTTGTCCGAGGTGACTGTCAGGGAAGGAGGTGGCACGCATGCCAACCATAAATCAGCTGGTGAGAAAGGGTAGGCGTCAGAGCGCCAAAAGAACATCCGCTCCGGCTCTGAGGTACCAGTACAACTCCCTCAGTCGCAGGACTCGTTTCGGCGAGGGCTCTCCTCAGCGCAGAGGGGTGTGCACGGTGGTGAGAACGACCACTCCGAAGAAGCCGAACTCGGCTCTCAGGAAGATCGCCAGGGTGAGGCTGACCAACGGGCTCGAGGTTACCGCGTACATCCCGGGTGTTGGGCACAACCTGCAGGAGCACTCAGTCGTACTGATCAGAGGCGGCCGAGTGAAGGACGTGCCGGGCGTTAGGTACCACATCATCCGCGGCACATTGGATGCTGCTGGAGTTGTCAATAGACGTCAGGGAAGGTCGAAGTACGGCGCCAAGCGTCCGAAGTGACACCTTTCTGGGCTCGAGGGGAGGTTGAAAAATGCCAAGACGAGGTCGTGTCAGCCGGCGGCACGTGGCGCCTGATCCCGTTTACGGTTCGGTTCTCGTGTCGGAGTTCATCAACAAGATAATGCTCTCCGGCAAGAAGGGGACTGCCGAGAGGATCTTCTACGAGGCAGCTAGCATCATCGAGAGCAAGACGGGGAAGGATCCGCTGGAAACCCTGGAGCGCGCGCTGAAGAACGTCATGCCGGTTCTAGAGGTTAGGCCGCGCAGGGTGGGTGGAGCAACCTACCAGGTGCCGGTGGAGGTCAGGGCGGAAAGGCGCAAGGCCCTGGCGATAAGGTGGATCGTGACCAACGCGCGCAACAGATCGGAAAGGACCATGAGCCAGCGGTTTGCAGCGGAGATCCTCGATGCTGCAGCGGGACAGGGCGTTTCGGTGAAGAAGCGCGAGGACATGCACAAGATGGCGGAAGCCAACAGGGCATTCGCACACTACAGGTGGTAAACACCGCTATCACAGCGCATCCAGCAGGTTGTGGCGCACGGAGGGGGGAGAAGGGAGATGCAGGAGTCGGGAATGCTGCCTCTTGACATGATACGCAACATCGGCATAATGGCTCATATCGACGCCGGCAAGACCACGACCACCGAGCGTATCCTCTTCTACACCGGGCGAACCCACCGCATTGGTGATGTGGATTCGGGCACAGCCACAATGGACTGGATGGTGCAGGAGCAGGAACGCGGCATCACGATAACCTCTGCGGCCACCACGTGCGAATGGCGCGGTCACCAGATAAACATCATAGACACGCCCGGGCACGTTGACTTCACTGTAGAGGTGGAGCGCTCCCTGAGAGTGCTGGACGGCGCGGTGGCGGTGTTCTCCGCGGTGGAGGGCGTGCAGCCGCAGTCGGAGACCGTCTGGCGTCAGGCCGACAGGTACGGGGTGCCCAGGATAGCCTTCGTTAACAAGATGGACAGGGTGGGGGCCGATTTCGAGAACGTGATGCGCATGATGGAGCAGCGCCTCGGAACGGTGCCTGTCGCGATTCAGGTTCCCATCGGCGCGGAGGACACCTTCAGGGGCATGGTCGACCTGATCAACATGAAGGCAATCACGTACAACGACGACCTCGGATTGAACTTCGAGGTGGGCGAGATACCGGCCGACCTTGTGGAGATCGCGGAGACGGCCCGCGAGCGCATGGTGGAGAAGGTGGCTGAGAACGACGACGAGGCCATGGAGCTCTACGTCGCCGGCGAGCCGATATCGAAGGAAGTGCTGATGGCGGCGCTACGCAGGGCGACGCTGGCGGCGAGGATCATCCCGGTGCTGTGCGGGTCCTCGTACAGGAACAAGGGAGTGCAGCCGCTTCTTGACGCGGTGGTTGACTTCCTGCCCAGCCCCGTGGATATGCCTCCCGTGGTTGGGGTCGACCCGAGCGATTCGGAGGTCCGCGTCGAGCGGAAGCCCTCCGACGACGAGCCCTTCTGTGCGCTGGCGTTCAAGATAGCCACCGATCCGTACGTCGGGAAGCTGGCGTACTTCCGGGTGTACTCCGGGATGGCCCGCGCGGGCCAGGTGGTGTACAACGCGTCTAAGGGCAAGCGTGAGCGCCTCGGCAGGATCCTGAGGATGCACGCCAACCACCGTGAGGAGCTCAGCGTCATATCCACTGGAGACATAGCCGCCGCGGTGGGCCCGCGTGACATCACCACCGGCGACACCTTGTCAGACGAAAGGCATCCGGTGCTCCTTGAGAGGATGGTCTTCCCGGACCCGGTCATCGCCGTCGCCGTCGAGCCCAAGAGCAAGGCTGATGAGGAGCGCCTGGCTCTGGCCCTGGCGAAGCTGACGGATGAGGATCCCACGTTCAAGGTGCATACGGATCCGGATTCCGGCCAGACCATCATCGAGGGCATGGGCGAGCTTCACCTTGAGATCATCGTCGACAGGCTGATGCGGGAGTTCAACGTGCAGGCCAACGTCGGCCAGCCTCAGGTTGCCTACAGGGAGACGGTGACGGGCACGGTGACCCAGGAGGGCCGGTTCGTGAGGCAGACCGGCGGCCGCGGCCAGTACGGCCATGTGGTGCTGGAGATCGAGCCAGGCGTGCGCGGCTCCGGAGTGGTGTTCGAGAACAAAGTGGTGGGCGGCACCGTGCCAAAGGAGTTCGTGCCCGCGGTGGAGCAGGGCATCAGGGAGGCGGCGTCAGTGGGAGTGCTGGCTGGCTACCCTGTGGTGGACGTGAAGGTGTCGCTCTTGGATGGGTCTTACCATGAGGTTGACTCTTCAGAGATGGCGTTCAAGATCGCGGCGTCCATAGGTTTCAAGGAGGCAGTGCAGGCTGCTTCGCCGATTCTCCTTGAGCCCATAATGCAGGTTGAGGTCGAAACGCCTGAGCAGTATGTGGGGGACTTGATGGCTGACATCGGGGCAAGGCGGGGAAAGGTGCAATCCCTGGAGCCGCAGGGGCCCAATCAGGTGATCAGAGCCCAGATCCCTCTGGCCGAGATGTTCGGTTACGCAACCACGTTACGTTCGCTCTCGCAGGGCAGGGCGAATCATACGATGCATTTCCTTAGGTACGAGCCAACGCCGCCCGGCAAGGCCCAGGAGATAATCAGGAAGTACCGAGGAGTTTTTTCCTGAGATCACAAGGGAGGTTTGAGAAACATGGCCAAGCAGAAATTTGAGAGGACCAAGCCGCATCTGAATATCGGCACCATCGGTCACGTTGACCATGGCAAGACCACGTTGACGTCTGCCATAACCAACTGCCTTTCCAAGGTGGGCATGGCCCAGTACATGGAGTTCGACAAGATCGACAAGGCCCCCGAGGAGAAGGCCCGCGGAATCACCATCAACACGTCGCACGTGGAGTACGAGACGGATAAGAGGCACTACGCCCACGTGGACTGCCCTGGTCACGCTGACTACGTCAAGAACATGATCACCGGTGCAGCTCAGATGGACGGCGCCATCCTCGTGGTGTCGGCGGCCGACGGCCCGATGCCTCAGACCCGTGAGCACATCCTGCTCGCCCGTCAGGTGGGCGTGCCCTCCATCGTGGTGGCGCTGAACAAGTCCGACGCAGTGGACGACCCCGAGCTTCTCGAGCTGGTGGAGCTGGAAGTGCGCGATCTTCTGACGCAGTACGAGTTCCCCGGCAACGACACCCCCGTGGTCGCGGTGTCGGCTCTGAAGGCCCTGGAGTGCGGCTGCGGCAGCCGCGAGTGCGAGTGGTGCGGACGGATCTGGAAGCTCATGGACGAAGTCGACAGGTACTTCCCCGAGCCGCAGCGTCTCGTCGACCAGCCGCTGCTCATGCCCATTGAGGACGTGTTCACCATCACCGGCCGCGGCACGGTCGTGACCGGCCGTATCGAGCGCGGCATCGTGAAGGTTGGCGACGAGGTCCAGATCGTCGGCCTCAGGCCTGACATCAGGAAGACCGTGGTCACCGGCGTCGAGATGTTCCGCAAGATCCTTGACCAGGGTCAGGCCGGCGACAACGTTGGCTGCCTGCTCAGGGGAATCGACAGGGACGAGGTGGAGCGCGGCATGGTTCTGGCGAAGCCCGGGTCCATCACCCCGCACACCAAGTTCACCGGCCAGGTGTACGTGCTGACGAAGGAGGAGGGCGGAAGGCATACCCCGTTCTTCAACAACTACCGTCCTCAGTTCTACTTCAGGACCACGGACGTCACCGGCACCATCAGGCTTCCTGAGGGCGTCGAGATGGTGATGCCTGGCGACAACACCGTGATGAACGTTGAGCTGATCACGCCCATCGCCATGGAAGTCGGTCTGCGCTTCGCCATCCGCGAGGGTGGCCGCACCGTTGGCTCCGGCGTCGTCACCGCCATCAGCGAGTAACGTAGCGGTTCACGTTGCGGTCTTCAGTGTAAGGAAGCTAAGCTGGCCCGCGGCGGCCGGCACGTTGGGGGGCGGGGCTCCCGCCCCCACCCTTTGCGATGAATCGTGAGATTGTCCCCTCGCTCCCGACGGGGGGAGTAACTCACGGGGAGTATGTCCGCAAAAGCAATCGGGCGACTAGGAGGGAGTCTACGTGGCAACCCAGAGGATTCGCATCAAGCTGAGAGCCTTCGACCACAAGATCCTCGACCAGTCCGCCGAGAGGATCGTCGACACCGCCAGGCGCATGGGCTCGCGGGTGTCGGGGCCGGTGCCTCTGCCGACTGAGAAGAACGTGTACACGGTGCTCCGTTCAGTCCACATCGACAAGGACTCGAGGGAGCAGTTCGAGATGAGGACGCACAAGAGGCTCATCGACATCATTGAGCCCACCCCGAGAACGATAGACGCGCTCATGCGGCTTGACCTGCCCGCAGGAGTCGACATAGAGATCAAGCTGTAGGCCAGAGGGAGGTGTTACGCATGGGCAGAGCTATACTGGGCAGAAAGATTGGGATGACTCAGCTGTTCGAGGAGGACGGCTTGGTTCATCCAGTTACGGTTATAGAAGCCGGTCCCTGCGTCGTTGTGCAGAAGAAGCACAAGGCCACCGACGGCTATGAGGCGATCCAGGTGGGCTTCGACGACATCAAGGAGCGCAGGGTGAACAAGCCGATGGCGGGGCACTTCGCCGCAGCCAAGGTGAAGCCTAAGCGCTTCCTCAGGGAGTTCAGGGTGGAGTCGGCCGACGAGTACAAGCTCGGACAGGAGCTCACCGTGGAGATGTTCTCCGCCGGCGACCTGATCGACGTGACCGGCACCTCCCGCGGGCGCGGCTTCGCGGGCGTGGTGAAGAGATGGAACTTCCGGCGCGGCCCCATGAGCCATGGCTCCATGTACCACCGCAGGGTGGGCTCCCTCGGCGCAACTGACCCTGCGAGGGTGTTCAAGGGGCGCAAGATGCCGGGCAGGCTCGGCGGCGAGAGGGTGACGACGCTGGGGCTCAAGGTTGTCAGGGTGGAGCCTGAGCGCAACCTGATCATGGTTCGCGGTTCCGTGCCTGGGCCCAACGGCGGCCTCGTGACCGTGCGCGAGTCTGTGAAGGCCAGGAAGAAGTAAGGAGGCGTAGGAAATGCCCGTAGCACCACTTTACGACATGAAAGGCAATAAGCTCGGAGAGGTGGAGCTTCCTGACGCCGTCTTCGGAATAGAGCCCCACGAGTACGCGGTTCACGAAGCTGTAACGCTCCAGCTGGCCTCGAGGCGGTCTGGCACGCATGATACCAAGACCATCTCCGAGGTGGCGGGCGGCGGCCGCAAGCCCTGGCGCCAGAAGGGTACCGGCAGGGCCAGGCACGGCTCCCGCAGGTCGCCTCTGTGGGTTGGCGGAGGCATCGTGTTCGGTCCGACGCCCAGGAAGTATGGATACAGGATCCCCAGGAAGGTGAGGCGTCTGGCGCTGCTCTCAGCGCTCTCCGCCAGGGCGCAGGAGAACGCGGTGTACGTCATCGACTCGCTGGAGCTGGATAAGCCGAGCACCAAGGCCATGGTCCAGCTGTTTAAGGCCATCGGCGCCGACAAGCCGCTGGTGGTAACGGCGTCAGCTGACGACACGGTGGAGCGTTCCACCAGGAACATCCCGGATGCGCTGGCTCTCACCGTGGAGGGGCTGAACGTTTACGACATAGTGAGGCACACCGCGCTGGTGATCAGCCGCGATGCGGTGGCTGCAGTAGAGGAGGCCTTGGCGTGATGGCACATCCTCAGGACATAATCATAAGGCCGATCATCACTGAGAAATCGAACCGGCTCACCACCGAGGGCAAGTACGTCTTCGAGGTGAAACGTGACGCCAACAAGATCGAGATCGCCAAGGCGGTCGAGGCGCTCTTCAACGTGACCGTCACGGACGTGAACACCATGACCGTGCGAGGCAAGCTCAAGAGGCAAGGGCGTTTCGAGGGACGGACGCCCACCTGGAAGAAGGCTGTCGTCACTTTGAAGGCTGGGGACCGCATCCCACTGTTCGAAGGCGCCTAACGAATCGCAGCAAAGGAGGTATGCGGGATGGCAATCAAGGCTTTCAAGCCCACTACGCCGGGGCGCAGGCAGATGACTGTGTCCACTTTCGAGGAGATCACGTCGACCCGGCCTGAGAAGTCCCTCGTGGCTCCGCTGCGGAGAAGCGGTGGGCGCAACGCAGAAGGCAGGGTCACGTTGAGGTTCCGCGGAAAAGGCCACAAGCGGGCCTACCGGATCATCGACTTCAAGAGGGATAAGGATGGGGTGCCTGGCCGGATAGCCAGCATCGAGTACGACCCCAACAGGTCCGCCAGGATTGCGCTGGTGGTGTACAGGGACGGCGAGAAGCGCTACATCCTTGCCCCGCTGGGGCTGAAGGTGGGCGACGTGATAATGTCAGGCCCTGACGCCGACATCAAGCCTGGCAACGCTCTTCCGCTGGAGAACATCCCCGTGGGCACCGTAGTCCACAACATCGAGCTCTTCCCAGGCAAGGGGGCGCAGCTCGTGAGGTCAGCCGGCGCCAGCGCGCAGATCATGGCCCGCGAGGGCGGGTACGTCACTTTGAGGTTGCCGTCTTCAGAGATGAGAATGGTGCCAGCGGAGTGCCGTGCCACGGTTGGCCAGGTGGGCAACGTGGAGCACGAGAACATCACCCTGGGCAAGGCCGGCCGCAAGAGATGGCTGGGCAAGCGTCCGCACGTTCGCGGTAGCGTCATGAACCCCGTTGACCATCCACACGGCGGTGGCGAGGGCAGGGCGCCCATCGGCATGCCGGGTCCTGTCACCCCGTGGGGCGTTCCCACGCTCGGACACAGAACGCGCAAGCCTAAGGCCTCGGACCGCCTGATAGTCCGACGCCGCGGCAGCAAGTGACGACGAGGTTCTGAAAGGAGGCGCGCCGAAGGATGGCAAGGTCGCTGAAGAAGGGACCGTACGTTCACCCAGCTTTGGAGAAGAAGGTCAAAGCTCTGAACCAGGCTGGCAAGAAGGAAGTAATAAAGACCTGGGCCAGGGCCTCTATGGTAACCCCCGACATGGTGGGGCACACCATAGCCGTGCACGATGGCAGACGGCACGTTCCGGTTTACATCGTTGAAGACATGGTAGGGCACAGGCTCGGCGAGTTCGCCCCCACCCGCACGTTCAGGGGGCACAGACAGACTGACAAGACTGCGAAGATGAGGTAAGGAGGTCGGGCAGAGTGGAAGCGAAAGCAGTGGCTCGATACGTGCGCATGTCGCCCCGGAAGGTCCGCCGGGTGCTTGACATGGTGCGCGGCAAGAGCGTTGACGAGGCCCTGACCATTCTGAAGTACGCTCCGTACGTCGCCGCCGAGCCGGTGTACAAAGTCGTAGCGTCGGCGGCGGCCAACGCCGAGAACAACCTCAACCTTACCCGTGACGATCTCTACGTGGCGAAGGCGTACGTAGACGCCGGGCCGACGATGAAGAGGATACTCCCTCGTTTGCGGGGTATGGCCGACAGGATCCTCAAGCGCACAAGCCACATCACAGTGATCGTCAGAGAGAGGGAGGGTTAGAGCGTGGGGCAGAAGGTCAATCCGATAGGCCTTAGGCTTGGAATCACCCGGACGTGGGACTCCACGTGGTATGCGGATAAGAAGTACGCCGACCTGCTGCACGAGGATCTGAAGCTTCGGAAGTACGTGAAGGAGCGCTTTTATGCGGCGGGGGTGTCGCGGATCCAGATCGAGCGCGCGGCCAACAGGATCAGGGTAACGATCCACACCGCCAGGCCTGGTATGGTCATCGGCCGTGGGGGCGCGGAGGCCGAGGCGCTTCGTAAGGACCTCGAGGCGATGACCGGCAAGCAGGTTTCGGTGAACATCCTTGAGATAAGGCATCCGGAAGCCGATGCGCAGCTCATCGCGGAGAACATCGCGAACCAGCTGGAGCGCAGGATCTCGTTCAGGCGCGCCATGAAGCAGGCGATGATGAGGGCGGAGCGTCTGGGCGTTCAGGGCATCCGCATGAAGACCAGCGGAAGGCTGGGCGGCGCCGAGATCGCCAGGACTGAAGGTTACAGCAGCGGTAAGCTGCCGCTACACACCCTGAGGGCCGATATCGACTACGGGTTCGCTGAGGCGATGACCACGTACGGCAAGATTGGCGTCAAAGTGTGGGTGTACAAGGGTGAGGTTCTCCCTACGAAGGGCCGTGACAGGCGGCAGGGAGGAGGAGCTCAGTAAATGTTGATGCCGAAGAAGGTTAAGTTCCGCAAGCAGCAGCGGGGCACGATGAGAGGCAAGGCCACGCGGGGCAACGCCGTGACTGACGGCGAGTTCGGGCTGCAGGCCCTGGAGCCGGCGTGGGTCACCAGCCGCCAGATCGAGGCTGCGCGTATCGCCATCACCAGGTACACCAGGCGCGGCGGCAAGATGTGGATCAAGGTCTTCCCCGACAAGCCGGTGACCCGGAAGCCTGCGGAGACCCGTATGGGATCGGGCAAGGGCGCGCCGGAGTACTGGGTCGCGGTGGTTAAGCCGGGACGCGTGATGTTTGAAGTGGGAGGCATTCCGGAGGATGTCGCGCGCGAGGCGCTGCGCCTGGCGTCGCACAAGCTCCCGCTGAAGACCAAGATCGTCACTAAGGAAGAAGCGGGTGGTGACGCCGATGAAGGCTAAAGAGCTCAGAAGCCTATCCAACGAGGAGCTCGACAAGAAGCTGGCAGGCCTCAAGGAAGAGCTTTTCAACCTACGGTTTCAGCTTGCCACGAACCAGTTGGAGAATCCACACCGCATAACTGAAGTCAAGCGCAGCATTGCAGTGGTGAAGACAGTTCTGCGGGAACGCGAGCTCAATATAGCAGGGCGCTAGAGAGGAGGCCAGGCGATGGAGAATGCAAGAAGCCAACGCAAGGAACGGCAGGGCGTCGTGGTTAGCGATGCCATGAACAAGACTCGCGTGGTAGCCCTTCAGCGCACCTTCAGGCATCCCCTTTACGGGAAGACTGTAAGGCGCACCGAGAGGGTGAAGGTGCACGACGAGCACAACGAGAGCAGGGTTGGCGACGTTGTCCGCATAGCCGAGACCAGGCCCCTCTCCAAGGAGAAGCACTGGCGGCTTGTGGAGATAGTTGAGAAGGCCAAGTAACGACGGCCCCGTCTAAAGGAGTGACGCGCTGTGATTCAGGCTCAGACCATGCTGAACGTGGCTGACAATACTGGCGCCAAGAAGGTCATGTGCTTCCGCGTGCTCGGCGGGGGAATGAGGCGCTACGCTAGCGTCGGCGACGTTATCGTTGCTACTGTTAAGGAGGCAACGCCCGGAGGCGTTGTCAAGAAGGGCGACGTCGTTAAGGCCGTGGTGGTTCGCACTAAGAAGGAGATCAGGCGGCCTGACGGGTCCTTCATCAGGTTCGACGAGAACGCTGCAGTGATCATCGACACCAACAACAACCCTCGGGGCACCCGCATCTTCGGGCCGGTGGCGAGGGAGCTGAGGGATCGCAACTACATGAAGATCGTCTCGCTCGCCCCGGAGGTCCTATAGCTTACGGGTGTGCCCACCAGTCCAGCAAGGAGGTGTGACGAGGGTGACCGTTTCAGTGAAGAAGTTCAAGAAGGGCGACACCGTGTTGGTGCTCGCCGGTAAGGATAAGGGCAGGCGCGGCAAGGTCCTTCGAGTGTTGCCGCGCGAACAGAAGATAGTTGTGGAGAACTTGAACTTGGTGAAGCGCCATACCAGGCCCACCAACGAGAACCCGCAGGGGGGCATCATCGAGCGCCCTGCGCCGATGCCGATAGGCAAGGTCATGGTGGTCTGCTCCAAGTGCAACAAGCCCACTAGGGTCGGTATGGCGGAGAAGGAGCCCGGGAAGTTCGTGAGGACCTGCAAGAAGTGCGGGGCCGGGCTGGATAAGTAGAAGAGGTAAGGCCGGGAGGAGGTCATTTACATGGACAGGACTCCGAGGCTTAAGGAGAAGTACTACAACGAAGTCGTTCCCGCCCTCGAGGAGAAGTTCGGCTACAAGAACGTCATGCAGGTGCCTCGCATCGTGAAGGTCCACGTGAACATGGGCGTTTCCGATGCCATCCAGGACCCGAAGGCTCTCGAGGCGGCGGCCAACGACATGATGCTGATAACTGGGCAGAAGCCCGCGATCACCAGGGCCAAGAGGTCAATTGCGGCCTTCAAGGTCCGTGCCGGCATGCCCATCGGCTGCAAGGTAACTCTCCGTGGCCCGAGGATGTATTACTTCCTGGATAAGCTGTTCAACGCGGCATTGCCCAGGATCAGAGACTTCAGGGGCGTGTCCCCCAACGCCCTGGACGGCAGGGGCAACTACACGCTCGGCCTCAAGGAGCAGCTGGTGTTCCCGGAGATCGATTACGACAAGGTAGACAAGGTTCGTGGGATGGACATCACCATCGTCACATCAGCCAAGACCGATGAGGAAGGCCTCGAGCTGCTGCGGCTCATGGGTCTCCCTGTAAGCCATTAAGTGAGGGGGGAGATACTTGGCACGGAAAGGTCTCGTTCAGAAGTGGCTCAAAGGGCCCAAGTA
Organism: Clostridia bacterium DTU025; assembly: GCA_001513145.1. GTDB lineage: Bacteria > Bacillota > DTU025 > DTU025 > DTU025 > DTU025. Next base: position 81,677 of record LFSP01000032.1, on the reverse strand, counting down.
TGCAGTGAGGAAATACAACCGCTGCCCGCTCTGCGGAAGGCCTCGGGCATATATGCGCAAGTTCAACATGTGCAGGATCTGCTTCCGGACCCTCGCCTCAAGGGGAGAGATCCCCGGCGTGACCAAGGCGAGTTGGTAACAGCAGGGCACGCCACGAGAGGAGGTAAAGGACGATGGTGTTGACAGACCCGATTGCGGATATGCTTACCAGGATACGCAACGCCAATACCGTGTACCACGAGGTCGTCGAGATACCCGCGTCCAACATAAAGCTGGAGCTAGCCCGAATCATGAAAGAGGAGGGCTTCATCAAGGACTTTGACGTTGTGCCTGGCGAGACGCAAAACGTGCTTAGGGTGACCATGAGGTATGGCGCCAACAAGCAGAGGGTCATCCGTGGCCTGAAGCGCATCAGCAAGCCAGGGCTGCGTGTGTACGTGAAGAAGGATGAGATCCCCAAGGTTCTCAACGGCTTGGGAGTGGCCGTTATCTCAACGTCTCGCGGGCTCATGACTGACCGTCAGGCACGGGAAGCCGGCCTCGGCGGCGAGGTCATCTGCTACATGTGGTAGGTGTTGTAGACATGTCGAGAATCGGTAGAATGCCAATAGCTGTGCCCGCCGGCGTTGACGTCAAGCTCGACGGCAGGCAGATCACGGTGAAGGGCCCACAGGGAACGATGAGCCGCGAACTCCCAGCGGACATCGGCGTGGAGATCCGCGACACGGAGATCCTGGTCACTCGCCCGTCGGACGGCAGGATCCACAGGGCAATGCATGGGCTCACCAGGACCCTCATCGCCAACATGGTGGAAGGCGTGACGAAGGGGTTCTCGAAGAGCCTTGACATAGTGGGCACTGGTTACAGGGCCATAAAGCAAGGCTCCAACCTGGTGCTTCACGTGGGATACTCGCATCCTGTGGAGATAGTGCCGGCTGAGGGCATAACCATCGACGTGCCGGCGCCCAACAAGATCATCGTGAAGGGCTTCGATAAGGAACTGGTGGGCCAGACAGCCGCCAACATCCGTGCCGTGCGTAAGCCTGAGCCCTATCACGGCAAGGGCATCCGGTACACCGGCGAGCGCGTGGCGCTCAAGGCGGGCAAGGCCGGCAAGATGGGTAAGGGCGGCGGCAAGTAACCGCGCCTTTGGCAGAGTGAAAGGAGCGACTCGAAGTGTACAGCAGAGTTGACAGGAAAGAGGCCCGCATCCGCCGCCACAGGCGCATTCGCAAGCACGTGAAGGGCACCCCTGAAAGGCCCAGGCTGGCGGTGTTCAGGAGCCTAGCCAACATCTACGCACAGATCATCGATGATGTGCAGGGCCACACTCTGGTCGCGGCGTCCACGGTAGAGCCTGAGATCAAGGCGAAGGTGGGCTACGGAGGCAACATCGCTGCCGCCAAGTACGTGGGCCAGGTGATAGCAGAGAGGGCGCTGGCCAAGGGGATAACCAGAGTCGTGTTTGACCGAGGCGGAAACCTGTTCCACGGCAGAGTGGCCGCTCTGGCTGAAGGAGCCCGCGAGGCGGGCCTGGAGTTCTAACGGGGGAGGGCAGATCATGGGAAGAGTGAATCCTGAGGGTTTGGACCTCAAGGAAAAGGTAGTTAGCATCAACCCCGTGGCGAAGACGACCAAGGGTGGCCGCACGCGGAGCTTCAGGGCGCTGGTGGTCGTCGGCGACGAGCAGGGCCACGTGGGGATAGGCATCGGCAAGGCCTACGAGGTTTCGGAGGCCATCAGGAAAGGTGCCGATGACGCAAAGAAGAATCTTGTGCGAGTGCCCATGGTCGGCACTACGGTGCCGCACGAGGTGACCGCGACATTCGGGGCCGGATGTGTTATGCTTAAGCCCGCGGGCCCTGGAACTGGCTTGATCGCCGGCGGGGCCGTCAGGGCAGTGCTGGAACTGGCAGGGTACCGCGACATCCTCAGCAAGTCGCTTGGGTCGAACAACCCGCTGAACATGGCCTACGCCACCCTTCAGGGGCTATTGTCCATGCGAACGGCAGCCGAGGTCGCCCAGATGCGCGGCAAGTCGGTCGAGGAAGTAGCGAGGTAGGAGGGGTTCTGATGGCTAAGAAGCTTGTGGTCACCTGGAAGAAGAGCGCCATCGGCGCACCGGAAGACCAGCGGGCCACTGTGCGCGCATTGGGCCTGCGCAGGCTCGGCCAGACGGTTGAGCACGACGACACTCCGACCATCCGGGGGATGCTGCACAAAGTGCGTCACCTGGTTGAAGTCGTGGAGAACGAGTGAGAGGGGTGCAGGGATGAGACTGGAAGATCTGCGTCCCCCGTTCGGCGCCAAACGCGAGCGGAAACGGGTTGGCCGTGGCCACGGATCAGGTTGGGGAAAGACCAGCGGCCGCGGTCAGAAGGGTCAGCTTTCTAGATCAGGAGGAGGCAAGCGCTTTGGCTTTGAGGGCGGCCAGACTCCTATCTACAGGCGCCTGCCGAAGCGGGGCTTCAATAACAAGTTCAAGGTGGAGTACGCAGTAGTGAACATCGCAGACTTGGAAGAGCGCTTTAGCGCCGGCGACGTCGTCACCGTGGAGGCCCTGAAGGAGCTCGGCCTGGTGCGCGGCTACGATGTCAAGGTGAAGGTGCTCGGCGACGGAGAGCTAACCAAGTCCCTCACGGTGCAGGCCAACAAGTTCAGCGAGTCGGCTGTGGAGAAGATTAAGGCAGCTGGAGGCTCCGCGGAGGTGGTATAGGTGCTGGCAGCCCTGGTCAATGCTTGGAAGGTGCCGGATCTTCGCAAGAAGATCCTGTTCACCGCGGCGCTGCTGGTGGTGTACAGGATCGGCTCCTTCATACCCGTACCAGGCGTAGACACGGTCAAGGTTGTCGAGGAGTTCAGCAGGGTCGCAGGGGAGACCGGAGCGGGCCTACTGAGCTTGCTTGACATGTTCTCAGGCGGCGCGTTGTCGAGGTTCACGCTGTTCGGCCTGAACGTCGGCCCTTACATCACCGCGTCCATCGTGTTCGAGCTTCTGACGGCGGTGATACCGGCCCTCGCGGAGCTCAAGAAAGAGGGGCCCGAGGGGCGTAAGAAGATATCCCAGTACACCAGGTACGCTGCAGTGGTGCTGGCTCTGATTCAGGGCTGGAGCTACTCGGCGATGCTCATCGGCGCAGTCAGGCCAGGCTTCATCTGGAGGCTCACCACGATACTGACGCTGACTGCCGGCGCCTCGGCCGCCATCTGGCTGGGCGACAAGATCACGGAGAAGGGCATCGGCAACGGCATATCCCTGCTGATCTTCACGGGCATAGTGTCGGCCTTTCCCAACTCGCTCCGTCATGGATTCGAGATGCTGAAGCAAGGCGGCATAAACTGGCTATACATCCTGTTCTGGATAGTGGGCGGCGGAGCGCTGATCACCGCGCTGGTGGCGGTCTCCGAGGCCCAGCGCAAACTGCCGGTGCAGTACCCCAAGCGGGTGGTTGGCCGCAGGGTGTACGGCGGGCAGAGCACCCACATGCCAATGAAGCTGAACCAGGCCGGCGTGATCCCTGTGATCTTCGCCTCGTCGGTGCTGGCCTTCCCGGCCACGCTGGCGCAGTTCATTCCGGCCATCACTTCATCGGTGAACAGGTTCATGTACAACGTGTGGGTGTACAACATCCTGTATACGGCGCTGATCATAGTGTTCGCCTATTTCTACACGGGCATAACCTTCAACCCCGTAGACGTGGCGGACAATATGAAGAAGTACGGAGGCTTCATACCAGGGTTCAGGCCCGGCAGGCCCACTGCTGAGTACCTCGACAGGGTGCTCACGCGCCTGACGTTCGTCGGAGCCATATTCCTTGCCATCGTGGCGCTTCTGCCCAACGTAACTTCAGCCATCACGGCGCAGGGCGTCTCGTTCGGCGGAACCGGCCTGATCATCGTGGTGGGCGTGGCCATCGACACCCTGAAGCAGATCGAGGCGCAGCTTATCATGAGGCAGTACGAGGGCTTCCTCAGGTAGCTTTCAGGTAGCCTTCAGGCAGCCTCTGAGATAGAACTGTGGCATAGAACCTTGGAATCGAGGTGCCGAGCGTTGAGAATGGTCCTCATGGGCCCGCCGGGAGCCGGCAAGGGAACGCAGGCGGCGGCCATATGCCGGCGCTACGGCGTGGCCCACATATCAACCGGCGACATGTTTCGGGCCGCCATGGCGTCAGGCTCGCAGGTGGGAGCGAAGGCAAAGGCCTACGTGGACCGCGGCGAGCTGGTGCCGGACGACGTGACCATCGGGATCGTCCGCGAGAGGCTTTCGCAGCCGGATGCCACGAACGGGTTCGTGCTGGACGGCTTCCCCCGGACCGTCCCTCAAGCCCTGGGCCTCGACGAGCTGCTGGCGGGGTCAGGCCTGAAGCTTGACGCCGTGGTGCTGATAGAGGTGCCCGAGGCCGAGCTGGTGAGGCGGGCCGTTGGGCGCAGGGTGTGCCCGAGATGCAACCGCGTGTGGCACCTGGAGTTCAACCCCCCGCCGGAGCCTGGCACGTGTTCATGCGGGGGAGAGCTGACGTTGAGGCCTGACGACACCGCCGAGACCGTCAGGGCGAGGCTGGCAGTGTACCGTGAGCGCACCGAGGCCCTCAAGGATTACTATGCTAAAGCTGGTATACTCAGGGTGGTGGACGGCTCAGGGTCACCGCAAGAGGTGGAGGCGCTCATCGCCGGCGCGTTGGAAAGGTGCAGCGAATGATCGTTTTCAAGTCACCGGCCGAGATAGAGCTCATGCGGCGCGCAGGTTTCGTGGTGTGGCAGGCCCTGGAGAGGGTTGGCCAGGCGATCAGGCCTGGGATCACCACGCTCGAGCTTGACGCCATAGCGGAGGAGACCATACGCGCGGCAGGGGCTGAGCCCTCATTCAAGGGCTACCATGGCTATCCGGCCAGCATCTGCGTGTCCGTCAACGAGCAGGTGATCCACGGTATCCCTGGAGACAGGAAGCTCGCCGAGGGCGACATCGTGAGCGTTGACGTAGGGGCGGTGCTCGATGGCTACCACGGTGATTCCGCCAGAACCTTTGCCGTAGGGGCGGTGAGCTCTCTGGCCAGAAAGCTCATGAGAGTCACCGAGGAGTGCCTGATGGCCGCCATTGAAGTGGCGCGCGTAGGGATGACACTGGGGGATATCGGTTATGCGGTGCAGAGTCATGCGGAGTCGAATGGCTTCTCCGTGGTGAGGGACTTCGTGGGCCACGGCATAGGCAGGCACATGCACGAGGACCCCGCGGTTCCCAACTACGGCCGTCCGGGCCAGGGCAGAAGGCTGCGGCCAGGCATGGTGCTGGCAATCGAACCTATGGTCAACGCAGGCAGTCACGGGGTGGAGGTGCTCAGCGACAACTGGACCGCTGTGACGCGGGACGGCTCGCTGTCTGCCCACTTCGAACACACCGTAGCTATCACTGAGAATGGCCCCGTGGTTCTGACTCTCCCGTAACACGTGCAGGAAGGGTGCGTCAGTGTGTCTTCCGATGGTCCAGCCTTGGGTCAGTTGGTCGTGTCTAAGATGGGAAGGGACAAGGGCAAGCTGTTCATCGTCGTGCGCCTCGTGGGTGGCAATTACGTGTACATTGCAGACGGTTCCACCCATAAGATGTCAGACCCCAAGCTTAAGAACAAGAAACACCTGATCTTGTTGGACCAGATAGACCAGGACATTGCATCGAGGCTGACGAAGGGGCTTGCAGTCACCGATCAGCAGCTTGTTACGGCGCTGAGAGTTTACAGACCACAGAGAAGAAAGGAGGGCATGCTCATAGATGGCTAAAGAGGATTGTGTTGAAGTGGAAGGCACCGTCACTGAGCCCCTGCCGAACGCCATGTTCAGGGTGCAGCTGGAGAACGGGCACGAGGTTCTGGCGCACGTGTCAGGCAAGATGCGGATGAAGTTCATCAGGATCCTGCCTGGCGACAAGGTCACCATCCAGCTGTCGCCGTACGATCTCACCCGCGGCAGGATCGTGTGGAGATACAAGTAGGAGGGCTTGACATGAAGGTACGACCATCGGTCAAGAAGATGTGCGATAAGTGCAAGATCGTGAAGCGGAAAGGCCGCGTTAGAGTTATCTGCGAGAACCCTACGCACAAGCAACGACAGGGCTAGCTAGGAGGTGTAGCATATGGCGCGAATCGCAGGCATTGACCTTCCCAGGGATAAGCGCATTGAGATCGCCCTCACTTATATATATGGGATCGGGCTGACCACGTCCAAGCGGGTCCTGGCGGAAACCGGAATCGACCCCGACACGCGGGTGAGGGACCTCACCGAGGACGAGATCTCGAAGCTCCGCGAGACCATCGATCGCACCTGCAAGGTGGAAGGCGACAGGCACCGCGAGGAGGCGCAGAACATCAAGCGTCTCATCGAGATCGGCAGCTACAGAGGGCTGAGGCACCGCCGTGGCCTTCCCGTGAGGGGCCAGCGCACCAAGACCAACGCACGCACCAGAAAGGGTCCTAAGAGGACCGTGGGCGGCAGGAAGAAGTAGGGGGAGGGCAAATGGGCAAGAGACAGGTTAGGACCAAGAGGCGTGAACGCAAGAACGTTGAGGCCGGCGTGGCGCATATCAAGTCCAGCTTCAACAATACGATAATCACCATTACCGATCAGGCCGGAAACGTGATCTCGTGGGCGTCGGCGGGCACGCAGGGTTTCAAGGGCTCACGCAAGGGCACTCCCTTCGCGGCGCAGCAGGCTGCAGAGGCGGCGGCGCGGACGGCTATGGAGCACGGAATGCGCACCATCGAGGTCCTGGTGAAGGGCCCCGGCGGAGGGCGCGAGGCAGCGGTGAGGTCGCTGCAGGCAGCAGGGCTTGAAGTCAGCATGATCAAGGATACCACGCCTATACCTCATAACGGCTGCAGGCCGCCGAAAAGAAGGCGCGTGTAGCGAGGGCATACAGGAGGTGCCGAAATGTCGAGATATACGGGTCCAGTGTGCCGGCTGTGCCGTCGCGAAGGGACCAAGCTGTTTCTCAAGGGAGACAGATGCTATACGAACAAGTGCGCCGTAGCCAGGAGAGCGTACGCCCCGGGGCAGCACGGCCAGGGACGCAGGAAGACGTCGGAGTACGGAACGCAGCTCAGGGAGAAGCAGAAGCTCCGTAGGATTTACGGCGTGCATGAGGCCCAGTTCGCCAGGTACTTCCATATCGCCGAGAGGAAGCGCGGCATCACCGGCGAGAACCTTCTGGCGCTGCTGGAGACCAGGCTTGACAACGCGGTCTACCGTCTGGGACTGGCTCAGTCACGGCCGCAGGCCAGGCAGCTGGTGCGGCACGGGCATTTCACCGTGAACGGCAAGAAGGTTTCCATTCCCTCTTACCAGGTTCGCCCGGGAGACGAGATAGCCGTCAGGCCGTCTTCCAGGAGCATGGAGCAGTTCAAGGCTATCGCGGAATCAGCTCCGCCTACGGTTCCGGCGTGGCTGTCCCTTGGCGATGACCGGTTGAGCGGCAAGGTTCTGTCAGTGCCAACCAGGGACCAGATCGACCTCGATATCCAGGAGCAACTCATTGTTGAGCTGTACTCCAAGTAACGCCGGTCGAAACGGAAGGAAGGTGTTGAGCACGCTATGATCGAATCTCCGAGGCCGCGAATTGAGTGTCAAGAGGACGGCGAGCGCTACGGGAGGTTCGTCGTGGAGCCGTTGGAGAGGGGATACGGCATTACTCTGGGCAACTCCCTGCGCAGGGTTCTCCTGTCGTCGCTGCCGGGAGCGGCTGTGACGTCGGTGAAGATCGAGGGCGTGTTGCACGAGTTCTCGACGATCCCAGGCGTGTACGAGGATGTCACCGACATCATTCTCAACCTCAAGGATCTTCTGGTGAGACTGCACGGCGACACTCCCAGGGTGATCAGGCTTCACAAGCGGGGAGCCGGCGGCATTGACGTGCTGGCCTCCGACTTCGAGGCCGACGCAGACGTCGAGATCCTCAACCCTGAGCTCCGCATCGCGCGGCTCATGGGAATGGCTGCGGAGGACGGTTCCCCCGACAGGGGGCGCGAGGCTGAACTCAGCCTGGAGGCTGTGGTGGAGCCAGGACGGGGCTTCTCGCCTGCGGAGCGCAACAAGAAGCCCGACCACGCCATCGGAGTCATACCTGTGGATGCGTATTTCAGCCCGGTGGAGCGGGTTAACTACACCGTGGAGAACACTCGCGTGGGTGGAGTCACCGACTATGACAGGCTCGTCCTCGAGGTCTGGACTTACGGTACCATGAGCCCCAAGGAAGCGGTGTCGACGGCTGCCAAGATGCTAACGCAGCATCTTGAGCTGTTCACGAACCTTACCGAAGCTGGTGGCGAGGACATCCCGGAGGAACAGGAAGTCGACAGCGCCCGCGACAGAGTGCTTGAGATGAGCATCGAGGAGTTGGACCTGTCTGTCCGTTCCTTCAACTGCCTGAAGAGGGCGGGCATCAACACCGTGGAAGAGTTGATTCGCAAGACCGAGGAAGACATGATGAAAGTCAGGAACCTCGGACGCAAGTCCCTGGAGGAAGTCAAGCAGAAGCTCGCATCGCTGGGCCTGTCGCTGAGGCAGCCTGACGAGTAGCCTTCAGGCCCAGAGTGGGGCTTGACGCAGTAGCACTAAGGAGGAGAGCCAAGTGAGGCAGGGAAAACTCGGTCGCAGGACGGCGGCCCGGCGTGCCCTTTTCCGCAGCTCGGTCACGAGCCTGTTCCTGCATGACAGGATAATCACCACCGAGGCGAAGGCGAAGGCGATTCGCCCCATAGCCGAGCGTTTGATAACCTGGGCCAGGAAAGGCGAGCTCCATCACAGGCGCCTTGCCGCCCAGTTCGTGCTGGAGCCCAGGGCTCTTAAGCGCCTGTTCAATGAGATCGGGCCGATGGTCGGCGACAGGCCGGGGGGATACACTCGCATCATCAAGCTTGGGCAGAGGAGAGGCGACGCAGCTCCCATGGCCATGATCGAGCTCGTTGACGCGCCTGCGGCGACGGCTGAGTCTAAGGCCGATAAGAAAGCTCCGGCTAAGAAGTAGCGTGAAGGCCTATGGAGCCGATCATCAGCATCGAGAACGTCAGCTATGCCTATGAAGGCGGCGAGCAGGATAGGGTAGATGCCCTTCTCGATGTGAACGTTCGCGTGGACGCCGGGGAGTTCGTGGCCATAATAGGCCATAACGGCTCGGGCAAGTCCACTTTGGCCAAACATATGAACGCCATTCTCCTGCCCACACGCGGCGATGTCTACGTGCTCGGAATGAACACTCGGGATCGTTCCAAGCTGTGGAGCATCCGCCAGGCGGTGGGCATGGTGTTCCAGAACCCCGACAATCAGATCGTGGCGACCACCGTCGAGGAAGATGTCGCTTTCGGCCCGGAAAACCTCGGCGTGCCGCCGGACGAGATACGCCGGCGGGTTGACGAGGCCCTGGCGCTGGTGGACATGACCGGTTACGAGCAGGCCGCCCCGCACCAGCTCTCAGGAGGGCAGAAGCAGCGGGTGGCCATAGCCGGCGTCATCGCGATGCGGCCGAGGTGTATCGTCCTCGACGAGGCCACTGCCATGTTGGACCCTGTGGGCAGGCAGGAAGTGCTGCGTACCGTGAGAAGGCTGGCCAGCGAAGAGGGCATAGCCGTGGTGCACATCACCCACTTCATGAGCGAGGCGGTGCTGGCTGACAGGGTCATTGTCATGGATGATGGGCGGATAGCCTTGGAAGGTGCGCCCCGCGAGGTGTTCAGCCAGCCTGACGTGCTGAGGCAGCTGCAGCTGGATGTGCCGCAGGTCACAGAGCTGGCGCTGGAGCTTGCCAGGAAAGGCGTGAGGATGCCGCGAACGCCGCTCACCGTGCAGGAGCTGGCGGCGGATATCCATGCCCTTCTAGGGGGGTGCGCAGGCTGAGCGAGGTAGTCATAGAGACGGTCGACCTGGGCTACACCTACATGAAAGGCACCCCCATGGCCCGTCAGGCCCTGCACGGGGTTAACGTGGCCATACGCCGCGGTGAGCTGGTGGCCATCATTGGCCGCACCGGGTCCGGCAAGTCCACGCTGATCCAGCACTTCAACGGCTTACTCCGTCCGGATGAGGGTCAGATCAAGGTGATGGGCCAGGACATCTGGTCCAAGGGCGTGTCGCTCAGGGACGTGAGGCGCCGCGTGGGGCTGGTGTTCCAGTACCCGGAGCATCAGCTGTTCGAGGAGACGGTGGAGGCGGACATATCGTTCGCGCCAAGGTCAATGGGGATGACCCAGGTGCAGGTGGAGGAGGCGGTGCGCGAGGCTATGCGCATCGTCAACCTTGATTACGACTCCCTGAGGTCGAGGTCGCCGTTTGACCTGTCGGGCGGGCAGAAGAGGCGAGTGGCCATAGCCGGCGTGCTGGCCATGGGGCCGGAGGTGCTGGTGCTCGACGAGCCCACCGCCGGGATGGACCCCCGGGGGCGCGAAGAGGTGCTCCAGGAGGTAGCCGATCTGCACGAAAAGCACGGCTACACTGTGGTGCTGGTGTCGCACAGCATGGAGGACGTGGCCAGGTACGCGCAGAGGCTAATCGTGATGGACCGCGGCACCGTGGTGATGGAGGGCCCGCCGCACGAGGTGTTCCGTCATCGCGACACGCTGATCGGCATTGGGCTTGGCGTGCCCCAGGTCACCGACCTCGTGCACGAGCTGCGCGGCATGGGTCACCCCCTGCCGGAAGACGTGGTTACCCTGGAGCAGGCGATGGAGGTGCTGGTGCCGCTGCTTGCAGGCTGGCCGAATGGGCACGGCCAGGGCAAGGGGCAGAGGCATGGGCATGGGTGTGGGCATGGAGAGGGGCAATCGCAGGGGCAGGGGCAGGCTCAGGGCAGCTGGGACGGTGAGAGGGTATGAAGGTTCCTTCTGTTGTGATCGGGCAGTACATACCCGGCGACAGCCTTCTTCACCGCCTCGATCCGCGCACCAAGATACTGCTGGCCCTGGCGATGGTGGTGGCCCTGTTCACCGTGGAGAGCCCGTGGTCGTACCTGATGCTGGCGGTGCTGGTGGCCGCGGCTGTGCTGTCATCGCGGGTGCCCGTGAAGATGGTGCTCAGGGGCCTGCGGCCCATAGCTTTCATATTGATCCTCACGTTCGTCCTGCACCTTTTCATGGACCCTGGCGAGGAGCTGTTCACCATCTGGAGACTCAGGGCAACGCACGAGGGTCTGAGGATCGGTCTGTTGACCGTGGTCAGGCTGACGCTGCTGATCATGGCCACGTCGCTGGTGACGCTGACCACGTCGCCCATAGTCTTCACCGATGGGCTGGAAAGGCTGTTGAACCCGCTGAGGATCGTGGGCGTGCCTGCCCATGAGCTCGCGATGATGATGACCATCGCCTTGAGGTTCATCCCGACGCTCCTGGAGGAGACGGACAAGATCATGAAGGCCCAGATGGCCAGGGGAGCCGACTTCGAAAGCGGCGGCCTGGTCAACAGGGCAAAGAGCATGATCCCCATCCTGGTGCCGCTGTTCGTGAGCGCGTTCAGGCGCGCCGACGAGCTGGCTGTGGCCATGGAGGCCAGGTGCTACAGGGGTGGACAGGGAAGGACCAGGCTGCGCCAGCTGAGGTTCGGTCCGGCGGACGCGGTGGTGGCGGCGGCCACCATCGTGTACCTGGCGGCCGCGGTGGTGGTGCGGTAAATGCCTAGCGTCGCTGTGGTGCTAGAGTACGTCGGCACCGCCTACCGGGGCTACCAGGTTCAGGAGAAGCAGGCAGGCGGCCTCACCATCCAGGGCGAGGTGGAGCGCGCCCTGTTCAGCCTGACGGGCGAGAGGATCAGGATCGTCGGGGCCGGGCGCACCGATGCGGGGGTGCACGCTCTGGGGCAGGTGGTGAGCTTCGCCACGGCGTCGACGATCCCGCCGGACAGGTTCGCTCCTGCGCTCAACACCAAGCTACCGCCTGACATTAGGGCGATCCGCTCGTTTGAGGTGCGAAGCGGCTTCAATGCCCGCTTCGACGCGGTGAGCAAGGTTTACAGGTACCTGGTGGCGTGCGGAGGGGGCGACGACGGCCGCGATGGCCGCGGCGGCCGCGGTGGTGACGTGGCGAGGGTTGCCGGTGCCAAGCCCGGCGCGGCGATCCTTGCTGGGAGGGCGCTGGTACTGGACGAGCCCCTGCCCGATGGGGCGTTGGAGGCGATGCGAACGGCTGCTGCGGCGCTGGTAGGTACCCATGACTTCGCGGCGTTCGCGACGGCAGGATCGTCGGCGCGTACGACGGTGCGCACGGTGAGCCGTCTCGAGGTCAAACGGGAAACCTGGCCCGCACTGGGGCAGGAGATCATGGTCTTCGAGGTGCAGGCGGACGGATTCCTGTACAAGATGGTGCGCACAATAGTAGCGGCCCTGCTGGAGGTGGGCGCCGGTAGACGCGAGGCGAGTTGGCCTGCGGAGCTCTTGGTCGGGCGCGACAGGACTAAGGGGCCTGCCACGGCTCCGCCAGACGGTCTGTATCTGGTGCGGGTGGATTACCCCGAACCTTACACAGCTTTGGCACGTCCCTGAGCTGTGGGGATTCTTCCAGTTCAGGCTCGTGCGTCCTTGACACTGGATTGTCGCTATATTAGAATTGCTCCGTGAGTTTTGTACCAGTGGCGCCCTGCCCCGGACCCACTGACGACACTCAGAAGAGCAGTTGAATCTGGGAGGGAACTCGATGTCGGCCACATTCACACCGACTCCTGACGACATTACCCGCAAGTGGTATGTTGTGGATGCTGCCGGGAAGCCCCTGGGCAGGCTCGCTACTGAGGTGGCTACGATCCTCAAGGGCAAGCACAAGCCCATCTATACCCCGTACATCGACTGTGGAGATCACGTGATCGTGATCAACGCATCCAAAGTGGTGCTTACGGGCAACAAGCTTGACAAGAAGATCCACTACTGGCACACCGGGTATCCAGGCGGCATTCGCCAGATGACCTACCGCAGGTTCATCGAGACGAAGCCCGAGAAGGTCATCGAAAAGGCCGTCAAGGGCATGCTGCCCCACGGTAGGCTGGGAAGGCAGATGTTCAAGAAGCTGAAGGTATATGCCGGGCCTGAGCACCCGCATGCAGCACAGCAACCTGAAGTGCTCGAGATCAAAGGCTAGCACGGGCGGAGAAGGAGGAGAACTCTGTGGCACAACTGAAGTACATGGCAACAGGTAGGCGCAAGTGTTCCGTCGCCCGCGTTAGGTTGAGCCCGGGCACCGGAATCATTAAGGTCAACGACAAGGACGTGCTGGAGTACTTCGGCAGGCGCACTCTCGAGCTCGTGGTGAACGCGCCATTCGCGGTCACGAACACCGTCGGCAAGTACGACGTGGACGTCGACGTGCAGGGCGGGGGAGTATCAGGCCAGGCAGGAGCGGTGAGACACGGCATCGCCAGGGCCCTGGCTGAAGCGGATCCCGACCTCAGGTCGGTCCTGAAGCGCGCTGGCTTCCTCACGCGTGACCCCAGGATGAAGGAGCGCCGGAAGTACGGACTGAAGAAGGCCCGCAAGGCACCTCAGTTCTCAAAGAGGTAACATACAGCCTCAAGGGTTTGGAGCGAGCTTCGATCGCGGATCGCAGGATCGGATCGGGCTCGCTCTTTCCATCGCTGGCTGCACTGGTGGGGGTTTGGGGGGCGCGGATGGGGAGCGGGTGGCTTTGCGGTCGCGCCGACCCACCGGCTGGTCGGTTTTCAGCCAGAACGACCTACCCATGGGTCGGCCGCGCCAGCCACGGCGCAGGCAGGCTCTGGCCCGACGGGCCGCAGCAGCTTGACTGGCCCTGCCGGCCTGTCTGATCCCACTGGTCCTACCGGTCCCACTGGTCTTACTGGTCCGACCGGCCGGATTGACCGCCGTGGCCGCGCGCGCTTTCTTCCACCGCCTCCGGCCCCGGCCGCCAGATGAGCAACACCCCTTTGTACAACGCCCTGGCCTCTCCTGCTTTCGACGAAGCGGCGTCCTCCTGAACCAGGGTGACCCTGGTGGAACCGTCGACGCAGTCAGCCAGCATCTCGAGGAGCAACTCGGCCGCAACCGCGTCGTCAAAGGATCCGCCGATCGCCAGGCTGAGCTGGCCGACCGGCACCGGCAGCCCGGGCCGAGCGACGGCGCTGCCGTCTCTCAGCACCACGGTAAGCTCCAGTTCATCGCTGAGCTTGAACGATTCCAACTCAGCCCGGAGGAGGGGCCAGGGTATGGGCTCACTCGCGTCGAGGGTTATGACGGTGCCGGTGGCTCCCGGGTCGGCAAGGCCTAGCAGCAGGCCGTCCTCATCCGACTGCGCGGACTCCTCCACCAGCTGCGCCGCAGGTGCGAGGGCGCTCAGGCCGTCGAAGCTGATGGCGCCGGCTGAGGAGAGCTCGGGCTTGAACTCCACGAGGTACACCTGCGTCAGGTACACTTCTCCCATGAGCCAACTCTCAGGCAAGGAGTCGGGCAACGCGGCCGTGACGAACTTCCATCCTAGCCAGTCCATGCGCGCAAGATCCAGAGGGTGCTTCACGCCCTCGGAGTCGGTGACCGTCGCGCGGAGCCAGTGCCCGTTTCCGTCTGACCACGCCCAGAGTCCGATGGCCTCAGTGCCCGGCGGCAAGGGAATGGGGCGGATCGGGCGGGCGTAGGCCGCCCGGGTGACCTCATGTGAGCTAAAGTCGAACTTGAGGGAGAGCGCCGTTCCGCTCGGGTACTGGGGCAGCGCCTCAATAACCCTGTCGGCAGCCGCCGCGTGCGGCGCCGCGTTCACGAAGGACACTGCTGCCAACACCTCAGGCGAGGACGACGCGGCCGACCACGGCCGGCCTGATTCGAAGTCGTCCAGGATCGTCCATGCTGGCTCTCCGAGAACGCCTAGAGGCGCAGCCGGCGACCCGGGCAGGCATCGCACGGCGAAAGTGACTGTATTGGTTCGGGTGCCGTCAGGCATCTCCCAGACGACCGTTATCTCAGTCCTGGACCCCGGAAGCGGCGAGAATATGACCTCTGTGCCGTCGGCAGAGGGGTGCCACACGGCGTCCACGTGCGCGGCGCCGTCGTGCCGGAGGTTCTTAGGATGCAGCACCGTCCACACGGGGCCACCAGGGATGCCCAAGTATTCGGCTCCTCCGGTGCGCTGGGTCTCTTCCGAGTGCTCGAACGCGGCCTCGGCAGCGGCCGCAACATCCGAGCCCATTGCATCATGGTCCGCGGGTACATCCCTCGCGCCGGACTCCCCTTGTGCGCTATTGCCACCTTCCTGTTCAACGTATTCAGCGTCCACCGTCTTTGCAGCCCGCTGCAGCGGGATGCGCTTCATGCTGGAGTCGAACGCCACGACCTTAAGCTGCAACGGAATTCCAGATGCACACACGATCTCGTCACCAGTGAAGAAATCGACGCTGTCAGCCACCGCCCTGGCCAGCGAGGGAACGACGTGCACCGAATCGCCTGCGTCCACCTGCACTGCGATAAAGCTCGGGGCAGAGCTCCAGCCCGAGCCCAAGCCCGAGTCCATGTCCGTGTGCATGTCCAGCGCCGAGCTCTCGCCCGGCGGCTGACCGTGCACAGCCTGCCCACCGGCTTCATACTCGCCGGCGGCTTCGCCACCAGCGGTCTCCCCGCCGCCGGCCCGCCCATCTTCAGCCATCGCTGGTAGCACGCCGACTACATAGGGCACCGGGCGCTCAGCCCCAGCCGACGGACGATTGGCCAGCTGCAGGGCGCCTGAGATGGGGTCTCTCACCACCACCGCCGACGAAGCCCCGCCGTCCAGATTGAGCGCGCTGACCGCTCCCAACTCGATCATGATGTGGGCCATCTCCTCGAGGGTCGCGCCTCTTGCCCCCTGAGCCCTTCCGTCCACCACGGCCAAGATCAGAGTGCGCCCGTCGGCAGTGATTCCGGCGGCGCTTCTGGGCGCCGGATACGCAGCGCCGATGGTGGCGTGCCTCGCCAGGTCGGGCGCAGGCTCGCCATCCAGCACGAGCACAGGCTTGCCGGAAAACGCAGCTTCCAGCCGTGTGAACCCCGGCCTCAGCTCCGAGCGTATGACCACTTCCTGCCCCGGCTCTATCTGCCGCAGCTGGCGCCAGGCTTCTCCCCGCGCAACCACGTACGTAGACGGCGCTGTGAAGGGGTAACCCGGCACCACGCACATGACGATGCCGTCGCCTATGGCGATGTGGCCGGCGTCAGCGTGGTCAGGCACCTTCGACCAGGTCCATTCCTCCGTGTAGAGCACAGCGGAATCCGGAGGCACCGAGACCTCGTTCAGCCCCGCCAGCGGCAGCGTGAAGGAGCCATCCATCGATGCCAGCTCGCCCACCCACTCCCAGTGCCCCAGCACAGCCTGGCCGTCGCGGGTTATGGCGATGGACGCGAAATCCGGATCTACCCTTGGCGACCGGATCACTCTACCCTCTGCGGCCACCATCGAAAGGGGCGCGCCTGTAGCGCCCATATCGAAGAAGTCGCCGTTCACAGCCGCCAGGAGGCCGTTACTCTCAGCGATGACTGTGGGTTTCTCCGGCACCGAAAGCGACGACTCCGACAGAACCGGCCTCGTCACCACGGCCGATGACGAAAGGTCCACCCTGACCACCGTAAGCTGCATCCAGCCGAGGCTCCCCAGCCAGCTGCGGCGCTCCACCGTGACCCCGGGGGCGATGGGCAGGACGATGCTAGCCCGCGGCCAGGCCTCCGAGGCCGCAGCGCCCGCGCCGTTTCCATCGGGCAGCGCCCGCTCCGTGGCCGCCACCGCTTGCGGCGCGAGAGGCCTCAACATGACGACGCATAGTATGAACGCAAGAAATGCGACGGTTCTGAAATGCCTGTTCATCTCTTATGCCACTTGAAGACTGGCTTTCGCCTCTCCAGGCAGACTGCGGCTCCCTCCTTCAGCCACGGGCGACGGTTTGCGCCGATCCGAGATGCCGGTTAATGCCGAATCACCTCCTGTACTTCTAGTAGCAGTGTACCGACTCCTTCTGTGCAGACGAAGCAGGAAATGGATGCGGGTTTGATGAAGTAATCGTGAAGCCTTGGCTCTGGGAGGCGACTGTATTGGCCAAATACTATTTCCATGGGGGACGGGTGTACACTGCCTCGTCGGCGCGGCCGTTCTGCTCCGCCTTGGCTGTGGCCGGCCGGCGCGTTCTGGCCGCCGGCACCGAGGAGGACCTGGAGTCCATCGTAGACGACACCTTCGTCCGCATTGATATTTCCGGCAGGACGCTGCTGCCGGCGTTCACTGATTCTCACATCCATCTCATGCACTACGCGCTGAGCATGATGGGCCTGGACCTCACCGGCACCTCCGGACCCGAGGACGTCGCCGAACTGGTGGCTAAGGCAGTCACCAACACGCCTCCCGGTGCCTGGATAACCGGCGTGGGATGGAACGCCCACGCGTGGCCCGAGGGCAAGGTGCCCGACAGGTCTTACCTGGACGCCGTGGCCCCGCACACCCCTGTTGCCGTCTGGTGCAAGGACCTGCACGCGCTGTGGGTGAACACGGCGGCGCTGCGCCTGGCCAGGATAGGTATTGACACACCCGACCCTGAAGGCGGGCGCATCGTAAGGGACCCTGAAACGCGCCAGGCCACCGGGCTACTGAACGAGACCGCTGCCCAGCTGGTGATGAAGGTGATCCCCGAGCCCACACAGGCGCAGCTCGTGGAGGCGCTGGTGCGAGCCCAGGCGGCGCTGCACAGCATGGGCATCGGGTGCATCCACAACATGGACGGCGGCCGAGCCTTCGCCGCGATCCAGCAGATGAGGCGCGACGGCAAGCTCAGGCTCAGGGTGGTGCAGGCGATACCCGCCGCCGACCTTGACGCCGCCATCGACCTGGGCCTCTCAAGCGGGTTCGGCGACGAATGGCTGGTCATAGGCCATATGAAGGCCTTTGCCGACGGCTCGCTTGGCTCCCGAACGGCCCACATGCTCAAGCCGTATGAGGGAACCGAGGATTACACCGGCATCGAGGTGACCCCCAGGGAGGAGCTGGGCAGGCTGGTGGGCAGGGCGGTGCTGAACAACATCGCCTGCGCGATCCATGCCATTGGAGACAGGGCCAACCGAGATGTGCTCGACATCTTCGAGTCTGTCAGGGAAGACAGCATCGCCAGGGGCCTCACTCACCGGATCGAGCACGCACAGGTGCTGCACCCCAACGACCTCCGCAGGTTCGCAGACCTGGGCGTGGTGGCATCGATGCAGCCAGTGCACGTGCTGGGGGATATCCCCGCGGCGGATAAGCACTGGGGAGGCCGTAGCCGGTGGGCATATGCCTTCAAGAGCCTGCTGAGATCAGGAACGGTGCTGGCCTTCGGCTCCGACGCCCCGGTGGAGACCCCGCACCCGCTGAGAGGGATGTACGCAGCCGTGATGCGCCGGCAACCAGACTCCGACTCGGAGCGAGCTTGGTATCCGGAGGAGCGCCTCACCCTGGAGGAGACCCTGCGCGGCTACACCGTGGGCGCAGTGGCCGCCGCGGGCCTGCCCTCCGGCTCCCGCCGGTCCACGCTGGTGCCCGGCGCTTTCGCTGACCTGACGATACTGTCCACCGACATCTTCGCACTGCCCATGCCCGATCTCCTGAGTACCGAGATCGACGCTACCATGGTCAACGGGGAGTTCGTATACGAGAGGTGACGTTCCAGTTGAAGCGAGCTACTCTTGCTCAGGCAATAAGGGTTATGTCTTTGTTGGCGATCCTGCTCATCGCCGTGGCGGCGGGCACCGGACCATCGTTCAACGCTGCAGCCCAGGCTGAATACGAGATCCTCAGGGCCGAGCCGGCGATAAGCGCCGGCATGCACGTGGTCTTCAAGAGGATCGTGGCCAGGACCGTCACTGAACTGGAATGGAGGGTGACGGTGCTCAGCGCCGATTACCCGCGAACGGTCAGGATCTCGTGGGTGCGGCCGCGCACAGACGGGTCGCTCCCTGCCTCCACGGTGAGGCTCCTGACCGGGCTCGAAAAGAGCCGGACCTTCGGCCCGGTGTTTGGCCTCGGCGATCCCGACGAGACGGACTGGACGGCCCCGTGGGTGTCACGGGAGGTCATCAGGGAACTGCGCACAGGCAAGGTGGCATACAACTTCCGCACAGGAGGGTGGAACCTGTCAGGCCTGTTCGCAGGCGACCTTAAGGTGGAAGAGGAGATACTCTACCCTGTGGAGATCAACGGCAACAGGATGTACCTGCCTGCCTTCGTGTGCGGCGGTGGGCAGTTCACCGTCTGGAACAACATCAACAACCCCCTGGTGCTGGAGTACCGGCCCATGGGAGTCCCGCTGCTCACGAACGTTACAGGGTGGAAGGCCGAAACGATCTTCGTCTCCGGAGGGACCCTATAGCTTCAGGGCGCGCTATCGAGCGCCTTTCGCGGCCCTGAGCTGCTCCGTCATCAGCTTGAGAGAGCCGGCGCTGGTCTGCGGCCGGCTCATGCGCTATGTTGTAGGGCTCACGTGATGCGCTCACCGCCGCCACTGCGGGGGCCTCAGTAGTCCTCGTTGGAGCTGTTCACCAGGTCCGTGGTGTCCACGCAGTTCGACTGCCCGCAGCTGGGACAGGTGGAGCAGCACATGTCGCCTGCCGAGGCGTCAGGGGCCGGGAACATCATTCCACAGTTGTTGCACTTCAACGTGGAGGACGTGGCTGAAGCAGTCGGGGTGAGCTTCTCACCTGGCTGTTTCCTGGGTCTGGCCATTCATCGCACCTCCTAGAGAGTCTTAACGTAGTATTGTCCCAAGGGGCGTGGACGATGTGACAGCCATCAAAGTGCGCGACCTCGTGAAGGTGTTCAAAGTGGCACACAAACGGCCGGGCCTGGCCGGGAGCCTCAGGGCCATCGTTCGTACTGAGCATGTGGACGTGCGCGCCGTTGACGGGGTAACGTTCAGTGTGGAGGAAGGGGAGACGGTGGCCTTCATCGGCCCGAACGGGGCAGGCAAGTCCACCACCATCAAGATGCTCACCGGGATACTGTACCCCACTTCCGGAGAGGCGACGGTAACCGGGATGACCCCGTGGAAGCAGCGGCAGAGGCTCTCGCGCAGCATAGGATGCGTGTTCGGCCAGAGGTCGCAACTGTGGTACCACCTTCCTCCTCGCGACACCTTCGAGCTTCTGGCGCACGTGTACGAGCTGCCCGTCTCGCAGTGGAAGCCCCGGCTGACGACGCTTGCCGACAGGTTCGAGCTGCGGGCGTTCATGGACACGCCAGTGCGCAAGCTGTCGCTGGGTCAGAGGATGAGATGCGAGATCGCCGCATCCCTGCTTCACGCGCCGAGGGTGCTGTTCCTGGACGAGCCCACCGTGGGCCTTGACGTGATGGCCAAGAGGGCCATCAGAGACCTGGTCCTGGAGATGAACAGGGAGGAGGGCGTCACGGTGCTTCTCACCTCCCACGACGTCGGCGATATCGAGCAAGTCTGCCGTCGGGTGATGGTGATCAATCACGGGCATCTGGTGCTGGACACGACGGTTGCGGCCCTGAGGCGCGACTTCATGAAGTCAAAGACGGTGCGGGTGAGGCTGGATTCGCCGGTGGAGGGAATCCTGAATATCCCCGGCGTGGAGGTGCTCAAGCGGAAGCGCGGCAACCTGAAGCTCCTGGTGAACACCGCGACGACGTCCATGGACGACGTGCTGGCACACCTGATGCAGCTGGGCACGATTGAGGACATCACCATCGCAGATCCTTCCACCGAGCAGATCATCGCTGAGATCTACGCCAGCGGGAGGTGACGCCGATGGGCGCCAGCAAGTACATCCACATCGGCCGTATCAACTTCCTGGCGAAGACGGCCTACATGGGCGACCTCCTCCTGGGGACGACGTTCTACACCCTGATACTCTTCGTCTTCGTGCAGCTATGGAGGGTGCTCGGCGGTCCGTCAGGGCTGGTGGTGGAGGGTTTCGGCTACAGGGAGATGGTGTGGTACCTCACTGCCAGCGAGGCTATAATGCTGGGAAGGGCCAGGATTCAGGATGACATAAGCGACGAGGTGAAGACAGGGGCCATCGCCTACTCCCTCGGCCGGCCGTACCACTACCTCGGGTTCAAATTCGCCTGCTACTGGGGAGAGACCGCCGTAAGGATGCTGGTGCACATCGCGGTGGGCATCGCCATCGCCCTCTTGGCCGTGGGGCCCATTCAGGTCACCGCGGTGCAGCTTGGGGCGCTTGCCGTGAGTGTGACGCTGGCGCTGATCCTCAACTTCCTCATCGTGGCCTGCATAAGCCTCCTGGCCTTTTGGGTGGAGGACACGGTGCCGTTCTTCTGGATATACGGCAAGCTCCTTTTCGTGTTGGGTGGCCTCTTCGCGCCGGTGGAGCTGTACCCTGAGGCGCTGGCGCGGGCGGCACGGGCAAGCCCCTTCAACTACGTGCTGTACGTCCCCGCGAGAATGCTGGTGCGTTTCGACGCCGCCGCGTGGGGCAATACCATCGCGGCGCAGCTTGGGTGGATTGCGGTGCTGGGGGCCCTCGCAGTGGGGCTCTACTCGCTGGGGGTGAGACGGCTGAATGTCAACGGCGGGTAGGACGGGGGCTGTAACGTCGCAGGTCCGGTTCGTGTGGGAGCACTTCAAGTTCAACCTGGCAGCGGCGATGGAGTATAAGGCGGGCTTCGTGAGCCAGGTGGTCTTCATGCTGCTGAACGACATGTTCCTTCTGTTCTTCTGGTGGATAGTGTTCAGAAGGGTGTCGAGCATCGGGGGCTGGACGTTCCAGCACGTCATCGCGATGCATGCCACGCTGGCCACGTCGTTCGGCATCAGCGTCGCCGTGTTCGGGAACTCGCAAGGCCTGCCGCGGATCATCGCAGAGGGACAGCTGGACTACTACCTGCTTCTGCCCAGAGACCCGCTCTTGCATGTGTTGGTGAGCAGGAGCGACATCTCCGGCCTGGGGGATGTAGCCTTCGGGATCGTTGCCATGGCTCTTCTGGGACGTGAGCGCCTGTCGTCGCTGCCGGTGCTGTGCATCACCGCGCTGGCGGGCGCTGCGATCTTCACCAGCTTCAACGTGATCGCAGGCACGCTGGCGTTCTTCGTCGGGCACGCCCAGACCATCAGCGACCAGGTGGGCAACGCTCTTATCACCTTCAGCACGTATCCGGAACCGGTGTTCAAGGGTGCGGTGAGGGTGCTCCTGTACACGCTGCTCCCGGCGGGGTTCATGGTATACTTGCCGGTGAGACTGGTCAGCGCGTTCGACCCCTTTGTGCTGGCGGCGATACTGAGCTTCGCGGCGGCAAGCATCGCCGCCGCAGGCTGGGCGTTCCGACGCGGCCTCAAGCGATACGAGTCCGGTAGCCTGGTGGTTGTGCGAATGTGAGCCGCTCGCTGCAAGCAAGGTCCCTGGCCTTGATCACTCCGACTCCGGCCGGCGCGCCAGGCCGGCTGCAAGCTCCGAAGCCAGATTCATGACGTGCCCCAGCCGGTCAAGGCGCTTTCCGCCTCCCTGGGCGAGGAACGGGGTGCCACCGCCCTTTCCCTCGAGCTCGGGAAGCACGTCCCTAAGTAGCCTGGCGACGTCGAGGTCCACGTCCTGGGACCGCGCGAACACCAGCTGAGGGTTGCCTGTGGCCGTGGAGGCCATGAGCGCCACGGCTGAAGGCATCTGGCATACTCTCTGCGCCAGCGATTTCAGCTGGTCCATGGTGGCGGAGTCTGACACCTGGGTGACCAGCCTGATCCCTGACTCGCCCATCGCCCGGGCCTCGTTGTACATCCTTTCGGCCCGGTACTGGTCCAGCTCGGCGCGGGCGTGCTCGTGGGCGCGGCGCACCTCGCGGACCTGCGCCAGGAGCCTCTGGACGGCGTCGGGGAGCTCGCTCACGCCCACTGAGAGCGCGGCCGCCGCGCACAACGCGGCGGAGTTCTTGAGCCTATAGTCTGACAGGGCGCGCCTGCCGCACACGAACTCCACCCTGGTGACGTTGCGCACCTTCTCGGTGCGGGTGATCTTTATGAGCCCCACCTCGCCCGTGGCCCTCACGTGGGTGCCTCCGCACGGGCTTAGATCGAAGTCGGCGATCTCCACCAGGCGGATGTTCTCAGTCCTGCTGGTGGGCTTGCGGAGCCGGGACCAGTCGATGGACTGCGGGTCCCAGAACTTCGCCTCCACCGGCCTGTTCTGGAAGACCACCTCGCACGCCAGGCGCTCGGCGGCTGCGAGCTGGTCTGGGCTGACCTCGGGTGAGTTCAGGTCGATGGTGACGTACTCCTCGCCCAAGTGGAAGCCTACAGTCTCCAGGCCAAATAGGGTTTCGAAGGCGCTCGACAGTATGTGCTGGCCGGAATGCTGCTGCATGTGGTCGAAACGGCGCTCGATGTCGATCCTGCCGACGGTGGGGCCGAGCGGAACCTCGGCGGGGGTTATGTGAACGATGGTGTCGCCGCGCTCGATGACGTCAACGACGTCGGCGCCATCAAGGGTGCCCCTGTCGGCCGGCTGTCCGCCGGAGTTGGGGTAGAAAGCGGTGACGTCGGTGATGACCTCGTAGAGCGGCGTTGGCGAGGAATTGCCGGTCGCAGGCTGGCACTGCAGCACTTCGCAGGTGAACTCCATCAGGAGAGGGTCAGAGTGATACAACCTCTTTGTGGGCACGAGCTTAACTCGCCTCCTCATGTTCGTAGGGGCGCAGCGATTGCGGCCCATTGATTTTACCACTTCTATTTACGAAAGGCATTCCCCTTTAGTTTCGAGAGGATGGTGCAAGTGGCGCGGGATTACCTGGTCATCCGGCAGAGAGCCAGAACGGAAACGGTGGTGAAGCGCAGCCGATTCATAGCCACCGCGAGCCCAGTGAAGGATGAGGCCGAGGCCCAGCAGTTCGTCGATGAGATCAGACGGGAGTTCTGGGACGCCACGCACAACGTGTACGCCTTCACGGTGGGAGACAACGATGAGATCGTCCGCTCCAGCGACGACGGCGAGCCTTCGGGCACCGCCGGCCGGCCGGTGCTTGAGGTGATCTTGAAGGAGGGCATAAAGCACTGCGCCGTGGTGGTGACCAGGTATTTCGGCGGAACGCTTCTGGGCGCCGGCGGGCTGGTGAGGGCATATGGCGCCGCCGCCAGGGAGGCGCTACATGCAGCCGGAATCGCCCGGGTGGTGCCTGCGCACGAGGTCAGCTTCGTCGTGGACTACCCGGCGGTGGGCAAGGTCCAGAGCTACCTGGCCTCCAGGGGATACTCTGTTCTGGGCGTCGATTACTTGGAGACTGCGACCATCCGGGTGTTGGTGCCCGCGCCGGAGCTTGAGCGGTTCCACGCAGACCTCACCGACATGCTTCTCGGTCGGTACTGGCCGATGGTTGGCGAGGAGACGCGTGCCCTCGTCGACCCCGAAAAGGGCGGATCCTCTTTGCCGTGATTGACACCGCTCCGCCCCTGTCGCATACCGTGCCCTCCACCAGCAAGGCCGCGCTGCCGAATATGGCGGCGCCGTATTTTTGGTACTCGCTTTCGAACACCGTCACGTCTGTGAGGCCGGTCTCGTCTTCCAGCGACAGGAAGACCACGGTGCGGCCGCTCTTGGTGGGCGGCCGGTGCGGGCGCACGACGAGGCCGGCCGCCCTCACCAGTTGCCCCGGCTTGGCCTGGGCGATCTCCGATGCCGTGAGCGCCCCCCATCTGGCCAGGGAGGAGCGGTAGAACTCCATGGCGTGCTTATGCACGCAGAATCCCAGGATCTCCGTCTCGGCGGCGAAACTCTGGATGGGGGTGAAGTCTCGGATGCTCCTGGAGGCCTCCGCGACGTGGGCCTTGAGGGAGGCACCGTCTTCAAGGCCGGAAAGGCGCATCTGCCCTGCGGCCTCCGCCTCTGAGCTGAGCTTCCTGGCTGCGGCGGAGGAGCTGGCAAGGCGCCTTACAGCCCACACCACGGCTCGTCGGTTGGGCTCGATGGAATCGAAGGCCCCTGCCAGCGCCAGGTTCTCGAAGACGTCCACGGGCACATCGGTGCGGGCGGCGAAGTCGGCGGCTGAGGTGAATGGGCCGCTGGCCTGGGCGTCCTCTATGCTCTGTATGTCGGAGGCGGATATCCCTTTCACCTGCATTAGTCCAACCCTTATGGCCCCGTTCTCCACCGTATACCTGTGCTTGCTGGCGTTGACGTCAAGCGGCAGCACTCTTACCCCGCGTCGGCGCGCCTCCACGATCAGGGTGCGCGGCGGGTAGAAGCCCATGGGCTGGGCGCTTAAGAGGGCCGCGAAGAACTCCGCCGGGAAATGCCTGCACAGGTAGGCGGTGCGGTATGCCGTGTCGGCGAAGGCGGCCGCGTGGGCCTCGCAGAACCCGTAGCCCGCGTAGCCCACGATGTAGGAGAATATGGTTTCGGCTGTCTCCTTGTCGGTGCCGTTTGCCATGGCCTTGGCCACGAAGTCGCGGCCTATGGCCTCCATTTCCACCATTGAGCGGCAGTGGGTCATCACCTTGCGGAGCCTGTCGGATTCTCCAGGGCTGAATCCAGCGATAGCGGTGGCTATCTGGATCACCTGCTCCTGGTATAACACGACGCCGTAGGTCTTCTTGAGGATGGGCTCGAGGCGCGGGTCGACGTAGCTGACCTCCTCCTTGCCGCGACGCCTGGCCACGAAGGGCTCCACCATGTTGCCTTTGATGGGGCCCGGCCTTATCAGCGCCACGCTGGCCACGATGTCCTCGAAGGAATCCGCCTTGAGCCGCGGCTGCAGGGCCCGCTGGGCGGGGCTTTCCAGCTGGAAGACGCCTATGGTCTCGCCGGACTGCAGCATGGAATAGGTGGCGGCGTCGTCGTGGGGGATGCGGTCGTAGCTGAACTCCGGGGCCTTTATGAGCTCCTGGGCGCGTTCCACGGCGCAGAGGGTGCGCAACGACAGCAGGTCGAGCTTGATGAGGCCCAGCTCCTCGATGGAGTCCTTGTCGAACTGCGTGATGGGCACGCCCTTGGCGGACATCTGAAGCGGGGTGACGCACGTGAGGGGCTCGCCGGATATCACGAGGCCTCCCAGGTGCGTGCCGATGTGCCGTGGCAGCCCGGCCATCTGGTGCACCAGGTCGAGCAGAAGTTCGAAACGATGGGGCTGTATGCCTGAATCCCTGAGCTCCGGATAGCGCGAGAAGGCGGCGCGCACGCCGTCGGCGGGGATGTGCGGCAGACGCTTGGCGAGCCTGTCGATCTCGGGCTCGGGGATGCCCAGGGCCTTTCCCACGTCACGCACAGCCGACCGGGCGAGGAAGGTGTTGAAGGTGCATACGGACGCCACATGGCCCTGGCCGTAGCGCTCGTAAACGTAATCGGCCACTTCGTCGCGGCGGTCGGACTGGAAGTCGATGTCGATGTCGGGCCTCTGAGCCCTCTCCAGGCTCAGAAATCGCTCGAACAGCAGTCCACGGGCGATCGGGTCAACGTTGGTGAGGCCCAGGCAGTACACCACCGCCGAGTCGGCTGCGGAGCCCCGTCCGGCGCATCGTATCCCGCGCCCGCGGGCCCATGCCGCTATGTCATGAACTGCAAGGAAGTAGCCTTCAAAGCCCAGAGTGATGATGACGTTGAGCTCGTGCTCGAGCCTGTCGCGCACGGCCTGGGTGATTCGCCCGTACCTGGCCTCGGCGCCCTGCATGGTCAGGCGGCGCAAGAGCGATGCGGGGGATTCGCCTGCGGGCGGCTCGTACTTGGGGAACAGCTTGCGGCCGAGGTTCAGGCCTGGGCTGCACCGTTCGGCGATGGCCAGGGTGTTGACGACGGCCTCGGGAACGAGCGCGAAAAGCTCCCGCATCTGGGCTGCGGATTTCAGATAGTTCTCCGCGTTTATGTGCCGTTCGGGATGGATGTCGTCGAGGGTCGTCAGCGTTCTGATGCATGTGAGCACGTCGTGCAGCTCGAATCCGGACTTGTGCGTATAGTGTACGTTGTTGGTGGCCACCACCCCCACTCCCAGGCTGGAGGCCAGGTGAATCAAGGCGGAGTTGAGAGCTGCGGCTCCCGGGGTCATGGGGTGCTGCAGCTCTATGTAGAAGTTGCGCTTCCCGAAGATCTTCACCAGCGCCTCGGCTGCCTGCATGGCCCGGTCGTGCTGGCGGGCAAGGATGGCGGCGGGGATGGCGCCGCGGCGGCATCCTGACAGGGCTATCAGGCCCTTGCTGTGGCGCTCAAGTGTATGAACACGGGCTTCGGGGCGACGTCGGTCAGACGAGTTCATGTACGCATCGGTGAGGATGTTGCAGATGTTGGCGTAGCCCTCAGGGTTCTCCGCAAGGAGCGTGAGATGCGCGCCGCCCTCCATGGTGAGCTCCACGCCTTGGATGGGCTTGATGCCGTGTTCGGCCGCGGCGCGCGCGAACTCCACGGCGCAGCTGACGTTGTCGTGGTCCGTTATGGCCATGGCGCCCATGCCCAGCTCGGCGCACCTGGCTACCAGCTCGGAACAGCGACTGGCGCCGTCGAGGAACGAATACTGGGAATGAACGTGCAGGTGCACGAAGCCGCCGAAAAGGTCGGGCAGGCTCATTGGACTCATTGCGATGGCTCCTAGCTCCTAGTCGATTATCCTTGAAAGCTCCCACTGGCCATGGCAGGTACGGCTCAGCTCATAGCATCCGGAGCCGGACGATACGAGAAAGTAATCGTGTTCCTCCGCGCCGTCCCACCACTCGCCGCATTCGCGCCAGGAGTCGATCACGGCGTCGACGCGGTTCCAGCGCCCCGACCAGTAGAAGCTGACAGGATGGCCCTGCGGGCCCTGTGTGGACTCTTCCACCCTTATGGGACGTTCCACCTTTCGGCTCACGATGTACCTTCGACCTCCGACTTGCGCTTGCGGGTTCTTCAGGTTAAGGAGCTTGTGGCCAGGCGGCTAGGCGGCTCACAGCAGAGACGCGGCGATCATCCTGTCGCGCCTGGTGCGGACGATGGCGTCGGCGGTGAGCACGCTCTTGGCGCCGAAACGCTGGCGGATGCTTTCGATGGCCCTGGCCAGCTCGTCGGCGTGGCATGCATCGTCGGACGGGGCCAGCCCCTGAAGTTCGGGGCAAAACATGCGTAGCTGCAGGCCGGCTGGCATAGACAGGTTCGTCGCGCGCGCGTGCAGCGAGATCACCGGCGCGTTTGCGCTGGCCCGGGTTGCCGCTCGGGCCGCCCTGATTAAGGCGCTTTCCAGCGCCTGGGCCGAGCTGGCGGGCGAGCGCAGGGCCGCGCGGCGTTTGACCAGGTCGGCGTAGCCGGCGGACTGCACTGTCAGCTCCACGGAGGAAGTCGACGCCTGGGCCTGGTCAAGCTCGGAACTGATCTGGGCGGCGCATATTTT
Source organism: Clostridia bacterium DTU025 (assembly GCA_001513145.1). GTDB lineage: Bacteria > Bacillota > DTU025 > DTU025 > DTU025 > DTU025. The sequence continues at coordinate 53,412 of LFSP01000032.1, read as the reverse complement.
CAGGCATTTGAGCATGTCGTCCCAGGAATCCAGCGGCTGGTCGAAACGGAACGAGCAGCTCACGGACGGCTCCGGGTATGCCGCCTGCACCCTAGAGTGGTCGATCCCAAGGCTCAGCCGATGTGCAAGCAGGCCCTCCTCGCCCAGCTGGTCGATGAGCTCCTCCACTGGCACCGCCCTGAGCTGGGCCACGGAGTTCACGCCAAGGCGCCAGAGGTGTTCCAGCGTTGCCTTGCTCAGCGGCCATAGGGCCTGGACCGGAAGCGGTGCCAGAAAGTCGAGGACTTCGTCAGGGCTTATCCAGGCAGCGCGCTCCTCGGAGCTTATGGGCGGAACGCCGGCTTTGGCCACCAGTTTGGTGGGGGCGACGCAGATGTGTGGCGTAAAACCCAGGGTTTCGGCGCACCTTCGGGATAGCTCCGCCACTATGGACCGGGCGTCGCCGCATCCGGTGATGTCGAGGAAGGCGGAGTTCACCTCGGAGGGCTCCACTAAGGGAGTGTAGTCGGCGCATATGTCCCATGCCCCTTTGGCCAGGTGCAGGGAAGCGTCCTTGTCGTGCTGCACGAACATGGCTTCGGGGCAGACGTGCTTCACCTGTCTGCGGGAGGCACGGAGAGCCACCCCCAGAGCCGCGAGCTCCGGCGACATGCTGACCACGGTGTTGTTCTCCAGCACCGCCAAAGGCAGGCCGCGCTGCTCCGGCTTGACGCTGGAGCAGTATTGCAGGTAGGGTAGGTTCAGATATGCTATGTACCGCATTGGCGTCTTCACCTCCGAGACCACCATGCCTTACCGAACATATGTTCGGTAAGGGAATTATATCCCGCCCGCGGCAGTTGGGTCAAGATGCGATGGCTTCGAGAGCGCAAAGGTTCAGCCAGCTGCTTATCAGCAGATGAAGAGCTGGCAGTTTGCAGGTTTGATCGTGAACGTCAAGCCGGCGCGAAAGAGCCGCCTCCCACCGCCGCTGCTGCTGGGGCCGACCCATGGGTGGGTCGCTTTCGCAGGGCTTCGACCCGCCGGTGGGTCGCCGCGACCGCTTTCTGACGCTCACGTCTGATCGCGCGAACCGCGGCTTCCGGGGAGATCGCCGGTAGTCTGCGGGTGGTGGTAACAAGTCTACAGGAATCTACAGGAAAGATGCCCAGCTCGCGGCAGTGTGCCGGAGGCAGTCTCCAAGTTTCGGCAAACTCAGACCTGAGAGCGGCAGGACATCGCAACAGTTGCTTGTATAGTGTAAGTGATTGTATGAGCGCAGAGGGAGTGATGTGATGATAGAGGTCTTCAAGTCGGTGCTGCGTGGCGTAGATGGCTACGCTGAGATCAGGTATCACAAGAGGGTGACCACCATCATCGAGGCGAGGAACGGGACCCTGGCCAAGGCCGAGCAGAGGACTCTGGCGGGAGCCGCGGTCAGATGCCTCATCGACGGCTGCTGGGGGTTCGTGTCCACCAGCGATGTGACCGAGAGCGGGCTGTGCAGTGCGCTGGCGGACGCCATCGATGGTGCGGCTGCTGCGGCTAGGATAAAGAAGGAGCGCGCTAAGCTTGCCCCTGCCAGAATGGGCGAGGGCGAGTTTGTCTACTATGAGCGGGGTTCGGAGCCTTCCATCGCTGAGAAGATAGCCCGCGTGCTGGAGGCGGAAGAGCGGCTGCGGTCGCGGTCAGAGCTGATCGTGGGCTCCGTGGTGAGGTACACCCACTACGACGACGAGAAGTACATCGTGAACACCGACGGCGCTGCGGCGCACATCGTCGACAGCAAGCAGAGCATCCACGTGTTCGCCACGGCGGGGCGAGATGGCAAGCTGGAGACGGATGTCAAGGCGTGGGGAGTCACCGGGTCATGGCAGGCGCTGATGGAGAAGGGCGACCTTGACCAGATGGTGGACAGGGCGGCCCAGGGCGCCATCGAGAAGCTGGATGCCGGGTACGCGCCGGGCGGGCAGTACACGGTGATACTGGATCCCGGTCTGGTGGGGGTGCTATCGCATGAGGCCATCGGGCACACGGTTGAGGCGGATTTCGTGCTGGCAGGGTCGATAGCCAAGGGTAAAATCGGTCAGCGCGTGGCGTCGGAGCTGGTGACGATGGTGGACGACGGGAACGTGCCGGGCGCGGCTGGAATGGTGCTGGTGGACGACGAGGGCGTGCAGGGCGAGCGCACCGTGTTGATAGAGAACGGCGTGCTCCGTGCCTACTTGCACAACCGGGAGTCCGCGGCCATGCTTGGCGCGGCGCCGAGGGGCAACGCCAGGGCGTTCACGTATCGGGACGAGCCCCTGATCCGCATGACCAACACCTTCATCCTCCCGGGAAAGGATGACCTCAAAGCCATGATATCCGAGGTTGAGGACGGTTTCTTCCTCTCTGGACTCGGCCAGGGCGGCCAAGCCGACTCCGACGCTGAGTTCATGTTCAGCGTGGGGCAGGCCTGGCGGATAAGAGACGGGCGTCTGTGCGAGCCGGTGAAGGGCGTGACCATATCGGGTCAGGCGTTCGAAGTGCTGAGCAGCGTTGACGCGGTCTCGAGCGGCTTTAAGCTGGACATGGGCGCCGGACACTGCGGCAAGTGGCAGCCGGCCAAGGTGGACGCCGGCGGGCCTTACCTGCGCTGCCGCGTGACCATCGGAGGACGCCAGGATGAGCGAGAACAGTGAGGTCGGAGGAGGAAGGAGCATGAGCGTTACCCGCGGATTCGACTGGTGCGATCTGGCCATAGAGCGTGGCCTGGCGCGCGGCGCGGCGGCGGTAGAAGCTTTCTACTTGGAGTCGCGGAGCGTGGAGGTGATGGTGGAGAAGAACGACATCCACGTTCCAAAGGGCGACAGGTACAGCGGCATCGGGTTGAGGGTTCTGATGGCATCGGACGACGGGTTCAAGCAGGGGTTCGCTTCGACGAACCTGTTGACGGCCGAGTCGATAGATTCCGCGCTGGCGGCCGCCATGGCCATCGCGGAGGCGTCACCGGCTGACCCGGCGCGGTGCCTGGCGCAGCCGGATAGGGGCGCGGCGGGTGTAGAGCCGGTTGAAGGCCTGTACGACGAGGGCATCGCCGGGATGGACCTTGCCGGGGCGATGAAGCAGGCCGGTGCGTTCCTTGAGGGGGCGCTGGGCTACGATGGCCGGGTGACGGTGGATTCCGCCATGTTCAGGGCGGAGGTCAGCGAGAAGACGGTGGCCAACTCCAACGGGGTGAGGCTGAGCCAGCACAAGACGGTGGCCTCGACGCAGGGCATAGCGTTCGCAGTGGACGGCGACAGGGTGTCGTCGTTTGACCTGGGGGTAGCGGAGTCGTGCGCGTTGGGCCAGGTGGATGCGTTCGGAGTCGGGCGGGACCTGGCGCGGCGCGTCGTGGCTGCTCTGGACGCCCGCAGCGCTCCGAGCTTCCGCGGCAAGGTGCTGCTCACGCCGTACGCCGCTCTGGAGTTGGTGCTGGAGCCCATAGCCTACTCGTGCAACGCCGAGATCGTGCAGACCGGGCGGTCCAAGTGGAAGGGGATGCTTGGCAAGCAGGTGGCGTCGCCCATGGTCAGCGTCGTGGACGATCCGGGCATACCGCAGGCGTCGGGGTCGACGGCGTTCGACCGCGAGGGTGTGCCGGCAAGGCGGCTGGAGCTGGTGACCGGCGGGGTGCTCCAGGACTACCTCTACAACTGCTACACGGCTCGGCGCGACGGGAGGGAGTCTAACGGCAGGGCGTCTGGGAATGATGCCGGCCTGCCGGGGGTGTCCACCACTAACATGGTGCTGTCTCCAGGGAAGCACAGCCTGGAGCAGCTCATCGCCCAGTGCGACCGCGGGCTGATCGTCAACAGGTTTTCAGGCGGCGTCGATCCTGCCAGCGGCGACTTCTCCGGCGTGGTCAAGGGCGGCCATTACGTTGAGGGAGGCGTCGTGGCGTACCCGGTGAAGGAGATGATGATAGCCGGCAACATCTACGAGCTTCTCACGCAGGTGGTGGGGCTTTCGGACGAGCTGTGGGTGCTGGGCGCGTACAGGCTTCCCCATATCCTGCTTGACGGATGCTCCATTACTGGAAAGTGAAGCCGGTGGGCAGGCGCTGACGGGGGCGGATGCTGGCATGCGCGGTCTGGCGAGGTGGAGCGGCCAGGCGGAGCAGAGTGCCAGCGTGACAGGAAGTTTGTCTCCGATGTCGAATATGCGATCTACACGAGGAGGGGTTGTTGTGAGGAGCCGAGTATTCGTAGCCTTCGTTGCAGTTGGGATGCTCTTGTTCGTTGCGATCGGTGCGTCCGCGGCGTCGCCCCAGAGGGTGGCGTACATCATCAATGGCGGCCTGGGGGACCTGTCGTTCTACGATTCGGGGCAGGCCGGGATTGACCGGATCCGCGATGAGTTCGGCGTGCAGACCCGCACCATCGAATGCGGTTTCGACCCTGCCAGGTACGCCCAGGCTCTACAGGCCGCGATCCAGTGGAACGCCGACGTCATGTTCGTGATCTCATACGGGTTCGAGGATCTCTTGCAGCAGTACGCTGACCAGTACCCGAACAAGTACTGGATCAACGTGGACACGGTTGTGGAGAACAGCCGCCGCACCATCACGAGCGTGGACTTCATCGAGGAAGAGGGCGCCTTCCTGGCAGGGGTGGCAGCCGCACTGGTGACCACCGATACCAGCCTCAAGGGCGTCAATCCCGATAAGATCATCGGAGCGGTGGGCGGCGATGACGACCCTGTTATCAGAGCGTTCCTGTACGGATACGAGCAGGGCGCGAAGCACGTGGATCCCGAGATCGAGGTCAAAGCGGTGTTCGCGGGCACGTGGGACGACCCTGTGCGCGGCAAGCAAGCCGCAAAGCAGCTGTACGCGCAGGGGGCTGACGTGGTGTTCCAGATAGCGTCGCTCACGGGCTCCGGCGTGCTGGAGGCGGCTCGTGAGGAGGGCAAGTACGCCATAGGCGTCGACTCGAACCAGAACATGCTCGAGCCCGGCCACGTGGTGACGTCGTGCCTCAAGAACGTGGGCGACGCCATTTACGCTGTGTATCGCACCATCGCGGACGACACGTATGAGCCAGGCGTGGTGCTGGAGTACGGCGTGGCCGAGGGCGGCATGGGCCTGGCCATCGACGAGTACACCCGGGACATCCTTCCGGCCAGGTCTCTGGAGAGGCTAATCGAAATCCAGGATGGACTGGCTGAGGGCAAGATCACGGTGAAGCGGTACCTGTAATGGCCTGGTAAGGGCCTGGTTCCAGGCTGCAGGCCGGGAACCAGGCAAGGCAGAACCGGAGATGCAGTCTAGATGATGCAGTCCAAGCCCAGTTTGGCTGAAGACGGGCGGGGCGAACACGTGGGCTCGCCCCGCTCCGTTTTGATTCAGACAGGGAGTGACGTCGAGTTTGAGCAGGGATTCGGAGAACGGGGCGCCCGGCATCCAGGGCATACGGATGTCCGGCATCGTCAAGGTGTATCCCCCTGATGTGCTGGCGCTTGACAACGTGGACATCATGATACGCTGGGGAACCATCCACTCGATCATAGGCGAGAACGGCGCGGGCAAGTCCACCCTGATGAAGGTGCTCTACGGCATCACGCCCGCCAGCGCCGGGAGGATCTTCCTCGACGGCAGGCAAGTCAGGTTCGCAAGCCCCAGGCAGGCGGTGCGGGAGGGTATCGGCATGGTCCACCAGGAGCTGATGCTGATTCGCTCCTACACGGTGTGGGAGAACGTGGTGGTGGGCTCCGAGCCTGCGGCGCCGCTGGGCACCCTGAAGCAGGCGGAGGCACGGGCGCGCGTGGAGGAGCTGGTGACGAGATGGGGCCTCAACCTTGATCCCGATGCCGTGGTGGGAGACCTGTCAGTCAGCGCGCAGCAGAAGGTGGAGATCCTGAAGCTTCTGTACCGCGACGCCAGCGTGCTCATTATGGACGAGCCCACCGCAGTGCTCACCCCGCAGGAGACCTCGGAGCTCTTCGCTAGGCTACGGCAACTGAACCAAGCGGGCGGCACCATCATCTTCATCAGCCACAAGCTCCAGGAGGTGCTTGATATCTCGGATGAGATCACCGTTATGCGCAAGGGCAAGCGGGTGATGACTGCGGCCAATGAGGGGCTCAGCCGCACCGACCTGGCCCGCGCCATGGTCGGGCGTGACGTGGTGTTCGCCGTCGGCAGGCAGCGTAGTGAACCCAGCGGCAGGGGCGGCACTGTTGATGTTGGGATGAAGCCGCGCGACGCAGGTTCGCCGGCGGCACGGGGAGATGAGCGGCCCCATGCTGCCCGGCCGGCTCTGGAGGTGCGTGGGCTTTCCTTCACCCGGCCGGGGGCCGTCAAACCTGCGCTCTCGGATGTCAGCTTCGATGTGTCGAGGGGAGAGATCCTGGGGGTGGCCGGGGTTGAGGGCAACGGCCAGTTCGAGCTGGTGCAGTGCATCACCGGCGCGCTGAAGCCCGACGCCGGCAGCATCCGCATGGACGGCCGCGACGTCACCGGCGCGTCGGTCATGGAGCGCCGCAGGCTCATGTGCAGCGTGCCGCAGGACCGCAAGCACACCGGGAGCGCCCAGACCATGAGCATCACCGACAACGCCATAATGGCCCACCACCGACTCAGGCCGAGCCTTTCGGCGCGTTGGAGGGCGCTGCTGGATCCCAGGGCATGCAGGGGTTTCTGCGTGGACCTGATGCGCAGGTACTCTGTGGTGGCGCCCGGCCCAGATGCGGCGCTGGCGCAGCTTTCAGGTGGGAACCAGCAGAAGGTCATCGTGGGCAGGGAGTTCTCTCATGATACCGGGTTCGTGCTCCTTGACAATCCCACCCGTGGTCTGGATGTGGGCTCCATCGAGTTCATACACAGGCAGATCCTGAACAAGCGCAGCGGCGGGGCGGGGTGCCTGCTGGTCTCCGCCGACCTGGACGAGCTGCTGGCGCTGTGTGACAGGATCTTGGTGATGTACGAGGGCAGGGTAGCCGCGCTTCTGGACGGCGAGACGGCGGATCGCGAGGCCGTTGGCCGCGCCATGCTCGGGCTGGAGCTCAGCCCTGAGCCTGGCCCGGGGCCGGGATCGGAACCCGAACCCGAGGCCGGGGCTGAGCCACGCACGGAGGTGGGCTCGGAATGAGGCGACAACAGGCAGTGGCGGCAGCCGTGGGAGTTGTGGTGTCGCTCCTGGCGGGTCTGATGATCCTCTGGCTCCAGGGCTACCCTGCAGCCCAGAGCTACTCCGCGCTGTTCTCATACTCGCTGTTCTCGCAGTTCGCTCTCTTTTCAACGTTGAACAAGGCATCGACGTTGGTGCTCACCGGCACCTCCGCGGCGGTTGGGTTCGGCTCGAACTGCATCAACCTGGGGCAGGTGGGGCAGTTCCTGATGGGAGCCATGGCGGCTGCCGCCTTTGGCATCGCGGTGGGCCTGCCGAAATGGCTCACGCTGCCCCTTGTGATCCTGGCCAGCATCGTGGCGGGAGCGGGCTGGTCGCTGCTGGCGGCGCTGATGAAGCTGAAGTGGAGGATGAACGAGTTCATCACCACGCTGATGCTGAACTTCGTAGCCGATTACTTCACGCAGTGGCTCATATCCGGCCCCATGCTGGATCCCCGGGCCTACTCGCCCATGACAAGGATGACGAACCCCCAGGCGTGGCTGGGGATGTACAACGGGCTCAGCGGTTCCGTGGCGGTGGCAGCCTGCTCGTTCGCTGTGACGTGGCTGGTCTGGAACCGCTCGAAGTTCGGCTACGAGTGCAGGGTCATGGGGCAGAACCCCAGCTTCGCCGCTGCTGGAGGGTGTGCCGTGCCGCGGAACTTCGTCCTTGCCATGCTGCTCAGCGGCGCCTTGGCGGGCCTGGCAGGGGGGCTGATGGTGATCGGCGGCATGCAGCACAGGTTCGTCAAGGGTATCGGCGCCAACTACGCGTGGGACGGGGTGATGATCGCCATCGTGGCAGGCAACTCCATCGCGGCCACGGGACTTTACGCGCTCTTCTTCGCGGTGTTGCAGACAGGCGCCATGGGCATGGAGCTTGAGACGGCAGTGCCCAGCGAGTTCGCCCTGGTGTTGCAGGCCATCGTGGTGCTTGCGGTGGTGGCCAGCCGTGAGAGCACCCGGCTGTTCCTGGCGGGCCTTGCGGCCCGCATCCGGGCGCGGCGCGCCATCGCGTTGGGGGACGCCCGCGCGGCGCAGGCCGCTCAGTTAGCTCAGCGGGCAGAGGCGGACCATGCCGCCCCGACAGGAGGTGGGCAGGATGAGCCTCGCGCTTGAGCTGGTGCGGTCGAGTCTGCTTGCGGCGACTCCGGTGCTGCTTGCGGGCATCGGCGGAGCGTACACCTATTTCGCCAACGTCTTCAACATAGCCATGGAGGGCATGATGCTCATCGGCGCGTTCACCGCCGTGGCCGGCAGCTACGCGGCGCGGTCGTGGGTCGTGGGTCTGGCCGCGGGGATAGGCGGGGGCCTCGTCGCGGCGGCGCTGTTCACGCTGTTCGCGGTGGCGCTGCGCACCGACGAGTTCGTGACCGGCACCGCCATCAACATGCTGGCTCTGGGCGGAACTACGTACGCCCTGAGACAGATGTTCGGCGTCAGGGGCGCGTTCATGTCAGGCCAGATACAGGCCATTCCGCGGTGGAACCTGCCGCTCGGGCCGGTGTTGGGCGGGCATCCCTTCGTGGTGTATGTGGCCCTGGCCCTTGCTCTGGTGGCAGACTGGCACATCCGGCGCACCCGCTTCGGGCTGCGTCTCAGGGCCGCCGGCGAGGACCCGCGGGTGCTGGACGCAGCCGGCGTCAGCTCGCAGGCGGTGAGGGCCTGGTCGATCATGATATCGGGGGCGCTGTGCGGCCTGGCAGGGGCGTATCTTTCGCTGGGCTATGTGACGCTGTTTGCGGAGAACATGTCCAACGGCAGAGGATGGATCTCCCTGGCGGTGATAATCCTCACGCGCGGGCGCCCGCTGGGCATCCTTGTCATGTCGCTTCTGTTCGGACTTTTCGACGGGATAGGCATGAGCCTGCAGGGCACTGCCATCCCCGCGCAGCTGACGCAGATGGTGCCCTACATCGCCACCCTGGTGGCGCTGCGCGTGTATTCGCTCCGCAGTCGGAACGAGCATTGATCAAGATCCGTTACTAAAAGGGGGGCCATCCGCAGCGATTTCAAGGGCTAAGCGGTATACAATGTTGCATAGTCGTTATAAAGGCCCGCCGAAGGCCGCTGCGCGGCGACGTCGTCAGGGGAGGGGCAGGAAGCCTGTCTGGAAGCCCAGCTAGAGCGCCTGCCATTGACTGGGAAATGTAGCTGCGGGAGGTCCAGTCTCCAGTGGAAAGGCAATATATCGATTTCGTCACAAAAGGCGGCACCCTCATGGCGAATCCGTCACTGATTAGACGGCTAACCGTAACGAAAACCACGAACCGCGTGTTGCCTCAACGGAAGACCCTTCAGTCTGCGCGGCACCATATGGAGCAGCGAAACCAGTTAGCAATCAGTGGACATTCCGGCTGTAAAGTGCTAATCTTCAACAGCATAGTAGCTCAGTGTCGAGGGGAGGCATTCCAATGAAGAGAACTGGCTTGGTGATCTTGATCGCGATACTTGCGCTGATTGTGCTGGGCGCAGGCTGGTTCATCAGGACGTCCAACTCCTTCATCGCGGCTGAGGAGAACGTCAACAGGAACTGGGCCGAGGTCCAGAACCAGCTGCAGCGCAGGTACGACCTTGTTCCCAATCTTGTGGAGACTGTGAAGGGATACGCTGCACACGAGGAAGAGGTGTTCACGGCAATCGCCAACGCCAGGGCTCGTCTGGCAGGGGCGCAGGGCCCTGCGGAGACCCAGGCAGCGGTCAACCAGTTTGAGAGCGCCCTCTCCAGGCTCCTCGTGGTGGTGGAGAACTACCCGCAGCTGAAGGCTGACAAGAGCTTCAACGACCTCATGTATGAGCTTTCCGGCACCGAGAACCGCATAGCTGTGGCGCGCGGGCGGTACAATGAGGCTGTCCAGGCGTACAACGTGAAGATCCGCATGTTCCCTGCGTCCATCGTGGCGAGCATGAGAGGCCTGCAGCCCAAGCAGATGTTCGAAGCTGCCCCGGCGGCCCTCGAGGCCCCCAGAGTGCAGTTCTAGGTAGGCGTTGGATATGAAGCTGATCACGATGAGGGCTCCGCGGCCGGGGCTGACTGCGGTTGCGCTGGTGGTGGCATTAGCTCTAGCCCTGGCCTTGGCCTTGGTCTGGCTTCCGGGTTCCGAGGCGCTGGCGGCCACGGTGCAGCTTCCGGCACGGCCTGCCCCTCCGAAGCTCATGAACGACCTTGCAGGGATGCTGTCAGGCGCCAGCGCGCAAAGCATCGAGAACAAGCTGGTGGATCTGTGGCAGCGAACTGGCGTCCAGATGGCCGTGGTGACGGTTGACACCATCGAGGGCTGGACCATCGAGGAGTTCGCGGTGGAGCTGTTTGAGCTCTGGGGCATCGGAGAGGCCGGCAAGGACAACGGGCTACTCCTTCTCTTCGCCGAGGAGCAGCGCGAGGTGCGGTTCGAGACCGGATACGGCCTCGAGGGCGACCTTCCCGATTCCTTCCTGGGCCGCGTCATAGACGAGGCCATAGTGCCGTCCATGAGGGCGTCTGACGTGGCAGGCGCGATAGACGCGGCCATCAGCATGGTCCAGTCCCGTCTCGAGGGATGGGAAGGCCAGGGGCCCGGCGATGATGAGGAGTGGAGGGAGCGCGTGGCGGAGGTTGCGGCCTTCATTGCCTTCCTGATAATTGCCGTGGTGATCATAGCCGCGTCCAGGAAGAAGCCGCGCGGCCCCGGTTCCGGACCGAAGTCAGGCGGAGGCTACCGCGGGCCGTACGTCCCGACGCACATCCCCACCATCAGGGTGGGAGGCAGGGGCAGAGGCGGATGGTCCGGTGGCGGCGGGGGCGGAGGCTTCGGTGGCTTCGGCGGCGGCCGCTCGGGCGGCGGAGGCGCCAGCGGAAAGTGGTAAGGTGGCTGCCGCGCGATGGGGTGAGGCCGCTTCGAGCTACGCCAGCCTCCTGCTGAATACGTGTTCACAACCGGCCTGTTGTACCCGGGCGGCGATGCGCTTCTCGTCCGTGGTATACAGGCCGGTGTCGTACATGCGGCTGAAGTAGGGGCCGCCGGCGAAGGTGGTCTTCTGCGGCATGCCGACGGGCGGCCGAAGGGTCGCGTCGAGGTAATGGAGGAGATCCCCAAGCACTGTGGAGACTGGGGGTCTGAAGGGCGGCAGACCCAGGGCGTGTCTCACCGCGTTGTGGCCGGCCAGGGTGCCAGTGCAGATGGCCTCCGTGTGGCCCACCAGGAGGCCTGCCTTCTCGCCGGCGCAGAAGAGGTTGTCGACGCCGTCCACCTTGAGGGCGGTGTCGTGCGGCGTGATGAGGTTATACCTGATGGAGTTGCCTATGCCGCCTGACCTGGGATCCTCGAAAGCAGCGCTCTCGAAGCCGGCGATGGCCTGCAGTCGGCTCAGGGGGAAGAAGGGGGCCATGAGCTTGGCCTGGCCGGTGTCGAGGAGCACGATGTTGTCGTAGAACTCCGGCAGCGCGTACTGCTGGCAGGCCTTGTGGGCCGCGCGGTCGGCGCGCGCCATGTACCTGGGCACCGGGATCACCATGGCGGCCTGCTCCTCCAGGCGGCGCACGAGCCAGGGGGCGAGGGAGCGCTTCATCAGCTTACATGACCCGCTCATCGCCGAAAAGAGCGGTCCGGTGATCTCCGCCACGCCTGCCTTGGCAGAGATGCTCACTCTCGGACCGAAGGTGGGGCAGCGCAGCACGCACATGACGCAGCAGCCGTTCACCCTTCCGCAGTTGGCCTGGGGCCCGGCCGTGCCGGTGGCGTCTACGAAGGCGTCCGCAGCTACGCTGCTGCCGTCTGACAGCACCACGCCCGCGAGGCGGGTGCCGCTACGCACCACGTCCACCGCCCGCGACTGCGTGAGCACCCTGACGCCCATTGACTCCAGGGCGGACCTGACGGCGCGCTCGATGCGGTCCACGTCGTAGAGGCTGGCGTGACGATGGCCCGGAAAGTCGACGCGTCGATGAAGCGTCACGCGGTCGATGGCGTCGAATAGGGCGCCTCCACCCATGAGCTGCAGCTCCCGGGCGGCGGTGAGGCGGCCATTGTTGAACATGATGCCACCGGCCAGGCCCGTTCCCAGCAGCAGGTCGGTGCGCTCGATGAGCACCGCCTGGGCCCCCGCCTGCTGGACCGCTGCCGCGGCGGCGCAGCCGGCCCAACCGCCACCTACCACAGCCACAACGGGAATCACGATATCACCCCTTGGCGAAGGCTCGCGCCACGATCTCAGGCAACACCTTTGCCAGTACCGCGCCGGCGGTGGCGGGAGCCACTTTGCCGGGAAGGCCGGGGGCCAGCTGGGCCCAGATGCGTCGTTCGGCGGCGGCGGCGAAGTCCACGCCCCCTGGCGCACTGGCCAGGTCCACGATGATGGCGGCAGGCTTCATCGCGAGTATCAGTGGGCGGGTGATCACCAGCTCCGGCACGGTGTTGAAGACCATGTCCATCTGGGAGATGCAGTCGGGCAGGTCGGGGTAGTCCACTGGGATGGCGCCCATCTCGAAGGCTCTGGCGCGGTCGCGGCCCTTGCGCGCCACGGCCCACACCCTGGCGCCCATGGCCAGGAGCAGGCGCACCAGGGTCATGCCGGTCCTGCCCATGCCTGTGACAAGGCAGTTGCTGTGGTGAACGGTGATGGGCGTGGCCTGCATGGCCATGAGCACGGCGCCCTCGGCTGACGGTATGGAGTTGAGGATGGCCAGCTCGTCGTCGTCGGCAGTGTTGACGACGCGCAAGCCCAGCGCATCGCAGGACCGCCTTACACCATCGCTCAGCCGGCCGGAGAATACCGCGCCCCCGCGGGCCATCGTCGCCAGCAGGTCGTGATCGATGAGTATCGGACACGTGGACACCCTGACCTTCCCTTGGTCGTCGGTGCCCGAAAGCGGCAGGATCAGGCCGTGCGCCCCGCGCAGCGCTTCCTCGGCCGAGCCTGCCAGCGTGACCTCGCACTTGAGCCCCTCCGAAGGGACTCCGAAGCACCTTACGCTGGCCCCTTGGTCCACCATCGCCTCGATGGCCTTTGTCTCGCGGCGGTCGCCGCCGAGGAAACACAGGCTGAGCCCTGTAAGGCGCGGAACATGTGACATATGGCTCCCCCTCCTTCACTCATATGTATGAAGGAGGGGGACGCCTGTTGCGTTGCAGGCTGTCCGCCGGCGGGTGGGAGGTGGTGGTGGGGAGAGATGCTGGCGTCGCCCCTAACCCTCGATGGCCTCCGCCACCTCGTCTCTGGCCCTCGCCAGCATGGCCTCTGCCTGTGCCCTGCTGCCGCCCTCAGCGTAGAGCCTGAACACCGGCCGCGCCGCGTCGGGAAGCACCATGTACCAGTGACTATCGTCGATGTTGCGCCGATAGCCGTCGAAGGTGTCCACCGCGGGGTCGTCCAGCTTCCCGAGGAGCTCCCGCATGACCTGGGCCTTCATCTCCCATGGACACGGCATCACGTCGGCCACGAGGTTGTGCTCGGGCACCAGCTGAGCAAGCTGCGACAGCGGAGCCGATTCCACCGCCACCAGCTCCGTGAACTTCGCCGCGCCGAACATGGCATCAAGGCCGTTGTGGAGTTCGGGGAAGAGGAACCCGCCGTGAAGGTCGCAGCACACCAACGACTTGCTGGTCCTGGCCAGGTCCACCAGGGAGCGGGCCTGCACCTTGCTTCGGTACACCGTGGCGCCGTTGGCCGTGAGGGCGGCTATCAGCATCTTAGGCATGAAGCTGGGCACAGTGACTCCTCGCGAACCCCTGCCCTTCGCCCGCACCAGGAGCAGCGCGTAAAGGTACGCCAGCTCCAGGTCGGAGAGCACTCGGCCGGTCTCGTCCGCCACGTGCATATGGGTGCCCTGTGGTTCGATGAGGATCCCCAGGTCGGCGCCGACCGTTCTGACGATGGAGCCCAGCTCGCCCTTGGCTCGCTCCAACTCCGCATCGTTCTTCGGCATCTTGCTAGGCTGCTCAATGGCGTTGAGGCTGGTGACTTCCACGCCCATCTTCACCAGAATGGACGGAAGCACCCCTCCGACGAAGCCGTAGCCGCAGTCTACGACGGCCTTGACCCTGTGGGACTTGGCGGCCTCAACGTTGATCCGGTCCATGCAGTCTTCGACGTAGTAATCCACGGCCCTGGGGAAGTAGCTGATGCCGCCGACCTCGCTGGCGCTGGCCCTCCTGGGGTCCTCACGCGACAGCAGCGTTTCCACCTTGCGCTCGTCGTCGCGGGAAAGCGGCAGGCCGTTTCCATCCAACACCTGGATGTCGATGCGCTCGGTGCTGGACTCCGACATGGACGTATGGATGCCACTGATGTAGCTGTCGCGCTTGAGCATGTGCCAGAGTATGGGCATGGGCTGGCCCTGCAGGTCGCACACGTGCACGCCGGCGCTGGATAGCCCCGCCACCAGCGCCCGTTTCATCATGCGCGCCGTGGAGCTTGGATCGCGGCTCACCACCACGCTGGCGCCCTTCTTCATCGTCGCGCCGATGGCGCTGCCCAGCCTCACCGCGAACTCGGGGGTGAACTCGAAATTGACAAGGCCCGATATGGTGCCCTCTGAGAAAACCTCCCGACGGAAGCGCTGCTCCCACACGACGCTGGACGACAGCACCACTCCCTCGTCGATGCTCTTGCCGGGCCACACCCTGACGCCGGGCTTCACCGCCACCGACGAGTTCAGGATCGAGTCGTCGCTCACCACCGCGCCTTCGCCCACGCGAACGCTCTCCTTCAGCACCACGTTCTTGCAGATGATGCTGCCTGAAACCACGGAGCCCTCGCCGATATAGGAGTTGCTGAACACCGTCGAGCGCACCACGAAAGAGTTGGGGGCGAGTATAACGTTGTCGCCTATGACGCTGTACTCTCGTATCCTGGCGCCCGGCGCGATCTCGCAGTTCTCGCCCAGAACCATCGGACCCTTCAGATCGGCCCTGCTGCTTATCTTGGCGGACCGGCCCACCCACACCCCGGGCATCACCTGCTCTCCGGGCACGTTCAGCTTCACCTTGCCTGACAGCGCGTCCACCTGGGCCTTGATGTAGCTGTCGATGTTGCCCACGTCGCACCAGTAGCCGTTGGCCACGAAGCCGAACAGCGGCTTCCCATCCCTCAGAAGCAGGGGGAAGAGGTCTTTCGAGAAGTCGAACTCCACGCCGTCGGGGATGTAGTCCAGCACGTCAGGCTCGAGGATGAAGATGCCCGAGTTCACCGTGTCGGAGAATGCCTCGGACCAGCCTGGCTTCTCGAGGAACCTGAGCACCCGTCCGTCCTGGTCCGTGATGACCACGCCGTATTCCAGAGGGTTCTCCACCTTCGTGAGGAGAAGCGTGGCCATGGACCCCTGACGCTTGTGAAACTCGATGGCTTCCGTGAGGTTGAAGTCGGTGAGGAGGTCTCCGGAGATCACGAGGAAGGTGTCGCGGAAAAATGCCTCCGCGTTCTTCAGCCCGCCGGCGGTGCCCGGAAGCTTCTCCTCGACTTTGAACTTCACCGACATGCCCCAGGCAGACCCGTCTCCGAAGTAGGATTCGATCTGGTCTGCAAGGTAATAGAGGTTGGAATAGACCTCCGTGATTCCGTGCTCCTTGAGCAGCAGCAGGATGTGCTCCATTATCGGACGGTTCGCTATGGGTATCATAGGCTTGGGACGCGTGGCAGTGATCGGCCTCAGGCGGGTGCCCTCACCCGCTCCCAGCAGCATGGCCCTCATGTTCTCACCCCTGTTTCGCTTGGCCCTGCAAGGCTCGTGCCTGTTTCTGAGATTTCCACAATCAGCGTGCAGTTCCTCTAGGCCGGTGAGGGCCAAACCAACGCGAGAGAGCCCCCCTTTGCTTGGCGGGGGGCTCTCTCGTGTTGACTCGACGCTTACCCGAAAACCGACACGCCGGCGGGTCGCCGGGGCCGCTTCTTGACGCTAACCTCGATCTCGTCTCGCCAGCGCCTCGCCCACACCTCGCCTGTTCCCAACACCTTCCGACGCTGGGTGCAGGGATACTTCGGCGCCCCGTAGAACATTCAATGAATGGGCCAATGCGCCGAAGGGGGATAGCAATGCAAGACGTGCAGAGCCGCCCTGACAGCCGCGGCATCGACATCCAGCACGTGGGCGTGAAGAACGTCCACCTGCCTCTGAAGATCGCGCAGAAGGGCGGAGGATACCAGTCGGTGTTGGGGAACGTGTCGCTATCGGTGGACCTCCCCATGCAGTTCAAGGGCACGCACATGTCCCGGTTCATAGAGGTGCTGTACGGCTGGAGCGGCGAGCCGCTCTCGAACACGCTCATCGCCGAGGTGCTGAAGGACACCTGCGCCGCGTTGGCGGCGTCCCGCGCGCAGATAGTCATCAGGTTCAAGTACTTCGTGAACAAGCAGGCCCCCGTCAGCCGCAAGCGCAGCGTGCTGGATTACAACTGCGAGTTCATCGGCGAGCTTGACGGCGGCAAGCACATCTTCACCCTCGGGGTGGAGGTGCCCGTAACCTCCTGCTGCCCGTGCAGCAAGGAGATCAGCGACTACGGCGCCCACAACCAGCGCACTATGGTTCGTGCCCGCGTCCGCTTCAGCTCCGCCGGCTTCCTTTGGATTGAAGACCTAATCCAGCTGCTCGAGGCCACTGGCAGCTGCGAGATATATCCGCTGCTCAAACGTGAAGACGAGAAGTACGTCACCGAGAAGGCGTACGAGAACCCCAAGTTCGTGGAGGACATCCTTCGAGACGTGGTGCTGGCTCTCAGGGCGGAGCCGCGGGTGCGCTGGTTCAGCGTGGAGTGCGAGAGCTTCGAGTCGATACATAACCACTCCGCCTTCGCGAACCACACTGAAACCAAGGCCAAGGAGACCAAGAAGAAGGGGGAGCCCACTTGCCCCTCATAGAGCTTAGGTCGGTTACGAAATACTTCGGCTCAGAGCTGGTGTTCCGCGATGTCAGCGCCACACTAGAGCCGCGGCAGCGCGTAGGCCTCGTGGGGCGCAACGGCTCCGGCAAAAGCACCCTGCTGCGCATCATCGCCGGCGAGGAACCCTGCGATGCCGGCACCGTGGCCGTCGCTGGAGCCGTTGCCGTCGGCGTCGCCGCGAGCCAGTCCGCCACCCTGGGATACCTTGCCCAGGGGTTCGAGTACACCTCCGGCAACACGCTCTACGAGGAGATGGCCGGGGCGTTCGCCCGCGCCGCCAGGATAGCTCAAGAGATGCGCCGGCTGGAGGCCGAGATGGCTGCCGGCGCCTCCGGCCCCTCCGGCAGTGCCGACCTCGACCGCCTCATGCGCCGATACTCAGCCCTGCAGCAGGAGTTCGAGACCGCCGGCGGCTACGACCAGGACGTCCGCATTCGAACCACCCTGTTCGGCCTTGGCTTCCGCGAGCCCGATCTGGAGCGCATCATCGATGAGCTGAGCGGCGGGCAGAAGGTCAGGGTTGCGCTGGCGCGCCTCCTGGCCTCCGACCCCGACGTGTTGCTCCTCGACGAGCCCACGAACCACCTTGACGTGGCCGCCATCGAGTGGCTCGAGGACTATCTGCGCTCCTACCGGGGTGCCGTGATCGTGGTGTCCCACGACAGGTACTTCCTCGATGCCACCGTGAACCACATCTGGCACCTTGACAGCGCCGAGATGCGCGCGTATCCTGGCAACTACACGTGCTTTGTGGCGCAGCGCGAGATGGCCCTCCAGCGCCAGGCCGAGGAATTCCGTCGCCAGCAGGAGCTCATCGCCAAGCTCGAGGATTACGTCAGGCGCTACAAGGCCGGAAACCGCGCAACCCAGGCTGCCTCCCGCGAGAAGATGCTGGCGCGCATCGAACGCATTAAACGCCCAACCCAGCACGGCGGCGCCGCGATGAAGATGAGCTTCACGCCGACCGCTCGCTCCGGCAAGCTAGCCTTGGTGGTCCAGGGGATCTCCAAGCGCTTCGGCGACAAGTCGCTCTTCAGCTCCGTCGACTTGCAGGTGGAGCGTGGCGAGCGCCTGGGCGTGGTCGGGCCCAACGGCTCGGGGAAGACCACCTTCCTCAGGATCATCACGGGTGACCTCGCCTCCGACCAGGGCACCGTCGCCCTCGGCCACAACGTCAGGCTCGGCGTGCTTCGCCAGGACGTGCAGGGCTTCAACGAAGAAGGCACCGTGCTCGATGAGGTGTACCGCGGGCATCGAGGGCACCGAGGGCAGGGCGGGCCGGGCAGTCATGGCGGGCACGGCGCCCACAGTTGGACCCTGGGGGAGGCCCGAACGTACCTCGCCCGCTACGGCTTCCGCGGCGACGACGTGTTCAAGCAGGTGAGAGTGCTGTCAGGCGGCGAGCGCACCCGCCTGGCCCTGGCCAAGCTGGTGCTGGATGGGTGCAACCTCCTGGTGCTGGACGAGCCCACGAACCACCTGGACATGGAGTCGCGCCACGCCCTGGAGGAGGCCATCTCGGAGTTCGACGGCACCGTGGTCTGCGCAAGCCACGACCGGTACTTCCTCGACCAGATCGCCACGAGGGTACTGGAGATCTCGGATGGCAAGTGGCGCCTGTACGACGGCAACTACTCATATTACAGGGAGACTGTATCCGCCGAGCAGCAGGCGCTGGCCCGCGCGGAGGCCCAAGCCGCCGCAGACAGGAGGGCCGGCGCCCTCGAGAACAAGCCGTCATCCAGGTCAGTGGCAAGGTCAGGAGCCGGGCAGGGCGCAGCCGCCGGAAAGGCCGCCAGAAAGCCCGGCCGGCGCCGCGGCGCAGCCAAGAGCCCAGAGAGGGCCGAGGTGGAGAGGCTAGAATCCCTCATAGAGGAACGCGAGGCAGAACTCGCTCGCCTCCACGACGAGCTGGCGCGTGAGGACCTCTACGCCGACGGTGAGCGCGCCCGCCAGGTGGTGAACGATTGCCGGCGGGCATCAGCCGAGTTAGCCGAGCTGTACGCCAGCTGGGAGCGGGCGATGGAGGCGGCTGAGGCCGCGAAAGCCGCGGAACCTGCGGGTGCCGCGGCAGCCGCACAGAAGAGCAGGGGGTGAGAAGGTGAAACGTCGTGTCGCAGACTACACTGAAGCATGCTATCGCGCCATGGAGCGCGGCCGCGATCTGGGCGTTTACGCCATCCTCCGCATACAGCACAGGGCCGAGCGCTCCGTCAGTGCGGCCAACGGCGCGATTCAGAGCGCACACTGTGACGAACGGTCAGGCATGGGCGTGCAGGTGATCACGCCGGATGGAGCCACAGGCCACGCCTGCACCGATCGAATAACGCCTGAGGCGGCGGAACGCCTGGTGGAGGACGCCGCAAGGCTCGCGTCTATGAGCCAGGGATATGGAGCCAGAAAGGTCGATGGACACCAGCGCATGCCTCGACTGATCACGTCCGTCCACTGCGAGGCGCCCATGGGTATCGAAAACTTCTCCCACGAGGAGGAGCAGCGCCTAGTGGCGAAGGCAAGCGCTGAAACGGCCGCCATCGACCCGGCGCTGGCGTGCCACACCGCCTACGGCATCGTCCATGAGGAATGGAGGGTTGTCAGGAGCGATGGCACGGACGTGATGTTCAACATGCCCAGGGCCGTGTGCCGCAGCAGCATCACGGCGCGGGACGCCTCGTCTGGCCGAGCTGCCAGCGTCGGCGCCGCCGTCAGCGGGCGCGACGCCTCCATCATCGCCACACCCGAGGGCTGGGAGAGGTTCATGAAGCGCAGCAGAACCCAGGCCCGCACCGCCCTGGCGCTCCTTGAGGCCAGGGGGGTAAAGGCAGGTTCCTACAGGCTGGTCATCGACTATGCACTGGCCAAAGGCCTTGCCCACGAGGCCTTCGGTCACAGCGCCGAAAGCGACGGGATGCGCACCTCCATCCTTTGGCGCGACGGCAAGTTCATGGCTGGGACCAGGGTGGCGCCGCCCAACGTCAGCATCGTCGACGGCCCCGTGGAGGGCGACTACGCCTACCAGCCGGTGTCCAGCAACGGCGTGCTCAGGGGCACGGTGCACATCGTGCGAGACGGCGTGCTCACCTCCGCTTTGGCAGACGCGTTCTCCGCGGCTGAGGCCGGCGTCGAGCCCACCGGAGCAGGGCGGGCGGAAAGCTATAGGGACGTCCCGTTGCCGCGCATGAGCAACATACGCCTCACGGTAGCCGACCCCATACCGATGCCCCGGGACTTCGAGGATGTTACGCCGGAGCACGTCAGGGACGCGCTGGTGGGCGCGGGACTCCTTCAAGAGGGCCAGGTGGTGCTGTACCTTTCCGGCTATAAGGGCGGGCAGGTGAACCCGGCAAAGGGCGACTTCGTATTCAACTGCTCGGCCATATACGAGCTGACCACCTCCGCCATCCGGCTGCGCCTGCCGGCGATCTTCAGCGGGAAGGTGCTGTCGGCCTTGGCCGCGATCCTGGCCGGCATAGGCGATCCGGTCATCGACGCCCAGGGCACCTGCGGCAAGAAGGGGCAGGGGGTGCCGTCCAGCGGCGGCGCCAACATGTTCCTGGTGATCGACGCCGCACCTGACATAAGGATCGGAGGGGTGTAGCATGTTCGCTGCCAACGACACAGCTGAAGCCCTGGCCAAGGCGTTGGCCACTGCCGCCGGCTGGCGGCTCACCGTAACCTCGTCTGCGAGGCTCAGCATGGGCATGGACGACGGGGAGCTCGGCGGCGCGTACTCTCCGCCCCGGAAGGTGCAGGAGGTGAGCGGGTCAGTCTTCATAGTATGGGAAGACGGCACCGTCAGCAAAGGGCTGGTGAGCGGCAGCACCATTGAGCAGCTGAAGACCAAGATGTCCATGTGGCGGTCTGCGGCCTACCGGGACGACGACGCAGCCCACATAGCGCCCCTGGCCGAGCCGGCGCCGGTTGGGCTCAGCGACCCGAGGGTGGCCAAGGTGGTGCAACAGTCTCCGCGTTTGGCCTTCGACACCCTGACGGCCATCGCATCCACCGCCAGGAAGGCAGGCGCCGATAACGTCGACGCATCCGTGGCCTGTGCCGCCGGGAACACCGTGACCGCCACGTCGACCGGCCTGTGGGTCAGCTACGCCCATACGTCACTGAGCTGCGGCTGGGTGCTGAACAAGTCCTTCGCCATGTGGAGGCTGGGAAGGGCCCTGGAGACGTGGAAGGGACTGGAGCCGATGGTCGCGTCCACCGGGGAGATGCTCGCCGCCTCCAGGAACAGGGTGGAGCTTGCCGGCGGAAGGGTCAGGGTCATCTTCTGGCCCGCCGTTGTGGACCAGCTGGTCCAGCACTACCTCGTGCACAACCTCAGCGGCGACATGGTGGTGGAGAAGAGATCCAGGTTCTCGCTGGACCAGTTCGCCGCGGGACATGCGGCCTTCAGGAACGACTTCAGCTTGGAGCTTGACACCACCATACCCATGGCGCCCGGGTCATATCCCTGTACCGACGAGGGGATCCCCGGCTCAAAGGTGGTGCTGGTTGACGGGGGGAGGCTGGTCACGCCCCTTCTGAACACGAAGTACGCCCGAAAGAGCGGCCTTGCGCCAACGGCGCTTCCTGCCGCGGGCCTGTCGCCGGGGTACGCAGGCTTCCGGCTGCGACTGGGTGAACCCCTCGCGTACGGTGCCATGCTCAGCTCGGCGGACGAGGCGCTCCTGGTCACAGGCGTGCTGGGCATGCACACCCAGGACCCCGTAAGCGGCAACTTCTCGCTTGCAGCCTCAGACGCCCTGCTGGTCAAGGAGGGCAGGCTGGTAGGGGCCGCAAAGGTGGTCATATCAGGCAACTTCTTCGATATACTAGGGGATTCCGATACCGCCGCCGCGGTGCATCCGGCATACGAAACGCCTGCTTTGGCCGGCGTATGCCGGGTTGAGGCATGAGGAGGAAACACACATGCGTTT
This sequence comes from Clostridia bacterium DTU025, assembly GCA_001513145.1. GTDB lineage: Bacteria > Bacillota > DTU025 > DTU025 > DTU025 > DTU025. Next base: position 31,516 of record LFSP01000032.1, on the reverse strand, counting down.
GTCAAGAATGTCGACAGGCATAACCAAGTCTCCAACCTTTGCGGTGGAAGCCAAGGCCGCGGCCATGAGGGCCCAGGGGATCGACGTGATACCCTTCGGCGCCGGCGAGCCGGACTTCGACACCCCCGAGCACATACGCGAGGAGGCCAAGGCAAGCATCGATTCTGGGCACACCCGCTACACCCCCACCGCGGGCACGGCTGAGCTGCGCCAGGCCATAGCTGACTCCATCCTGGCCAGGCACGGGCTGGCCTACAAGCCCTCGAACATCATCGTGTCGTGCGGCGCCAAGCACAGCCTGTTCAACGCTTTCCTGGCCCTGGTGGACCCAGGCGATGAGGTGATCGTGCCGGCGCCGTACTGGGTGAGCTACCCGGATCAGGTTCGCATCGCAGGGGGCACCCCGGTGATCGTCGACACGTCCTCCACAGGGTTCAAGCTCACCGCCGAGGTGCTTGAGGCGGCGATCACGCCGCACACCCGGGTGCTCATCCTGAACTCACCCTCAAACCCAACTGGCGCCTCCTATACCCGCGCGGAGCTTGAGGCCATAGCCGATGTGGTGGTCCGGCACGACCTCGTGGTGATCTCCGACGAGATCTACGACCGCCTGCTGTACACCGGTGAAGACTACGTCTCCATCGCCGCTCTGGGCGGGGAGGTGCGCGAGCGGACCCTCATCGTGAACGGAGTGTCGAAGACCTACGCCATGACCGGATGGCGCATCGGCTGGGCCGCCGGAAACGCCGAACTGGTGGATGCCATGAACCGCATCCAGAGCCACAGCACGTCGAATCCGTGCTCGGTATCACAGCGGGCCGCCCTGGCTGCGCTGCGCGGGCCAGACGAGCCTGTCCAGGCCATGGTGGACGCCTTCAGGGAGCGCGGGGAGCGCATGTGGGAGAGGCTGAACCGCATTCCCTACGTGAGCTGCCCGAAGCCAACAGGCGCCTTCTACTGCTTCCCCAACGTCGGGCGGTACGTCGGCATCGAGTTCGAGGGACGGCTCATCGAGAGCTCATACCACCTGGCAGACGTCATCCTGGAGCACGCCCACGTGGCTGTGGTGGCCGGCGCCGCCTTCGGCTGTGATGGCTTCATCCGGCTTTCGTACGCCACCTCGATCGATCGGATAGAGGATGGGATGGACAGAATTGAGCGGTTGTTCGCAACAATGCTGAAATGATGTCGCGGTTACCACGGAGGACGGGAGGAATTGAGAGCTTTGGAGCTGGCAATCATCGGAGGAACCGGCGTATACGACCCTGGCGTGCTGTCGGATGTGCGGCAGGTCACTGTGGACACGCCCTACGGCACTGCCAGCGCCCTGGTGGGAAAGCGCGGCGACAAGGAGATCGCCTTCATGGCGAGGCACGGGTATAGGCACACGGTACCGCCGCACATGATCAACCACAGGGCGAACATCGCTGCGCTCAAGATGATGGGCGTGAAGCGCGTCATGGCCACCTGCGCGGTTGGCTCCATGAACACCGCGATGCCGCCAGGAAGCTTCGTCTTCATGGACCAGTTCATCGACTTCGCCAAGTCGGAGGTTCGCACTTTCTTCGACGGGGGCGACCGCGGCGTGGTTCACGTGGACTACACCAACCCGTACTGCCCCGAGATCCGCGCTGCCCTCGTGTCTAACGCCAGGCGCATGGGAATCATCGCCTCTGACGGCGGCTGCTACGTTTGCACTGACGGCCCCCGTTTCGAGACCCCGGCGGAGATCCGCATGTTCCAGATGCTGGGCGGGGACATCGTCGGAATGACCGGCGTGCCCGAGGTGGTGCTGGCCAGGGAGGCCGGCATGTGCTATGCGTCCATTGCTATGGTTACCAACTGGGCGGCAGGCATCACAGGGGAGCCTCTGGGGCACAGTGAAGTGGTGGAGATAATGCAGGCCAACGGCGAGCGCCTGCGTGAGCTGATGATGCTTACCATCGACGCCCTGCCCGACGAGCGCCACTGCGCATGCGGACATAACGCCCCCGATATGCCGTGGCTCGGCCGGGTTGACGTGTAGGGAAGTGCGCACGATGATGAAGGAAAGCGGCACCACTGCAGGCGGCGACCTCCTGATCGTCGACGTAACCGCGATCACCATGGACGCCCGCGGGTCTGTCTGCCCTGACGCGGCCATCGCGGTGCAAGGCGGCGAGATAGCGTACGTAGGCCCGGCGCGCGAGCTTCCAGCCGACCTGGCCGGCCTGCCCGTCTACCACGGAAAGGGCCGCGTGGCAATCCCTGGCCTCGTGAACGCGCACACCCACGCCGCCATGACGTTGCTGCGCGGCTACGCCGACGACCTGGCGCTGCAGGAATGGCTCACCACCATGATCTTTCCTGCGGAGGCCAAGCTCACCGCCGAGGACGTCTACTGGGGCACGTTGCTTGCGTGCGCCGAGATGATACGCTCCGGCACCACGTGCTTCGCCGACATGTACTTCTTCATGGACGCCGCCGCCGAGGCCGTCGACGCATCCGGCATCCGGGCGAGCCTGTCGGTGGGCATGACGTCTTTCGGCGACGCCGCCCAGAAGCTCTCCGATGCTCTGGACTTCTGCCGGCGGTGGAACGGCGCCGCAGGCGGCCGCATAACCACGATGCTTGCGCCGCACGCACCTTACACGTGTTCCCCTGAGTTCATTGGAGACGTGATCGCGGAAGCCCGCCGCGCCGAGCTTTGTCTGCACACCCACCTCAGCGAGACCGTGCGCGAGGTGCAACAGGCGCAGGCCGAATGGGGGAAAAGCCCCATCCAGCACTTCGAGTCCCTCGGAGTGTTCGAGCTGCCGGTGCTGGCCGCCCACTGTGTCGTGGTGGACGCGCAGGACATAGAGATCATGGCCAAGCACGACGTGCGCGTGGCGCACAACCCAGGGTCCAACATGAAGCTTGCCTCAGGCGTCGCGCCTGTCCCCACCATGCTGTCCAGGGGCGTGGTGGTGGGCCTAGGAACCGACGGCGCGGCCAGCAACAACAACCTCGACATGATCGAGGAGATGCGCTTTGCCGGCCTCCTCCAGAAAGTACACGCCGGCGACCCCACGGCTCTGCCTGCCGGTGAGTGTCTGAGGATGGCTACAATGGGAAGCGCTCGCTGCCTGCGCCTGGAAAGTGCCATAGGTTCACTTGAACCTGGAAAAAAGGCCGACATCGTGCTTCTCGACCTCGACATGCCCAACATGGAGCCGGCTTTGCCCGAGCGCCTGGTCTCGCACCTGGTCTACTCCGCGTGCGGCCTCAACGTCAGCACCGTGTTGGTGGACGGGCGAATCCTGCTGGACGACGGGTGTTTGGTCACCATCGACGCGGAAAAGGTGGCTCGCGAGATCCGCCGGCGGGCGGCGAGCCTTGCACAGTAGCAGAATAAGCCCTCGCCGCAGGCGTTACACTATCGCTGAAAGGGGGGCTTGCCTGGTGCTATGGCAAAGGCGACAGAGATCGGATGACATGGAAATAGCATCGAAGCTGGGCACTGATCCGGCTGGCGGCACGGCCAAGAAGAAGAGCAGCAGGGCCACGGCGAAACAAACCTCGCTGGTGGGCGGGGTGTCGGTGTCTCCGATGCCCCTCACGGCCGGCGAGAAGGTCACGGTGGAGTACAACGGGCTACTGGCCAGCTCCGGAGCGGACCAGGTGTACCTACACGCCGGGTTTGGCCACGGCGACTGGCGCGATGTGCGGGACATTCCCATGGAGAGCGCCAAGCCCGGAGTGTGGAAGGCCGTCGTTCCACTCGACCCCAGCGAGGATTCCAGGCTCAACTTCTGCTTCAAGGATCGGGCAGGCAACTGGGACAACAACTACGGCCTTAACTGGAGCCTGGAGATACACAACGGTCACGTGCCCCGATTCTAGTTGCCTCATGCCGAGACCGGGCCGGGGAGGCGCGACGGGGGCAGAGCCACAGGTGGCGCCTGCCCCCTGAACCTGAGCGCGGAATCTTCGAAATCGGCTGCGAAAACGTGTTTACAACATGGCTGCCCTCTGCTATAATAGGCTTCGCGAACCCCGCTGGGGAGTCGTCTAACGGTAGGACGTCAGACTCTGGATCTGATTGTGAGGGTTCGAATCCTTCCTCCCCAGCCAATACGTGGCCCCGTGGTCTAGTGGCCTAGGACGTCGCCCTCTCAAGGCGAAGACACGGATTCGAATTCCGTCGGGGCTACCAATGAAGCTTAGCGCCCTGTCGATATCGGCAGGGCGTTTTTCGTTCCCGTTGAAGGTCGGAGAGCCCGAGCGTCGGTTCGGGCGGCCTCAGGAGAGAGTAGTAGCTCCATCGCGATCAGGCCGTTCGAGGAGGCCTAGCCCGCCGAGCCTTGAGTCCCTGCCGTGCCAGCCCCCCGAATCACCCAGGGTGATATTGAAACCTAAGACAGGAATTGCCATGCCAGGCGGGAAGTGATTGGGCGACAGAACCGGCATCACATTCGGAAGGAGCAGGATGCGACATGAGACGTATAGGTCTGGTTATGCTTCTAGCCGCCGCGGCCTGCGTCGTCGCAGGTTGCCTACCGGGAAGCGGCGCGGCCGAGGGTGTTGGCTCCCTGGTGGTGGCGGCGAGCATCCGCACCGTCCCGTCTGCGTCGGAGCCTCTCGAGAAAGTTCTCCTGATGCTCACCAACGGCGGTTACTCTGTGGTGGAGGAGGTGCCCATCGAGGGCAAGTCCGCCACCGCCACCCTCAGCGGGCTGGCCGTGGGAACCTGGCAGATCGAGGCCACGGCATTGGACATTGCCGGCGATGCCGTGTATGCCGGCACTGCCAAGGCCAACGTGAAGAGGGACGCCTCAACGCCCGTAGCCCTCACGTTGAAGCCCCTCGACGGTAGCCTAAGGCTGGAGATCAGCATCCTGGGCGTGCCGGGCGAGGAGGACGCCGCCTTTGTCGATGTGCTGGTGTACTACGCCGGCAGCACGTCCCCTTACAGGTCGTATAGGGACCTGCCGGTGGAGGCAGGTTTCGTGGCCGTGGACGACACCGGGCTCGTGCCGCGGTCATACGACATGAGGGTCGTTGTGACGGCCACCGACGGCACAGTGCTGTACGAGAGCGAGTACGTGTCCTTCGGCATAAGGCCCGGGAAACTCACCACCGTAGAGTGGACTCCAGCCTTCGGCTCTCTGGAGGTGCACCTGGACATAGCGGCGATGCCATTGCCGCCCCAGAACGTCGCGGTATCCATTGAGGGCACCAAGGCCACGGTGTCGTGGGATCCGGGGGAGGAGTGGGTGGCTTCGTATCGCGTGTACTGGCGCTACTCCGAGTTCGACCGCTACTCGTCAAGCCGGTGCAACACCGTGGAGGCGCCGGAGACCTCGGTTGTGGTGGGCCTTTCCGCGGCTCAGAAGGGCTCAACGGTGAGGTTCGTGGTTGTTGCGAGGGATGCATCAGGGCAGGAGAGCCTCCGTAGCGAGGAAGTGGCGTGCGCCTACTAAACGGCGCCAGAGGGCTGTGACGGGCGAAGGCGATGGGCGGCCGGTGCCGCGGTATGGCCGCGGCACCGGCCCCGAACTTGCCTAGACCTGCAGCACTGCCCTGGCGATGAAGAAGTACATAGTCAGGCCCAGTGCATCCATGATGGTCGTAATCAGCGGCGCCGACATCGTAGCCGGGTCCATCTTCAGCACTGTGGCACAGACGGGCAGTAGCGCCCCCACTGCGGTGGCCATGATGATGATCACCAGCACCGAGATGCTCACGATGATGGGAATCGCGAACCCCCCGCCCACAAAGGTCGCCCTGATGAACGCAACGCCTGCCATGGCGCCTCCCAGAGCCAGGCCCAATGCCAGCTCGCGCCAGAGAACCTTGCTCAGGTCCTTCAGGCGTATGTCGCGCACGGCGAGCCCTCGGATGACCGTGGTGGCAGCCTGGGAACCGGCGTTGCCACCGGAGTCTATCAGCAGGGGGATGAAGAAGGTCAACTCGATAACGCTCCTCATCGTCTCGCTGAACCTCTCCAGGATGGCACCGGTGACGGACTGTGCAAGAAACATCACCATCAGCCAGACTATACGGCTCTTGAACAGCTCGCTTAGGCGCGTGGAGAAATAAGGCTTGTCTACGGGCACAATACCTGCCAGCTTCTGTATGTCCTCTGTGGCCTCTTCTTCCGCCACGTCCAGAATGTCGTCGGCGGTGATCAAGCCGGTGAGTACCCCGTCATCGTCCACAACGGGCAGGGCGAGGTATCGATACTTCTTGAAGACCTGAACGACCTCTTCCTGGTCGGCGTCGACGTGCACGGAACGTACGTTCCGGTTCATGATCTGCTCTATCCCGGCGTGAAGGTCCGCGACGACGAGCTCTCTCAAGCTCACCACGCCCACCAGGCGGTCGTCGGCGTCGACCACGTAAAGATAGTACACGGTCTCCGCCTCAGGCGCGACGTGCCGAAGGTGGGCGAGGGTCTGCCCCACGGTCCAGTCTGACTTGATGGACACGAACTCCGTGGTCATGATGCCGCCGGAGGAGTCTTCCTCGTACTGGAGGAGCTCCCTGACGTCTTCGCCTTCGGAGTTCATGGCATTGAGGAGCTCGTCGCGGTCCTCTTTGGGTAGCTCGCCGATGAGGTCGGCGGCGTCGTCGGAGTCCATCTCCTTGAGGATCTGGGACGACCGCCGGACTCCCAGAGCTTCTACGATATCGGCCTGATCATCGAGATCCAGCTCGCCCAGAATAGCGGCGGCTGTGTCATCCGGTATCACGCTGAAGAGGGCCTCGATCTCGGAGTCGGTGAGGGATTCGAGTACGTCAACGACGTCTGCAGGATGGAGTCCATCGATGACGTCGATGAGTTCTTGATCGGACTTGGATAGGATGAGGGTACGGATCCTATCTACTAGGGCTGTGAATTTGACGTTCAATTGACGACACCCCCAATCAGGGGCATCAGATCCCGCCGGGTCCACTGGCGGATCTGGCCCCATAGTGAGTTGTTATGCGGTTCGCGGCTAGTGGCGCAACGCGCCTACTGCCTGGGTCACCGTCCACCAGTGTTCCCCCCTTCGTCGCATGGAACTTCGGAACCCTCCTGATTATACTACCTGAGAGCATGGTCTGCCACCGTTGGCTTGTGAATTCTCGCTTGCCTCTTATGTGGTAATATTAAATTGTAGACAATCGCGGGCATCAGCTGGATTGGGGGATGTGCCAATGTCGAGCCTGCAGGAAGCCGCTCTCATCGCCGTGCGAGACTGCATGGGGGCGAAGCCAGGGGAGTCGCTCCTGGTCATAGTGGACGAGGGAACTCGCGCCGTTGGAGAGGCGCTTTTCGACGCCGGGCGCAGCCTGGGGCTGGAAAGCATGATAGTGGAGATGCTGCCGAGAACGCGCAACGGCGAGGAGCCGCCAAAGGCCATAGCGGAGATCATGAAACACGTCGACATACTGATGGCTCCGACCAGCAAGTCGTTGAGCCACACAGTGGCCCGGGAGGAAGCCTGCAGGCAGGGCGTTCGCTGCGCCACGCTGCCGGGCATCACCGAAGAGTGCATGGCCCGCTGCCTCGCGGCGGACTACGCGAGGATAGCCGCGCGGTCTCAGAAGTATGCTGACATCCTCACTAGGGCAAGCACGGTCCGCATTACCAACGCCGAGGGCACCGACATAACCCTCAATCTCCAGGGGCGAGAAGCTGGAGCCGACACCGGCATACTGCACAACCACGGCGACTTCGGCAACCTGCCGGCGGGAGAGGCCTACATAGCTCCGCTGGAGGGCACCGCAAACGGCGTGTTCGTCTGCGATGGATCGATGGTTGGGCCCAAGTACGTTGGCAGCAAGATAACCATCCGGGTGAAGGACGGTTACGCCGTGGAGATCGAAGGTGGCGACGCCGCAGAGGCGCTGCGCTCCGTCATTGACCCGCTGGGCAAGCCGGCTCGCAACGTAGCCGAGCTGGGCATAGGCACCAACGACAAGGCCGTGCTCACCGGAAGCGTCCTCGAGGACGAGAAGGTGATGGGCACGATCCATATAGCGTTGGGCGACAACAGCCACATGGGCGGAGTGGTGTGCGTTCCCAGCCATCTCGATGGCATAGTGCTGGCTCCCACCGTAGTGGTGGACGGTGTAACGATAATGGAATCAGGGCAGTTTACTGACGAGGTGTGACAGCCTCCTGACTTGGCTTCTTCAGGGGTGCGACCATACGATCTTGGAGGTGTTCACGATGAGCGGACCCCGCAGGATACCCTCGGATTACAGTGACAGGGACATCATGGACGCTATCCTCCAGGAAATCGAGTGGGAAGAGGAAGGGTTGCCCGATCCCGAGCTGGAGCTGCCGGGATGGTGGTCGACCGAACTGGATTCTCCTTCGAAGCGCCGCGAGGAAGAGTCTTGATGACGGGTTGCGGCGTACGCGTTTGGGAGGTGATCTGGTGAGGGAGTTCGTTCATCTGCATCTGCATACGCAGTACTCCCTCCTGTAGGTGGACGGGGCGTGCAGAACTGAGTTGTTGCCTTCCCGCCTCAAGGAGTTAGCGATGACGAGCTGCGCCATCACCGACCACGGTTGCCTGTTTGGTGCCGTGGAGTTCTACCGGAGCCTGGCTTGCGAGGGCCTGAAGCCCATAATCGGCTGCGAGATCTACGTGGCGCAGCGCAGCATGGACCAGCGCGAGGGAAAGCTGGACGACGACCCGTACCACCTTGTGCTCCTGGCGGCTGACCAGACAGGCTACGAGAACCTGATGAAGATCTCCAGCGCCGGGTACACCAGGGGCTTCTACTACAAGCCCAGGGTGGACAAGGAGTTCCTGGCCCAGCACTCGGAGGGGCTCATAGCGCTGTCTGCTTGCCTTTCGGGCGAGGTGCCCAGGTGCCTTGGGGTGAGCGCGGCCGATCGGGAGAGGGCTGTGGCAAGGGCCCGAGAGGCCGCCGGAACATATCGCGACATCTTCGGCCGCGACCGGTTCTACCTTGAAGTTCAGTCCAACGGCATGAGGGTGCAGGACGAGGTGAACCGGCTCCTGGTGGATCTCGCTCGCAGCGTCGGCGTGCCGCTGGTGGCCACCAACGACGTTCATTACCTGAGGCGCGAGGATGCCCGGGCGCACGATGTGCTGCTCTGCATACAGACTGGGTGCAGCATGGACGACCCGGGGAGGATGCGTTTCCCCACCGACCAGTTCTACCTCAAGTCGGCGGAGGAGATGTACTCTGCCTTCAGCGAGATCCCGGAGGCTTGCGCCAACACGGTAAGGATCGCCGAGATGTGCGACGTGAAGCTTGACTTCGACCAGAAGCACGTTCCGGATTACGATCCTCCCCCTGGGGAGACGTGCGAGTCCTACCTGGCCAGGCTCTGCTGGGAGGGCGCGGCGCGCCGTTACCCGCAGATGGATGCCCATCCGGAGCTGGCCGAGGAGGTCAAGCGGAGGCTCGAATACGAGCTGGACGTCATTGCCCGCATGGGATATGCAGGATATTTCCTCATAGTCTGGGATTTCGTAAGTTTCGCAAAGAGGCGCGGAATCCATGTGGGCCCGGGACGGGGATCAGCGCCAGGTAGCCTGGTGTCGTACTGCCTAGGGATCACTGACATCGATCCGCTCAAGTACGGCCTGCTGTTCGAGCGGTTCCTCAATCCCGAGCGGGTGACCATGCCCGACATCGACATCGACTTCTGCTACGAGCGCAGGGGCGAGGTCATCGACTACGTTACCTCGAAGTACGGGGCCGACCGCGTGGCGCAGATCATCACCTTCGGCACCCTGGGCGCCCGCGCGGCCATCAGGGACGTGGGCAGGGTCCTCAAGATGCCCTACGCCCAGGTGGACCGCGTCGCAAAGCTGGTGCCTAACGAGCTCAACATGACCCTGGAAAGGGCCCTGGAGATGTCGCCAGAGCTGTCGTCGCAGGTTGCCGCCGATGCGCAGGTGAGGGAGGTTTACAACCTGGCCAGGGCGATCGAGGGGATGCCAAGGCACCCTTCGGTGCACGCCGCGGGCGTGGTAATCTCGGCGGACACCATCACGAGCTACGTGCCGCTGTACAAGTCCAGCGACGGCGTGGTGACTACCCAGTACGCCATGGATGACCTGGAGCGACTGGGGATCCTGAAGATGGACTTTCTGGGGCTCAGGACCCTCACAGTGATAGGGCACTGCGTGGAGATGATAGAGAAGACCCGAGGCATCAAGCTTGACATGGACCAGATACCTCTGGACGATCCCGAGGTATACGCGATGCTGTGCCGCGGCGAGTCGGAAGGCGTGTTCCAGCTGGAGAGCAGCCTCTTCCAGAACATGCTGCGCGAGGTGAAGCCCACCAAGTTCGAGGACATCATAGCCATCGTGGCCCTGGGGCGTCCCGGCCCGATGATAATGACAGGCGATTTCGTGAAGGGCAAGAACAACAGGGAGTCCGTGCACTACCTTCATCCTGCGCTGGAGAAGATCCTGAGCCCCACCTACGGGGTGATGCTCTATCAGGAACAGGTGATGCAGGTAGCCAGCGAGCTGGCAGGGTTCAGCCTGGGCGAGGCCGACATGCTCAGGCGGGCCATGGGCAAGAAGAAGCCGGAGGTCATCAAGGGCCTGGAGGACAGGTTCATGGCCGGCGCGCGGGCGCGCGGCGTGGATCCGCGCGTCGCGCAAGAGGTGTTCGCCCTGATAGAGAGGTTCGCCGGTTACGGGTTCAACAAGTCGCACAGCGCCGCCTACGGCCTGATCTCATACAGAACGGCATACCTGAGGCGGCACTTCTTCCCTGAGTTCATGGCCGCCACACTGACGTCGTGGATGGGGTCGTCCGACAGGGTCGGGATGTACATAGACGTGTGTAGGGCAAACGGCGTAAAGGTGCTGCCGCCTGACATCAACCAGAGCCAGAAAGGGTTCACGGTGGTGGGCAACGCAATACGCTTCGGTCTGCTGGGCGTGAAGAACGTCGGTGTGGGCGCCGTGGACGCGATAATCGCCGAGCGCGAGAAGGGCGGTCCCTTCGTGTCGTTCGACGACTTCTGCTACAGGGTGGACATGAACGCGGTGAACCGCAAGGCCGTCGAGTGCCTCATCCAGGTGGGGGCCTTCAGCGCCTTCGGGAACCGGCGGCAGCTCATGGCGATCATGGATCAGGTGTGCGAGGCCAGCGCCGCGCGGCAGCGCACGGCCCAGTCGGGGCAGGCTTCGTTCTTCGACCTGTTCTCCTCGCCTTCGGAGTTCGGCGGAACCGTCACCAGCTTGCCTGACGTGCCCGAGTTCCGAGAGGACCATGTGCTGCAGATGGAGAAAGAGCTGCTCGGTGTTTACCTCTCCGGCCATCCGCTGGCCAACCTTGCTCAGGTGCTTCGACGGGTGGCCACCGTTCAGATCAGGGACCTTGCGCAACACAGGGACGGCGAAGTGGTGACCGTGGCCGGCGTGGTGACATCCAGGAAGCAGATCTCTGCCAGGACTGGCAGGCCCATGGCCTTCGTACAGCTGGAAGACTTGTCAGGACAGACGGAGATAGTCGTGTTCCCGCAGGCCTTCGAGCAGTTCGGCAGGTACATGGTTGAGGACGCGAAAGTGGCGGTAAGGGGCAAGCTAAGCATCAAAGAGGACGAAGCTAAGGTGTTGGCCGACTCGGTTTGGACGCTTCCAGACAAGTAACGGAGGTTTCGCATGATGCTGAGGGTTGTGCACGTGGCGCCGAATCGCGCAGAGGCGGAGCTCATTGGGAACATCCTGAAGGGCGAGGGGATCCCTGTGGTGCTGAGGCCGGTGGGGGTTCCACACATGGGGGACTCCGCTGAGGTGGAAGTGCTGGTTGCGGAGGCTGAAGCTGACGAAGCTAGGGAAATCCTTGACGCCTACGCCGGTTGATAGTACGTTATAACTGTATGCACCGGTTCGATAGGAGGAAACTGGGTTGAGACGGATTGCGGTACTTACGAGCGGAGGCGACGCGCCTGGCATGAACGCGGCCATCAGGGCGGTGCTCAGGAAGGCGCTATATCACGGACTGGAGGTTGTCGGCGTTCGCCGCGGATTCCAGGGCCTCATCAGCGGCGATTTCATGGAGATGCGCTCGCGGACCGTCGGGGACATCCTCCAGCGTGGTGGCACGATTCTGAAATC
>LFSP01000032.1:0-19364 GCA_001513145.1 Clostridia bacterium DTU025 | reverse complement strand
CTGATAGGGATCGGCGGAGACGGCACCTACGCAGGGCTCAGCCTGCTTGGGGACATGGGCATGCCGGTGGTAGGCATGCCTGCCACCATCGACAACGACATCGGCTCCACAGAGTACGCCATCGGATTCGACACTGCATGCAACACGGTGATAGACGCGATCAACAAGATCAGGGACACCGCCACATCCCACGAGCGTACATACGTGGTCGAGGTGATGGGGCGACACGCAGGCCACATAGCTCTGTACGCTGGACTGGCCGGCGGCGCCGAGAGCATAATCATACCTGAAGTGGATTACGACATCAGGGAAGTGTGCAGCCGAATAATGGAAGGCGCCCGGAGAGGCAAGAGCCACAGCATAGTGGTGGTGGCGGAAGGCGCTGACCTGCGCACCTTTGGTTCGAAGGACGGGCTCCCAGGGGGATGCGGCTACCGCCTGGGCGCGCAGATCGCCGAGATCACCGGGTTCGAGACCAGGATCATAGTGCTTGGACACATCCAGCGAGGGGGAACCCCGTCGGTTCGCGACAGGGTGCTGGCCACCATGTTTGGCGCAAGGGCCGTCGATGTGCTGCTCTCGGGCGAGCGCAACGTAGCGCTGGGGATATGGGGTAGCGAGATCAAGGTGATACCTTTCAAGGAGGCCCTCGCCATGAAGCGCCCGTACACGGCGGAGTATTATGATCTAGCAAACATACTGTCGACACCCTAGCAACTTCGGTTAGTATATGGATATGGCAGCGTAGGCAGAATACATTTGACGACGGTGCCAACGAAACAGGAGGGCAAGAAGTGAAAGCAACGGGCATTGTGAGACGCATTGATGATCTTGGAAGAGTCGTCATACCGAAAGAGATTCGAAGGACTCTCCGGATCAGGGAGGGAGACCCTCTTGAGATATTCACCGACCGTGACGGCGAGGTGATCCTCAAGAAGTACTCTCCCATGACCGATTTGAGCCTGTTTGCTCAGGAGTACGCCGATTCTCTGTTCGACGCCACCGGGTGCATCGCCCTGATCGTCGACGACACCGAAGTGGTGGCGGTGAGCGGCGCGCCCAAGAAGTCATTGCTGGAGAAGAGGATCTCCGAGGACGCCAAGGAGATGCTGGACCTGACGTCCACCTTCGTGACGTCCACCCCCAACGATAAGCCGGTTGTGGAGGGCCTGCAGTTTGCCGCCCAGGTGGTGGCCCCGATACGCGCCGGCGAGAAGCGGTCTGGCCTGGTGGTGCTGATGAGCAAGGAGCCGAGGCAGATGGGGAACACCGAGATAAAGCTGGTGGAGACCGCCGCCGCATTCCTGGGTAAGCAGCTCATGAACTAGACCTGCAGTGCCGGACTGAGTTGCGCTGCAGCCCAAGGCGTGTTAGAATAGGCTCGCGCCGGAGTGGCGGAATGGCAGACGCAGGTGACTCAAAATCATCCGGTCGCGAGACCGTGAGGGTTCGACTCCCTCCTCCGGCACCAAGACTTGAACGCGAGAGGCGCTGACGGAAATGTCCGTCAGCGCCCATTTCATATGTCTCAGATGTGTCTCAGATGTCGGCGGATGGATCGATGCCGCTGGTTGATGAGTGCACCGTCGCCGGCCGGCCTTCACCTGCCGAACGAGGCCCGAACCGCCTCGTCCACCAGCTTCATCACGCGGCTGCGGACGGCATCCGTGACTTTCTCATTCTGCTGATATATCCTGAGCGCTTGCTCCACTGCCTTGGCGCTCGCCGTGCCCGGGTAGACCCGCACGTGCTCCTCGAGCACCCTTAATACCTCCGGCTTCATCATGCCTGTCTCATAGCGGGCATGTGGAGTGTTGTTGGTGCCCAGCAGAAACGCAGAGAGCAGCCAGGTGTAGTGCAGCCTGGCTTCGTCTGCAAGGCGCGAGTCAGGGTACGACCGCGCGTAGTGCTCCCATGCGGCGACTCTGGCGCCCACCTCGCTCAAGGGGATCACCATCGCCGCGTCCATGGCGTACGGGCGGGTGTGTTCTATGGCATCAAGCTCCAAGAACTCGGTGTATTCCGGACCAAGCAACCCTGTGAAGGCGGTTCGGTAGAACTCTGGGTCAGGCACCGTGTTCATCATGCCTTCACCGCTGTCCACCTGCACGTAGCCTGCGCGCGCAAGCTCCTTGCCCTGCGGGACCATGTCGTTCATCATCAGGTAGTCAGCCAGGGCCAGGTGGAACTCGCGGAACTCTCTGAAAGCTTCCTGGCGCACCGCCATGGGCTGAAGTTTGAACCTGACCATGTAGTCGTTGACGGCTGACTCCACTGCCTGGGCAGGCCGTTGCCGCGGCAGAGACTTCAGGTACTCCCCGTAATCCGCTGGCGAGAAGGCCGGTAGCACTTCAACGTTCACCGGCACCAGCTGAAGTCCGTTCCACCTCCACGTGGTCCGTACGATGCCTATCGTGTTGGCGTGGTAGCCGGCCCAGGCCTGGCGGTAGGTGATGATATCGCCCTTGCCTCCGCCCGCAGGCACCGGGGTTTCAATGGAGCTTATCCGGTCGACGTATACCCGGTAGTCCGTCACCAGCTCGCCGCTGGAGGAGTAGGCGCCGGCCAGCGCCTCAGTGTCGCCGAGGCCCAGCACGCCAGAGCCGAAGTCGTGCCTGTACTCCACCTGGTGGTGGTCTTTGGCCTGCCACGTCACGTATGGGCTGGAGTCCAGCCTGCTGACGGCGGGCACATGTCGGAGGCCGCCGCTTCCGGCCGCCGTGATCACGAACGCCGCGATCTCACCGCCTGAGCTGCCTGTCTCCACTGATACCAGAAGCTCAGGTATGGAGTTGGTATCGAGATGGGCGGTCCAGAGGCGGCCTGAGTAGCCCGCGCCCTCTTCACCCAGGTCGAGCTCGCTCACCCTGCCGGTGGCTCCGTCGATGAACCTCACCTTCCGTGAGCTGGCGAACTCGGAGCCTGCCTCTATGGGCTCAGCCACGAGCTCGACGATGTCGGCAGCGCCGTCGCCGCTGACGTCTGCGTTCAAACGGGTTTCCATCACAGCCTCAGGTTTGGCCGCTGCGGCCGCCGGCGAGGGTACGCCAGCGAGCAAGATCACAACCAGGGCCAAAGCGGGAACCCCACAAGCTTTCCTCATGGTTCAGTCTGCACTTCCATTCTGCTCGGTGGTTGGCAATACGAGCCGGTAGGAGGCTCACCTATATTCTAGCATTCAGGGCGTCGTGCGCGGGATGTAACAGGTGGCAGTTGCGCCTTGTTAAGGCAAGCGAGGGGGCGGAGGCTGAAGGGGGCCTCGCCGAAAGTGCGAAGGCCGCCCCGGTACGCTATACTTAGCGCATGAAGGGCACGCCGCAAAGGGGAGAGGGCTCATGAACAGCGTTTTTCAGATTATTGGGCCTGTCATGGTCGGCCCGTCGTCATCGCACACGGCCGGCGCGGTGCTGCTGGGACTGGCGGCCCGCTCCATCCTGGGCGGCCAGCCGGTGGCGGCCAGGATCCTCCTGCACGGGTCGTTCGCGCAGACGTACCGCGGCCACGGCACCGACATCGCGCTGGTGGCGGGCCTTCTGGGCATGGCACCTGACGACGAGCGGATTCCCGACTCCATGAGGTGGGCCAAGGAACTGGGCCTCGACGCGAGCATCGAAAGCGCAGACCTAGGCGACGTTCACCCGAACACCGTGCGGATGGAGCTTACCGGCGCGGATGGTCGCCGCCTCGACATAACCGGCTCGTCCATAGGGGGAGGCAACATCGTCATCACCCGGATAGGCAAGTTCGACGTGCAGTTCAAAGGCGAAAACCACGCCCTCGTGGTGTCCTACAAGGATCAGCCCGGCGTCATCGCCAACATCACATCCATCCTTGCCGGGGAGCACGTGAATATCGCGACGATGAACGTGTCGCGGGAGGCGAAGCACGGCACGGCGCTGGCCATCATCGAGCTGGACCAGCCGGTGTCGTCGGAGGCGACGGCTCTCGTCGCTCAGGTGAACGGCGTGTCCACCGTGATGAGCCTTCCGCCTCTGGCGGTGTCGTAGGAGGTGGCCGGGGATGCGGAGCATCAGTCTTCAGGAACTAGCTGAACTGGCGTCAGCGCGCGGGGTGACCATCGGCGCGCTCGCGTTGGAGTGGGAGTGTCAGGAGGCAGGAGAGCCTGCCGAGGCCCTCAGAGGCAAGATGGGCGAGAGGCTGCGGGTGATGCGCGAGGCTGTGGCCCGGGGCCTTCAGGGAGTGAAGTCCCGCAGCGGGCTCACCGGCGGCGATGCTAAGCTCGTGGCGAAGGGTTTGGCGGCGAACGCGTCGGCCCGCCTTGTGGGCGGCGAGCCGCTCACCACGGCCATCTCATACGCGCTGGCCGTCAGCGAGGTTAACGCCAGCATGGGGAGGATCGTGGCTGCGCCCACAGGCGGCTCATGCGGGATCCTGCCAGGGGTGCTGCTTTCAGTGGGCGAGCGCGTGGGGGCCACCGACGAGTCGCTCATAGACGCGCTGTTCACCGCGGGGGCCGCAGGCTCGGTGATCGCCCGCAGGGCGACGGTGTCGGGAGCCGCAGGTGGATGCCAGGCTGAGTGTGGGTCGGCTGCCGCGATGGCGGCTGCAGCCGCAGTCCAGCTCGGCGGCGGCACTCCACAGCAGTGTGTCCAGGCGGTGGCGCTGAGTCTGAAGGGCCTGATGGGCCTCGTGTGCGACCCTGTGGCGGGCCTCGTGGAGGTGCCATGCATCAAACGGAACGCCACCTCCGCTGGCGTGGCGCTGGCCGCCGCGACGATGGCGCTGGCAGGGGTGAGAAGCGTGGTTCCGCCGGATGAAGTGGTGGATGCCATGGGCGCCGTCGGGCGCGAGCTGCCGGCGTCGCTCAAGGAGACCGCAGTGGGGGGCCTTGCGGCCACGCCCACGGGCAAGCGAATCGCGGGACAGGTGTGACTGACGACAGGCCGGCCGGTCAGCGCTGCTCGCCGAGGGAATGCGACTTCAGGTCGTGGACCTTGATGAGGTTCGTGGACCCCACCACCCCCACCGGCACTCCGGCGGTGATGACCACTGTGTCGTTGGGGCCGATGAGCCCGGCCCGCTGGGCCACGGCCACCGCGACGCCCGTGACTTCCTCGGCGTTCTCGATGTTCTCGCCCACCACAGGCGTCACGCCCCACACCAGATTGAGGGCTCTGGCCGTCGACACGTCGCTGGCAACGGCTATTATGCGGGTGCGAGGCCGGTGCCGGGCGATCATCCGGGCGGTGCGCCCCGACTTGGTCACGGTGATGATGGCGGAGGCCTTGAGCTGAGCGGCGATCTGCACGGTGGCATGTCCAATGGCGTCGGTCACCGGCTCGCCTCCACTGGCGGCCTTCAGTGAAGCGGGGGGCTCGTACTGCTGGGCCATCTCCGCTCGCAGCGCCACCCTGGCCATGGTGGCCACGCTCTCCACAGGATACAAGCCGCTGGCGGTTTCGCCGCTGAGCATCACCGCGTCGGTGCCGTCGAACACGGCGTTGGCCACGTCGCTCACCTCGGCTCTGGTGGGATGGGGCGAGCGCATCATCGAGTCGAGCATCTGGGTTGCGGTGATCACCGGCTTGCCAGCGCGGAGGCACTTGTGTATTATCTGCTTCTGAATGATGGGGACGTCCTCTGCCGGCATCTCCACCCCGAGATCGCCCCTGGCGACCATGATCCCGTCTGCGAGGCGGAGTATGGAGTCGAGGTTCTCGATGCCCTCTCTGCTCTCGATCTTCGCGATCACGGGGATGCTGGCCCCGTTGTCCTCCAGGAAAGACTTGATGGCGTGCATGTCGGCGGCGCTGCGTATGAAGGAGGCCGCCACCATGTCGACCCCCTGCTCGATGCCGAACAGCAGGTCCTTCTTGTCCTCGTCTGACAGGGTGGGCAGGGCGAGCTTGCCTCCAGGGATGGCTATGCGCTTGCGGTCGCCCAGTATCCCGCCTACCACCACGGTGCACACGACATCTGGCCCGCCCACTGCCACCACGGTCAGCTCTATTCGGCCATCATCAAGCTGAAGACGGCTACCTGGATGCACGAACCCTGGAAAGCCGGGGCTGTTCACATGCACCTCTCTGGCGGATCCCGCCACCGGCCTGGTTGTGAGGACGAAACGCTGGCCCTGCTCCAGACGGACGGAGCCGGAGGCGAACCTTCCGATCCGGAGCTCGGGACCTTTGGTGTCGAGCATGATGGGGATGTGGAGCCCCGACTCGTCGGCAACTCGCCTTATGCGTGCGATGCGTTCATTGTGCTCCGCATGGGAGCCGTGGGAGAAGTTGAGCCTCGCGACGTTGAGGCCTGCCGCCACCATCCGGCGCAACACGTCCATGTCGTCGCTGGCCGGACCGATGGTGCAGACTACCTTGGTTCTGCGCATCTATCGTTCACACCCGTTTCTAGAGAGCCGCCGCTGACGCATGCGGCGGACGCACGCTGCGGGCGCGTCGGCTCCGTAGGTTACCTAGCCTGGTCGATATGGTCTGGAGGGATCGGCCTGCCGCACTGGACGCAGTACCGTGCGTCAGGAAGCACTTCGGCGCCGCACTGACATCGCCGCCCGGTGCTGGCTTCGGGATCGAGGCCGGGCTCGAGCTGGGTTTCGACTTCGGGCTCGGCTGAGGGGCGCTCCGCATGCTCAGTCTGCTCGGGCGGCTCGTCCTCCTGTTCGTGGCGCCGGCTGGAATGGGGCGCTCCTGCGTGCTCGCGGACGTGTCTGAGATCCTCTTCGGCCCGGCGGATCTCCTGGTCCACCCCGGAGATGTCAGCCGCCTTGGCGCGCAGAGCCTCAAGGTCGAGGTTGCCGTCTTCAAGCATAGAGTACAGGAGGTTGCCGAGCTGCTCGACGTAGGCCCGGCGGCGCGAGCGCAGCTCCGCGATTCTTGCACGTATGAGCGCGGCGTCCCACAGCTCCCGCGACTTGGAGCCGATGACGTCGACGCCTGTGCCGAGAGTTTTCTTTATCTTCGTGAGGAAGTCAGACATTTCGCTCATCCTCCCAATTGTACCATGGATTCCATCGTTTGTGGCAAGGCAAGTGCCGTCCTCAAGAGCATATGTAACCGCTGGAATGCCGATTCCGCAGGCCTGGGGCTTGAAGGATATCGTCGAAGGAGAAAGAATCAAGCAATCACTGGGGAGGGTCAGGCGCTCGAAACCACGCTGGAAGCAGGGGTGAAGTTTGACGTCAACTGTTCAAGGTATCGTTTTCGACATCCGCCGCTATTCGGTGCACGACGGCCCCGGGATACGCACAGCAGTGTTCTTGAAAGGGTGCCCCGCCCGGTGCGCGTGGTGCCATAACCCTGAAAGCCAGCGGTCCGACGTGGAGCTCATGCACTGGCCCCAGCGGTGCGTAGCATGCGGAGCGTGCGTGGCTGTATGCCCGCGGAAGGCCGTAAGCATGGTGATCGGGCCCGCACAGGATGCGGGCGACGCGGATGGCCAGGGCGGCGGCACCCAGGCCCGGCCGGTGATACAGTTCGACATGTGCGACGCGTGTGGCACGTGCGTGGAGGTGTGTCCGCGGCAGGCGGTGACGCTGGTGGGGCGCTGGATGAGCGTGGCCGATGTCATGGACGAGCTTGAGCGCGACCGCCCGTTTTACGACCAGTCGGGGGGCGGGGTGACCTTCAGCGGCGGCGAGCCCCTGGCGCAGCCTGACTTCCTGCTGGCCCTGCTCAAGGAGTGCAAGCGAGTCGACCTGCACACCTGCGTCGACACGTCCGGCATCGCGCCGCCGGAGGTGGTGCAGGCGATGATCCCGTGGGTGGACCTGTGGCTCTACGACATCAAGTCCGTGGATGACGCTGCCCACTGCGAGCATGTGGGGGTCTCCAGCCGTATCGTGCTGGCGAACCTCAGCAAGCTTGCGAGCGCCAGCGCCAACGTCGCCGCCCGCGTGCCGGTGATACCTTCGTTCAACGATACCGAGGATGACATGGAGGCTATAGCCAGGGTGTTGGCGGAGCTTGAAGGCAAACGTCCCCTCAGGGTGCACCTTCTGCCTTACCATGTCCTTGGCGAGCAGAAATACGAGCGGCTGGGGCGCGGTTACGAGATGAGGCTCCTGCGCGCGCCCAGCCAGGAGCTTATGGAAAGGCTTGCGCGAGTGTTCGTTCGCGAGGGATTTCAAACCAGGATAGGGGGGTAAACCGACATGACGGACAGAGTGGCGAGGCTGAGGCAGAGAAGCGTCTCTGCCAGGCCCAGCATATCGGTGGAGCGCGCGAGGCTGCTCACGCAGTTCTATTCCACTGATGCCACCGCTTCGCCCGTGTTGCGCAGGGCGAAAGCCTTAGCTTATCTCATGCGCAACAAGGCCATCTACATCGGCGATGACGAGCTGATAGTGGGGGAGAGGGGCCCCGAGCCTGCGGCCACGCCCACCTACCCGGAGCTCACCTGTCATTCGCTGGAGGACCTCCAGATCCTCAACAGCAGGGAGAAGACGAGCTACAGCGTCTCCCCTGAGGTCATGGAGGAATACAAGAACGTCATCATCCCGTTCTGGAGCGGCCGCAGCATGCGTGACCTGATATTCCAGGAGATGACGCCCGAGTGGAAAGATGCCTACGATGCTGGAATATTCACCGAGTTCATGGAGCAGCGGGCGCCCGGCCACACCGTCGCCGATGGTAAGATCTACGCCCTGGGCATGAAGGGATTGAGGCGGCGCATAGCGGAGGCCCTGGAGAAGCTGGACTTCATCAACGATCCCGAGGCGCAGGCAAGATCGGAGCAGCTCAGGGCCATGGACATATGCGCCGAGGCCATCTGCGCGTACGCGCGGCGCCACGCCGAGCTCGCGTACCTCAAGGCCGCGAGCGAGCGTGACCCCCAGCGCCGCAAGGAGCTGGTGCGCATCGCAGAGGTGTGCTCGCACGTGCCTGAGAACCCGCCGCGCAACCTGTGGGAGGCGCTGCAGGCGTACTGGTTCTGCCACCTGGGGGTCATCATCGAGCTGAACGGCTGGGACAGCTTCAACCCGGGCAGGCTCGACCAGCACATGTACCCCTTCTACAAGGCCGACCTGGAGTCGGGCGACCTCACGGAGGAGCAGGCCAGGGAGCTGCTGCAATGCTTCTGGGTGAAGTTCAACAACCAGCCGGCTCCGCCCAAAGTGGGCGTGACGGCGGCGGAGAGCGGCACCTACACCGACTTCGCCAACATCAACTGCGGAGGCCTCACCCCTGAGGGGCAGGACGGCGTCAACGACTTCAGCTACCTGATGCTCGACGTCATCGACGAGATGCGCCTGGTTCAGCCCAGTTCCAACATACAGCTGTCCGCGAAGAACCCCGACAGGTTCCTCAAGCGGGCGCTGAGGATCGTGCGCAAGGGCTGGGGCCAGCCGTCGATCTTCAACGCCGACATGGTGGTGCAGGAGATGCTTAGGGCCGGCAAGTCGCTGGAGGACGCAAGGCAAGGTGGCACCAGCGGCTGCGTCGAGACTGGCGCCTTCGGCAAGGAGGCCTACATCCTCACCGGCTACCTCAACCTGCCGAAGCTGCTGGAGCTTGCCCTGAACGACGGCGTCGACATGCGCACCGGCAAGCGCATCGGCCTTCCCACAGGCGACGCGAGCGAGTTCACCAGCTTCGACCAGGTGATGGACGCGTTCCGCGCCCAGCTCAGGCACTTCGTTGACATCAAGATGCGCGGCAACGCCGTCATCGAGAGCCTCTACGCTCGTTACATGCCCGCCCCGTTCCTGTCGCTCTTGATCGACGACTGCATCGAGAAGGGACGCGACTACAACGCCGGCGGCGCCAGGTACAACACCTCGTACATCCAGGGCGTGGGCATCGGAACCATCACCGACTCGCTGGCGGCCATCAAGCACAACGTATTCGATGAGAAGAGGGTCAGCCTCGGCCAGTTGGTGGAGGCGCTCGGGCGCGACTTCGAGGGCCACGAGGAGCTCAGGCACGTGCTGTGGGAGGAGTCGCCGAAGTACGGAAACGACGACGACAGCGCCGACAGCATCATGAAGCAGGTGTTCAACGAGTTTTTCGATTGCGTCGACGGACGCCCCAACGTGCGCGGCGGCGAGTGCCACATCGACATGCTGCCCACCACGTGCCACGTGTACTTCGGCTCGGTGTGCGCCGCATCCGCCGACGGGCGCCGTGCCGGCACCCCGCTGAGCGAGGGCATCTCGCCGGTGCAGGGCCGCGACAGGCGCGGGCCCACTGCCGTGTTGCAGTCGGCGGCGAAGATGGACCACGCCGCCACCGGCGGCACCCTGCTGAACCTGAAGTTCACGCCGAAGCTGCTTGAAGGTGAGGAAGGCATCGACAACCTGGCACACCTGGTGCGCACCTACTTCCGCCTTGGCGGCCACCACGTGCAGTTCAACGTGGTGAGGGCGGAAACCCTGCGTAAGGCGCAGCGGGATCCCGACTCCCACCGCGACCTCATCGTGCGCGTGGCTGGGTATTCCGACTACTTCTGCGACCTCAGCCGCGCGCTGCAGGACGAGATAATCGCCAGAACGGAGCACGAGTCGTTTGGAGCATGATGACGTAGCATGATTGTAGATTACCACGTTCACCTTGAGAGGGCCGGCATAGCCCCTGGCAACGCCATGCGGTTCATCGGCCGCGCCCTCTCCGCCGGTGTGGGCGAGATCGCCCTCACCGAGCACGCGTACAACTTCGTTGAGCTCGCACCGTTTCTGCAGCGGCCTGACTACGTGGCCCGGCACGGCCACGGCTTCCGGCTCGACGACTACATGGGCATGGTCAGGTCGCTTTCGCGTGAGCTTGAGGACAGGGGTGTCCCCATCAAGGTCAGGCTCGGCCTCGAGGTGGACTACGTGCCCGAGTCACTGGAGGAGCTGGCTGCCGCGCTGGCCGCACTGGACCTGGATCTGGTCATCGGCTCGGTTCACTGGATCGGAGACTGGGGCATCGATCTGGGGCCAGATACGTGGGAGGGACGCGACAGGGCGCAAGCGTGCCGCGACTACTTTCGCCTGGCGGCTGAGGCCGCAGCGAGCGGTGTTTTCAGTATCATCGGCCATCCCGACCTGGTGAAGATATATGGTTTCCTATCTGGAGACGAGTGCCGCGAGGCGCTGTACGAAGGCGGCAGGCAGCTGGTGGAGGCAGCCCGCGAGACCGGGACCTGCCTCGAAGTGTCGTCGGCAGGGCTGCGCCGGCCCGTGGGCGAGATTTACCCCGGGCTTGAGCTGCTGCGCATGGCGCACGCGGCGGGGGTGCGGATCACCACGGCGTCTGACGCCCACGAGCCAGAGGAATGCGGGCTCGGCCTGGATCAGGCGGTGTCCTGGGCGAGACGGGCTGGCTACGAGGACGTTGCAACGTTCTCGGAGAGAAGGCTCACGGTGCGCCCGCTGGGGGCATGACCCGTGGGGTGGGTCGGTTTGCGACGACATCGACCCGCCCCTGGGTCGTTCTGCCAATAAACCGACCTACCCATGGGTCGTACGGAACCGCGCAGAGAGCCGGCCCCGCTGCGGGGCCGGCCCTCTGCATCCTGCATTGCGCTGTGTTCCTTCGCAGTGCCCGGTTCGTGCCCAGGTTTTCCTGACTTGCGCGCACGCACCTGCGGCTTCCTGAAGGCGATCAGCGGCAGTTCCCGATGAATGCCGACAGCACCGGCCCTGGGTAAACGGCGATGGTGCCCTGCGTGAAGGCGGCTTCGGGCA
Organism: Clostridia bacterium DTU025; assembly: GCA_001513145.1. Taxonomy (GTDB): domain Bacteria; phylum Bacillota; class DTU025; order DTU025; family DTU025; genus DTU025. Next base: position 7,717 of record LFSP01000032.1, on the reverse strand, counting down.
GCGTGAGAGCCACATTCCCGATCCACACTCCGGGCAGCGCGGTCGCAGGCACCAGAGGTATGTTCACGTTTCCGCCGGGCCAGCTCACCACGGCCCTGTAGGACTCCTGGCCTATCGCAGGCTCCGGCAGGTTGGCCGCTGCCACCAGTAGCTGAGCGGAACCGAACTGGTCGACGCGTAGCCACAGCGAGCCTCCGGCCTGCGGGGCTACCACCGATCCTGACGGTGAGAGCGTCACCGTGCACTCCCTCGGGGTCACGGTTGGAGGCTGGGCCACAGGCACGCAGATCCTCTGCCCGACCTGCAGACGGTTCGGGTCCACGCCGGGGTTCGCTGCGATCAGTGCGTTCACCGTGGTGCCGTACCTCAGGGCGATGAGGTAGTACGTGTCGCCTGGCTGAATCGTGTAGAAGAAACCAGGGCAAGGCACCGGGCCCGGCACAGGTATGCATATCGCCTGCCCGATCATGAGGTTATTCGGGTTGATGCCGGGGTTGGCGGCGATTATCGCGTTGACAGTCGTGCCGAAGCGGGCGGCTATGGCGAAAAGGGTGTCGCCCGCCCTTATGATGTAGATAGTGCCTCCGGGGCACGCGGGGAACTGCGAGGCATGCAGATCGTCGTGGACCATCGACATGTGTCATCACTCCCGTGTTAGGTCTGCTACAGCCTATGCGGGAGCGGGTCAAGACGCATTGTGCCAGCAGTACCCCATTGCCGAAGGCACTTTCCGAGGTACGTATCAGAACTGAGTATCAGACGCGTATATCAGCAGGCGCTGTAGCCGCAAAGACGGCACTCGCTGCAGCCTGACGCATACGTGAGCGAGTAGTTTCCGCAGCTGGGGCACAGGTCGTGCCGGGTGACGGGCTTCCCGTGGCTGTTGTGGGACGCCGCCTCAAACCCGTTCGCTCCGTTCACCCCGTTCGCGGCATTCGCTCCGCCCGTGCCGTCTGCGCTGTTTGGGCCCTCGAAGCCATCGCCAAGAAGCGATGGCTGCACGTGCTCCTCAAGTTCGAGGCCGCTCAGTGCGTTTGCTCCGTTAGGGTTCCCGTTACCGCCATTCCAGCCGCCGGAGAGGCCCATGTCCATCGAGCCCTGACCTTCCATGCCGGGGTCTCCGGAGGCCGCGCCGCCATCGTCGGAGGGCACGTACCACTCGGATCCTGCGTACCTCGCGGCGAGCACCTGCTCCAGCATTCGCCCGATGGCGTCCGGCACCGACAGCACTCTGTTGGGACCGAAGCCGATCTGCCCTGAGCCCCCGATGCCCCTGAGCTGCCGCACCACCTCCGAAGGGTCGATTCCAGCTCTGAACGCCAGGGAGATGAGCCTGGCGATGCTCTCGGTGAATGCGTATATGTCGGTTCCCGCCCGTCCTATCTGGCAGAACATCTCGAACGGACGGTTCTCGTACATGTTCAGCGTAGCCCACAGCGTGCCTGAAGGCGTCGCGATGCGCTTGGTGATCCCGCTGAGCGTCTCGGGCCGGTCGATGGGCCGCAGCTTGCCCCAGAGCGTTGGATCCACCGTGTACGGTTTCTTTCCCCTAGGCGTCGGCGCGTCAACGACCGTTGCCGCCTCCCCAGTCCCGGCCGCCGCGGCTGCGCCAGCCGCTGCCGCAACCGTGCACGGTTCGCCGGCTGCACCCTGGGCCGACTTGGCCTTCACCGAGATGACCTCCGTCTCGCGGCTACCGGAGCGATACACGGTGAGGCCCTTGCACCCGAGCCTATGGGCCAGGGTGAAGGCTCCCTTGACGGCATCCGGCGTCGCGTCGTTCGGGAGGTTGATGGTCTTGGAAACGGCGTTGTCTATACCGCGCTGAACTGCTGCCTGTATACGAACGTGCCACTCCCAGGGTATCTCCAGTGCCGTGCGGTAGAGCTCGGCCATGTCTTCAGGGATCTCGGGGATGCCTCTGAGCGACCCGCCGTTATCGGCGATCCTGTCCATGAGCTCTTCCGAGTAGAGGCCGCGCTTCTGCGCGTCCTCAAGGAAGAGGGAGTTCACCTGGGTCAGCGATTTGTTGCCCAGAACGTTTCGCTTGGTGAAGGCGACACCGAACAGGGGCTCGCACCCTGACGACGCATTGGCCACCATGCTGATGGTGCCGGTGGGCGCCACTGTGGTCACCGTGGCGTTCCTCACAGGAGGGCCGCCTGCCGCCGCAAACACGCTGTCGGCGTAGGCGGGGAACGGCCCGCGCTCCTCGGCCAGCTCCTGCGAGGCCAGCCGCGCCTGATGCGTTATGTACCTGGAAAGCAGCTCAGCCAGGAGCTCCGCCTTCTCAGAGGCGTAGTTCACCCGGAGCTTGATGAAGAGGTCCGCGAGGCCCATGAAGCCCAGGCCCACCTTGCGCGTGCGCCTGACCATGTCGTTTATCTCAGGCAGCGGATACTCGCTCACATCGATGATAGAATCGAGGAAGTCGACGGCGTGCCTCGTCACCACGGCCAGCAGTTCCCAGTCGATGTGGGCGATCTCCGGCACGTGATCCAGGCACACCCCGGCTAGGTTCCGCCCGCTCCAGTGGCCTCCGCCAGCGATGCTCAGAACCGTCTTGAGCTCGTCAGTGGTGTACGGCCTCTCCCTGTACATGCGCTGCAGGTTCACGCTGCCCAGGTTGCACGCCTCGTATGGCAGCAGCGGCTGCTCCCCGCATGGGTTTGTCGCGGTGATCCTGCCCAGCGCAGGCGTGGGGTTGCTCTCCTCCAGCCTGTCCAGGAACACCACGCCGGGCTCGCCGTTCTTCCACGCGTGCTGCACTATGAGCTCGAAAACGTCCCTGGCGCGCCGAGTGCCAGCCGGCTGTTTGGTCCTGGGGTTGATAAGCTCGTATTCGGTGTCGTCGGCCACCGCCTGCATGAACGCGTCGGTGATGCCGACGGAGATGTTGAAGTTCGAGAGCGCGGCGTTGTCCACTTTGCAGGTGATGAAGGATTCGATATCGGGATGGTCCACACGGAGGATGCCGATGTTGGCGCCTCGCCTCTTGCCGCCCTGCTTGATTGTCTCCGTCGCGGCGTTGAAAACCGTCATGAATGACACGGGACCCGACGCAACGCCTCCCGTGGACCTGACCACGTCGCCCTGAGGACGCAGGCTGGAGAAATCGAAGCCCGTGCCCCCACCTGACTGATGTATGAGTGCAGCGCCTTTCACGGCGTCGAATATCCTGGGCAGCGAGTCCTCGACCGGCAGCACGAAGCAGGCAGCGTTCTGTGGGTTCTCGGTTCCCGCGTTCATCCAAGTTGGAGAGTTGGGGGAGAACAGCATCTTGACGAGGAGCCAGTAGAATCGCCTAGTCCTGACCTTTATGGACTCTTCATCGCCTCCGCCGCCTCTGGCAGCCTCCTTGGCGAGACGAAGGCACATCTGCTCAGGAGTCTCCACGATGTTCCCGGCTTTGTCGCGAAGAAGATAGCGGCTTTCGAGGATGGTGAGAGCTTCAGGAGTGAGGTCCATCTTCTCGCTGAAAACTGAATCGCATTCCGGTATCATTCGCGCTCCTCCTGACTGCAAAGGCTTATGTGCATCGCTAACAAGTCTGTCCAGTCTATCCAGAAAGACAGATTTGCTTCTATCGGTGTTATCATAACACACCGTAGAGAACATTCGGTAGGTATGGCGACTGCCACGATTGCAACGGAAATAGTAAGAGGAAGACGTCGCCGAAGCGACGCCTTCCTCTGCCCAAAACCTGCCCACGCAGGCCCTATCTTGAATATCTCACCGTGTAGCTGATGGTTGCGGTGGAGCCCGCTTTCACCTCAACCGGGAACTCCAGGGTGTTGGCGTCGAGCTTGTTGTAGTTCCTGGTCGACGCCCTCACCAGCTCCCAGCTGGTGCCGCCGTACATGTGCTCTATCACCAGCACCTCGACGGGCACGTTCTTGCGGTTCCTGACCTCGATTTCCCAGGTCTCCTCGGAAACCCGGTCTGAGATGCGCTTGGTGTTGGTGAGCTTGCGCTCGCCCACCACGTCGAAGGCGTAGCCCAAAGTTATCCGGACCTTCTCGTCAACTGGAGTGTGGTCGATCCGGTCCTCCCCGGCGAACTCCAGAGACCCGTCGGCGTCAGCTTTGCTCACCCTTATGATGCCCTTCGGCAGGGGCAGCCCGAGGCCATCCTCTTCCTTGTTCCAGAACTCCAACATCGAGGCAACCTTGGTGCCCATCTGCGCGCCGTCATAGATCAGGAGCTTCTTCACCTTGACGTCCGTGGCGGACATGAACTCCACCTGCTTGACCTGGTTGTCCTTGAGCGTGGTCGCGAGCGGCAGCTCATAGAGGTGGTAGTCGGCGAACTCGCGCTCCGCCACTTCAGCCAGGGCCATGTCGTACATGACCTTCGCTGCCGCCGCCCTCACCGGGTAAGGCTCCGGCCCGTACACGCGGTTCACGTCGCCGGCCACCAGCTTCACCTTGGCGTCCCTGTATGCGGTGCCCGACTGGTTGGTCAGGGTGATCCAACCGGTGATGTCCATCACGTCGTCGTTGGGCCCCACCACCGCCACGTAGTCGGCCGACCACGAAAGCCCGCCTGTGAGGTAGGTTATCATGGTTTCATGGGCCGTGGCGCTGGAAGCGTTGTTCACGATCCACGCCAGCGTGGGCGTGGTTATCAATCCTTCCGGGAGACTGGGATACTCCACCGACTGGATGTCCCCTAGGTGGACGGTGACGACTGAACCGGCGCCGTCTGGTTCAGACGACATCACGATGTTGCCAGGAACTCCGTTCCGCGCGCCCGAGAGCAGGTATCCGGTGAATACCTCTCCGCTCCTCGTGCGCACGGTGATACGCTGGCCGATGAACTTCTGGAGAAGCTTGGCGTCTTCAACGAGATCGAACTCGAAGTTCTGCTCCAGCACCCGCACCGACCCTGGGGCAGTGAGGGACCGGAAGCTTACCGTGGCGGGGTTGATGCGCGCCGAGATGTCCCTAAAGAGCAGCGTCGAGATGCCCTTCGGGATCTCCAGCTGTCGGCGTTCCTTCACCAGGGCGAGGTCGTCGTTGTATATGGTGACCTCCACGCCGCCGGCGGGGTTCGGCGCCGTGCCCGCCGCACCCGCGGGCACCGGGGCTAGCCCCACGAAAGCCACGATGGCGATGATGACAGCTATCTTCAACACATGCATGTCGGTGCACCCCCTTGCAATAGTGGAGACGCGGCTGCCCGGGCTAAGTTCCCGAGCGGCCGCGTCCTGACGTGGCTGTGGTCATCGCATCTGCAGGAAGTAAGAGAGCAGCATCTCAGCCGCCTCCAGCTCCGCCAGGTTCCGGGCAGCCGCCCAGTCCCTGGCCATGAGGGCTTCTACCAGCTCAGGGGCGACGCCCAGCTCAGCTGCGAGGGCTTCGGCAAGGCGGGTCTGACCGAGGGCGGGTAGCCTCTCCCAATCCTGAGCAAGCAGCGCCTCGGCCTCCTCGTCGGTCAGGCCCATCTCGACGAGCCTGTCGGCCAGGGCGGGGCTCATGCCGGCCCGCGCCTCATCCCACTTGCCGCGGCTCAGCGCGTCCACCTGCTCGGGGGTGACGATGCCGTCCGTCAGAGCGCTGATCTTCTTGGTGATGTCCTCCTTGGTGATGGCGCCTTCAGCCAGCACGAAGCGCGACTGTCCCCATGGGTCGCCCACCGCGTAAACCTGGTCGTTGGTTCTGAGCGACTCCACGTCAGCGCCAGCGCCGTTGCGGAACACCACGGCGTCAGGCGACAGCTGCAGCACCTGCGTGTTTCCGGCTACGTTCTTGATGGTTACCGTGGCGTCGCCCTTATTCACCGAGGTGACTTGGCCCCGCGCGAACTGGGCCTCGGCCATGGTGCGCACCATGTAGGCGGTTTCAGCCCTGGTGGCAGCGCGGTCCGGCTCGAACATCAGGCCGAAGTGAAGCGGCGCCACGTCGAGGCGGCGCGCTATCTCTACTGGCACGTACGCCCAGTGGCTCTCGTCCACGTCGCGGTAGCTGGGCGTCCAACCCGATGCCATGTCGGGCTTGATCACGGTGAGCCCAGCAACTCTGGCCAGGATCGCGGCGGCTTCTGCCCTGGTCACGCCCTTTGACGGCTTGAAGGAGCCGTCGGGGTATCCCGTGAGTATCTGTGACCTGCTGAGGCCGGCCACGTAAGGTTCGGCCCAGGTGCCGGCGACGTCAGGGAAGTCAGAGCTGGCGGACGGGGGATACCCGAAGGCCAGGGCCACCATCTTGGAGAACTCCGCCCGGGTGATGGGGTTCTCTGGCTTGAAGGCGCCGTCGGGATAGCCCTGCACCACGCCCATCCTGAGCAGGGTGGTGATGGCTTCCTCGGCCCAGTGGCCGGGGACGTCCTTCAGCTGCGCGGCTGTGCCGGCTGCCCCAGCGGTTGTCGTGGCCGTTGCCGCCCCCGCCTGCGCCGCCGCCGCGGGGCTCAAGGCCGTTATCAGTGCCAGGACCAGCGCCGTGGCGACAGCCACCACGATGGCCCTGGAAGGGAACGCGATATTCAAACGTCGAGACATCTGCTTCATACCTCCATAGCGGTATACCTGGCTGTATGGTGCGGTTCTCCATACGTCTTCCGGTTCCCTCCAAGCAATTCATAGGAACCGAGGGCATGGAGGTATGCCGTGCATATGTGTGGAAGAATAACGCGATACATGGGAGAGGAGACGAGCGCTTTGCCGGAAGAGAGCAGGAAGAAGATCCTTATCATAGATGGCCACTCACTGGCTCACAGGGCTTACCATGCCCTTCCAGTCACACTCACGCGCCCCGATGGCACGCCCACCAACGCGGTGCTGGGCTTCTGCAACATGCTGGTCAAGCTCCTCGAACAAGAGAAGCCCGACGCCGTGGTGTGCGCCTTCGATGCGCCCGAGCCCACCTTCAGGCACCAGCAGTACGAGGAGTACAAAGCCACCCGCAGGCCCATGGACGACGCCCTGCGCGTCCAGATGCCCGTCGTGCGCGAGGCCGCGGCGGCCTTTGGCCTCGAAGTGCTGGAGCTACCCGGCTGGGAGGCCGATGACATCATCGGCTCCGTCGCCAGCCAAGCCGAAAAAGCGGGCTTCGAGGCACTCATAGTCACGGGCGACAGGGACGCGCTGCAGCTTGTGTCCGACAGCGTCAAAGTGCTGCTCACCAAGAAGGGCATCTCCGAGTTCGACGAGTTCGGGCGCGAGCAGGTGATCGCCAAGTACGGCTTCGGCCCCGAGCTCATCCCCGACCTGAAGGGCCTCATGGGCGACGCCTCCGACAACATCCCGGGCGTTCCGGGCATCGGCGAGAAAACGGCCACCAAGCTGATCCTCGAGTTCGGGCCGGTGGAGAGCATCATCGCTGCCGCCCACAGCATCAAGCAGGAGCGCGTGCGCAATGCCCTCCTGGAGCACGCCGACGCCGCCCGGGAGAGCAAGGAGCTTGCCACCATCGACACCAACGCCCCAATCGACTTCGACCTCGATGCCTGCTGCGCCCTGCGCCGCGACGATTCCCAGCTCCGCGCTTTCCTCGAGAGGCAGGGCTTCAGGTCCCTCATCACCAGGCTCAGGCTGCGCAAGCAGCCGTCTGACTTGCAGGCGGGCCTTTTCGATAGCCTGGAGACCGAAGCTGCGGGCCAGGTGGAGCTGGCCGAGGCAGGCAGGTTCGCCTTTCACGTCACCACATCAGGCAGGGTCACCCCCGGGTGCGAGGTGAAAGAGCTGGTGTTCTGCGCTGGCGACCTCAGGGCCTGCGTC
>LFSP01000036.1 GCA_001513145.1 Clostridia bacterium DTU025 | reverse complement strand
ATGCCATGCGGGCTGGAGTGCTTGGTTCCGGGGGTGGGGGGTGTGCGGATCCGAGGGGGCGGGACGGCGGGGCGAAAGCCTCATCCATGAGGATGTAATCGGCCAGAACCTACTCCGATGGTGAGCTGGAGCTTTCTGAGACTACAAGAATGAGGATGAAATCGAAGGGAGCAGGATCACGGCAAGGGTGGCTCTGCGACTTCGCGACGAAGGCCACCGTTCCAGCAGCTACAGGCGTTGAGAGTTGGATGACCCGTGATAGAGGTGGCGGCCGGGTTCCTTTCCAGGGCGCCGAGGCCGATGGTGGAGGGCTCAAACCTCATTCATGAAGGTCCAATCGGCGCATAGTCCCCATTCGAGTCGAAACTGGCTGGATCTGCCCTCATTGATGAGGCCGAAACACTCTCTTGTAGTCGGAAGCTATGGTTGATGCCATAACTAAGGAGCCAGTGCCTTGGCACTGGCTACCTTCTTGTTACCTAGGACCGCTGCGCATCGACTGTCGAATGGCGCCCGGCCGCGCTGACGACCGACCTTTCCATTGCGGCGCCGCCCTCACGCACCCCCGGCCCTCAGAGCTCCGCCAGCTTGTGACATAGCTCTCTCGTTGCCGGGTATGCCTGCCGGTAGACGTCGTACAGCGCATCATATACAGCGCGGTTCTCCTCATTGGGCCGCACGGTCCTGCTTGTGCTGACCCACTGGCGCTTCAGAGGGTCGAGTCCATCCAAGATGCCGGCACCCAGAGCGGCCAGGTAGGCGTCACCCAGGGGCGCCCCGACAGGATTAGACACGCACACCTGCTCGAGGCCGGTGATGTCGCTCACCACCTGAGTCCACAGGGGGTTGCGGGCGCCTCCGCCTACCGCTAGTATCGTACGCGGCTCCACTCCCGACTCGCGCATGGCGTCCAGGTGGTGCCGGATCTCGTAACCCACCGACTCGAGCAGGGCCCGGTATATGTCATGCGCCGTGTGCTGCAGCGTGAGCCCTAGCATCACGCCAAGCATGCGGCCGTCGTTCACGGGGGTTCTGGCCCCGCCGAAGTATGGAAGGACCACGAGCCCTTTCGACCCTGGCTGCGTATCAGCGGCCTCTCTGTAAGTGAGCTCGTAGGGGCTGATTCCCATCTCGGCGGCGCGCCGCTTGAGGTCGGCTCCGAAGGTATCGAGATGCCACGTGGTGAGTGCGCCGGCGGCCTGTGTTGCGCCTCCGATGATGTACCGCCCTTCAAGACAATACGGGCCCCCGAAGAGGCTTCGATGTGTGCGTGGTGAATCAGAGCAGGCGAGCACCACCGCCGTCGTGCCGTAGATCAGGCAGACCTCGCCGTCGTCCGTCATGCCGGCGCCCAGACACTCCACAGCCGCATCGCATGTGCCGGCCACTACTGGGGTGCCCTCGGCGAGCCCAGTAGTGTCGGCAGCTTCACGGGTCACTCGCCCGACCACCGTGGCGGGCCACACCGGGTCGGGGAACATATCCGGGGCGATGCCGGCAGCATCGAACACGAGATCGCTCTTACGGTTGGTTCGGATGTCCATCAGACCCCCGGCGCTGGCGGTGAAAAGATCGGCGCTGAACTCGCCGGTGAGCTTGAACACCAGGTAGCCGGTGGCGTCGAGGAACCTGTAGGCCCTGGCGAACACGTTGGGCTCGTTGTCTCTCACCCACATGGCTTTCGGCAAGAGCGACTGCGTCGTGACGGGATTGGCGGTCACGTCAAGCGCCACGCCAGGCCCTAGTCTCTCATCGAGCAAAGCGATCTCATTGCTGGCGCGGCTGTCGATTCCGTAGAGTATGGCAGGGCGCAGGGGGACGCCGCGCTTGTCGACAGGAAGCAGGCACGGCCCGATGGCGCTACATCCCACGCCGGCGATGGACTGCGGAGCCACTCCTGACTCGGCGAGCAGCTGTCGCGTGACCTGGGTGAACCCGTTCCACCAGATCTCGTCTGGATTGTGTTCCGCCCAGCCAGGTTTCGGCGATCCGGTAACATGACTGCATGAGGCCGTTCTGAGGATCTTCCCCTCTGCTGTGATCAGAGTGCCCTTCACTCCTGAGGTGCCCACGTCCACTCCCAGCAGAACCGGTTCCATTTGCACTCCCCCGAATCTCTCAGTCTCACATGGGCCAAACGGAGCGCTGGGGGCGAAGGCGCGCCTCCACCCCCAAGCTCTGTTGGCCTCGAACCTCTAGTTGACTCACCACATGCTCCCGGGCAAGCCTCGCGTCAGAAAGGCCACTCGCCCTTGGGAGGCACGTTGGCGGGGGTGACCAGAGGCGCTTCGACGTAGATCGTCCTGGTCGGGAGGACGTCCTTAATCGGCAGGCCCTGGACGATGATCTTGTCGATCACGTCGATCGCTGCCTCCGCCATCAGCTCGAAGGGCTGCGCGACGGTGGCTATGAACGGAGAGCCCGCCCTTATCAGATCGAAGGACTCCTGTTCGCCATCGACACCTGTAACGAACACCTTGTCACGTCCGATGCCAGCTGCCTCCAGGGCCATGGCAACGGCCATGGCGGGGCCGTCCCACGGGCACCACACCGCATCGATCTGGTCTCCGAACTGGGTGATGTACGTCTCCATCCTGGCCTGCGCGTCCTGCATGAATCCGGCAGGCGGGAGGTTGTGGGTGGCGAGCACCTTCACCTCGGGGTTCTCGGTGAGCACCATGTCAAGGGCGCGCCCGCGCTTCCGGGTGCCGTGGTGCTCGAGGAACTTGAAGACGATGATGTTGCCCTTGTGGTCCAGCATGTCCATCATGAACGACGATATCTTGGAGCCCATGACGAAGTTGTCGGTGGTTATGTCCACCGCCACGCCCTCGGCCACGCCCGAGTCGATGGATATGACCGGGATTCCGGCCTTATTTGCGCTCTCAATGGCCGGCTGGATGCTGGGCAGATCCGACATGGCCACCACGATAACGTCCACGCCCATCTGGACGTAGTTCTCGATCTGGTCCGCCAGAGCCGGCCACGAGCCCTTGGCGTCGGCGGTCAGGACTCTCCAGCCCTTCTCCTTGCCCAGGGCCACAAAGGCGTTGAGCGATCTCACCTGCGAGGTGGCGTTCATGTTGGCCGTAACGTACCCGACTGTAGGCGGTGTCGCTGCATAGGTGGATGTCACCACACCCAACAGCAGGGCCGCCAGACACACGAGGGAAAGCCTCAGTACTCTCGATCGCATCACCTGATCACACCTCCGTTGCGTAATTGGTCTGGTATTGGTCGAGTTAACCCGTGAACCCGTACCCGTCAACCCATGAACCAGTATCTGGCCGATTCGCGCCGATTCGCGCTGCAGGCTGCTCCTGCAGGCTGCTGCCTTTCGCGATGGCCTTCGCGGAATCCCAATGATCCCTGGTTACCACCTCTCCTTCGACTCTTCGGACAGTTATGGAGCGGTTCTATAGACCGGTTCATTGAGTAACTCGCTCGAGATCTGCGTGATGCGCGCCTAGCGGGCGCCCTAGTGTGAACCCAGCCTTGGCCTGAGGGTCGCCAACGCCACGGCCAGCACGATGATGATGCCTTTGGATATGTCTTGCCAGTAGTACGATACCCCCAGCAGCGTGAGGCCGTTGTTGATGACTCCGATGATCAGCACGCCGAGGAAGGTGCCGATGACGCTGGGGCGGCCGTCGCGCAACACGGTTTGGCCGAGGAACGCTGCGGATATCGCGTCGAGGAAAAAGCCGGAAGCGGCGGTGGGCTGCCCTGATCCCAGACGGGAGGCGAGGATGATCCCCGCGGCGCCCGCGCCCAGGCTGGAGAAGACGAGGCCCAGGCCCCTGTATTTCTCGATGGCGATCCCAGACAGCCTGGCTGCAGCCATGTTACCGCCGATGGCTCGCATGTACCTGCCCGTGCGGGTCCGCGAGAGCAAGAACTCCCCCAGGGCAACCACCAGTATCATCAGAACCACCGGAGCCGGTATGGGGCCGACGTAGCCTCTCCCGATAAAAGCAAATGCGGAGGGCATGCGCCCGTAGATGGCCTGGCCCTGAGTGTAGAGGAAGGTGACGCCAGTGGCCACCGAGCCCGCCGCCAGCGTGGATATGAAGGACGAGATCCCGGCACGCGTCACCAGTACGGCGTTGGCCAGGCCGAACACGGCCGCTGTGGCCATGCCCGCCAGCACGCCGACGATGGTTGGATAACCCTTCACCAGCAAGCTCACGGTGATCACGCCTGCCAAGGAGCCGATGGACCCGATGCCCAGGTCGAAGTCGCCCGTGACCATGCAGAACGTGAGGCCAGTGGCTATGATGGCCAGCATGGAGATCTGACGCAGAATGTTCACGATGTTGTTGAGGCGGAGGAACGTATCACTGGCGAGGCTGAAGACCACCACAAGTATGAGCAGCCCTATGAGGGTGCCATAACCCCACACGACCTTCATCAGCCTGCTGCGAATGTCATCGCCGTTGGAATGTCCGGCCACTATCACACACCTCCCATGGCGAAGCTGAGAACAGCCTCACCATCAAGATGCTCGCCACCGACCTCGCCCGCCACCCTGCCCTCTCTCATCACGTACACCCGGTCGGACATTGCCACCAGCTCTCTCAGGTCAGAGGAGATCAGGATGATCGCTGCGCCGGCCTTGGCAAGGTTGAGCATCATCTGGTAGACCTCGGTCTTGGCCCCGACGTCGATTCCCTGCGTCGGCTCGTCGAAGATGAATACCCGGCCTGACTTGGTGGTGAGCCACTTGGCCACCACTACCTTCTGCTGGTTTCCGCCGCTGAGCGTCGCCACTGGATCCGTCGCCTTGCGCGCCTTCACCCGCAGCTCGCGCATGAGCTTCTCGACGGGTTCATGCTCCGCCTTGGTACCGACTATCCCCCAGGGGCTGAAGTCCCTCAGGAACGGCAGGGTTATGTTGGAGAGGATCGACTCCACCGGCACCAGCCCGAACTCCCGCCGTTTCTCGGGAACAAGGTATATGCCGGCCTTGATGGCCTGCCGAACCGACTTAGGAGTGACCTCGCGGCCGTCCACATACACGCGGCCAGAGTCAGGGCGCACGGCGCCGAAGAGCAGCGATGCCAGCTCGCTCCTGCCGGAGCCCATCAGCCCTCCCAGCCCGACTATCTCCCCCGCCCGTGCGATGATGGAAACGTCGTATATCCCTATCCTGCGGCACGTCAGTCCCTCAGTGCGGAGCACCTCAGGGCCCACCTCCACAGGTTCCTTCACGTACTGGCTGCTCAGATCGCGGTCGATCATCAGCCTGATCACGTCGGCGGTGGTGAAGTCCTGTATGGGGCCGTGACCGGCAACCTTCCCGTTGCGGAGCACGGTCACGGTGTCTGCCAGTTCGAATATTTCGTTCAAGTGGTGCGATATATAGAGGATGCCCATGCCCTGCTCGCGGAAGCGACGCAACAGCTTGAACAGCGACTCGATCTCATGGTCGCTCAGCGCCGCCGTGGGCTCATCCAGCACCATGATCTTGGGCCCCATGAGGGCGATCTTGGCGATCTCCACAAGCTGCTGGTCGCCGGCGGACAGTTCGGCCACTGGAACGTCCATGTTCACTGATGCGCCTATCATATCCAGGGCCTCGCGTGCCCGGGCCTTCATGGCCTTCTGGTCGAGCACCCCGAAACGGGCGGGCTCCTGTCCGAGGAGGATGTTGTCCACCGCAGTCAGCGAGGGCACCAGCGCGCGCTCCTGGTATACCACGCCTATGCCGGAGGCCAGACCGTGCCTGGGGCCGGTGAAGCGCACCTCACTGCCGTCGATCTTGATCCTACCCGCTGTGGGCCTGTAAGCGCCTGCGAGCACCTTGATCAAGGTGGACTTGCCTGCCCCGTTTTCGCCGACGATGGCATGGATCTCCCCTTTGTGGAGCACAAGGTCCACGTTGTCGAGGGCCCTGACGCCGGGGAACTCCATGCAGATCCCCTGCATCTCGAGAAGCGGGGGAGTCACTCTCATCTCACCTCGTTGAAGATGGCGACTGCATCGTCCACGGAGGCGCCGTCATGCACGATGGCATCGAGCGCCTTGATCATGCCCACCGGGTTGGCGTTCTGCCACACGTTGCGGCCCATGTCGATGCCGCGGGCGCCCTGGTCCATGGCGGCCCTTGCCATGCGGAACACGTCGACCTCCGTCTCGAGCTTGGGCCCGCCGGCGATTATGATCGGCACAGGACATGAGCGGGTGACCGTCTCAAATGAGTCGCCGCTGAAATACGTCTTCACCATGTCAGCACCGTGTTCCGCAGCCACGCGACACGCTAGCGCCAGGTACCTGCTGTCGAACTGTTTCTCGCGGTCTTTGCCCACCGCCGTCACCGCCAGCACAGGCATGTCGTACGGCGCACAGGCGCTGACGAGGCGAGCCAGGTTCTTGATGGATTCGCGCTCGTTGTCAGTGCCTACGAAAATGGAGCTGGCCACGGCATCTGCAGCGAGCCGAAGCGCGTCGTCGATCGTCGCGGTGAGGCTCTCGTTGGTAAGGTCAGGCCCGGCGATGGTAACGGCACCTGACACGCGCAGCACTATGCCGGCTCGGCCGTCCGGCGTGAAGCAGTTGTTGAACACTCCCCTAGTGGCCATCAGGGCGTCCACGTGGTCCTGCAGCGTCTTGATGACCTCAGCGGGACGCTCCAGCCCCTTTATGGGCCCGAGGGCGTAACCGTGGTCCAGCGCCAGCATGACGCTGAAGCCATCGGTGGGACGGAAAACTCGCGCTAGTCTGTTCGCCTTGCCAATACCCATGGTGGATCCAACCCCTCCTGTCTGCCTTGGATCTATTCGAATACGATCGCCACTTTCACGCTCTCCGGGGTAGCAGCCACGCCCAGCGCCTCAACGATATGGTCCAGGGGGAACCTGTGCGAAACCATCTGCGACAGGTTGAAGGCTCGGCTGTTTATCAACTCTCCGGCGCGGAAGAAGTGCTCGGGCGCGAAGCCAGACCCCCCGAGCAGGGTGACCTGCTTGTAGTGGATCAGGTTGGGGTCGATGGCCACGGTCTGCCCCTGTGGGAACCCTCCGAACAGCATCACCCTGCCGCCGGGACGGGAAAGCTCCATGGCCTCCGGCACGGCAGCGACAGCGCCGGCCGCCAGAATTACCTGGTCAACTCCTCGTCCGCCGGTCATCGAACGTACGGCTTCTACGGGATTCCGTTCGGCGGGGTCTACAGTCTCAAATCCAAAGGAATCTGCTCTCGACCTGCGCTGGGCGTCTACCTCAACAATGACTACCCTCGCGCCGCACAGGTCCTTGGCTATCAGCGCGTTGAGGAGGCCCATTGGGCCAGCGCCCACCACAGCCACTGTGTCGCCGGGCTGGATGCTCATGTCCTCGATGGCGTTGAGCACACACGCCAGCGGCTCCGTGAGCGCGCCATCCTCCCACGAGACGTCGGGCCCCAGCTTGACCAGCCCGTGCTTTGCGTAGTCCTCGTCCAGCCTGATGAACTCGCTGAAAGACCCGTTGCTGAGCAGGCGCCTCGACGTGCACAGCTCGGCCACGCCGCTCTTACAGTAGAAACACACGCTGTCGTTGATGAAGGGTGCCACTGTCACGCGGTCGCCGACGCTTACAGACGACACGCTCTCCCCCACCGCAACGACCTCTCCGGAGAACTCGTGGCCCAGCACCGTCGGGGGCTTGAACATGGGATGGCCCCGCTTGAAGGTCTTCACGTCGGTGCCACACACCATTGAGACCTTAACCTTCACGACAATGCCGTCGCTGCCCGCTTCCGGCACGGGCCAGTCCTCGAGCTCGATCTTGCCCGGCCCATGGTAAACTGCCGTTTTCATGAATCCTCCACCCTCACATCAGACTTGCAGTAAAGCTGACGCCGTATGGGAGTCGGTGACCAGTATGTTGATCCAGCCTCCTCGAAGGGCGCCGGCGATGGCCTTCACCTTTTCGGCCCCGCTGGCCACGCCCATACGGCGTGGAACCTTGCGCAGGGTGTCAGCGGAGATCGCAAGCAGCCTCCTGTTGGCTGACGCATCAACCTCGATCCCTTCGCTGTCAAAGAACCGTCCGGATATGTCGCCCACGGCGCCGTCGTCCATGAGTTCGGCGATCTCCTCCTCGGAGTAGTAACCCGTGCGTCGCATTGGCGAGGTCCGCGGGCTCTCCCCGATCCCCACCACCGCCAGGGTAAGCTGGTCCCACATGTCCACAACCTGGCGTATGGTCAACTCCTCCATGAGCAGCTTGACGGTTTCCTCTCTATCCGACAGCGCCGGGGCGTGCATCATCTTGAAATCGCAGTTGAAACAGCTGGCGAACTCGTGCACTAGGATGTTGACCTGGTGTTCCGGTGCGACCTGCCCGAGGCCTCCGATCAAGGGAATCACCGTGGCGTTCACCGGTCGGCCGTATGAAGGCAGGGAGTTCACTAACTCCCGCATGGTGGTGCCCCACGACAGCCCCACCAGGTCGCCGTCGCGCATCAAGTCCGCCACCAGCTCCGCCCCTGTTACACCCAGAACCTTTCTCCCCACTGAACTGGACTTCGGGGCGTTCACCACCCTGCACTCCAGGAGCCCGTACTTGTCAACCATCCCTGCCTCCAGTTGGCTGGCACGGGAGAAGGGGTTGATCACCCTTACCTGGATGATCCCTTCCTCCTCTGCGGTCTTCAGCAGCCTCGAAACAGTGGCCACGGAACAGCCAAGCTCCTGAGCGATGGAGCTCTGGCTGGCCTTCCTCATGTAATAGAGTTCGGCAACGCGCAGGGCCAACGCCAGCCTGGCGTCTTTGGACTCTGACTCCTGTGCAAATTCTTTCAGCAAAAAGTATCACCGTCCGTGCCTTATTGTTCTCATAATTGGGTATAGTTTGTCAAGGGGTCCTGCAATGTTTTGCCGCAATATTTTTCTCAACGGTCTTGGGCGGTCCCGGGGGCATTCCCTGGCGACGGAGCAGAGCATGCCCGGCGTATGCCCGGCGTATGCCGGCCGCAAACCCGCCGCCGAAACCATCACGACTCTCCCGTCCAATATGAAGAACATACCATCCCGCGCGAAGGAGTTCCTTGCTACAGCAAGGAATAAGGAAATCAGAGCTACACGCCAGAGGAGGAGTGTGGACAATGAAGCCCAACCCCGTTCCCCGTCAAGCCCTCAGGCCCAGGTTCATCGCCCTGTCCCTGACCATGGCCCTGGCCTCATCCATCTTGATACTCGCCATGTCGTCGGCGACCTTCGCGTGCTCGGTCATGATGGTGACCCCTGGAGCGTCCGTGGACGGTTCAGCATCCGTCATGCAAACCGCCGATTGCGGCTCCTGCGCCTTCGAGATCGAGAAGGTGCCCGCCAAGGACTGGCCCGAAGGCTCCACCCTGGAAGTGCTCTACCTTCCCCAGTACACCGGCGGCCGCCAGCTACGCGATGTGATCAGGCCAACCGGCAACTTCATCCCGCAGGTCCCGCACACCTACGGCTACATCAAAGGCATCTTCGGCATGATCAACGAAAAGCAGGTGGCCATCGCCGAAACCACTACTATGAACCGTGACGAATGCCTGAACGCCCAGGGCATCTTCGACATCACCAACCTGACGATGCTCGCCATGGAACGCGCCAGCACCGCCCGCGAGGCTATTCAGATCATGGGAGACCTGGCCGTGGAATACGGCTACAAGGACTGGGGCGAGGCCCTGGCCGTCGCAGATCCCCACGAGGTCTGGCTGTTCGAGATCTGCGGCCCCGGCGCTCTCTGGAACCCAGGCACCGACGAGCCCGGCGCCTTCTGGGTGGCGCAACGCGTGCCCGACGGCCACATAGCCGCCTGCTGCAACGACTCAGTCATCGACATCGTCGACTTCAACGACTCCAACAACTTCATGTACGGCCCTGGCATCGTCGAGTTCGCCATCGAGATGGGCTGGTACGACCAGCTCAGCGGGGAGCCTTTCAGCTGGAGGCGGCATTTCTGCGACGCCTCGGCCTTCGAAACCTGCGCCCGCCGCGTGTGGCGCATCTTCTGCCTGGCTAGCCCGTCGCTGGCGCACACCCTCGACGAGACCAACCTCCCGTTCTCGATCCCTGTCGACCGCAAGCTCTCCATCGCCGACATCGCCGCTATCTGCCGCGACCACTACGAAGGCACACAGTTCGACCTCACCAAGGGCATAATGGCCGGCCCGTGGGGCACCCCGCGCAGAAAGGGGGAGATCCCCACCATTGACGGCCAGGACTACTCGTTCCAGATCCCCATTTCCGTGCCATGGTGCGAGTACAGCACAATCACCCAGTCCCGCGCGTGGCTTCCTGACCCCATCGGCGGCGTGCTCTGGTACGCCCCTTCCATGGCCGACGGCAGCAACTTCGTGCCGGTCTACTCCTCGGTCACCAGCATCTCTCCGAGCCTGAACGCCGAGGCCGGCGATCACCATACCTTGCTCAGGACCTCCTACTGGTGGGCGGTATCAGCCGTGAACACCTACGCCGACTTGAAATACTCATACATCATCAAGGACATCCAGGCCGCCCGCAAGAACCTCGAGGAACTCAGCTGGGCGCTGCAGCCGGCAGTGGAGTCCACCGCCATCAAGATGTACGTGCAGAACCCGGAGCTCGCGGTGGAATTCCTCACCGACTACTGCGCGCGCACCGTGGAAAAGGCCCGCGACGCCTACTGGGACCTCCTCGACAAGCTGATGTGCAAGTACAACGCCTGGACCATAACCGAGCACGGCACGATCACCACCCCACCCATCCCCGAGGAGTTCACCAGGATGATGATCAAGCTTGACACTGGAGACTACTTCAGGTGGTGATCCGGCCGCCGGGCCAGCTCAGGTTGCTGAGCGCTCATTGAGCGCGGCTAAAGCACAGACCGTGCCGCACGAGTTAGACACCGGGTAGGTGAACGATGCGCGTAGCAGCAGCTAAACCCCATAATTG
>LFSP01000017.1:8175-22810 GCA_001513145.1 Clostridia bacterium DTU025 | reverse complement strand
AGCCAGTTTCGACTCGAATGGGGACTATGCGCCGATTGGACCTTCATGAATGAGGTTTGAGCCCTCCACCATCGGCCTCGGCGCCCTGGAAAGGAACCCGGCCGCCACCTCTATCACGGGTCATCCAACTCTCAACGCCTGTAGCTGCTGGCCGATTACATCCTCATGGATGAGGCTTTCGCCCCGCCGTCCCGCCCCCTCGGATCCGCACACCCCCCACCCCCGGAACCAAGCACTCCAGCCCGCATGGCATGTTGCCTCTCACCGAAGTGTGGACCATAATGGTATGGGCATGCTGATGCAGGGTGAAGATGACTTTTCTTCGGAGGTCGCTCATGGGCAGCGAGAGGGAATCACAATCGCAACCCCAGCCGCAAACCACCACGCATAACGCGCAGTCGCCGGCGCATACAGGCACACCGGCTGAGTCGCCCACGCACACACGCACGCCGGCTGAGGCACGGGCACAGTCACAGGCGCAGCAATACGTCGACCCCAGGCTTGAAGCGGCAGCCAGGGTCGTAACCGAGTGGGCCGGGCAGGATCCGGAGAAATCCGCGTATCCGGGCGCCGTGACCGTGGTGGTCCAGAACGGCCACGTCCTGCTTCGCCTGGCCGTTGGCCACGCCTGGGCCGCCCAGCTCGCACCGCCCGTTCAGCCCATGACAGTGGCCCACGTGTTCGACGTGGCATCCATCACCAAGACCGTCGCCACCGCCACCACCACCCTCATCCTCCTGGAGCAGGGGCGCATATCCCTCGACGACACCGTCGACACCTTCCTCCCATTCCTTCGCGACTCTGCGCTGGGCCAGGTCAAGGTCTGGCACCTGCTCACCCACACCGCCGGTTTCGGCGAGGTGCCGCCTCTCTTCGAGCTCGGCTATGGCGACGGCCGCGGCGTCGACTACGGCTACGTCGACGGCCGCGTCTGCGACTCCGGCTGCGACTCCGGCTGCGACTCCAACGCGCCCGCTCACAGCCCTCATCCGACTCCCGGCCGTCGCCCCGTCGGCAACCTTCGCCCCACCCCCGCCGACCTCCTCGCCCGCGTGCCCCTGCGCTGGGCCCCAGGCACCCACGTGCAGTACAGCTGCAAGGGCTACATCGTCCTTGGTCAGCTCCTGGAGGCGGCCTCAGACACGCCTCTGGACGAGTTCGCCCGCCGCCACATCTTCGAGCCCCTTGGCATGCACACCACGTCTTACATGCCCCTCGGCTCCGCCATCCCCGAGCCCGCCCGTGGCCTGCTGGTCCCCAGCGAACCCCGCAGCGCCACACCTCGCGGCCAGGCCTTGCGCGCCGCCTGGATCCAGCGCGGCCTATGGCTGGACGCCTGGCGCGACCGCCACATCGCAGGCGATGTGCCTGTGGGCATCGTCCACGATGAGAACGCCGCCTGGCTGGGCGGGGTCTCTGGCAACGCAGGCCTCTTCTCCACCGCTGACGACCTGGCCCGCTTCGGACAAATGTGGCTCGACCACGGCCTTACCCCCGACGGTCGCCGGCTTCTCAGCCCGGCCACAGTTGAGCTGGCTACCTGCAACTACACAGGCCACCTGCCCGGCGGCGACAACCGCGGCCTCGGCTGGCAGCTTCCGAGCCCCGACACCTCCTTCGGTGATTACGCTCCCGACGGAAGCCTCGGCGTCACCGGCTTCAGCGGCACAGGCCTCTGGGTCGTTCCCAAACTCAACGTGGTCGCCGTCCTGCTCACCAACCGCCTGCAGTTCACACGCAGGAACGACCACATCTCCCGCGTGAGGCGCCTCTTCCTCAACGCCGTTCTCGCCTCGTTGAGCTAGCCCACCGTGAGACGCCCAGCTCACCACGCTGAGCCACCTAGCCCACTCGCTTGAGAAATGCTTGACTACTAGCGTAGTCGTTGTTGCGATTGACGACAGCAGTAGGCAACAAGGGGGCATGTCTCATGGGCACAAGGGGTACAGGCAGACGGATCGACAGCCTCAGCTCGCTGGCGGCGCCGGCCGTGGTGGTTCTGGTTGTAACGCTGGTGGTGGCGGGGCTACTGATGAGTATAGCCGCCGGCTCGGGCCTGGTGCGCCCAACGGGCATAAGCACAGTCACAGGGACAGGCACAGGCGCACACGCAGGCATTGGCCTCGACGCAGTCGCCACCGGCGTATCGGCCGTGCTCCTTGACGTAGCCTCAGGCGCCATCCTCCACGAACAAGGCGCCTCGCTCCGCCTGCCACCTGCGAGCCTCACCAAGCTCATGACCGTGCTCATTGCCGTCGAAGCGACGGAAGCTGGCCAGGCCAGCCTGGACGACGTCGTCACCGTCAGTCCGCACGCCGCCTCCATGGGCGGCTCCCAAGTTTGGCTGGAGGCGGGCGAGCGCCACAGCCTGGGCGACCTTCTGGAATCGATGATGGTCGCCTCAGCCAACGACTCCGCCGTCGCCGTCGCCGAGCACATAGCCGGCAGCGAGCAACAGTTCGTCCACATCATGAATACGAAAGCCCGCGAGCTCGGCATGGGCGACACTCATTTCGTCAATGCAACGGGCCTTCCCGCCGACAGCGGCCAGCCCGAAGCCTACACTACTGCCCGCGATATGGCCACACTGGCCCTCGAAGTGCTCCGCCACCCAAAGGTGCTGGAGTGGAGCCGCACCCGCAGCAAAGTCTTCCGAAAGCAGCCCCTCTTCATCATGGAGACCACAAACCCGCTCCTCAGGGCATATCCAGGCTGCGACGGCCTGAAGACCGGCCATACCGACGCCGCAGGCTACCACCTGATAGCCACGGCCGTCAGAGGAAGCACGCGCCTCGTGTGCGTCGTCATGCACGCCCCCAGCGACAAAGCCAGGGCTGCACAATGCGCCGGCCTGTTGGACCAGGGGTTTGCCACCCTGCAGTCCGCCCGATTGGCGCGTTGACTGTCGACCCGCCCCGGAGTATACTGACTACACATATAGTTACCCACGGAGCACCGAGGCTTAGGGGGTGACCGTCTTGGAGCTGCCTCCCCTGGGAGACCAGGAGCTCGATCTGTTGAGCTTCGTCACTGACCACGGGCCCATCACGGTGCGCGAAGCCGTCGAGCGTTACGGCAAGGATCGCAGGCTAGCCCGCACCACGGTACTGACCATGCTTGAACGCCTGAGGGCCAAAGGATACCTCGACAGATCGGAAGAAGGTGGCGTCAACAGGTACTCGCCTCGCCTTTCCAGCTCGAAGCTGATGCATAGCGTCGTTCGGTCGTTCGTCGAGACCAAGCTCGGAGGCGCACTCTCGCCCTTCGTGGCGTACCTGGCTGAGCACGTCGAAAGGATAAGCCCCGATGAGCTCGAGGACCTGAAGCGCCTGCTGAACGAGATCGATTCCCAGGAAGGGCGCAAGAGGCGGGGCAGTGGTGAAGACAGTGAAGGGCAGGGGAGTCGCACATGATCTCCTCACAGATGTGGCTGGACCTGCTGTGGGGCGCGTTCTGGCAGGGCACTGCCGCGCTGGCCGTGGTGTGGGCTCTGTGCAGGGCCTTCCCTCAAGTGCCTGCCCGCGTACGCTGTTGGCTCTGGAGGGCCGGACTGGCCAAACCCCTGCTGTGGCTGGTCGGAGCTCCCCAGATCAAGCTCGAGTGCCTCCCGCGCCTCCGTACCGTGCTGGCACAGGTCATCTCCGCCGACTTCGCTAACTCGATTCCCACGCGCCTTACGCTGAGGATGATGCTGGCCCGCCCGGCCGCGATAGTGTGCGCCGTCGCCCTGTGCGCGTGGGTCGGCCGTATCGTCACTGAGCTGGCCCGCACCCGGCGCCTCATGGCGCGGTGCAGACCACTGCCTTCAGGTGAGGCCCGCGACGCGGTAATGGCCGCGCTTGACCGCCTGTGCCGCCCCGCCCACCGCCCCAACGTAGTCATGTCCGACTGGGCCTACGCCCCGATAACTATGCGCCGTGGCCTCGGCTACGTCATCGTACTTCCCGAATGGTTGGTGGCCCCTTCCCGCCGCGCCGACCTAGTGCTGGTGCTCGCTCACGAAACGGCCCACATCAACCGCCGTGACCTGCAGTGGAACTGGCTGCCGACAGTGGCGGGCCTAGTGTTCTTCATGAACCCTATGGTGTGGCTAGCCCGCCGCGAGCTGGCGCTGGCCCAGGAGGCTGCCTGCGACGAGTTCGCCCTCCGCGCCACTGGCGTCTGCGCCTCGCAGTATGGAGCCCTGCTGCTGTCGATGGCCGCGGTGCGCCCCGCGCCCGCCTGGCAGACGGCCATTGCGTTCACCAGCGCGCCCGCCTCAGCCATCCGGCGGCGCCTCTTAGAGCTGAAGACTGCGCTTTCCACTCCCCCGGCCAAGCGACTCAGCGCCGCCATCGTGGTGCTACTGATGGTGTTCGCCCTGGTGATGCCTTTCAGCTTGGTAGAGGCCTCCCGGGTACCAGAGGGCATCCTCATCTCAATGGGCTAATCTCCTCCCCCTCCCCCGGCGAGCGAAGGGCCAGCCCTGCCGCCGAGGCTAGGCCGCGGCCAACAAGACGAGAGATGAAAGGGAGCCGCCTTCGCGGCTCCCTTCTTTAACTCACCTAAGCTCACCTAAGCCCGAATCCGTCTAGTCCTTGACCGTCCAGGCGTAGGATTCCTCCGCACCCTTCTGCTCTTCGGGCGAATCCGGGAAGATGAAGCTGAGCACCACGGCCACCACGAGGTTGAGCGCCAGGCCCAGCACTCCGCCGTGCCATCCATGCCAGGTCTTGACGCCGGTGAAGGTCATAGCGCCTGCCAGCACTGCGCCGGCGATCAT
Source organism: Clostridia bacterium DTU025 (assembly GCA_001513145.1). Taxonomy (GTDB): domain Bacteria; phylum Bacillota; class DTU025; order DTU025; family DTU025; genus DTU025. The sequence continues at coordinate 18,048 of LFSP01000017.1, read as the reverse complement.
GCCCCAGAGCACGCCGGTCTTGCTGAGGCCTTTCCAGTAGAGGCCCAACAGGAAAGCGGGTGCCACCTGGATCAGCACCTCGAACTTGAGGGTGAAGATCTCGATCAGGGTAGCCGGGGGCTTCCAGGCGATGAGCAGCAGCACGAACACCAGGATGATGCCTGCTATCTTGCCCCAGAGAACCTTCTGGCCTTCGTCAGCTTTGGGGTTGATGATCTTGCCGTATATGTCGTTTGACAGCAGCGACGATAGCGACAAGACCACCGAGTCGGTGGTGGACATGATGGCTGCGATGACGCCGGAGAAGAGCAGCATCATGAACCAGTAGTTTGCCGTTGACTTGGCCGCCAGAGCATTGGCCATCATACCCACCAGCTGCTCAGACTGCATCCTGTCGAGGCCAGGGAAGGCCTGTGTTCCGATGATGCCGATGATGAGCACCACCGCGGTGGTGGCAAACGGCATCCAGGCCATGCGCATGAGCGACTTCTTGAGGGTCTTCTCGCTTTCGGCGGCGTAGATCCTCTGGAGCGCGTGCGGGTACACCGCCGCGCCGATCCCCACCAGCACGTAGTAACTCAGCCAGTTCATCGAGGATTCGATTTGAGGAACCACGACCTTGGATGGGGCGATCTGCGCTAGGTTCGCCGTCGCGGAGCCCAGGGATCCGAAATTGACCCATGCCAGGATGAGGAATCCGAGCACGCCCACGAGGATCACCACGCCGTTGATGAAGTCGGCCAGGGCCACAGCCTTCAGGCCGCCCATCCACTCATACACCAGCATGATGGCTATCAGGAATAACACCCCGTAGATGTAGGGGATCACCCCAGCCGTCAGACCTGCAACGGCCTGCCCCATGGCCACCAACTGCTCAAGCAAGTAGTTGAGCAGACCGTATGCCATGAGCAGAGTGGCGATGAGGGTGACCGCCTTCGAGTTGAACCTCTTGTCGAACCAGTCTGACGGGGTCACGAATCCGAACTTCTTGGATACCACGTGGAGCCTGGGGGCGAACAGCATGTACCCCACTATGACCATCACCATGTAGGGTACCGACATCCACCAAGCGAACCCCATGCGGTAGGCTGTGGCAGGATAACCGACCACCGTGTTCCCGCTGTACTGAGTGGAGAACAGCGTGAAGAACAGCAGCAGTGGGCCGAGTCCCTTGTTTGCCAGGTAGAAGCTGCTCAGGCTCTTGCGGCTCACGCCTTTGGTGGCCAGATACAGCGTGGTTCCGAGAATGAACAGCGCGTAGAGGACGATGGTGATTACTCCGTGCCATCCTATGAACGGAAGGTTCACTTGCTGCCACCTCCGGTCTTCTGCCGCTTGGAGTCGTCTTCAAGCGTGCTCTCCATGTCCCAGCAGTTGGTGATCACATAGGTCAGGAAGAGCGACAAAGCCGCTGTGAACACGATCGAAATGAACGTCCAGTAAGGGAAACCCATGATGATGGGCTCATATGTGCCCTGCGGAAGATACCAGGGAACGCCGAGCACGATTATGGCCAACATCACCGGCCAGATCCACTTGATCCTTATCGGTTCTCGTACTTGTTTCATGCTCTATCCCCCTCCATGAGTGTCATGGCCATGGGTGTCAGTTCCTTGGCTGTCAGTCTCCCAGTCTCCTATGCACTTCGGTCCTCGGTTCTCGCTCCTCGGTCCGAGGATTCTCGGTTCACCGCCCTCAGTCTCCAGGTTCCTGACCTTGCCTCACTCAGCTGCCGAGCTCGCTCCGAGCTTGGCCCGCACATATGGAACCAGCCCGCCCGCCTGGATTATCCCTGCAACCAGCGGCGGGTAGGTGGCGGCCTTGAACTCGGCCCCGGTCGTGACGTTCTTGATGACCCCACGCTCCGGGTCGATGGCGATCACGTCGCCCGGGTTCGTGTTCTGGTAAGCCTCCGGGCACTCGTACACCAAGAGCCCGATGTTGATGGCGTTCCTGAAGAATATCCGAGCGAAGCTGCCGGCGATCACCGCGGCAACCCCGCACCCCTTCAGCGCCAGCGGGGCATGCTCCCTGGAGCTCCCGCACCCGAAGTTATCACCAGCCACGATCACGTCGCCCTTCTGAACCTTTCCGGCGAACGTTGGGTCCGCGCCTTCCATACAGTGTTTGGCCAGCTCAGCCGGGTCGTGCGTTGTCAGGTAGTGGCCTGGGATGATCAGGTCGGTGTCGACGTCGTCGCCGAACTTCCATGCTCTGCCCTGGATCTGCATGGCCTACACCTCCTCCGGATGGGCGATCCGCCCGGCAACAGCCGATGCTGCAGCCACCGCAGGCCCCGCAAGGTAAACCTCACTGGTCTCGTGGCCCATGCGCCCTACGAAGTTCCTGTTGGTGGTCGACACACACCGCTCTCCTGCGTCCAGCGCACCAGTGTGTCCGCCGAAACACGGACCGCACGTCGGGCACGTCACAATTGCCCCTGCGTCCACGAACACGTCGATGAGGCCTTCCTTGAGAGCTTGCTTGAACACCTTCTGGCTCCCCGGAATCACCAGAGTCCGCACCCACTTGTTCACGCGGCGGCCCTTAAGCACCTTCGCGGCCGTCCGTAGGTCGCCGATCCTGCCGTTGGTACACGACCCTATGATCACCTGGTCGATGGCGACATCCCGCAGCTCCGACACCGGCTTGACATTCGAGGGCAGATGCGGCGCCGCCACCTGGGGCTCCATCTTCCCAGCGTCGATGGTGATCACCGACCTGTAAGTGCAACCCTCGTCGCTGCGCAGCGCCAGCGCGGCCTCGGCGGCCGCCTCGTCCATGTCCGCTCCAACCGCCCGCAACCACTCGATCGTGGCTTCGTCCGGCTCCACGATGCCCGACTTCCCGCCGGCCTCGATGGCCATATTGCACATGGTCAACCTGTCGTCGATGGCCATCGACCTCACGGCCTCTCCTCCGAACTCCATGGCGCAGTAAAGCGCTCCGCTCACGCCGACCCGCCCGATGGCCGCCAGGATGAAATCCTTCCCGCCAATCCACGGGCCAGGCTGACCCACGTACTCGAACCTTATCGTCTCCGGAACCTTCAGCCAGATCTCGCCGAGCGCCATCGCGCCAGCCAGGTCAGTGCTGCCGACCCCCGTCGAGAACGCTCCCAGGCCGCCGTACGTCACCGTATGGGAGTCTCCGCCGATGACCACATCGCCTGGCCGAATCAACCCGGACTCCGGCAGCACCACGTGTTCGATGCCGTACCCAGCATCGTAGAAGTGCGTGATGTTCTGCTCCTGCGCGAATCGCCGCACCTTGCCGCCGACCTTGGCCGCGTTCATGTCCTTGTTCGGCGTGAAGTGGTCCAGCAGGATGAAGATCCGCTCCGGGTCAAACACGCGCTTCGCACCCATGCTCTTGAACACGTCCACTGCGATGGGGCCGGAGATGTCGTTGGTCATCAGCCAATCCGGCCTAACCTGCACTATCTCCCCCGGACGCACACTCTCCGTCCCGGCATGCTTCGCCAGTATCTTCTCTGTTATGGTCATCGCCATCGGTCATCACCTGACCTGATACTTGGCTTCGAGCGCCCTGAAGTCTTCCAGACCCACCAACGTGTTGAACTGGTGGAACGTGAGCATCTTGTCGATCAGGCCTGCGGTCGTCCCCGTCTTCTTCAGCTCCTGCGCCGCCTCCTGAATCGCCCGCGCCGCCATGTACAGCGTCGCCAGCGGGTAGATCACGAAGTTGTAGCCCATCTCCTCAAGCTCCTGCACCGACAGAAGCGGGGTCTTGCCGTGCTCGATCATGTTGGCCATGATGGGCACGTCCAGCTCGTCCCTGACCCTCTTGAGCTCGTCGACGCTCCTGGGCGCCTCCACGAAGATCATGTCCGCGCCAGCCGCCACTGCCATCTTCGCCCTGTTCAGCGCCTCGTCCAGGTCGTACACCGCCCTCGAGTCCGTCCTGGCGATGATCACGAAGTCCGGGTCCGTCCTGGCGTCAACCGCGGCCTCGATCTTCTTGGCGAACTCCTTTGCGTCGATGACCTGCTTGCCTTCCATGTGGCCGCAGCGCTTCGGCATGATCTGGTCCTCGATGTGGATCGCCGCCACTCCGGTTTTCTCATACTCCTGGATGGTGCGCCTGACGTTGATGGCGTTCCCATAGCCAGTGTCGCCGTCGGCGATCACCGGCACGTTCACCGCCTGCGCCATCCTTGACGCGTGGTTCGCCATCTCAGTCAGCGTGAGGAGGCCGTAGTCCGGCGCGCCCAGAAGGTCAGCCGAGGCTCCGTATCCCGTCATGTACACCGTGGGGAAACCGGCCTGCTCGATTATCTTGGCTGACAGTGGGTTGAACGCTCCGGGGGCCACGATCAGTCTGCCTGTTGCGAGAAGTTGTCTGAATTGAGTCGTCCTCTTCAACTCCACACTCCCTCTCTTTCTCATTCTCCTTGAAGACGCCGAGCTCAGTGTGGGACCGCGCTCCATCAGCCCGCGGGCCGCACCAGCCTCATCGGCGCCCTCGCGGCGCGGGGGGAGGGGCGCCGGCCGAGAACGATCCGGGCCGGGCCCCGAGACAATACGCCGTCTCCCCCCNNGCTACACCCGCCACTCCTTGCCCGCCGTCAGGGCGTTGGTGCGGTTCTTGCATCAACCGCATATCAGGACGCACAGATCTATTGTTAGCAAGAAGGGGAGGAATCGATGCTGTGAAGGCGCGCAAGCGGTTCAGAGAGATGCTGTCAGAGCCCGGGTGCATAGTGACCCCTGGGGTCTACGACGCGTTGTCGGCCCTGGCCGCGCAGCTGGCTGGGATCGAAGCGGTGGTGATGGGTGGTTACGGCGTGTCAGCCTCGCGGCTTGCCCGGCCCGACGTGGGGCTTCTCACCATGAGCGAGATGGCGGAGCAGCTCAAGATGATCTGCGACGCCGTTGACATCCCCGTCATCGCCGACGGCGACACCGGCTACGGAAACGAGGTCAACGTGGAGAGGACCGTACAGGAGTACGAGCACGCGGGAGCCGCAGCCATCCTCCTGGAAGACCAGGAGTTCCCCAAGCGCTGCGGCCACATGGCAGGCAAGGCCGTCATCCCGGCCGAGGACCACGCCCGCAAGCTCAAGGCCGCCGTGGCCGCCCGGCAGGATCCGGACTTCGTCATCATCGCCAGGTGTGACGCCCGCGGGCCCCTGGGGTTCGACGAGGCCCTGCGCCGCGGCCATCTCTACCTGGAGACCGGTGTCGACATGCTCTTCATCGAGGCGCCGCAGTCCGCGGAGGAGCTCGCCATCATCGCAAAGGAGTTCCGCGGCGCCAAGCTGGTGGCCAACATGATCGAGGGCGGCAAGACGCCCGAGCTCGACGCCGCCGCCCTTGGTGACATGGGCTACAAGGTGGTGTTCTGGCCGTGCACGGCGCCGTACGTCGTGCTGAAGAACCTTGTAGACGTGTTCGCCGCCCTGAAGGAGGACGGCACCACGGTCCGCATGCGCGACAGGATGCACTCCTTCACCGAGTTCAACAGCATCCTGAACCTTGACAGGTTCAGCGTATGCCGAAATCCTTAAGCCAGCGCCAAAGCGTGCTGCGGCTTATCCCGAGGTCGCGGGCGGCCTGCGACTTGTTGCCGCCCGCCCTCCTTAGGGCCTCCAGCACCTGCCGCTCCCTTAGCCGCCTGATCTCGTGCTCCACGCCGTTGGCCGCGTTCCCCGAGGCCAGGCCATCCACGCCATTCCTGCCATCCCGGCCATCCCGGCTGCTCTGCGCACCTGGGCCAACCGCCAGCCCCGCGCCCGAGTGCCGCTCCGCCAGCGAAGCGTGGATCAGCTCCTCCACCTGCCGCCTCAATGTGCTGGGGCAGGGCGCCCGCCCCTCCAGGAGCACCACAAGGCGGTCGATGAAGTTCTCCAGCTCCCTCACGTTGCCCGGCCAGTCGTAGCCCCACAGCCCCTCGCATATGGCTTCGAGGTTCTTCGCCTCCAGCAGGCTCGAGCTCACGTCGCTTGACTTGCTCAGGAAGCTCTTCACCAGCGGGCAGATGTCTTCAGGGCGCTCACGCAGCGGAGGTATGTTCAGGCTGAGCACGTTGAGCCTGTAGTACAGGTCGTCCCTGAACCGGCCCTCCTGCACCAGCTGCCACAGGTTCTTGTTGGTGGACGCCACCACCCTCACGTCCACCGGGATGATGCGGGTGCCGCCAACCCTGAGGATCTCCTTCTCCTGAAGCACCCTTAGCAGCCGCGCCTGCAGCGGGGGAGTGATCTCCCCGATCTCGTCCAGGAAGATGGTGCCGCGGTGCGCGAGCTCGAAGAGGCCCTCTTTTCCGCCGCGCCGCGCGCCGGTGAACGACCCTTCCTCGTAACCGAAGAGCTCGCTCTCCAGCAGGCTCTCTGTGAGCGCGGCGCAGTTCACCGCCACGAAGGGCCCGGCCCTCCTGGGGCTTTCGTTGTGGACGCTCTGGGCGATGAGCTCCTTTCCGACTCCGCTCTCTCCGGAGATGAGCACCGCCAGGTCCGAGCGGGCGAAGCGGGCGGCGCGGTCTAGGACCTCGCCCATCCGGGGGCTGCCGTACACTATGTCCTTGAACTGCACCCGGGCACGGAAGCCCTTCCTGTACTGGGAGCGGCGTATCGCCTCGGTAGCCGTCTCAATGTAGCCTACATCCTGAAAAGTTGCGACGACGCCCTCTATCTGCTGGCCGTACACGATGGGAACCCGGTTGGTGATTATCCGGATGTCGCCCAGGTCCTGGAGCTGGTTCAGCTCGGCCTGGCCGGAGGCGAGCACCTCGTCCATGCGGGAGTTGGGTATCACGTCGGAGGCTCTCTTACCCAGCACCTTCTTGGCCGATACGCCCATGATGCGCTCGGCCGCCGGGTTGAACTCCACGATTACGCCGCGGGAGTCGGTGGCCATGATGCCGCCGTAGGCGTGGTTGATGATGGTGCGGAAGCGTTCCGCCCTCACCCGTTCGGCGCGCCTGGACTCGCCCACCTCGTAGGCGTGGCGCACGGCCAGGCGGAGGCTCTCGCTGGAATACACTATGGCGCTCTCCAGTCCGTGGTAGCCGGCTATCTCGCACACCAGGCTGGCGCCCACCACCGAGCGGCAGCCCTGGCGCTTCAGGCCGGCCATCTTGTTCCAGAGGTCCTCGTAGCCGTCGTAGGTTACCAGTAGCACCTCCGGCTTGAGCACGTCCAGCACGTCGGCCAAGCCCTCCACGGGCTCCCGGAAGCTGATGACAGCGACGGGGCCTCCATGCTCCGAGGCCTTGCGGATCGCCGACATCAGGTCGAACGCGCTGATGCTGATGTTCACAACTGGAGTGTGCAGGTGTGGCCTGATGAAGCTGGCGTTGCCGCTGCCGCTGAGGAACACGTCGACGGCGTCCTCGCTCTCAAGCCTGATGGCGATCTTCGCCGCCTCCTCGAAGAGCGCGTCGTACACGGTGAGCGACGCCTTTCCCACCAGGTCAGGGGGGAGCTTCATCTTTCTGAACAGGTCGGCCATGGTTTTGTATCCCATTACGGCTATTCTGATCTCCATCTGGTGCAGTCAGCCTCCGGCGATACTTGTGCGACAAGCACCGAAGTCTTCTGTACATCTTTGACAAATTCCTCTGGGAGACTGTTTCTGCCGATACCTTTGCGTGCCAGCGCAACTCGTGGTATTTTCAAGACAGTGAGCTTCGACGTGCACGTCTGCCATCGATGCTCAAGTGGCCAGTTCGGGATGTGAATCACGTGAAACCAAAAGACCTGGCAGTGATCGCTCTCGGCGCTGCATTGTTATCCGCGATACTGCTACTGCCGCTACCTCCCGTGCGCACTGCCGGCGGCGAGGTAGTCGCCCTCGACCGGCAGGGCCGTGGAGCCCTGGCGGTGCTTTGCTTCACCGCGCTGCTGTGGGCCACCGAGGTTCTTCCGCTGGCGGTGTCATCGCTCCTGGGATGCCTGCTTCTGGCCGCCGTGGGCGCCGCCCCGTGGGAGCAGGTGATCAGGGCCGGCCTCAGCGGCGACATCCTGCCGTTCCTTGTGGGGATAACCATAACGTCTGAGGGGATAAGGGCGTCCGGCCTGGCCGACAGGATGGCGTGCGCCATGGTGACCAGGCGTCCCATGGGCAGGAGGGTCTTGGTGCTGGCCTTCATGGCCATGGGGTGCGCCCTGGCGATGCTGGTGGGCAACATGGCGTCTGTGGCAGTGATGGCGCCCATGGCCGCGGCCATCATCGGCGCCAGCGACGAGGCGCCCGACAAAGCCAGGTTCGCGAAAGCGCTGATGATCGCGTGCGCGTGGGGCCCCACCATCGGCAGCATCGGCACCCCGGTGGGCTCGTCCACCGGGATCATGACCATCAACTTCCTTGACAAGCTCGCCGGGGTGAAGGTTGACCTCGCCAGGTGGGTAACGGTGGGCGGGCCCACGGCCGCAGCCCTGGTGCTGGCCGGGTGGTTGATCCTCCTCGCACTATTTCACATTGAAGACAGGACCGTGCGGTGCAGCTTTCAGTCCGCAGCGCGCAAACCTGCTGCAGACGGGAGCCCCGAGCCAACAGCCGGGGCTGGGCTGGAGGCAGGCCGCCCTGGGCTGTCGCGGGCAGAACGGTCGGTGGTGATCAGCCTCGCGGTAACCTGGGGCATCTGGACCTGCCTGCCCGCAGCGCCGCTTTCGCTGGGAGCGATAATCGGCGCCGTGCTCTACCTGCTCACGAGGTCGAAGCCGGTGCGGTGGGACGATATCGAACATTCCGTCAGCCTCAGCACGCTGCTGATCGTGTTCGCGGGCCTGTCCATGGGCTCCGCCGTGCACGAGACCACCGCCGGTCGCTGGCTCGGCACCGCGCTGTTCTCCGGGATCCTGGACATGCCGCCGCTCTGGGGCGCGGCGGCCACAGCCGCTATCGTCATCTTCATCAAGATGTTCTTCTCCAGCAACACGGCAACTGCGTCCATAATCCTGCCGATCCTGATATCGCTGAAGATGGCGGCCGGACCAGGGCCGGTGGGGATGTGGCAGTTCGTGGCGCCGGCCGCCCTCACCAGCTCTCTTCCGATCATCCTGGTTACGTCGTCGCCGGCGAACCTGATGGCCTACCGATCGGGCTACTTCACCGCGAAGGACATGGTCGGCCCCGGGCTGATTCTGGCGGCAGTGGCGAGCCTGGTGGTGGCTCTAGTAGTCACACTATTCGGAAGATAGAGAAGCGGCCGGGGGTGCCCCGGCCGCGGCATGCATTGGCTTTACGGTCATGCGTTCAAGGAATCGGCGTGTTCACGTTACCTGTTGTTCGATGCGCCTGAGAGAGCTGATGTGCCTGCGGCGCTGCTACCTGCCGGCGGAGCGGATAGCTCCGCGGGGAACCCGTTGATAACATCCAGGGCGTAGCAGATTGTCTCTGATACCCTGGGCGCTACGTATTCGTTCAGTTCATCATCCACGTAATCTGGGGACATGTATGGCCCGACATGCACCCACCACCAGTGCTTACCGTTCCCGTCGATCTCGTAGATGATTATGTCGTCAGCGTCGGCAGTGGAATACGCCTCGAGCAGATCGTTCCTTCTGGTGAACGTGAACCCGGAGTCAGTAGTAGCGCCGTCTAGGCTATGATACACCCTGGCGTTTCCCCCGGTTCCGGTCTCGGTGCCTATCGCAGGCGTGACCCATGTGAGAACGCCCTCCGCTTCGTAATCCCAGTAAGCGGTGGGGGAGATGGGGTTCGAGAGACCGAGGAAGTGGCTATCTCCGTCCTGATGACAATACCAGAATACCGTCTCCACCAGGGGCCGTGCCTCGAAGCCCACGTCGGAAGCATTGTCTGTCGCAACCCGTGACGACGGTACAAACTTATTGGTTGTTGCTACCGGGATCACTGTGACGATGCCCCTCACACCAGTCTTGGTCCATCG
>LFSP01000017.1:0-8170 GCA_001513145.1 Clostridia bacterium DTU025 | reverse complement strand
CGCCAGATACGGCATACTCCTTGGGCGATATCAGACAGCCGGACATACCTAACGTCAGAAGGATCACTAGCAAGGCAGCGCAGATGCGTGTGGCTTTCACGATGCAACCTCCCCAGGATATGCGATGAGTGATCGATGGAGGAGCTGCTTGGTGAGTCTCACTATTTCGCTAAGTTCGTAGAATTGCCTTCCGATGTGTGGCAGCGCATCCAGTTCTTGTTTCATGGCGCGTGGCGTGAGGTGGACGCTAATGGGCGTGTTGGACGGGAGACTCCAGTCAATGTGAGGGGCGCAGGTTCAGTCCTGAGGGCAGGCCGCGCGCTGGCCGCTCATCTGTGGCTTGCCTCCTTCAGCGACACTTGGCGTTTGAGGCAACGATTCAGCTTCAGAGGCACTCTTGATGAGGCAAGTCGGGCCGTTGACAACCTTGCGGCGTGATGGTAAAATCGCTTGTGCAAGAAAGCTCCAATGTGGCGGCGTAGCTCAGGTGGTTAGAGCATGCGGTTCATACCCGCAGTGTCACTGGTTCGAGTCCAGTCGCCGCTACCATACATAAGAAGGTCGCCGCGAGCACCAGCTCGCGGCTTCTTTGTTCTAGTTACGTATCCAAGTGGCCGGCACGTTCAGCATCCAAGGCTCCAGCGAGGCCGCGCTCGCCGTCCGGGAGGAGTCGTAAGGATGTAGCTCCAGTCTCTCCTGCATGTATAGTACCTTATCGGCTGACAGCTTCACCGGAGCGAATCCGTAGAAATCGCCTGTGTCGATGCTACCGTCGTCATCCACGTCCAGCCAGCCAACTAGCAGGTGATCGCCAGGCTGGGCGTCTTCCACGTAGAAACTGCGATCCCTTCGGCCGTAGTATCCGCTGCTCACCGGATTGCCGTCGTAGCCTGAGACCCAGAACCGGGCCCTGTCCATCGTGGACCGCGTTACGGCCGCATACGCGTTGACCAGGCCGGCACCATAGATATCATCGCGGCCGTCGTCGCCTAGATCCTGTGCCGTGTCGCACAACAGCTCAGCCACTTCCTCCGGGGACATCCAGCCATGTTCAGCCAGGATCAGACTGATCACACCAGACACGTGGGGCGTGGCCATCGAGGTGCCCTTCATGTGGAAGTAGTCTTCAAGCCTGGGATCCTTAGCGGAGTAGCCGGTGCTGTACACCCCGAAATCCCGCTCTGATCCGCCGGGCGCGGCAAGAGTCACACTCGGTCCGTAGTTGGAGTAACCCGCAAGGTTGTTTTCGATACCAGTAGCGGCGACAGAGATCACGCCCGGCAGGGATGCCGGGTACTCCGGAATGCTGCTCGAGCTGTTTCCAGCGGCGGCCACCAGTATGACACCCTGGGAGACGGCATATTGCACTGACTCCCGAAGAGCAGGGCCGGGCTCCACGGCGCCTGAGAGACTGAGATTGATGATATCAGCGTCGTTGTCGACAGCCCACATGATCGCCTCGGCGATTCGAGAGAAGGGTCCGTTTCCATTGCCGTCCAGAGCGCGGATGGGCATGATGCGCGCGAACCAGTTTACACCCGCCACGCCTCGAGCGTTGTTGGTGAGGGCAGCGATGGTTCCGGCCACGTGGGTCCCGTGGCTGGCGCCGTTCATCCGATTATTCATGAAGGGCCAGTCGGTGGGATCGTTATCACCGTCTACGAAGTCTCGCCCATCCACTATGCTAGCCGCGAGGTCAGGGTGCTCAGGTCGAATCCCAGTATCCACAACGGCAACAGTCACAGGTCGGGTGAAGCCCTGCTGCACGCTCCACGCCCTGGGAAGGCTGATGGCCCGATAATGCCACTGATCGGTGTGGTACAGGGGATCGTTGGGTTCGACCGCCATGGTGGTTGCATGAGCCAGGTAGTCAGGGTATGCCCAGTCCACCGCCGGCAGCACGGACAGGTCGATGGACAGGCTTTCCGGAGTCGCAGATAGGGTGCGCGCTTGGGTATCCGAGGGCCTCACGACGTACACCTGGGTGAGTGGCAAGTAGTCCTCTATTACGTAGCCTTGCGCCTCGAGGGCGGCTCTGAACTCCTCATCGGATACTGTGGGGGCTTTGCGGACTTGCAGGCTCTGCGGGGTGTCGGTTACAGCCGTGGCGGTCGGGTCTGAGACGAGGCTGAACGGGCGCTGCTGCAACATGGTGCGCGAAACCGCTCCCGGCTGGGGATATGTATGGGGGTCGTTGACCAGCGTGGCGTGGCCGACGATGGTTGCATGTCCGGCAGACGGCTTTTCTGCGACCTTGACGTCCACATGGGTGGTCTTCGAAGCCGCGATCACCACTGGGATGGTTCTCTCAGCATACCCAGAAGCTGACACCGTCAGCGAGTAGGTGCCGGGAGACAATCGGCCAGTGGCAAACGTACCGTCGTACGTGACAAGGGTGTATCGTGAGCCGACGTACACAGTGGCTTTGACGGCCAATGGCTCGCCGGTGAAGGCGTCAATAGTGGTCCCGCGGAGGTAACCGTAACCTGTCGAACCGGAGAAGCATCCAGCTCCGAAGGCTGTCACCGCGACCAGCACGAGTATGGTAATGACTTGGACTGCGCGCTTGTAAGTAGCTCCCACTGGAGTGCCTCCAATGCTACGGACGGGGCCTCGAGTACCGACAACTGTTCGCCAACGTCGAATCTTATCCTGCTAGGCGGTCCTGGAAAGGAAAAGCGGGGAGCCAGAGCGAACAGGCTGTGGGCGAATGGCGCGTGTGGTATGCAGCTCTGATCAGCCAGCGGCAACGTGGAGGTTGCCGGAAAAAGCTCAAGAAAGGCCGCGGGGCACTTGAAACTGCGGTTGACGCATAGTATAATGAAATCCGCACAAGGGATGTGCTAAGTGAATACGAGAGTGTGCGCCACTAGCTCAGTTGGTAGAGCAGCTGACTCTTAATCAGCGGGTCCGGGGTTCGAGTCCCCGGTGGCGTACCATTTTTCATATGGGCCGCGGCGAGGTCGAAACCTTGCCGCGGTTTTTCACGTACGCCTGCCTATAGGGCGCCAGAATGAACCCCCTCAAGTGGCACCCTATAGGCAGGCATCCCGGCATCTAGCTGGGACAATGATGGTAGTGCGCGAGCAAATACCTGTTATGGGTAAGCAGCCGGTTGACTTCTGGATGCCTAGGATGGAGTGCAGCGATCGCCACGTTGAGACTGACCTTCAGCACGTTGAACGCCGCTATCCACCAGATCACCGAGACTACGGCGGAGCGCGGTAGCCCGTGGAACACTGGGATGAGCAGAAGGTTGGCTGGTGTCATCACTGCGATCATGGCCACTGCACCAGCTGCCATCGCCACGTGCGCTCCTCGCTTGGTCCGGTTCCTGCTGCATATGATGGACGACGCAGCCACCAGCGCCGCGGAAGCGATGAAGTGCATGATGGCGCCGAACCAGCCACCTTCAGGATATAGCGGTGCCTGCAGCAGGCACACCACCGCTGTTGCCACCAGGCCAGCCTTAGGCCCGAGGGCGAACCCCGCCACCCGCAAGGCTACGTCAGCGGGCGAATACACGAGAAACGCCACCGCCGGGAACGGGTGAAATCACAGCACCAGGAAGAACACCACCCCCAATGCGATCAGCACTGCAAGGGTGGCAAGACGCCGATAAGCCAGGTTTGAGTTGCTGCTCACTTTGCATACCTTCGCATAGACTAGGATGCGAAAAGCCCAGGGAGTGGCCCTGGGCTTGAGGTACACTGCATGAGCATTGCACCGCCCAGGAAACCCTCAGCGCCGGTCAGGAATCACACCGCCACCGTGAACCACGAGGACGTCGTCGAGGTAGAGGTCGGGTGCCAGCAGGATGGCGTCTATGTGGATGCCGGCCCGAACGGTGCCGCCGAATGTGGAGTTGTCGCCGAAGGCCACGTGCACCGTGCCGTAGATCTTCTCGTCTTCAAGGATTATCCCGGTGAGGCGGGCCTTGTCGTTGGTGCCGATCCCGAGTTCGGCGACGTTTCGCGACTCCGGGGTCTTCAGCATGGCCTCGATGGGGGCAGCATCGACGCCCTCGAAAGCCACGGCGCGCCCTCCTTTGATGCGCACGAGCAGCGGGCCGTTGAGCTTGCCGAAGCCGGCCACGGAGCCGTCCACGTAGAGCTCGCCTTCGGCGGTCCCTTCCACCGGGGCGACGTAGGCTTCGCCCGAGGGCAGGTTGCCGGATTCCCCGGGGCTGAGGAACCGTCCGGTGCTGGGGATGGCCTTCCGCCCTGCGAGGCTCATGGTTAGATCGTGACCTTTGTACGAGATCCTGGCGGTGCTCGCACTGTCCACGAGTTCGGCGACGCGCATGGTGAGGGCGCTCACCTGCTCATAGTCGGCGGTCATGGCGCCTTCGTGGAGCATGTCCATGGTGACGCCGGGCATGGTGGCTATCCGCGCGCCGGCAGCGGCGGCGGCCTTTCGGGCCTGGGTGTGCGTGAGCGACTTGGTGGTCGGGCACAGCACCACGTTCGCTGCTGCCATAGCGGCGGCCACGGGGGCGGGAGGCTCCTCGCCGTTGACGGCCCTGGGGCTCATCACCATCATGGTGGCGTCTGAGCCGAGGGAGAGGGCGGCCTCAAAGATGGCGCGGCCGATCTCCTCGCGCTCGGTGTCGGTGACGACGAGGGTGGACTCGCCCTCGCGCAGGCCCATGCACCTGATCAATATGTTCTTGCATGCTTCGATCGCGTTCTGTTTCACTGTCCGACCCTCTCAGAGAAGTTCAGCCATGACCCTGGCGAAGATGGATCTTGCAAGTATCACCGGCTTGCCGGTGATCTCCGCGACTTCGGCCTTCATGCCCAGGGTGTAGCCCATGCAGTCCATGACGACGATGTCGGGGCTCCAGGCTTTGACGTTCCGGGCGGCTGCGGTGAGGGCGTCGGCGGCGCCGTAGGGGGATGCAGGCTCCACATGCACCGCCGAGGCCTGGGTCTGCGCGGACCACCTGGCGGCGGCCTGCGGCACCTGGTCGGCGTCGGGGGTGAAGACTGCGAGACGCAGTCCGGGAACCACGGCGGCGACGACGCCGGCGAGGACGGTCTGGGGCTTGACTATGAGCTTGTCGCACTTAAACGGCGGGAACTCGCCTGTGCAGAGCAGCCCGATGAGGTCGGCGCCCCTGTCTACAAGTTCAGTGACCCTATCCTGCATGCGCGCGAGTATGTGCTTCTCGGCGATCTTGACCTGGGTGCCGTCCTTCATCCTCGTGATGAGGACGTAGTCGCCGGGTTCGGGGTAGAGCTTGCGGACCTCGTCCAGGGTGAGGCCGTCGAGGGCGCCGCCCTCCATGACTTCGATGCCGTGCCCTATGATCTGGCGGATCTCAGGGACCACGTCGATCCTGGGCGACTGCCCGATGGTGATCAGGCCGAGTTTCTTCATTGCGGTCACCTCCTCACTGAGCCTGCGACCCGAGGGTCTTGAGGTGTTTCATCTCGCCGTAGAGCTTCACCAGGGTGGCGTACTCATCCTCATCGTAGAACCGGCACTTGCCCGCGCCGAATGCCTTGGCCGTCTCGATGACGAAGCGCACGCACTCCTCCACGTCCACCAGGTGGCTTGCGCCGGTGCCGCAGCCGGGCACGGGGGTTTGGGTGGTTATGGCCACGCCCACGACCGGGGCGGAGGTGGCTGTGGCGGGCTGGAGGATGCTGTTGATGTGATACACGCCGTTTCCGTAGGGCGTGATGTCCTGCATGGTGATGGGGAAGGTGACTGGCAGCTGCCCGGTGGTGATGCTCATGATGCCGAGGAGGTCTTCGCTGACGCGGAGGATCCAGCCGTCCTTCACCGTGGGCGATATGGCGAAACCGCGGTGGTTGATGATGCGGTTGCCCTTGGTGGTGTCGATGGAGAGGATGGCATCCATCGCGGGGTCAACCTCGTGCTTGTTCATGGCGGCCATGTCTACGGGTGAGCCCATGAAGGGCACGGGATCGTGCGGCTGGGTGGGCGCGTCGGGGCAGATGTGCGTGGCGCAGATGACGTCGCCCGGCAGCACGTCGCCGTCAGCGGCCATACGGGCAAGCTTCATGGCGACGGCCACGGCCGCGGCGGCGCCGTCGCCGTCGGAGACGAACCCTATCATCTCGGGGCGCGCGCCGATGCCACCAAGGCGGCCGATGACCCCCAGGGTCGGGGCGTCGCCGCCGCTGGATCTGCCTTTGGAGCCGGGGATAACGATCTTGACGAAGTCGGTGGAGCCCCGGGGCCCCTGGATAGTTGTGGATGTAACGTTCTCCGCGCCGAGGGCTTTGAGGGCGGCGACTACGTCGTCGCCGGTGACTTTGGCGCTGTCGAGAAGGGTGAATGCGTCAAGGGTAGCTTTGAAGCTCATGGTCAGCACCTCTCGCGTAGTGTTGGCTGTTGCGCGTGGTTGTGCGTTGTTATGCGTTGTGCGCTCAAGGTTCGCGCTCGGACTGGAACCTAGAACACGTAGCGGATTATCTCCTTGCCGGTGACCTGTTCCACCTGGACGTAAAGGGCCGGGTCCTTAACGCCGGCGCCGAGGCTGAGGTTGCCACGGTCCACCACGACCACGCAGACGTTTTGGCCTTCGCGAATCTCGGCGGACGACACGGGATGGCCAGTGACGGCGTCGACGGTTGCTATCAGGTCGGGGAAGGTGGCCAGGCGCTTGACGCCGGCTGGTTTGACCTGCTCCAGTGTCATGTACTCATTCCAGAATACCATCTCGAACGTGCCGCACTCGCCGACGACGGCGACGGAGCCCACGTCGAACCCGCCTGTGGTGGTGAGGTCCACGCGCGAGACCATGCCCCTGGCGGCGACTCGACCGCCGGCCGCTTTCGCTGCGGCCTCGGCGCCTGCGCCCTCGCCGTCCGGGGCCTCTAGGATGGCGCGGCCCACCTCAATGCACTTGCCTATGGCGCCCGGGGCGCCGTTTTGGCGCACGAACGAGGCTGTCACGGGGTTGCGGGCAACGGCCACCAGCCCGCCGGCCTGCACGGCCGCCTGGCGGATCATGGCTGACGCCTTCTCGATGCTGCCCCGGGCTACGGTTTCAAGGTAGGTGCCGCGCTCGGGGTCGCCGCCGACGCCGGTCTGAAGGGATACGTATCCAGGCACGGAGTGCAGGCCCATGGAGCCCATCACCCCGGTGGGGTGGGCGCGGCCGTTGCATGGGGCGTCGACGACAGGAAGGCCGAAGGCAGCAGCCTGTATCCAGCCGTTGACCGTCGCGGCTCCGCCGCACTCATTGGTGATGAAGCCGTACAGCTTGCCGTCGTAACGCTCCATGAGAAGCTCTACGGCCTTGAGGTAGTGGTATGGTTTGACGTACGCGTCCTTTGCTGCGGGGGCTCCCACGGCTGACATCGTGAGGAGCACGGCGTCGTCGGGCACGTCGTCGATGTCGACGAGGATGACGTCGCCCACGAGCAGCGCCGCCTCGCCGGCCTCCATGCCTTTGGCGGGCGCGCCGCCGCCTCCGCCGCCGTAGAAGCTTCCGCCTATGACTGCGCAACGAAGCGCGTCGCTATCAAGTTTGCGCCTGCTCAATGCGATTCACCTCCAAGATGGTTGGGCCTGGCCGATGTGCGGGTCGGGTGCGGGGGTGCTCAGTTCCGCGTCCACGCCGCCAGCTGCACCGCTTCAAGGGCGAGGAGCGCCTCGGACATGACCGGGTCGACCACCATGAGGCCGGTGGTCTTCGCGATGCGTCGCGCGGCGCCTATAGTCGACATGCCGGTGCATGCCAGCGCCACGGCGTCGATGCCGCGGGCTTTGAGCTCCTGGGCGGCCTCGTCCAGCGCGGCGGCCCCGGCGGGGGTCATCAGGTCAAGGGTGGTATGTACGCCCGGCGGCTGGACGTAAGCCACCAGGGCATCGCCCAGCACTGCGCGCATGGCCTCGGGGATGTCGGGGGTTATGCCCATGGCGCCCAACTTGTCGCCCAGCCCCCTGGCCACGGCGGCGCACGCGCGGCCGGCGCCTATCACCGGGATCCTCACCTGCCGGCGCGCCTCCTCGACTCCGGGATCGCCTGCGCAGCTGACGATCACGGCATCGTATCCTTCCTTCTCGAACTCGGCCGCAAGGGCCGCCACCAGCGGGGCAGCCGAGCGCTCGGTGGCCTCGTCGTGGACCCCGGAGGGGTGGTCTGGGATGCATCTCGACGTAACCTGCAGAGATGGAAAGCGCTCCATTA
>LFSP01000013.1 GCA_001513145.1 Clostridia bacterium DTU025 | reverse complement strand
ACGGAGAGCCGTTGAACGACTCGAACTATGCGACGCGTGACGAACTCCTTGCAGCTGAGGTGTCCAGAGGACGAGAACTGCTTCAGAAGATAGATGAGCTTGACGACTCGCCTCGACTGGCGGCGGAGAAGGATCTGACCTCCAAGGTGCTCTCGGGATCATCCGGGATTGCCAGCCTGTCTGATCCCGATGCTCGATGGGGGTTCAAGCGCAAGACAAAGCCGTTTCTCGGATACAAAGCGCACATCAGCTGCGATGAGAACGGCATCGTCACTGCAGCGCGCGTGGAGGCCGCTAACGAATCTGAGATCGAGCAACTCGAAAGCCTTGTGGAGGAAGCGAAGGATGCTGGAGTAGAGCCGGCAAGGCTGGCCGCTGACAAGGGATATGACAGCGACCGGGTGCGAAAGCGAATAGGCAAGAGCGGAATCAGGCCCTACATAGCGCGGAGGAGCAAGCCAACAGCCAAGAGACTCGGCGAGTTTAAGTACAAGACAACCGCAGACAGTGTCATAGCCACCTGCCCATGCGGCGTTTCCAGCGCAAACGCTACTCCGCATAAGAAAGGCGGCTTCATCGTNNGGGACGCATGCATCGGAAACAGAACCCGGAAGGTTCTGTACATCAATCCGTCTCTGGAAACCGGTCGGCCACGTGGAATGAAGGCGGCAATGAAGATCCGCAAGGCCATCGAGAGGGTCTTCGGCGATGCAAAGAAGTGGCACCGGATGGGGAGGGCGCGGTACAGAAGCCGGGCGCGCGTTGCGATCCAGGTGATCCTGACAATGATCGTCCTGAACGCGAAGAAGCTCGCTCGTCAGCTATATTTCGCTTCAGGGTAAGTGTATCCTCTGGGTACCAAGGACGTAAGAAACCCAAGGTAGAAGGCCAAAACTGTTTATCGGCCGCGCGCAATCGGCAAGCACATCGCCAGTACCGTAGGCACACACCGATTACCAGGCCATGGCAATTCTAAGACTGTGAGCTAGGCCCCTACGCGCCCGTTTTTTCAGAGACCTCGTCCTACAGTAACTTTACACTAGCGGGGACGTTTTTCGAGAAAAAGGACCCCCTGAAACTTGTTCCACAGGCCATGGAAAAATGGGCGAATTTTTCATTATTTTCTTGTGAACATGAGCGCTAGTGCAGGAACCACACAGCTAGTGAGAATTTCACGATATCACAGCAGGCACAAGGCTTGCGGGTAGTCGGGAACCACTTATTACCAAGCCCTGGTTCTTGCAGGATTTTTAAGGGGTTTGTGGAATAAATAGGCACCATTGACTGCCTTGGCAGAGAGCGGTGTGAGGATAGTGGTTGGGGGTCCGCTTCCGGCGATCTACCAGAGGCAGTGCAGGGCGTAGCCTGTGAATCTAACCAACCAACAGCCGCTCCCAGCTGGGGGAGCCTGTTTGTGCTAAATAGGAGATAAGTTGGAAAAGAGGGGCCGGCGTGACTGAGAGTACGGAGAAGAAGCGGGTTTACTTGGCATCGCCGCATATGAGTGAGCAGGGCTATGAAATGGCCTTTATACAAGAAGCGTTTGCCACCAACTGGATTGCTCCTTTAGGCCCCAATGTTGATGCCTTCGAAAAGGAAGTGGTCCAAAGGGTGGGGGTTAAGGCTGCTCTGGCCGTGTCTTCGGGTACGGCGGCTATCCATCTGGCGCTGAAAGCGGTGGGGGTTGGTCCGGGAGATCTGGTCTTCTGCCAGGATCTCACCTTCGCAGCCACGGCCAATCCCATCCGCTACCAAGGTGCTGTTCCCGTCTTCATTGACAGCAACCATACCTGGAACATGTGCCCTGAGGCATTAAGGAAGGCGTTTCACAGATACGAAACGTTGGGTCAGAAGCCGAAGGCTGTCATAGTGGTGCATCTTTACGGATTGTCGGCTGACTTGGATCCCATCCTGGAGATCTGCAGGGAATACGGGGTTCCCCTGATCGAAGATGCGGCCGAGAGTTTGGGGAGCAGTTACAAGGGTAAAGCAACGGGCACCATTGGGGACCTGGGGATCTATTCTTTCAACGGCAACAAGATCATCACCACCTCAGGTGGTGGGATGTTGGTCTCCAATGATGAAGAAAAGATCGAAAAGGCCCGGTACTGGGCGACGCAAGCCAGGGAACCGGTGCTCCATTATGAGCA
>LFSP01000049.1 GCA_001513145.1 Clostridia bacterium DTU025 | reverse complement strand
GAAACCTAGTAAAATAAAGGCTTACAGCCTTGACATCAATACTACCGTCTCCACATGGCTGGTGTGCGGGAACATGTCCACGGGCTGGACGTTCAGCACCCTGTAGCCGCTGGCGGCGAGGATCGACAGGTCGCGGGCGAGCGTGGCCGGGTTGCAGCTTACGTACACCACCCTGCCCACGCAGCTCGCCGCCAGGGCCTCCAGCACCTGGGGCTGGCAGCCTGCCCTGGGCGGGTCGAGCACCACTACGTCGAAGGCCAGGCCCTCCGCCACGAGCTGGGGCAGCACCTGCTCGACGCGTCCAACCACGAACTCAACGTTGCCGATGGAGTTGAGCTGGGCGTTGGACCTGGCGTCCTTCACCGCCTCCTCCACCGCCTCGATGCCGTACACCTTCCGCGCCGCCCTGGCCATGAAGAGCGCCATTGTGCCGACGCCGCAGTAGGCGTCGAGGACCAGCTCGTTGCCGGTGAGGCCGGCGGCGGCCACCGCCTGGCGGTAGAGCGCAACGGTCTGTTCGGGGTTGACCTGGTAGAAGGAGGTGGCGGAGATGCGGAAGCGTAGCCCGTCCAGCTCGTCCACGATGTAGGGGGCTCCCCACAGAACCCATTGCAGCTGTGCGAGTACACGGTTGGTGCGAGCAGGGTTCACGTTCTGCACGACGCTGGCGATCTTGGGCACCTTCCGCGCCAGGTCGGCGGCGAACTGGCGCCCTTTGGGGAACTTGCGCTCGGCGGTGACCAGCACCACCATGGCAGCGCCGGTGCCGTGGGCCCTCTTCACCAGGACGTATCGGAGAAGGCCCTTTCCTGTATCCTCATCGTAGACTGTGAGACCGTACCGCCGGGCCGTCTCGATGACGGCGTTCATCACCCTGGTGTTCAGGGGGTGCTGTATCAGACAGCCCTCGGTGCGCACCACCTGGTGGGTGCCGCGCCGGTAGCAGCCGGCGACGATGAGCCCACCCTCAGTGCCCACAGGGTACTGCACCTTGTTGCGGTAGTACCACGGCTCAGCCATGCCGATGGTGGGCCTTACCTCAACTTCAGCGAGGCCACCTATGCGCTGGAGGGCGTCGGCCACCCGCTGGCGCTTCATCTGAAGCTGCGCCCGGTAGTCGACGTGCAGAAGCTGACATCCGCCGCACCTGCCGAAGAGCTGACAGGGGGCGACGACCCTGGCCGCGGATGGCGCAAGGATATCCTTGATCGTTCCGCGGGCGTAGGTGGGCTTCACCTCATCCACGCGCACGCGCACCTCTTCGCCGGCGATGGCGCCGTGGACGAAAAGCGCGAACCCGTCAACGTGGGCCACTCCGTCCCCCTCGGAGCTGTGGTTATCGATGGTGACCACGATCTCGTCTCCCCTGGAGACGGGAGGCCTGGAAAGTGAGTCTGCCAACTACTTCACCTGGCTTTCGAACATCCTGCTGCGATCCAGACGGCTGACTATCAGACGGATCAGGATCCAGTCTACAATGGCGATGATTATCCCTATGAGCGTGAACGAGGCGGTGTCAAGCAACATAACCCCTGTGACCTGGCCTATCATCAGCATCACCAAGGGGATCACCAAGAGCGCCGACATCTGGTACGCTGCCTGGAACGACGAAGTGCGGGCGCTGATGAGAACGGTTATGGCCACGGCCAGAAGCGCCACTGCAGGCATCACCAGGGCCATCAGCGGCAACCAGTTGACGTGCGGGAAGAACGGGCGACCTATCACGGACCAACCTGCGATGTTCGCGGCGATCCCGTACACCACGAACGATGCCAGCGACAGGGTCACAGCAGGTATGAATGCCGCCATCACTTTTCCCATGAACATGGACATGAGGTCGATGGGCGCCAGGAGGAGGCTCTCGAAGGTGCCCCTCTCCTTCTCGCCCACGAAGCTGTCGGTGGCCACGGTGCTGGCGGCCATGATGGGCACGATCAGGAAGAGCGGCGCGAAAAGGTGGTTGAACATCAGGTAAACCATTCGCTGGTTCAGGTCCTCCAGGGAGTCCAGCGCCTGTTTGAGGGATGAATGGGGCATACGCTCTATCAAGGCGAGCATCGGCCCGATGTCGCTGCCGTCGTCTATCCCTCCGGTGCGTATCGCGATGCCGAGAATCACCGGGAGGACCAGGCAGAAGATGGTCGGGACTATCGCCATGGGCAGCCACACCTGTACGTTCGAGGTGATGGCCCTTATGTCTTTGCGTGCGATGGCGGCCACGGCCCGCCTGTCGATTCCCTTACGCCTCACTTGCCCTCGCCTCCATCACCCGAAAGTACACCGACTGCAGGTCCTCGCCCACCCTGACCGCGGAATAAACCCGGCCTGCGCTCGACGCGGCGGCGATTATCTCGGGCACGTCGTCCGGCCGGTCCACCGTGAAGGAGAGCTTGCTGCGGGATGCGCCCGACGGTGCCACCAGCCTCGCGTGGAAGCGCGCGGCGATCTCGTGAGCGCGCTCCAGAGAGAGGTCGGTCTCCAGCTCCACCACGCGCTGTCTGACGTAGTCGCGCACCAGCTCGGCAAGGGTGCCCTGGGCCAGGGACCGTCCTGCGTCCACTATGACGTACGTGTCGCAAACCATCTCCAGCTGGTGCAGGATGTGCGAGCACAGCACCACGGTGACGCCTTCCTCCCGTGAGAGGCGGCGCACCTCTTTGAGCACCATGGTGATGCCCTCGGGGTCCAGGCCAGCGGTGGATTCGTCAAGGAGCAGCACCGGCGGGCGGTGGATCAGGGCTCTGGCCAGGCCCAGCCGCTTCTTCATGCCGGTGGAGTACGTTCCGGCGCGCCGATGCGCGTGCGCCGCCAGGCCCATCGCCCCCAGCAGGGCCTCGGGCCGCCTCGGATCGTCAACGCCGTAAAGCTCGGCGAAGAACCTCAGGTTGTCAAGGCCAGAAAGGTTCGGGTACAGGCCGGCGCCTTCGGTGAGCACCCCGATGCTGGCGCGCACCTGATCGCCGTCGGTACGGACGTCAAACCCGTTCACCTTGATCGAGCCGGCATCGGGCCTCAGCACGGCGCTGATCAGCCTGATGGTGGTAGTCTTTCCGGCGCCGTTGGGGCCGATGAAGCCCACGACTTCGCCCCGGCGCACGCTGAAGCTGAGGTCGCGCACGGCCTGCACCTGTCCGAAGCGCTTGCCCACTCCTTCCACATGTACCATCGCATCCAAGAGCCGACCACTCCTCGCGCCGAGATTCACGATCACTCCTAATCGAGTATACCATGCCCAGGGCCTACTCACAGGCAGGAGATGGCACATGCAGGTAGAAGATGTTCCTGGCTGACCGACCTGTCTGACTTAGCTTGCGTGGGCAAAGCGAGGTGCCAACCGTCAAGATGCACAGCCGTAATGGCTTCTCCGAAAGGGACCAAAGAGAGCTACTTCGGATCCGCCGCCTGCTCCATCGCACTGCGGAGCCGGCCTTCAACGAGCACCGCACCGGCCAGATCGTCGAGGAGACGCTCCGAGGCCTTGGCCTCGAGGTGTCGCGGGCAGCAGGCACTGGGGTGGTGGGCCTGCTTCGGGGCGGGACGGCTGAGGGGCCCACCGTAGCCATACGGGCGGACATGGACGCCTTGCCTGTGGCCGAGCAGACCGGAGTGGAGTGGGCCTCCGAAACGCCTGGGGTGATGCACGCCTGCGGACACGACGCCCACATGGCAATGGTACTTGGGGCCGCCATGGTGCTGGCGCCCATGGCATGCCAGCTTCGCGGGAACGTGAAGTTCATCTTCCAGCCCGCCGAGGAGGTGGCCGGAGGGGCTGAACCCATGCTGAACCAGGGCGTGATGGACGATCCCAGCGTGGACATGGTGTTTGCCATGCACGTGAGCCCGGACTATCCGGTTGGGTCCATAGCGGTGGCCCCCGGCTACGCCACGGCTGCGCAGGACAGGTTCATCCTGGAGATACGCGGCAGGGGCGGGCATGCAGCCTTCCCTCACCTGTGCGTTGACGCGCTTGCGGCGGCCTGCGAGTTCGTCACCGGGCTTCAGCACGTGGTCAGCAGGGGCCTCGACCCGCAGGAGCCGGCCATCGTCCACGTGGGCACGCTTCACGCTGGGGAGGCATTCAACATCGTCGCCGGCTCGGCACGCCTGAGCGCATCGGTCCGCACCCTGTCAGACGCGGCGCGAACCCGTGTCGAACAGCTCATACGCGGCCGGGTGGAGGCGCTGTGCGCGGTCACTGGGATCACCGCCGACCTGGAGTACCTGCACAGCTGCCCGTCCGTGATCAACACCCCTGAGGCGGTGGAGGTGGCCTGCAGCGCCGCTGAGAGAGCGTTGGGGAAGGGGTCGGTGAAAAGGCCCGTCGGCCCTTCGATGGTGGGAGAGGACTTCGCCTATTTCGCCAGGCACGCCCCAGGCGCGCTGATATGGATCGGCGCCCGGCCGGAGCAGGGGGAGGTCTACCCGCTTCACCACCCCAGGTTCCTGGTGCCGGACGCCACCATCCTTGCCGGAGTCGCCGTGTGGCGCCAGATAGCGCTCTCGCTGTGCGGCTCGTCGTAGCTTACCGCAGGCGATGGAGGTCCGTGTCGGAAGAGCTGGCGCCCGCGGTCCTGCCCGGGCCGGCTCCACCTCTGGCGGGAAGCTTGAACCAGAGCAGCGCCGCCATGGCAAAGGAGGTCACAAGGGGCAGGAAGAACGGCGCTCTGGGCCCGAAGCGCTCCCACATGAGCCCTCCCACGTACGGCGCCGGGAGCGACGCGATGCCCAGCGACGTGGAGATAAGGCCGTAGGCAGTGCCCCGCACCTTCGCGGGAACCTCCTTCGACACCAGAGACTGGTACGCCGGCGAGAACAGCGCGCTGCCTGTACCGTACAGGGCCGACACGGCCACGAAGTCCGCGAACTCAGCGCCCAGAAGGAACAGTACGGCGCCGATGCCGCACAATAGATGCCCCAGGCACAGTCCGGCCCTCTCGCCGAGCCTGTCGGCGAAGGCCCCGCCCAGCGGCAGGACAAGCATCCTCACGACGCTGAAGCTTGATATCACCCAGGTGATCTGAAGCGGTCTGAGCCCTATCACGTCCGCCTCGTATATCGGCTCGAAGCGGCTGGTCACGGTGAACGCTATGTCGCTGGCGCAGTCTGACAGGAACAGCCACGTCATGACGCCGCCAGCCAGGAGCATGGAAGCGATGGTGCCGAGGTTGCGCCGCAGTCCTGACAGCTTCACCCCTCCGAGGCCAAAGCGAGGGCGCGACGCGTCTTCCCTGACCCTGGCGGCCATGTTGATCCGCAGCGCGGTGGCGAGAAGGTAGAGGGCTACGGCCACAGCGATCATCGCACGGAAGCCGTACCGCTGCACGAAGAATCCGCCGATGGGTGGGCCTACAATCCCAACCACAGCGTATATCGACTCCGCCATGGCGAATACCCTGGCTCTGGTGTTCTCTGTAGACTGCTCTGCGATGAACGCGTCGAAGCTGGGCGCCACGAAGCACACGGAGAGCGATCCCACCATGTGCCCCACCATCAGCCATCCCCAGGACGGAGCCAGCAAGTAGACGGCGTAACCCATGCACCCCGCCACGCTCCCTATGGCCACAGCCCGGAGCCTTCCGATGGAGTCGGAGACGTAGCCGCCGAGGATCTGGAAGGCCAGGGGCGCCACCGCGCCGAGGCTGAAGAAGAGCCCGATCTGTCTCGCATCCGCCCCCAAGGACTGGACGTACAGCGGAAGCAGGGACTGGTTCATGGCTCCGGCTATGTTCGCCAGCACCATTCCGGCCATGAACGCGGTGAGCGCTGGCGTGAGCAGTCTGAGGGGGTTCTGGATCCGCATTGCCTTCACTCGCCCCGCGTTTCAGCTATCCGCTCTGGCGCCAGCTTGACCCAGAGCAGCGGCGCAACCACCAGCCCAGCCACCAGCGGCACGAAGAACGGTGCGCGCAGCCCCAGGTGCCGCCACATGAGCCCGCCGATGTATGGCGCCGGAAGCGACAACACGCCAAGGCTCGTCGCAACAAGGCCGAACGCGGTGCCTCGCATGCTAAGCGGCACCACCTTTGAGATCAGCGCATTGTACGCAGGGCGCATCACCGCGCTTCCCACGGCGAACACGGCCCACGCCGCGGCGAAGCCGGCGAACCCTGTGGAGAGCAAGAATACGATACGGCCAACTGAGAAGAGCAGGTGCCCCAGGACTATGCCTGTCCTTTCGCCGAACTTGTCTGAAAACCATCCTCCTGCCGGCAGCAGCACCATCAGCACGAAGTGGAATACCGACGACAGCGTTCCGATCTGTGTGGGGCTCAGTCCGAACAGGTTGGTCTGGTAGAGCGGCTCCAGTCGGCTGGCGATACTCCAAGCTACGTCGGCGACCCCGTCCGACAAGAACAGCCACGTCACCGCGCCCCCCGCCACGATGAGGGCGTACATCGCCGTCAGCTTGCTCCAGAGTCCCTTCAGCGTGGGCCTGCTGGCCGACACGTCCCCGGCCTTCCTGTCACGCGCCGCCATCCCGAGGCGTATCGCCGTCGCGGCGACGTAGAGCGCGCCGGCCACCATGAACATTTCGCGGAACCCGTAACGCTCGGCAATGAACCCTCCAAGCGGCGGCCCTACGACGCCCACCACTGTGAACAGGGACTCCACTATCGCGAAGACTCTGCCCCTTGTCTCCTCTGTGGACTGCTCCGCGATGAACGCCTGGAAGCTCGGTCCCACAAAGCACCCGGCCAGGGACGATATGCTCGCCGCCAACATCAGCCAACCCCAGGAGGGAGCCACGATGAATAGAAGATAACCTACGGCTCCGGCTACGCTGCCCATAGCGACAGCCCTCAGCCTCCCGATGGAGTCCGAGACGAAACCTCCGATGATCTGAAACGCCAGCGGCACGATGGACGTGATGGTGAAGAACAGGCCCACCTGCTCCACGCTGGCACCCAGGGACTGCACGTACAGGGGGACCAGCTGATCGTGCATCCGGGAGGCGATGTTAGCCAGTATCATGGCACACAGGAAGACGATGAGCGCGGTGCTGAGCAGCCGGCGCCTTACAGCATTGTTCTGCAAACCAAGGTCCTCCATTCCTGGCCCGAGCTGACCATATCCAGACTACCCCATCCCGCGAGCGCAGGCAATGCCCAACTATCCGGCAGGCTAGCCCTTCTTCCGAACACCCTCTGACCCCATCGACGATGCGCTGGGTGGCGGTGAGTGTCGAGGAAACCCAAGAAAGTGAAGGTGGAAGACGACATTCGGCGAAAGAAGAATTGGGGGGACTAAGGCGGGACGTTGGGCTTGCGAAAGCTTCCTACGTACTTGCAGGAACAGTCTGGTCTTTGGCGAATTTTACCCAGACTGTCTACGCGCACAACGACCGAAGGGTGTCTTAGATGAAGAGGGCTGCAAGCGTATTGCTGTGCATAGCGCTGGTGGCCGCCGCCACGCTTACGATGGAGCGGTCGGCAGCGGGAGGGGAGTTCGTCCAGGTAGTCCGGATCGGCGGCGACAGGGCGTTCCCTCCGTTTGAGTACGTGACCGACACAGGGGCGTACCAAGGCTTCAACGTCGACCTGATGAACGCCGTCGGGATCGAGCTGGGCCTTTCTATAGAGTTCGTCCCCATGCGCAGGCCGGAGGTCCTGGAGGCCTTGGAGGTTGGCGATATCGTCGCCATCCAGGGCATGAGGCAGACGCCTGCGCGCGAGTCGCAGTTCCTGTTCTCCGACCCCTACCTCGTCAACTCCAGCGCCATATTCGTGAGGGCCGGTGAGTACTCCATCTTCTTCCTGGACGACCTTAACCACCGCAGGGTAGCCATCCAGGCGCTGGATGCCGCCTACGAGCTGGTGCGTTCGGTGCCATACGCAGTGCTGGTGGAGGTGGATGACCACCCCTCGGGCATCGAGATGCTGGTGTCTGGCGCCGTCGACGCCTTCGTCGGCAACAAGCTTTCCGGGATCAATATCGTCCAACGACGCGGCCTCACCGAACAGGTGAAGATAGTCGGCGCCGACCTAGCTCCGCAGCCTTACTCCATGGCGTTCCGCCTTGACCGCCAGGACCTGGTGGAGCTGTTCAACCGCGGGTTGGCCAAGGTGAAGCAGTCCGGGGCCTTTGACAAGATCTACGTCAAGTGGTTCGGCACCGCCATCCCCCCGAACCAAACCGGACTACAGCTCAAACGCCTCAGGCTCCTCATGACGGTGCTGGGGCTCATCGTCGGCGGCGCCCTGCTGGTGGTAGCGTGGAACATCTCCCTGCGTCAGCTGGTTGCCCGCAAGACAGCGCAGATCGCCGGAGTGAGCGCCCTCAACAAGCAGATCCTCGACAGTTCTGACGAGGGCATCGCCGCCGTCGACGCCGACTTGCGTTTTATATGGGCGAACCTCACCGCCGCCCGTCTGTTGGGCGTTGACGAGGCGTCCCTGGTGGGCAAGCACGTCTCCGACACGATCCTGGCCCCTGTAGTCTACAGGACAAACATGAGGGACGTGGCCACCGGGTCCGCTATCTCCTTCAGGCACGACGTCCAGATACAGTCGGCTGACGGCACGTCCAGGCTGTTCAGGGTGCGCGCCATGCCGCTGGTGCTCAACGGATCGCCCCAGGGGAACGACGCCGAACCCGAACGCCGCGGCGCCCTGCTGGTATTCTCCGACGTTACGGCCTCCGTGCGCTCGGAAGAGATCGAGGCCACGTCATACATAATGGACGCTCTGGCCATGTCCATCTCCGGCATAGCGTCGGAGATACGAAAGCCTCTACAATCCATCCGCGCGTACCTTCAGGAACTGCCCTGTCGCATCGACCAGAGGGATTTCGTTGAGGAGACGATCAGGTTCGTCCCGGCCCAGATAGACCACGTAAACGACCTCATCGCCGACCTCTTGGTCTTCTCCGACCCGCCGGCGCCGCAGCCGGAGCTGTTCAGCCTGGACGAGGCGGTGGAGGAGGCCATCGAACGGGCGTCCGACGAGGCAACGGCCCGCGGGGTGATAATCGCCCGCGAGATGCGGCCGGTCAAGGCCTTCGCAGACCGCAGCCAGGTGATGGACGCGGTGTACCGGGTGCTCTCGGACGCGGTGTCGTCTTCAAGGTACATGGGAACCGTCGCCGTCGTCGTTAGCGCCACTCCCGACGGGTGGGCTGAGGTTGAGGTGTGTGACCGCAGCCCAGCTCCGACCACGCTGGGGCCCGTGCCACCGGTAAGCCCCATCTTCAGGACCCGTGCCGGCAAGATAGGACTGGGGGCCGCCGTGAGCTACAAGGTGCTGCAGGCCAACGGGGGCCTGCTCACGGCAACGCAGTCCGGAGGGACGGTCTGCATAAAGATGAGAATCCCTAGGCACCCCCGGCATTAAGCCTCTTGACACCCAGACAGCCCCATGCTATGCTCGGGAGCAAGAGCCTTCACAACGCCATACCCAAACGCAGTGATGGGGATGAGTAATCGCCGAGTACGGGCCACAGAGAGCCGGTCGCGGGCTGAGAGCCGGCGCTTCGGAAAAGCGGTGAACATGGCCCCTGAGCGGGCGCTCGAACCTGCCGCACCAGGCACGCGGCATCAGTAGGCGCGCACGGGAGTGCCCGTTACAGCACCGGGGCATCGCGGAGGTTTTCGCCTCTGCCGCGCTCGTCGAGGCACTCGCCTGTGAGGGCAGTGTGAAACCGGGGTGGTACCACGTAAGGTCAGTCCTTTCGTCCCTGGCGTTTTGCCAGGAACGGAAGGGCTTTTCGTTTTGTACGGAGCATGGAGGTGCGCCACGTGATCGTCTTCGATTCAGTGACGAAAACATACAGGGGGATGACGGCCCCTGCCCTTGACCATGTCAGCTTCCACGTCAAGCCAGGCAGCATATGCGGCGTGGTAGGCCTGTCGGGCGCCGGAAAGAGCACGCTCATCCGGTGCATGACCGGACTGGAGCGGGTGGACTCCGGCTCCATCCGCATCGGCAGCATCGACATTACCGCATTGAGCGGGGCTGAGCTTCGCAAGGCCCAGCGCAACTTGGGCGTGGTGTTCCAGCACTTCAACCTGCTGCAACAGCGAACCGCCCTGCAGAACGTCATGTTCCCGCTGCTCGTGGCTGGCGTAGGTAAAGCCGAAGCAGCAAGAAGGGCCAGGGAGCTGTTGCACCTGGTGGGCCTGACCGACAAGCTGAACTCGTATCCCAGCAAGCTGTCAGGCGGCCAGCAGCAGCGGGTGGGGATCGCCAGGGCTTTGGCCACCAACCCCAAGGTGCTGCTGTGTGACGAGTTCACCTCCGCCCTTGACCCGATCAACACCAAGAGCATCCTGGAGCTGGTGAAGAGGCTCAACTCCGAGCTGGGCGTCACGGTTCTCATAGTCACCCACCAGCTCAGCATCGCCCAGCAGGCCTGCGACAGCCTGATAGTGATCGACGAGGGCCACATCGTGGAGGACGGGCCCGCCCAGGCGGTGCTCAAGTCGCCGCGGTCACGGATCCTCAGGGCGATGGTTACTACGCTTGCATGGAGTTGATGAAAGTGCTTACACGGCTTGTCACAAATGGCCTCCTGGAGACACTGCTCATGGTCGGCGCCTCCGGCGCCGTGTCGATAATTCTTGGCACCCTGGTGGGGGCGGGCCTTACGTTCTTCTCCGACCCGGCGCTTGGCCGGGACTGGCCCATCAACAGGCGGCTGCGCCTCGACCAGATACTGTCCCTCATAGTGAACGTTGGCCGGTCGCTTCCTTTCCTGGTGCTCATGGTGGCGATCATCCCGTTCACCCGCATGATAATGGGCACCAGCATTGGCACGCGAGCCGCCATAGTCCCCCTCAGCGTTGGCGCCATCCCCTTCGCGGCGCGGGTGGTGGAGAGCTCCCTGCGGGAGGTGGACAGGGGCGTGGTGGAGGCGGCGCTGGTGATGGGGGCCAGCCCGTCGCAGGTGGTGTTCAGGGTGATGTTCCCCGAGGCCCTTCCATCGCTGGTGATGGGCTTCACTCTGACCCTGGTGAGCCTGGTGAACTTCTCCGCCATGGCGGGCGCCGTGGGCGGCGGAGGCCTCGGGGACCTGGCCATAAGGTACGGATACCAGCGGTTCCGCACAGACGTCATGTTGGCAACCGTGGCCGTGCTCATAGCCCTGGTGCAGCTGATCCAGTGGGCCGGGCACGCGCTGGCGTCGGCGATCGACCGCAGGAGATAGCCCAGAGATCAAGAGCAAAGGAGGCTGTAGGCACATGAGGAAGATGAACAAGGCACTCGCACTCTGCCTGGCGCTGGCGGTGGTGTCGACCATGTGCTCCATGGCTGCGGCTGCGTCGGCGCAGCCACGAACCATCGTGCTGGGCGTCACCCCAGGGGTCCACGAGGAGCTTGCCGAGGTGGTGAAGCCCATATACGAGGCAAAGGGCTACACCCTGAAGATCATCGTCTTCTCCGACTACATCAACCCCAACGTCGCCCTGGCCGAAGGCGAGCTGGACGTCAACAGCTATCAGCACTACCCGTTTCTCGAACAGTTCTGCGCAGACAGAAAGGTGAACCTCGTGAAGATAGGCAACACCTTCATCTTCCCCATGGGCGCCTACTCCAAGCGGATCGCCTCCATCTCCGAGTTGCGCCGAGGCGCAACGGTGGCGATCCCCAACGATCCCTCAAACGGGGGCCGCGCATTAGTGCTACTGGAGACTGCAGGCCTGATCAAGCTGCAGGATGGCGTCGGATGGAAAGCCACAGTCTTCGATATCGTCTCGAACCCCCTGGGGCTGAGGATCGTGGAGTTGGAAGCGGCCCAGATCCCCAGGGCCCTCGACGACGTGGACCTGGCGTTCATCAACACCAACTACGCCATGGAGGCGGGCTACGTGCCCGCCCGCGACGCGGTATTC
The DNA here is from genome assembly GCA_001513145.1 of Clostridia bacterium DTU025. Taxonomy (GTDB): domain Bacteria; phylum Bacillota; class DTU025; order DTU025; family DTU025; genus DTU025. Next base: position 56,018 of record LFSP01000049.1, on the reverse strand, counting down.
CTGGAGAGGGCCGACTCCCCCTGGGTCAACATCCTGGCCGTGAAGGCTGGCCGCGAAAACGACCCCGCCCTGCTGGATCTGGTCGAGGCGTATCAGTCCGAGGCCGTGGTGAGGTACGTGGAGAGCAAGTACCCGGGGTCGCTGGTACCCGGCTTCTAGCCTCCTTCAGCGCACGCCGCTGCCGGGCCCACACTCCGTTGTCCGTTGCAGGTGCAAGACGGAGACCCCCTCCACATCGGGAGGGGGTTTCCAATAGTGCGTTGAAGATCCGGTCGCAGGTGGCGGTGAAAGTCTCGTTTCTGAGCACTAGAATTGGTGAGACTGACGCCAATGGGCCGCAATATGCCAACGGACTCACGCAAATGAGCATCGTTGTCGGCACGCCTCCTTGCCGAGACGTGGCAGCGCTAGGGCATCAGGACGCGAGCATGAAAACAGCAGCTAGAGGCCGTGCCATTGGACGGCGCTACGGCCAAGGCGCCAGCTTTATTCTCCCTTGGTGCGACGGAGGCGTGCCGAATCCGCACGAATCTCATTCGTGTAGTCCCGATTCTGTTCGGTACCACACCCGTGTAGGTCTGAGATGAATCAACGCTCAGAAATGAGTATCTTGGACGCCAAACGAAAGGTGCGGGCGGAACCTGAGGGGGTTCCGCCCGCACCAACCGTTAGCTACCACAGCCGCAATGGCTGTGTCACAGGACCTGCGTAATCCGCGCGTGTGCTAGTCCCTGGTGATGAAGCCGAAGCCGACGTCCATCAGCCACTCATCAGGATAGCCCACGGTCTTGAGGTCCACGTAGCCATCCTGGTACTTGACCATCAGGTCATCGGCCAGCTTCCACCAAGCGTCGACTACCTTCTGGGCATGGGCGTTGGTGTAGTTGGTCAGGAACGCCATGGCCAGATCGGGATCGACCTTGTAGAGGTCAAGCGCTGCCTGCTCCACTGCAGGCTGCATCGCCAGAGCCTCGGTCTCGAACTTGGTGTACAGGGCCTTGATGTCCTCGATCATGTAGGAGTACTTCAGGTCAGCGATGTTGCTGACGTAGTTGAACGCCCACCATGCACAGTCGTCAAGCACCGCGCGGCTGCCCCTGGCAAAGGACTCAGGAACGGAATCCTGACCGCAGTAGAACGGCACGTAGCAGGTGCTGTGCGGCGCATCCTCGCCGAACCAGATGACTCCACCGATCTCAGCGGGCATCCAGCCGCGAGCCTGCATGACCACCACGTACGAGCAGCGGAACATGGAGATGGCGCGCTCCCACTCGCCGAGTCTGGCGGGGGTGGCGTACCTGTTGGGGTTGCCGAACGGACCAGCTGCGAGGCCCTTGGTGAGGTCGAACTCGGTGCCCTCATAGTGGTCGCGCTTGATGGCCATGAGGTCCGCAGCGCTGACCTTCTTGTCAGGCTTCACAGAGAACGGGTAATCGACAGCCCAGGGATCCAGCCCGAGGGACGGAGCCAGCAGATCCAGCACGCGCCACTCGCGGCGGGTGTTGTAGACGGAGTCCTTCCAGCCGTAGACCTTCGCGAAGTGCAGCGGGCCCTGGGACTCGTCCCACCAGCCGAAGTCCTTCGCTACCTGGAAGATGTTCTCGGAGTACATGAAGTTGTCGGGATCGTCGGTCCTGATCTCGCCGATCCTGGCGCGGTTCGCGGAAACGCCGATCTCGTCGTCCGGCACGCGCTGGGCGGCCCAGACGGCGCCGATCTCGAACGGGCCTGCGCCGTAGATCTCGAAGAACCAGGCCTCGTTGCCGTCGATGACGGTGAGGCACTCGCCGGAGTCGCCGTATCCGTACTTCTCAGCGATCTCGCCCATGATCTTGATGGCCTCACGGGCAGTGGTGGCGCGCTCGAGACCGATGCGCTGCAGCTCCCAGATCTCGAACATGCCGTCGCCGTTGCGGAGCTCGCGGTTACCGCCGATGGTGGTCTCGCCCATCATCACCTGGTTCTCGTTGGCGAAGGGGTACGCGATGTCCCAGTAAGCATAGGTGTGCGCCACCTGCGGGATCTCGCCCACCTGCTGCTTGTTCTGAACGTGAGCACCGGAGCCTCCGCCCTTGTAGACGGGCCTCATGGCTCCCTCTTCCCAGTCCTGAGCGGGAACTAGAGTGATCCTGAACTCGTAGGTGCCGTCGCAGGTGTGTGTGGTCATTACCGAACCGTCAACCGACGCGTCCTTGCCCACCACGATGGACGTGCACGCGAACGAGGGTGCTGCTATGGCCAGCAGCGCGGTTACGGCAGCGATGATTGCGATCGCCAGACGTGACCTCTTCGTGTTCCGATTCATGCTGTCTTTCCTCCTTGTCTTCTCGTTATTCCTTCGGAATGGTGCTCAGGCCGAAACCTACCGCCTCGAGCCACCACTCCGGATAGCCAACGGTCCTCATCTCGTACTCATCGATTCCGTACACATACCCGTCGCAGTACCTGCCTGCCAGCAGGCTGGCGAGCTTCCAGTATGCGTCAACAACCCGGTTTGCCTGGTTGTTGGTGTAGTTGGTGAGGAACAGCCTTGCCGCCTCGGGGTCCTGTTCGTACAGCATCAGGGCGGCGTTCTCGATCGCCGGCTGCAGCTGGAAGAACTCGGCCTCGAACGGGTCTCTCACTGCTTTGATGTCCTCTATCATGTAGCTGAACTTGAGGTCTGCGAAGTTGGACACGAAGTTGAACGCCCAGTACGCCGACTCCCTGGAGAACACGTCGTAGCTGCCGCCCCTCATGCCCTTGTTGAAGGATTCAGGCAGGTACGACACGCCGCAGTAGATCGGCACGTAGCACGTGGAGTGAGGCGCATCATAGCCGAACCAGGTCATTCCGCCTATCATGTCAGGCATGCCATCCCTGGCAACCACCACGGTGGAGTAGACCGCGCGGAACATGGAGATGGCGCGCTCCCAGCCAGAGCTTCCCGGAGGGTTGGCACTGCCGGAAGTGGGGTAACGGTTCGGGGTGCCGAAAGGCCCTGCCGCCAGGCCCGCAGTGAGGTCGTACGGGGTGCCCTCGTAGACGTCGCGGTTGATCCTCATGAGGTCCTGAGGCGTGACGGGCTTGTCAGGCTTCACCGAGAACGGATACCTCTCAGCCTCCGGATCCAGGTTCAGCGACGGCGCCAGGAGGCTCAGCACTCTCCACTCACGCCTGGAGTTGTAGGCAGAATGGGCCTTGTAGCCGTAGGTTTCGTACACCTTGAACTCCTCGCCCGAATCCGGATCCCACCAGCCGTACTCCTGGGCCAGGGTGTAGATGTTGGACGACGCCATGAAGTGATCGGTGTCATCGAGGTTGATGGCGCCGATGCGGCTCCTGTTGGCCGACACGCCGACCTCGCCCTCGGGTATCCTCTGGGCGACCCACACCGCTCCAGGCTCGCCGCTGTCAGGGGTCCAGAACACGCCGGGGCCCCAGATCTCGAAGAGCCACGCTTCTTTCGGGTCGATCACGGTGAGGCACTCGCCGCCGATGCCGTAGCCGTACTTCTCAGCCAGCGAGCCCATGATCTGGATGGCCTCGCGGGCAGTGGATGCCCTCTCAAGGCCGATCCTCATGAGTTCCACCAGGTCAAACCAGCCGGCGGAGTTGTTCAGCTCGCGCCTGCCGCCGATGGTGGTCTCACCCATTCCCACCTGCTTCTCGTTCTGGAATGGGTAAGAGGAGTTGATGTACGCGTAGGTGTGAGGCACCTGGGGGATCTCGCCCACCACGGTGACGGGGTAACGACGCTGCGCGTATGGATCGTAGTCCGTGTTCCGGCGCACAGGCCTCATCGAGCCCTCCGGCCAGTCTGCCGCCGGCACCACGTAGACGAGCATCGTATCGGTGCCCGAGTCGTCGGTGTGCGTGGTCATGACTGAGCCATCAGCCGACGCGCCGGCCGACACCGGGATCGACGTGCACGCCTGCACAAGCTGCGGCGCCACCAGAAGTGTCGCCAGAAGCGCGATCCCGACAACGCTTGCCAGTCTCTTCTTCACGCGTGAGTCCTCCTTCTTTCGCTGCTTCTTGCGGGCGGCTGGTCCCAGAGGCTGGCGCCCCTAGTCCTGCACCACCCTATTTGCTCCAACCTGAGCCGGGTTGAGCAGGTATCTCCCAACTCCGTAGGCAACGACCTCGTCGCGCGTGGGCAAGCCTTCGAACTGGATCTGCCTGTCGGGATAGAACTCGTTGTACATCTCGACGATCATCTTGATCGTGCTGTTGGTGCGGCCGACTCTCTCATCGATGTGCCAGCCGTTCTCGTCGATCTTCTCGTACAGCAGGCCAGCCTTCCCTGCCCTCATCACGAACTCGTCCTTGCCCTCAAGCAGTAGAGCCTCGTCTGTGATGCCGCGCACCCTGTCGAGGAACGGCTCTGGAACCTCGATCTCCAGGGCGAGGGCGTCTGTATGGTCGCCCACCTCCCGGTGGGACAGGCCGTGCAGCAGAAGCGGCGAGTACTCCATGCCCATGGGGAACTCCATGGCCGACAGCATCATGGAGGCCATGGCCGCTATGTCAGCCGCATCCTGGTGGGCGACTATGGTGCTGATGACCGAGTACTCCAGCTCGGCCTCGTGGTTGTCGATGAATATATCCACGTTCTCGGCGTTGATCAGGTCGATGAACGCCCGCGTCGTCCTCTCGGTCAACATGCCGTCCGGCCTGCCAGGCCAGGTGCGGTTGAGGTTCCGCACGTCCATGTAGGCCAGCATCTGGCCGGAGGGATAGTGCACATATACCTCAGGATCAGGCCAGCTGTCCAGGGGGTTTGACCACCTGTCGCCCATCCTGAACTTCCTGTCGCCGAAATCCGTGGGGATAGTATAGAACTGCGGGTACGCGTCGCCAGGCCTGGTGACGGTGGACGCGCTCTTGTTGGCGCGCACGGCCACCAGTATCTTGCCGACCTTAGGCACCACGTTCTCCACGATGGTGACCGCTGACAACACCCCTGCCGGCTCTTCAGGGTGCGTTCCCCCGATCACCAGCATCGTGCCGCCGGGCACGCCGGAGTCCAGCACGTAGATGTTGCAGTCGTTGGTTGTTCCCTCGATGTAGGGCGCCCAGTCAGAGAGCTTGCGGACTTCAGTGACCCCGGGGCCCAGGACTATAGTCTCCTTGTAGTTCCGGTGTGCGGCTAGCTGAATCCCGCCTGGGATCACCAGGGCGAGCCACAGTGCCACCACAACCAGCCTTATCGTCAGCTGACTGCGTTTCGGTTGTGCCATTTGCTATGCCCCTCCTTCCCGGTTCACTTGATCCGCAGCACGCGCAGCACGAACGGGATGAGCACCACTGCGTAAAGCAGCATCTTCTTCGCGTCGCGCGTGCGCATGAAGTTCGCTATGATCACAAGCCCGATCACAGCGGCGATGACGTAGTAGAGGAATCCGATGACCGTCTGCACCGTCTGCATCGTCACGCCCTCCTCCCTAGCCCCACACCAGGAAACCGAGTTCGCTGGCGAAGATGATGTAGAGAGTGCCCAGCGCCAGGATGAACAGTGCCGGCACTATGAGACGGACGAGGAACTGCTTGTAATCACCTTTGAATCCGGCAGTCATCACCGCCGCGCGGCCCACCGGGGCGGTGGGAGGCAGGCAGTCACCCAGCGGCCATATGGTGGCCATGCCCGAAAGCGCGATGATGGGGTTGATGCCCTTCATGTTGAAGAGGAACACCAGCGGCACTCCAAGGAGGGGCGCCGAGGCGTACTGGAAGATCCCTTCAGAGATCGGCAGCACCGCCCACAGCACCGCGAACAACACGGTGAGGGGGAGGATCACCACCGAAAGGGAGATCAAACCCCTCGCCCCTGACAGGGCCATGATCTGGACGAGAACCCCCACCACAGTGACGGTTCCCACCAGGGGCAGGAGGTCGTCGACGGTGCGAGAGAGGATCTTCATCGCAGGCAGCCTGGTGGGCGACATCACGATCACCGTCAGGGCAGACAGCGTGAACGCCAGAGGAAGTCCCACCACTGGCATGTCGTACGGCCACAGACGTCCGCCAAGCACGATTCCGAAGAAGATGGCGAACGGGACTGCCACGTGCAGCCATGACGTGCCCTTGGGCGGTTCCGGCAGCTCCTTCATGGCCTTGTCCAGGTCGATGTTGCGCTGTGTGCCGCCCCAGCCGAGGTAGAATACGGAGAAGAGCGCGCCCAGTATCGAGATGACCGCAAGCGGAAGCGTGAAGCCCACGTACGGCATGTTTGATCCGGCTGCGGCCATCATCGCCCACAAGTTGATGGGCGGCGCGGCGGCGCTCATGGCAGCCCCCAGGAAGACTATTGCGGCGATCCTATCCGCCGAGATCCCCAGGTACTGCAGCACCGTGGCTACGAAGGAGCCGACCACCAACACAGTTACGGTGCCGGATCCCGTCAGGGCTCCTGGCACCAGCATCACGATGGTGAGGAGGAGAAGGAGCATGAACCTGGACCTGTGGAACCTGCGGATGATGCCCCTTACGATGTAGCTGACCCCACCTGACTCCTTGAGCAAGTTCATGAAGTACGTCGCGGTGATGAATATCAGTACTACGTCGAAGTACGTGAAGGTGCCCTCGACGATGTGCCGCACCGGCACCCCGGCCCCATGGGCCAGGGCCCCAGCCAGCGCGGCGATGAGGATTGACAGCTCTGTGCCCATGCGAAGCAGGATCCCAGCCGCGAAGCCCACGGCCATCACTGCCAGCACAAGCCCTGCATGGTAAAACAACTCCCGCACCACCTTACCGCACTAGCACTAATAAGCAGTAGACTCGGACCTAGTTGACTCCGAACAGGACTCCGAGGGCGTACTTGAAGTCCAGCGCCTCCTTGGTCCTGATGATCGGGATGTTCCTCTGCTTCGCCACGTTGGTGAAGAAGCTGTCATGGTCGATCTCGCTTCGGATCAGCAGTAGGTCGGCTACGGCCGTAACCGCCTTGTTCGACCTCTCGTCGTACTCGTCGGTCCTACGCTTGAGGCCCTCGATCTGGGCCCCGATGATGAACATTCCCTGCTTGCGAGCCTCCGCCACCAGTTGGTCGCACCTGGCGATCTCAGAGTCGAGGTCAACACCGGCGGCGCCCATGCCCTTGAGGCTAGTCCCCATGTTGAGGATGAGCACCTTGTAGCCCTTGCCCACCAGGTCCTTGGCTTCCAGGAAGTCATCAGAGTACACGTCAACCTTCAGCTGCTTCAGCAGTAGCCCCACCTGAACAAGCCCCGGAGCCTGTCCGATGGTGGTGATGGCTACGGGGCCTTCGAGCTTCGGAAGGTTTGCAGGAATATCCATGCCCGCAGGAACCTGCGCCAAGGCGACATGCGACGCTAGCAGCACCAACACCGCCGCGGCCACCAGAGCCGTACCTTTCTTCACAATCGAAAAAATACCGTTCGTTGCCACTAATATGCACCTCCGTGGTATTGAGGGAGTCTATGCCCCGCTTGGGTACTTTCGACCCACGGGCGGAAGTTCCTGCTGGTAATAAGGTCTTTGATCTGTGCCAACTGATAACCTCGAATCGCCAACGGATGCCTTCTCACGAGACAAATGGTTGCATATTCCCATGGAACTCTCAGAGGGTTGAGAGGTGCGTCGCCGAAGTATCCCCACGCCCAGCGAATACCAGGAGGTGCATATGACCATGTGGTGCCGCAGGCACGGTACAGTGCTGTCAATCCTTATGGTCGCATTGCTCGCGGCAGCGATTCCCGCCAACGCTTGCACTTCCGTTCCCGTCTCCAAGGGCGCAAGCGCCGACGGATCAGTCATGACTGCCCACACTTGTGACGGATGGTACGATGCTCGCACGTTCGTGGTCCCCGGACAGACCCACCCGGAGGGAGCGATGTTCACGTGCTACAAGGGCCTGCTCCACTCCGACCGCGCCGAACCCATTAAGATCGGGGAGATCCCCGAGGCCCCTGTTACTTACACTTACTTCTACGCCGGCTATCCGTACATGAACGAGCACGGCGTCATCATGGGAGAGACCACCATCGGCAACCGCCGTGAGCTCTCTACCGACGAGGGCCTGCTCTACATCGAAACGCTACAGATCCTCGGCCTGCAGAGGGCCAAGACCGCCCGCGAGGCCATCCAGATAATGGGCTCCCTGGCGGAGGAGTACGGCTACGTCGACGGAGGTGAGTGCCTCACCGTCGGCGACCAGAACGAGATCTGGCACTTCGAGATCATGCCTCCAGGGGCGTTCCAGAAGGGCGCCATCTGGGCGGCGGTCCGCATCCCCGAGGGCCATGTGGGCGTATCGGCCAACAGGAGCCGCATCGGCAAGATCGACCTCAGCGACCCCGAGAACTACATGGCATCGTCCAACGTCTTCGATGTCGCCATCGAGAACGGTTGGTGGGACCCGGAAAGCGGAGAGCCTTTCCTGTTCTATGAGGCGTACGCCCCCAACAACAGCATGAACATGCGCCGCCGCGAGTGGCGGGTGCTGTCCCTGGTGGCTCCCTCCCTCAGGCTCGACGCCAACGCGTCCCGCTTCCCCTTCACCGTCAAGGCGGAGTACCCCATCACCGTGCAGGACATGATGAGGATCTACCGCGACACCTATGAGGGCACCCCTTACGACAAGGCCAACGTGAACGACTGGTACGTGCCGGACGGAAGGGGCGGCTTCTACAAGAGCCCGTTTGCCACCCCTGACGTGTCAAGCGAGTTCGCAAAGCTGGTGGACGCGCCCAACGAGCGCAACATCTCCATACCGGGCTGCTCGTACTTCACCATCCTGCAGTCCCGCAGCTGGCTGCCGCCTCAGGTGGGCACCCTGGCGTGGTTCGGCCTGAACCAGACTGACACCTCTGTGTACGTGCCGATCTACGCCGGCGTCACCAAACTGCCGGACAGCTACGCCATTAACGACCGCACGAAGTTCGAGTTCGACAACAGGGAGTCGGCGTGGTGGGCCTTCGACCTCGTCGACAACCTGGTGAACCGTAGGTACCAGGATGCCATCAAGGACGTCGCCGCCGTGCGCGACGCCTTCGAGGCGGAGCAGTTCGCGTTGCAGCCGGCCATCGAGAAGACTGCCGTGGAGCTCTTCAACACAAACCCCGAGCTCGCGGTGAAGTTCCTTACCAACTACACCAATAGCCGCTGCAACCTGGCGGTGGATACCTACTGGAAGCTGGCTGAGATGCTGATCGTCAAGTACGACGACAAGGGATTCTAAGACCGCGGCTACGTCAACCGAAAAACGCTGGGCACAACAACGAAGGGCGGGGAACACCCCGCCCTCTTTCCCTATTGTCTGAGCGCGTACTCCTTCGCTGGGCGGCCCCGCCCTCCGTACACCAGCCTCACCCTCACCTTGCCGTCGGCCTCCAGGGAGTCGAGATAGCGCCATACGGTCTGGTAGGCGATTCCCACCTTGTTGGCGATGGCCTCGGCGCCCATCCATCCGGGGCCCGACGACAGCGCGGCCACCACCTTGGCCATGGTCTGCGGCGACAGGCCCTTGGGCATGGCGTTCGAGCTCAGCTGCGTGCGCCCTCGTTCCAGGTGAAGCCTCACCCGGGAGATGAAGTCTGCAGCCTTCACGGGCTTCACGGCGAAGTCGTCCGCCCCGGCCTCGCGGAACCGCTCCGCCAGGCTCATACGCTCGTCTACAGTGAGAACAAGGATTGGAACGCCGGCATCGATGGCCCGGATCTGCCTCACCAGCGCCACCCCGTCCATGCCCGGCATGTGATAGTCTACAACAATTACATCTGGAGACTGCTTCTCCACGATGCTGAGGGCGTTCAGCGGCACGCTGGTGGTGATGACCTCCCAGCCTGCGGTTCTGCCTATGGCCTCCAACGTGAAGAGAATGCCCTCGTCATCATCGACCGCCAGGATCCTCGGGCAAGACGAATCGCGAACGATGTGAATCAACCTCCCGCGCCTCAGGCAGAATGATGGTGCACACAGTCCCCTGCGCCACGCCGCGCCTTCGGCTCTGCTCGTGCGTGGTGCTGGTGATCTCAAGTTCGGCTCCGTGGTCGTCTATCACGGCGCACACGAACGGCAACCCCAAGCCTGTGCTGTTCTTCGTCGAGAACCCGCCCTCACGACACCTGGCCAGCTCCTGTGCGCTCATGCCGGAGCCGTTGTCTGACACCACGATTTTCAGCCCCACCGGTGAACGCGAGAAGTCGACGTTCACCTCGCTGGCCCCGGCGTCGATGGCGTTGTCTATGAGGTTTATGATGGCCCGCGTCAGACGAATGGTGTTGATGGTGATGTCAGGCAGGTCGTCGGCCATGGTGATGGACACCACGCCCCTGGTCTTCTCCTCCGGTAGCTGCGACGCAAGCTTCCGGGCGAACCACTTCGCTGGCACCCTCTGCATGCGGCTGCCGAAGAGCATCTCCCTGATCATGGTGTCCATTCTTTCAGCCGCCTCTGAAATCCTGCCGGCGTAGGCGGCCACATGCTCCGGGTCGATCCCGCCAGAGTACTCCGCAAGCGTGGACGACAGCCCCTGTATGGTGGTGAGGGGCGTGCGCAGGTCATGCATGAGGTGGTTCAGCTCCTGCCACGACCTGGATTGCACTGCCTCAGCCTGAACACGCGCCAGCTCCACCGAGCGCCGCCGGTCCTCCTCGATCAGGCGGATGTGGGTCCGATAGTCCACCATGACCTTGGAAAGGAGCAGTCCCATGGACAGGAGGGTTGCCCACAGCGACACCGTGTATGTGTTGAGAAGGGACGCCGCGCCGAGCACCTCCGCAGCGGCCTTGATGTCCAGGGAGATCTCGCCGTGGCCGAATCCCCACCGCGTCAGGGCGGGCGCCACGTCCAGCCACTGAAAGGCGAACACCAGCACCCCAACTACGCTGGCGGCCTTCCACTTCTCCTGCCGCACGCGTGTTTGGCCCATGCGGAGGACGGCGGCCACCGCCACGATGCTGAGGATGGCAGGCATGCGGAAGTCGTACGTGATGCTGTACACCTGGTTTATCAGGGCGTACTCCAGCGGGACCACCAGCGCCGCCAGGGCCACGCTTCGCAGAAACTGTCGTTGGCCTGACCCACCCTCGCCGATCCCGGCCAGGGCCAGCGCCCCCAGGTAGATAGGAAACGCCCTCAGCGTGTTGAGGATCACCATGCGGATGCAGGCGTCCAGCAGGTGAGTGACCTGCCCCTCCTCAAGCGACGCCCAGAGCAGCCTCATGACGCCGAAGGTGTTCACGTTCAAGAAAGCAGGCGCAGCTATGGCCAGGGCAAACAGAGTCGCGGGATATGCCCACGCGAATCTTGCCGTGTCGCCCTCGCCACCGCGGGCGCCTGCTTCAGTCTGGTCTTTCATCCGGCAGTACCTCCGCCTGGAGTGCCTGCGCCTACTTCACCATGAGCAGGCGCAACAGCAGCGGCACCAGAACCATCCCTCCGATGACCTGCCCGGAGAGCGACCGCTGCTTCAGCACGTTCGTCGCCACCGCGACCGCCGTGACGGCTACCATGAGCAGGTATACTGGAGTCAGCCAGCTCGCCGTGGCCAGTCGCAGGTATACCATTCAATCGCCTCCCTCGAAATCCTTCGTGAACCAGAACTCCCCTGATACGGTCCCCTCTGATACGGCGCACGCGCTGGGAAGATGAGCCGCTGAGCCGTCCAGCCTAGCTCAGGAGCCTGCCGATGGCCGGAGCCCACCTGAGCACGATGTAGGCCCACGCGGCCAGCAACACGCCGGGCACCACGAGCCGCCTCAGGATGTCGCCTCTGGTCTGCGCCCCGCCCTGGGTGGCCTGGGAGATGAGGCTCGGCACGATCGCGATGGGCGGCAGGAGGTCTCCAAGGGCAGCGAGGAGCGACAGGGCCGCCGCTGTCACCACCTCGTTGTTGCCCAGGAGGGCGAGGAGGATGGGCACTCCCATCACTGAAGACGAGGCGTACGCCGATATGGCCCCGAAGGCCGGCAGCGCCAGCACCGCGACGACTATCACCCACGCCATCGGGATGTCAAGCGCAGACACCACCAGAAAACCCCTGACGCCTGTGACCGTCGCCACCTGCACGAACATGCCGGCACCCACCAGAACGCCCATGACCGGCAGCGCAAGGCCAATACCACGCTCGATAGCCTCCCACGGCCTCACCGGCCTGCCGCACAGCATCGCCAGGACCGCGCCGACGGCGAACATCAGGGGTATGCCCGGGTCCGGAACGGAGCCGTTGGACACCCGCACGGCCAGCATCATGGCGAGAAGCACCAGAATTGGGATGTAAACTTTGAAGCCTGGAATCCTTCGCTCATCGTCATGGCTGTCGGTGTCGCGGCTGCTGGCGTCGCGGCCGCCCTCTGTGGCAGAACCGGTGCCGCCAGCCTCTGAGGCGGTAGCCGCGGCGGACCTCCCTCCGAGGCCGGGCCTGCGCACCGACCTTGCGACCCACACGGAAGCGGCGATGGCCGGGGGCAGGGCTATCGCCAGAAGGGGGAGGTCAAAGCCGACATAGGGCATGTCGATGCCGGAACCGATGATCATCACAGGCACGTTCACAGGCGGCGCCACCATGCCCAGGATGGCGCCGAGGGCCACGAAGGCCCCGGCCTTGGCCAGCGGCACACCCGCCTCCATCAACACCGGCAGCACGAACCTACCGGTGGTAAGGGCCGCCGCCGTGGACGAGCCGGTGAGCATGCCGGGGGCCATCACCAGGAGCATCGACGCCAGCGAGAGGAGCATCGGACGCTTGCCCAGCCTGCGGGTGATCCTGGTGGAGATCTCCTCAAGGATGCCTGCCGACTCCAGAGCCGCCATGAATACCATCGCCATCGCTATGATGAGCAGCACGTCGAAGTATCCGAAGGCGCCCTCCACCAGATGGTGCAGCTGGTCTAGCCTGCCTGAGGCCGCAAGGCCCACGAAGGCCGCGCCGGCTGTGGCCAGGGCCGCCGGCTGCCTGAGCCCTGCCGCGATCAGCAGGAAGGCGCCTATCATGGACAGGAACGTTAGGATCTGGGGCCACATGAACATCACTCTTTCGGAATGGGCGCGGCCACCGAATGGCCGGAGGCCGCGCCCAGTTGGCTTACTTAGCTGTCACGCCACTAGATTCGCCGATGAGCCATCAGTAGCCGATGGCGGCGCCTGCGCGCCTGGGATCGGCTGCGCCGATCAGCTCGCCGGTGTCGGGATCCACCATCACGCCCTGAGCTCCGCCGAAGTATAGATCGAACTCAGGGTGCGCCCCTGTCTCGTCTATCGGGTAGCCCATGGCCTTCAGGCCCTCCAGGATCTCCTCCGACATGCGAATCTCGTACTCGAACGAGTCGTTCCCCTCACGCACGAAGAACCTGGGCGCGTTGATGGCGTCCTGCAAGCTCATGTTGAAGTCCATGACGTTGGTCATCAGCTGCACCATCGTGGGCACGATCCTGGTGCCTCCAGGCGTGCCGATGGTGAAGAAAGGCTTACCTTCCTTCAGCACGATGGTGGGCGCTATGGACGTCCTCATGCGCTTGCCGGGCTCGATCCTGTTGCCCGCCGCCAGATTGGACGTGAAGTTGTAAACCTCGTTGTTCAGGATCACACCGGTGCCCTCCACCATGATGCCAGCTCCGAAGAAGGAGCTGATGGTCTGGGTGATGGCCACCATGTTGCGGTCCTTATCAACGACGGAGATGTGAGTGGTTGACGGCGACTCGTAGCTGGTGCCCGTCGGCGCCAGCGACATGGCCTTGGTGAGCTGGCCCGCCTTGATCTCCGCGTGCGGCGTCATCTTCGTGGGATCGATCTCACCCGCGCGCTCCCTGGCGTAGTCCTCGCTGAGCATGTCGTACAGGGGCACCTGACGGAAATCGGGGTCATGCACGTACTCGCGATAGTCCCTGAACGCCCTCTTGATGGCCTCCGACAGGATGTGCACCGAGAACGCGCTGGGCTTGCCGTCGCGGGTGATGTCGAAGTTCTCGACGATGTTCAGAGCCTGGATCATCGTGGCGCCGCCCACAGGCGGAGGCGCGCTTATGATGTCATAGCCGCGGTAGTTGCCGCGTGCGGGCCATCTCTGTACCGCCTTGTAATCAGCCAAGTCCTCCGCTCTGATGTAGCCGCCGTTAGCGCGGCTGGCCGCATCGATGGCCTGGGCGATCTCACCCTTGTAGAAGGCGTCAGGACCCTGCTCGGCGATGAGCTTCAAGGACTTCGCGAGGTCAGGGTTCTTCATTATCCAGCCTGTCTGCGGAGGCAGCCCATCCTCGTCCAGGAACACCTTGGAGAGACCCGGGTCGTTCAGGATCCTCTCGTAGTTGTCCTCGATCTGCTGGGCCAGGACGTCCGAGATGGGGAAGCCTTCCTCCGCGAGGCGGATCGCCGGCTGCATCACCTCTGCCAGCGTCATGGTGCCGTACTTCTCCAGCGCCATGGCTAGGCCGGCCACAAGACCCGGAGTGCCCACGGATCTCCATCCGGTGCTGGGCATGGACTTGCCGGCCAGCTCCTCAGCAGCCAGCTTCGGTGCGGTGGACCTGTAGTCTACCACCGCTGCACGCTGGGCTTCAGGCATGTAGAGCACGAACATGCCCTCGCCGCCTAGCCCAGATGCGTTCGGCTCCACTACTCCGATGGCAAAGGCCGTTGCGACCGCGGCGTCCACCGCGTTGCCGCCAGCCTTCAGAATCTCCACGCCAGCCTCAGACGCCAGAGGATGCGCCGATGCCACCATCCCGGTGGCAGCCCGCACTTCCTCGGGAAGCTGTGCATGCACGGCCGTGCCCAGGACCAGCATCAGCGCCAGGACCAGGGCCGTAACAGACACCGGTCTTCCGAAAACCCGCTTCAACACTGCGTTTCCCTCCCTTTCGATTCTCCTCTTCGGTTTGGTCTGCGGTCCAGTCTGCAATCTACCTCAGATACTCTCCGAGCCCGAACTTGATGAGGTCATCGTAGGACGGCAGGCCCGTGTACTTGGTGCGCTGGCCGTCCACCATCTCGTGAGCCGCCAACACCGCGTCTATGGCTGCCAGGTGCGTGGCGACCCTGCGAGCCAGGGGATTGACGGGGTCGTTGACCACGTCTGGATCCGTAATGCCGGGGGTTTGTCCCGGGTTAGGGGTCTCGATGAGGTACGCTGCTGCCTGCGTGTGGTCGCCCCACTCCCTGTGCGACAGCCCAGGGAACTGGTCGTCAGAGTGCTCGACGTTCATGACGATGCCCTGCAGCTCCAAGTCGACGATGGCGATCACGGCGTAATCCAGGTTCTTGGGGTTGGCTATCACCATGTTGGCAAGGCGCGAGGTCACGCCCGCCTCATGCAGGTCGAAGGCCACGTCCACTTCCTCATCGATGAGCAGCCGGTGATAGGCGTAGGCCAGCTGCTGCGTGAGGGTGCCGTCAGCCTTGCCCGGATGCGCACGGTCGAGGTTCCTCGCCTCGTTGCCGTCAAACGCCACTCCGGTGGGGTAATGGATGTACTGATCCGGGTCCGGCCCCTGGTGTTCAGGGTTGGTGCGGCGGTCGCCATACCTGAAGGTGCGCGGCCCCGACTTGGTGGTGATGGTGTAGAACCCGATCTGCGGATGCAACGTGTCGGGATAGCTGGCGCCTGATGGGTTGGCGTACGGAACCACTATGATCCTGCCGGCCGTAGCCACAGCCCTCTCCACGAACAGGGTGGCAGACATTATCCCCGCGATCTCGTTGGAGTGCGTGCCGCCAAGGATGAAGAGGGTCGGACCAGGCACCTCGCTCTCCAGGTAGTACACCCTGGTGTCAACCGGAGTGGCCTTCAGGGGCGCGTGGTAATCGCTGAGCCACCCGATCCTGGTGACTCCGTATCCCGGCCTGACATCGTGCATCGTGGGCTCTGCAGCCGAGATTTGCAGGCCTATGCACGAGAACGCCAGTGCCACCGCTATCAGGGTGATCAGTGTGAAAGTCCTGCGTATGCTCATTGGTGGTCCTCCATCCGTCGGGCTTCGCCCGCGTTCGCCGGTGAGCCGTTAATTGCCTGCCAGCAGTTCCGTGAGGATCGGGCCCAGTGCCGTCCTGTCGTTGACTTCGGTAACCGGTATACCTCTAGCCTCCGCAAGCTTGTTGAAGAAGCCGTCGTCGTTGCCTGCCTTGACCACGAAGATCTGGTGAGCATACTCGGCAACCATGCTGCTGAACTCGTCCGAGCCGGCGCCGCGACGAGCGGTTCCGCCAATGTGAACCAAGATCACGTACACGTCGTTGGCCTTTGCCGCGTCAAGCAAGTTCGCGACCCTCTCCCTCTCCTGGTCCTGGTTGACGCCTGCAGCGCCAAGGCCCTTGGAGCTGAGGCCAACCGCCACGATGAGGGTTCTCACGCCCTGAAGGTTCTCGGGCGTCGCCAGCTTCTCGAAGGGCACCGACTCGCCGGTGGCCCTGTCAGTCAGGATGGTCCTTAGGATGAGCCCGTCGGTGCTCTGCCCTGCAGACGTGATCAGCGCCGGCTTTCCGGGTGCCGGGGCCGCCGCCACTATGCCCGCCAGCAGCAGCGCCGCCGCGAGCGCCAGCGCGATCGCTACTATAGTCCTATTTCTCATTGCAGTATCCTCCTTCTTCATGAGAATGCGTTCGTCTACCTGCTTGGCTTGAGGTAAGCCCCCACGCCGTTCTCCAACAGTTCGCTGTAAGTTGGAAGCCCCCCGAGCACTATACCTCTGTCAGGCGATAGCATGGTGTGCGACCACGCCAGCGCCTCCACGGAGGCGACGTGCCGCCCCACCCTCATGGCCAGCGGCGCGCCTTCCTCTGTATATGGCACGTACAGCCGCCCTCTCAGCGAGGCCTTCAAGTACATCGGATCGATGCCTTCCACCACCAGCCTCTCGTCGGTGGTCCCGCGCAACCTTCCCTGGGACGGGTTGGGGGACTCCAGGAGCACCGCCAGGGTATCGGTGTTGTCGCCCCATTCCCTGTGCGACAGCCCCCTCAGGTTCACCGGGGACGGCTCGATGTTGATGCTCACCCCGGCGTACTCCAGCTCCACCGCAGCTATGGCCGCAAGGTCCATCGCCCTGTCGTGGGCCACTATGGCGTTGTTCACAGGGTACTCAGGCGATGACTCGTGCAGGTCCACAGCCACGTCCACGCCCTCATCGACTATGAGACGGGTGATGGCGTAGGCCACCTTGGCGGTGAGAGACCCGTTCTCCTCTCCCGGGTACGCCCTGTTCAGGTTGCGCGACTCGGTTCCCGCAAGCTTCTGGCGCTGTACCTTCTCTATGTAGACTGTGGGATCCGGCCATTGATGCACCGGATTGGTCAGGCGGGAGCCGAACGGGATCCTCCTCGGCCCGCCAGGAGTGTCGAGCGTGTAATGAGACGGGTGCCCCTCCTGGGGGAGCGTGTGACTGAACCCCGAGGCGTTGGCGTACGGGATGACGATCAGCCTGCCCTGCTCGGGACTGACGTTCTCCGCGATCACTAAGGCGGCAGCGGCCCCTGCCGGCTCGTCGGCGTGGGTACCGCCCAGCACCAACATGGTGCCGCCAGGGAGCGCTCCTTCGAACACCAGCACAGGGGTGTCGCCGGCGGTGCCTTTGAGGGCAGGATTGTACTGGGATAACCACGTGCGCCGCGTCAGGGACGCCGACGGATACACCTCGAGCCCCGTGGGGCTCTCCGGCGCGAACCTGGCTGCAGATACGCCCACCACAAAGAGCACTAGCGCCAGGATCAGAATCCCTCTAGCACGATGCTTGCCCAAGCGGCCCACCTCCTGGTTTTCCTATTCGCCCTCAGGGTTTGGATGTCCTGTTTTGCCGCATAATTCTCCAGTACATGACCTGATGGTGGGCAGTTCACCAGTTCCTCAAAATACTTCTCAACTCTTGCCTGGATTCTCGGATGGGCCATCCAAGCGGTGTTCCGGGCGGTCCATGGAAGGGTGGCGGGACCTCAGTCTCGCGGCGACCGATCAAAGCGCCAGCCACCACCATGCGGAGGGCTCCGCATGTGAGGTGCACGTCGATCGATACGAGCAGAGGAGCGCAATGAACCGATTCGGCGAGCGGCCGCGGAAACCATGGAATGGGCCACGGAAACGCTCGGGAATGTATGATTCTGAACTTCACAATCCCAGGATGGCGGACGGATAGCCCTTGAGATCTTGTGCGAGTGCGATCGTCAACGAAGCGACTAGGGCCACAGTCGGTTCTCATGACGGCGTTCTATGGTTGCCAAGAAGTAGCGTACATGCTAACATTGCCTCATAGTGTCCATGTACATGGAAGTTAGGGGAAATAACATGAAGATTGTGACAGACCGCGGGGCTGACCTCCTTCCCGAGCACGCAGCCCAGGCCGATGTGCGCTTCGCTCCGCTTGCCATCACCCTAGACGGAAAAACCTACCTAAGCGGGATCGACATCCAGCCGGACGAGTTCTACCGCAAGCTCGACGAGACCGGGGGCTTTCCCACTACATCGCAGCCTTCGCCGGGCGACCTCGCGCAGATGTATCGAGAAGCTGCCGCGACCGACAGGGAGATACTCTCCATACACATATCCTCCGGACTGAGCGGGACCGTGAACGCCGCGCGCGTAGCAGCCCAAGCGGTTCCAGAGGCCGACGTGGCCATTTACGACACCAAGTCGCTCTCAGCTGCCCAGGGGTGGCACGTGGAGATGGCAGCCCTTGCTGCGAAAGCAGGATGGACCAGGGAGCGCATCCTTGCCATGCTGGAGAAGGTGACTGCGGCCACGGAGGTGCTGTTCACGCTGCCCACGCTGAAGTACCTCATTCACGGCGGACGCGTCAGCCACCTGAAAGGGCTGCTGGCGCAGGTACTCAACATTCGGCCCATCATCGGCGTGGAAAAGGAAGGCGGCACGTACTTGACCAAGGGGCAGGCCCGCACCTTCGACAGGGCCCTTGTTGAACTGTCGGAGATCGCGTCCAGAATGGTCCACGCAGGCGAGGCAGTACGGGCACAGATCGTGCATGGGAACAACCCCGCCGGCGTTGCCAGGCTCAAGATGGAGGTCGAGAAGCGCCTGAACGTCAGCTGGCTCCCTGCGATCCAGATCGCCCCGGTTCTGGGGGCACACACCGGTGCCGGAGTAGTCGGGCTGGTGTTCGCTCCAGAAAGGCTTCTGCCGGCCATCGGCTGACGCCGCAGGCCGGACGGCCGGGCCCGGGCGCCTAGAGCCCTTGCTCCGTCATGTATAGCACGGCAGCCTCATACGGGTCCTCCGGCTCATCTTCGTCAAGCCCGGCCCTGCTGCGCTCACCTTCCTGCCCCCAGCACAGCGGTGCGTAGTAACAGGTGTCACAGTGTCGGCTCCGTTTCGGCGACGTGCTCTGCAGCGTACAGGTGGCAGCGAGCTCAACGAGGCGCGCGAGCTCCTGCTCAGCCTTCTCGAACTCCTCGGGGCCGAATTCCATCGGGACGCGCACATCGGGGGCAAGGAAGTGCAGCTCCGCGGTTACGTGGTCGACGCCGAACCCCCTGTGCGCAGCCAGGGCATACGCCTTCATCTGCACACGATAGTCCTCAGCGACCATCTCGGCCTCGCCTTCGGTGATGGCGTTGGTCTTGAGGTCCACCACGACGGCTCCATGATCGTGGTAGGCAACATAGTCCATGATTCCAGCGACGACGGTATGGCCCAGCGCCAGCAGGAAGGGTTGCTCTCGGTAGCCTTCGGCCCGGGCCTCCGGGCTCTTCAGGAACGCCCGCACCAGCGGAAGGAGCTTCTCCTCCATCGCTGCCCTGCTATCGCCGGAAACGCCCAGAGAGTCGAGCTCATGCCGCAATGCCTCTCTGGCCTCCTGCTCGGTGCGGGCTCGCCTGCACACCTCGTGCACGATCTGCCCTCGCAGGCTAGCGCTCATGGTCTCCAGGCCCTCCCCCTCGCCCTCAAACCCCGAGACGCGAGAAAGGCCAAGCACGTACTCGTACACGTACCACCTGGGACACCGGGACAGACACATCAGTGCCGATACCGAGATCGACGGGATCGGCGCCACCTGGTGTATCGGCGCCACAAGCGGTGGCTTCCCATCAGGCGCCGAATCCCTGGCCAGCGCAACCTCCTCGCCCACAGGCGATCCCCCTGCCGCGCAACGCCACATCGCCTCGACGCCGTGTTCGGCCTCCGCCAGGGGCGTCATCGTGACCAGCACGCGCGGAGCTTCGGGGTCCGCGCCCACGACGGCCACACCAGCCCATGGAGCGGCGCCCTGCGGCCGAAGCGCCTCGCGCTCCGGACCGTCCGTCCGGGGTGCGCTTGCGCATAGAGCGTCCTCTCTTTCCTGAAGACAGCACGCCAGGGTTTCAGCGAATGGGACCAGCCATTCTTGGGCGTTTTTCTTCAGGGAGCCCGGACAAGGGTCACCCTTCATGTTTGACGTCAGCACCAGGTAGTCCGAAGCCCGCGTGGCGGCGACATACAGCGTCCGGAGGGCTTCCTCCTTTTCAGTCTGCTTTATGTCGTCCAAGACCAGTTTTCCATAGTCTGTCTCCTGAAGCTTCATGTCAGACGACACCGGGCACGCGATCCCGTACGTCTCCGAAAGCAGGATCTTGGGCCGCTGTTTGGGGCCCTCCCGACACAGCTGAGGCACGAACACCACGGGGAACTCCAGGCCTTTCGACTTGTGCACCGTCATAACGGTGACTACGTCGGCTTCCTCCTCCGCCAGGGCAGCCTCCGGCTCCTTGGCGTTGTCCTCGGCGAAATCCTCCATTTCCTGGGCGAACTCAAGGGGCCCGAGGCCTGCCAGAGCGTGCTTGTGAGCCAGCCGTAGCAGCTTGTCGATGTTCGCCACGGCCTGCTCTCCCATGTTGTCTCCAGCCACGTACGCATCGAACCCGGTTATCTCAATGATCTTTCGCAGGAGCTGGACTGTCCCCAGCCTGCCCGCCATCGCCCTGAGCATTCCGAGGCAGCTCTGGGCCCACGCGAGCTTGTCGGCTTCATCCTCGCCGATTTGCCGTCTCCACGCCTCCGCGTCGGCTTTTTCGAAGCCGGAGGCCACACCACCGCCTTCCAGTGCCAGGCGCAACAACGATTCATCTGACAGACCGAAGACCGGATGCCGGAGCACCGCTGCCAGCGACAGGTCGTCATGGGGATCGCAGACTGCCCTGATCATGCAGACCAGCATCTTGACCTCCGGCCGCGCAAAGAAACCTCTTCCGGCCACCACGTAGTAAGGCACGCCGTGGCGCGAAAGGGCCTTCTCAAACAGCTTGACGTCGGTGGTCTTGCGAAGCAGGACGGCGATGTCGCGGTATCTGGGAGCCCTGGTTCGCACAGATCCGGAAAGATCGACCTCGCAGACTAGCTGTTCACCCCGGAGCACCATGGCCGCAATGCGCGAGGCCACCATCTCCGCCTCCGCCTCCGCGGCGGCATCCGTCTCGCCTCTAGCGTGGGAGACCAAGTGTAATTCCGCATGGTATCTCGCGGATGGCGCTGCCGGCCTGGCCGACGACGCATCTGAAGTCCACAGGCCCTTGAGGGGCGGCCTGAAGACGGCGTTAGCCAGGTCCACCAGTGGGCGCACCGAACGGAAGTTGCAGTCCAACGTGGTAAGGCTCCAGATGGCCACGTCTCGCTCGGCCTCCTCCATCGCGCGCTGGAACACCTTCACCTGGGCGCCGCGGAACCCGTAAATGGACTGCTTCACGTCTCCGACGACGAAAAGCCTATTTGAGGGCGGCGTGCCTGCCAGCAAGGATACGAGCCTGTCCTGCAGCTCGTTGGTGTCCTGGTACTCGTCTACCAAGACAAACTTGATGCTCTGGCGCACCCTGAGGCCCGCCGCGGTCGAGCTCAGCAGCCTGTAAGCGGCCAGTTCCATATCGGTGAAGTCCAAGACCGCTCCGTTGCCCTTTAGTCGCCAGTACACCTTCTCCAGCCGTTCGCAGGCCCTGGCAACCGCCTTGGCCCTGCGGACGTGTTCGTCACCATGTTCATCGTCGCAAGTCTGCACGGCCTTCTCAGTGAGATCAGCGAAGTATGCCGGCGTTCGCCCGGTGGACCGCACCTTGTCGTACACCTTCTCGATGGCCTCGGCAACGGCCCCCACTCCGAAATCCGCAACCAGCTGGGATATGTCTGCGTCGCCTTCCTCCACCATCTTGCTCAGGCACTCCAAAGAAGCGTCGCGCAGCAGCGCCGGCCCTTCCGCCGGGTCCAGGACGGCAAACTCGGGGTCCACCCCCGCCTCCAGAGGGTTCTCCCGCACCAGCCTGGCGCAGAAGGAGTCGATGGTGCTTATCCGAGCATGTGTGCTCAGCCTGCGCGCTAGGTAGTGCCAACGGCGAGCCTGCTCCTCATCACCTGACGCGCGGGCGGCCGCCTCGCGGGCCGCCATCTCCGCCCATACCCTGGCCTTCATCTCCGCGGCGGCCTTATCTGTGAAGGTGATGGCCACAATCTCGTCGACGTCAGCCATACGCGACTCGATCAGGTGCATGTACCTGCCCACCAGGACTCTAGTCTTTCCGGATCCTGCGCCCGCCGACACCACCATGGAACGGTGGGTTTCGAACACCGCTCGTTCCTGAGCTGGAGTCCACTTGCCCACGTAGCCTCACCCCCTATTCCTCTGCCGCGTCGCCGGCATCGAAGTTCGCCCGGCACACGCAGGAGTACTCGCAGCTCCGGCAGGCTTTGTCGGAGGGGGTGGGAGGGAAGTATCCAGCCCGCTCCCCATGCTCGCACTGAGCGATCCGCTCCTCGACACTGGCGAGGAAGTCCGCCCATTCCTCGTCAGCCATGCCGCCACGCGATCGACCTGTGTTCAATCGATCCTTGAAGGACTCTCGGAACACGCCCTTGTCTCTTCCCTTGTCAGGCAGTGCTACATACCACGCACCGGCCACCGGGGCGCCCAGCACCGTCTGCGCCACCAGGGCATACAGCCCCAACTGGATCTCGGACGCGTTGCGGATGTCTTCCAGCTTGGGTACGGAACCTGTCTTGTAATCGTATATCACCAGGGCACCGTCAGGGCCTTTGTCCATCCTGTCAACTATGCCGCTCACGGCCACCTTGTTTGCGCTCACCGCCACCGGGCTGTCCTCCGAGCCGAACTTCCACTCCAGGTAGGCGGGGCGCCACGCCCCGCCGCACGCAGCTGACAGCTTGATCTCTACCTCCAAGTACCGCATCAGCTTCGCCGCCAGCCCGTAGTAGTACGCCTTCGACAGGGCGCTCGGGACTGACGACCGCAATGAGACAGCCTCCCCGACGACCTGCGCTGCAATGGCCGTGATGCGGTCCATGTAATGGTTCAGCTTGGACTGATCCAGTGCCTGCCCAAGGTGTTCCGCGTAGAACCGCCTCATCACCTCGTGCATCATGGTGCCTCTGTCAAGGGGATCGATGTCGTCGCGCACGTCTTCAGCTACCCGAATGCCCAGCACGTATCTGCAGAAGAACCTGAAAGGACAGGACAAGTACATGTTGAGGCTCGTCGCAGACCACGTGCGCCTGCTCCGAACCCAACCGCCACCTACTATCCCGCGAAACCGGCCGGCTTCAGGCGCTTCCGCCAGGCTCGCGGTCGCCCTGCGCGCCCAACGCCGCTGCATAGCCGAAAAGTCGTGATCCGACTGGATCTCCTCTCCCTTCCACATCGCCAGCAGCCTTGCCTCGCGGTGGCTCGATGCGGAGCTCCAGCTTCTCGGCATCACATCGGACGCAGGCACCACGGTGGTCAGCTGCTTTTCGACTTCCGGCGTGATTCCCAGCGCAATCAGGTGCTCATCCACCAGGAAGGACCTCCGCTCGGCTTTCCCCTCGTCATCGCAGGTGGTCCATGTTAGGTAAGTCACTCGTGCACCCGACCTCACTGCGCAGGCGAAGAAGTGCCTGTCGGCTTCAACGCCATTCCCCATGGGTTCGGTGCTGAAACCTGCGGCATCGATCGCGCACGCATCTGACTCATCGAGGAACCACGGTCGGCGCGGCCTGGTCGGCAGCACGTTGTCGCGCACACCCGAGACGAACACCACGTCGTAGTCGATCCCAGACGACGCCCGCTGCAGGCTCATCACTGCCACGCCCCTGCTCGACAGCCGTTGGAGAGGGTACGACCTCCTGCTCGCCACAAAGTCCAGAACAGACCTGAAGCCTTCCCAGTCGCGCCACGATAGCTTCCTGGCAGAAGCCTCGGATGCCGCCGACAGCTGTGCACCGGCCACCTCTCGGAGTGCGCCGTCCAAGGCTGTAAACGCCTGCCATTCCTCCGCCCTGAGGGCCAGGCCGCCCTCCTGCCGCCAGATGCGCTCGGGAAGCCCCAGCGCGCGAAGGGCCTGCCGGAAGCCCTCAACACATCTGGCCAGTGTGGGCCCGCTATGTGAGTCCGCAGCCTCCAATGCAGCTTCTTTGGCCTGCTCCAAGTGGGCCACGCACTTCTCGAATGCCGCCTCCGAGCCGTCTTCTCGCTTCAGCCGCTCGCGCCACTGCTCAAGCGTCATCTTCACGCCCCTCAGCTTGAGTTGCCGCACTATCCCGCCTGCCACTGCCGGCCCTGCACCCAGGTAGGGGCTCGCCACCAGAGGCATGATGTCCACAGGGCGTTCGCCCGTCGCGATCAGCTCTGCAAGCTTCAGGCAGTCCGCCACAAGTGGCGACGCCTTCATCGCCTGCTTGCGCGGCGCCGCCGCGGGCACACCGAACTCGTCCAACGCGTCCAGGAGCAGAGGCACGAATCGCTCACCGTCGGCGGCCGCTACACACACTCGCGATGGGTCCACCCCTTCGCACACGACCAGCCGCTTGATCTCCCTGGCCACCGCCCGCGCCTCACGGGTGGGACCCGCCGCGGCGATCATCCGAGGGTGGCTCTCCGGCTGCGCCAGCGCCACACCCCTCACCTTAGCCGGGCTCACCGCCTGCTCCAGCCACCTTAGCGCGAACGTCTCCACGTATCCCAGGTCCACCTGCACGTCAACGCCACACCGCGCAAGGGCCGCGAGCAGCTTTGCCTCCGTTCCTGAAAGCCACGGGCAGGCCACAACCCTCACTCGCGCAAACCCGTGCCCGCATTCTGCCGCCGCAGCCTGCCAGGACGCGCCGACCGCCCCAGAAGCCATCTCCTCCAGACGGCGCAGCGTGGCAACCAGCTGCTGTCCGGTCTCCACCCTCTTGGCCGCGCCGAGCATCTGGAGGTAGCGCCGCCACACCTTCAACGCCTCTCGGGCCATGGCGCTGGCGTCGCTGCCCAACGCGTTCTCGATGGCGTCGGGAGCAGCCCCCGCCGCATGCCACGACGCGAAGGCCTGCGCCAGTGACCTGGCCACCCCCTGCATGTTTGCCCCGGTGGCCAGCGTGGGTATCTCGCCTCTATCACGCAGCTCCCTCAGGACGTCCGCCACGAGGAGCTCCCTTTGGATCTCCCCGACCTGCCTGTGGGGCCGAAGCCCGAGCCTCTTGGCCAGCTCAACTACGAACTGCCCGAAGGTATAGACGGGCATGGAGAACACAGCCCCATGCGGCACTTTGCGAAGCACCGCCTGTCTCAGTTGACCTGCCTCGTAGGCCGCGCGGCACACTAGCGCGTATCTTTCGGCCGCACCTTCAGCCAGAGCCTTCAGCGTTTCGTCCACGGCGTCGCTGACGTGCGGATGTCTCATTCCTCACGCCCCCTGCAAATTGCCTCTATTCCAAGTATTCGTCTGAGCTTCCGGTTCACCTCTTGCCGACTTGTCTCCAGTCTTCACAAGCAGGATTTTGACAAGCTGACTAGAATAGGTTTACCAAGTATCCACGTTATTGGAAGGAGAGGTGCTAACACCCTCCGCAGAGCACCCGGCGGCACGAACGTGTATGGAGGTGGGCACATGAGGGCCATAGGCGTAGTGAGGCGCGTCGACGAACTAGGGCGGTTCGTCATCCCCAAAGAGCTTCGCCACAGCTTGAGCATTGAGAACGGCGATAGGATGGAGATCTACGTCCAAGGCGAGATGATCGTACTGGAGAAATACCGGCCCTCGTGCATGTTCTGCGGCAGCCATGAGCAGCTCTATCAGTTCAAAGGCAGCCAGATATGCGGCGCGTGCATCGAGGCGGCCAGGCGAATCTGAACGCTCCCCCCGGGATCTTTCGCAAGGGTCGGCAAGAACCGGCCCGACCAGCCAAAGCGCTGGTCGGGCCGGCTTCCTTTCTTGCACGCTCCGTGATGCTTCGTCGTTGCCGTGGACTCTTGGCGCAATGGACGTCGATCACGTGGATGAGGTGGGGATAGTGTGATCCTCTGCTTGTAGGATCTCAATCGGCGAAATCCTCTCATCGGAGGAATTGCGCCACCGGACTCCACCAGTCTGTGGACTTGTGTTCTCAGGCGCCATCCGCCATTCCTATTCCTATCTGGAGGCGAGACCTTCCACAACACCTGGGTCGAAGCTGAGCAGGCCGACGCCCCAGTCTGCGAAGGAGTTCACCATGGCGGCGGCCTCCTCCACTGAAACCGAGCCGTGCACCATCCGGCACACGCCCAGCGCGACGCCGAGAGGATCTGCGTCTCCAGGGTAGAGGACATTCCTGCCGATGAGCGCGCCGCGAACGTTCGAGCCAGCGGCCAGGGCGTCGTGGAAATCGGTCATGAGCCTGCCGGGATCGCCTGTGGCCTCCCCGCCCAGGAGCAGCATGGGCAGGGTGGTGGACCTGCAGACCTTGGGGAAGTCGGGCACAATGGGCACCTTCAGCCACGTCAGGGCGCTGGACACGCCCAAGGCCGAGGCGACGCCTATCACCTGGATGAGGGCGGAGGCGGTCTTGGTGACGCGGTAGCCGGAACCTGTGCGCTCCACGGGGAGCGGCTCTAGGAAGGCGGGGATGCCTCGCCTGGAAAGATCGGTCAGGGCATCGGCGCAGTACTTGATGGCTTTCAGCGAATCGGGGTTGGTCACGTCCAGCCTGAACATGAGCTTCGCACAGTCGAGGCCGGAGTCGGCGATGGATTGGGCGTCGTACGCGGTCATCATGTCGTCCATCTCGAAGACGGCGCCTGCTAGCCCGCCCCTATTCATGCAGCCCATCAGGACCTTTCCGTCAAGGAACGACCGCCCGGTGGCCCGGCGCTGGAGCGCGCTGACGATGAGGAGGTCGTCTATGATGTCGGGGGTCGACATAACGCCGTCGATCTCGTCATGGCTCAGCACCCTCAGCACCCGCGAGAGGTAGTCCCTGCGGTCTCCCATG
The DNA here is from genome assembly GCA_001513145.1 of Clostridia bacterium DTU025. GTDB lineage: Bacteria > Bacillota > DTU025 > DTU025 > DTU025 > DTU025. Next base: position 28,891 of record LFSP01000049.1, on the reverse strand, counting down.
GCCAAGGGATCTCCAAGCGCCGATGTGACGAGGCGTGCCGGGTGGTCGCACGCCAGAACGCACAGGTGCCCGTCGGGGGCAAGCTCCGGCCGGCGAGCTCGCGCAGCCGCCTCCTCAGCGATGACGTGTGGGGCCTTCACCCTGATATCGGTGATCGCATCGAAGAGGCAATCGGGAATGTAGCGGGTCGCGTCGAACATGAAACTCGCTCCTCCAGAGGTTTTTCATCGCATCGCAGGGGTGAGGTCCTTCACCGAAGCTCGGCTCACCAAGGTGCAGTCCAGCATGATGCGGGGGGTCTCGGGCTGCTCGCCGCGGAGCACCTTGATGAGGAGCTCCATCCCCACCTGACCCATCTCGATATCGGGCAGGTCGATGCAGGTCAGCGCCGGGCTCATCACCTGTGCCCACGTGGGGTTGCCGAAGACTATCACTGAGAGCTGGTCCGGCATGGCGACTCCCATGCGCACGAGCTCCATCACGGCACCCTCTCCCAGATGATGGTGCCCGATGAACAGAGCTGTGATGTCGGCGGTCTCAAGGCACCTGCAGGCGAGGTCGGCGCCTGACTCCCTCGACAGCTCCCCCAGCATCACCGGGCAGTCCGCCGGATCGAGGCCGTACTTCGCTACGCCGTCGGCGAACCCCTCCACGCGGGGCCTGACGCTCGGGGAGTCCCAGCCGATGAAACCGATGCGCGTGTGCCCGTGGGCCACCAGGTGCTCGACGCCTCGCTCCGCCGCACCGCGCATATCGTAGGCAACTACAAAGCAGTTGGAGGGGAATCTGAAGGGTCTGTCCAATAATACAAAGGGAATGTCCATGGCGGATATGGCCTGAATGGACCGGATGTCGGAGCTGACAGGCGCGATCAGGCAACCGTCTACCTGCTGGGAAACGAGGCGTTCTAAGTAGTCGTCCTGCCTGCGCTGGTCGCCCTCGGTGCTGCAGATCACAGGCAGGTAGCCGTGCTGCGCCGCCACCCGCTCCGCCCCTGTGACGATCTTTGTGAAGACTGGGTTCCAGAACTCAGGGATCAGGACAGCCACGAGGTTGCGGCTCTTTCCCTTCATCGACCTGGCCACCATGTTGGGCCTGTAGCCTAAGGCTTCAGCGGCCTCCCTCACCCTGGCGGCCAACGCCTCGCTGACGCACTTGTTACGGGAGCTCAGCACGTTGGATGCGGTGGCGACGGACGTACCGGCCAAGGCTGCCACGTCCTTGAGTGTCGGACGGTTCCTGCGCACACGGGGCATCAGGTCTTCCTCCATTGGCAAAGCTTTGTGAAACGTTTATCTAGACAGACTCTACCACCGGCTCTATAATAGTGTCAACCGCATCAGAATTCAGGCAGGTGATGAAATTGCCACTGGGATTCGCAGTCGTGGGGTTAGGGGCCATATCCAGGATGCACCTCGAGAGCGTTGCCACTATCCGCGAAGCCCGGCTAGTGGCTGCTGTCGACTCCGTTCCGGACCGTGTGGAAAGCGTTGTTAAGGAGTTCGGCGGCACGGGATACACTGACTACCGTGAGGCACTGTCAAATCCCGACGTCGACGTGGTCTGCATTCTCACCCCCTCCGGAGCCCGCCGCGACATCGCCATCGATGCCGCCAACGCCGGTAAGCACGTCATCGTTGAAAAGCCCGTCGAGATCACCCTCCAGCGCATCGACGACATGATTGAAGCCTGCAACCGCAACGGAGTCGTTCTGGCAGGCATATTCCAGTTCAGGTTCAAGCCTGCCTGGCGTTTCGTCAAGGACGCCGTGGCCTCCGGCCGGCTGGGCAAGCTCGTGCTGGGTGACGCTTACAACAAGTGGTGGCGCAGCCAGGAGTATTACGACAGCGCAGGCTGGCGTGGCACCTGGGAGCTTGACGGCGGCGGCGCCCTCATGAACCAGGGCATTCACGCCATCGACCTGCTGCAATGGATCATGGGGCCGGTGGCCGAAGTGTCAGCCTACACGGGCACCCTGGCGCATGAGCGCATCGAGGTGGAAGACACGGCCGTGGCCGCGCTGAAGTTCGCATCCGGAGCGCTGGGGACCATCGAGGGCACCACGTCGGTGTACCCTGGATACACCATGCGCCTCGAGCTGCACGGCACCGAGGGTACCGTGATCATTGAGGGAGACTACATCACGGAGTGGTCTGTGCGCGGCACTACAGATGAGGAGATGGAACAGGTCAGGCAGTTCTCGGCTTCGTACTGTGCGCAGTCGACGGCGTCTGACCCTGCGCAGACTGACTGCACCTGGCACCGTCTTCAGATACAGGATGTCGTCGACGCCATACTCCATGGTCGAGAGCCCCTGGTTTCAGGAGCCGAAGGCCGCAAGAGCGTCGAGATAATCCACGCCATCTACACATCGGCGCGCACGGGCGCGCCCGTGAGGTTACGTTAGGGTGCAAAGCCGGTGCATCGTGAGCACCGGCTTTGTGCTGTGCAAGGCCCACGCCTGCACGGCCTAGACCAAGAAACCCCAACACAGGAAAGGAGCCCAGGATCATGAAGAAGCACGTATTCCGCATCGGAATGGCACTCATGTTGTGCATGATGGTCATGTCCATGGGTGTCATGGCCCAGGCCAAGTGGCAGCCCAGGCGCCCCATCAACCTCATCGTACCATGGGGCCCTGGCGGCGCGTCTGACCTCACTGCCAGGATCGTGGCGGCTGAAATGGAGAAGCCTCTCGGCCAGCGCATCATCATCACCAACACCCCTGGCGGATCCGGCGCCATCGGAACCAAGGAAATGTTCGACCTGCCTCACGACGGCTACACCTGGAGCGGCAACGCCAACGGGAGCATCGTCACCTACCAGGTGCTAGAGTTCCTTGACATCAGCCACAGGGATTACGCCAACTTCTTCGCGATGTTCACCCCGAACGTCATCTGCGTGCCCGCCAACTCCCCGTACCAGGATCTGCCTGCACTGATCCAGGCAATGAAGACTGGGCGCGTGACGGTGTCGTCGGCTGGAACCGGTTCCGGAGGCCACCAGGCGGCTGAGTTCTTCAAGAAGTACGCCGGCGTAGACTACGTGCACGTTCCCTACCAGGGCGGCGTGTACGCGGTGACGGCGACCGTGTCAGGCGAGGTCGACTGCGTGATGCAGCTCTCCATGGAGGTCGTGGAGATGCTCCGCGCCAAGCAGCTGAAAGCACTGGCGGTCATGGATAACAAGCCGCTGGAGGTCGAGGGCGTGGGCGCGATTCCTCCCATCACCAACTGGATCGCGGACTTCCCGTCGGTTGGCTCTTACTTCGGCCTGTTCCTGCCCAAGGACATCCCCGCGGACGCCCTGGCGGCCATCACTGCGGCTTTCGAGGTGGCCTGCAACAGCGACACGGTGAAGAACTTCGCCACTGAGAAGGGCTCCGTGGCAGTGTGCATCTACGGCGAGGAGGCCGAGGCCATCAACGAGCAGGCAGCCTCCCTCATCTGCTGGATGCTGTACGACGGCGGCTTCGCTAACATCGAGCCCTCGCAGTTCGGCATCCCGAGGCCGTAACGTCAACGCTGCACGCCCGTACCGCTGATGCACCCATCAGCATCGGCGGGAATCTGATCTGTTAGTTCATGGCGCGGCCTTTGCAGGGTCATCGGCCGCGCCTCTCCTAAAGAGGTGAAGATTATGCGCAGAGCCGACACGATCTCAGGCATCCTAGTGATGGCCGTCGCCGCGTTCTTCGGCATCATGGCTCTGAGGATGCCATGGCGTGCCAGCCAATGGGGAATCACTGCAGCCCCTGGCCTGGTCCCGCTGGTGCTGGCCACAGCACTGCTGCTCTGCGGGCTGGTTCTCGTGACACGCGCCAAGACCGGCGACGCCCACTACAAGCGCATGGAGGCGCTCAACCAACAGGCGCCCACATGCGATGATGAAGCAGGCGACGCCGCCGAACCTGAGAGCACGTCCGAAGGACGGGTGCTTACCGAAACCCAGAGGGTCTTGCTCACGGTAGGCCTGGCAGTGGCCTACATTCTCCTGCTGGGAAGGATCCATTACGCTGTAGCCACCGCCCTGTACATTTTCGCTTCCATCGCGGTCTTTCAGGGCAAGGGCTATGGCAAGGCCGCTATCGTGGCCGTGGTATCGTCAGCTGTGGTGTGGTTCGTATTCACGAAGGTGTTCTTCGTGTTCCTGCCCTAGCCCAGCTGTTAGGAGGGAAATCCCATGTCGCTTTCGGTCTTCTTTAGCGAGTTCTTCAGGCTTCTCACGCCGACGACCCTTTTCAACTCCCTCTGGGCCACGGCGTTCGGAATAATCGTCGGAATGCTGCCAGGCCTGCAGGCAACCATGGGCGTGGCGCTCATCACGGGCCTCACGTTCCGGTTCCCCGCCGAGCAGGTTGTGGTGATACTGATATCCGTGTACGTCGGCGCCATCTACGGCGGCTCACGGTCGGCTATATTGCTTAACATCCCTGGCACCGCCGCCAACGCCGCCACGTGTCTCGATGGCAATCCGCTGGCCAGGAAGGGGCAGGCAGGCTACGCCATAGGCCTCGCCACCACCGCCTCGGCCGTGGGCACCTTCATAGGCCTTCTGACCCTTGGCATAGTGTCGCCGCTTCTGGGCAAGATCGCCTTGAGCTTCAAGTCGTGGGAGTTCTTCACCCTGGCCATCTTCGGTATAGTCATCTGCGGGAATCTCACCGCCCCGAAGGATCCCCTCAAGGGTTGGGTGGCAGGGCTGTTCGGCCTGCTTCTCTCGCAGATAGGGCGGGACCCCATTCACGCCTATCCGCGTTTCACCTTCGGCACGGTGGCCCTATCGGGAGGTCTCTCTCTCATACCGGTGCTGGTGGGCACGTACGGCGTGTCGGAGATAATCGGTGTCATGAAGATGCCCAAGGCTTACACCGTGCGCACCAAGGTAGACCGAGTGCTGCCCCGGATGGCTGATTTCGTGCGCTACTGGAAAACCATCATTCGCTCCGGCATCATCGGCGTTATCGTAGGCGCCATCCCCGGCGTGGGCGAGGACACCGCAGCCTGGATATCCTACGACGTCGCCAAACGCTCCAGCAAGAACCCTGATGAGTTCGGACGCGGGTCGTACGACGGGCTCATCGCTGCCGAAACCGGGAACAACGCGTGCATCGGCGGAGCCATCATACCAGTGCTGACGCTGGCCGTTCCCGGCAGCGCCCCCGCCGCCGTACTGCTGGCTGCCATGTGGCTCCACGGCATACGCCCGGGCCCCCTGCTTCCAATAGAGCAGCCGATGTTCATCGGAACGGTGACCGCCATATTCATGCTGGCCACCATCTTCATGGCCATCCTCGGGCTGTCGTGGGTTCGCCCGCTGGTCAAGGTACTTCAGGTGCCAAGGACGATCCTCATGCCCATCGTGCTGGTTCTCTGCACCGTCGGAGCCTACGCCATCAACGGCCGGCTCTTCGACATCTACCTCACGGTGCTGTTCGGAGTGATTGGGTTCTTCATGCGCAGCAACGACTTCCCCGCTGCTCCGCTGGTGCTCGGCTTCATACTGGGCCCCATGGCAGACGACAACCTTCGCCGCGCACTGGTGATAAGCGGCGGAAGCCTGGCACCCTTCTTCGCCAGGCCCATCTGCCAGGTGCTCTGGGCGCTGACGCTGCTGGTCATCATATCGAGAACGCCGCTTCCCCGGATGATCCGCAACATGTTCAAGCGGCGCGCGGAGGCGTGATATGTTCAGGAGAGCTGTCATAACCGATGAGATCAGCCAGGACCTCGACAGGGCGCTCGTCATCGCCAAGCGCTACGGACTTGAGGGCGCAGAGCTCAGGACGGTGTGGGACAAGCAGCTTTACGAGCTCGCCGACGACCAGCTGGACCAGGTCGAAGCGCTCCTTTCCAAGCACGGGATGCTGATGCCGTGCGTGGCTGCCCCAGTGTTCAAGTGCGACCTAGGCTCCGAGTCGGATTACGCGGCCCACCTCAAGATACTGGAGCGCTGCGCAGAGCTGGGGCGCCGTTTCGGCACGCAGTTGGTGCGCGGGTTCACGTTCTGGGCCCGCGGAGACTTCCAGGCCGACCTGCCCCTCATTGTCGAGAGGCTGCGCGGCGCCGAGGACGTGCTGCGCAAGACCGGCGCCGTGCTCGTGCTGGAGTACGACCCGGCCACCTCCGCCGGCACGTCGCAGAAGCTGGAGCAGGTGCTGGCCCAGGTTGCCTCGGAACACATCCAGGCGCTGTTCGACCCAGGAAACAACCTCTACGACCGCGAGGGCGAGTCGCCGTTCCCCGATGGCTACAACAGACTCAAGCCGTGGATCAACCACGTGCATGTGAAGGACGTGGTGCGCGTTGGGCCCTCCGGCAAGCCCGAATCCGTCGTGATCGGCCAGGGCGAAGTGGGCTTCCCGGCGCTGTTCGCACAGCTAGTTGCCGACGCTTACGACGGCTGGGCCTCGCTGGAGACCCACTACCGCAAGGCCGCGGCGATCCCCGAGGAGCTCCTCCATCGCCCATACGGCTCGGCCTTCTCAGAGGGTGGCGAGGAGGCCTCCATCGAATGCATGGAGGCGTGGAATGGGATCATGCAGGCGCAGGGGCTCTTGCCATGAAGTTCGCGACGTGCAATGAGATGTTCGAGGGCTGGACCTGGGGCGATACGTGTGCCGCCGTGCGGGCAGCGGGGTATGACGGGATAGAGATCGCACCGTTCACCTTCTGCGACGACGTGCGAACCCTGGATGCAGACGCCCGCGCCAACATCTGGCGCACCGCCGCCGATGAGGGGCTGGCGATCTGCGGCGTCCACTGGCTGCTGGTGAAGCCGGAAGGCCTCCAGCTGCTGTCGTTGGATCCCAAGGTGCGGGCGCGCACCGTTGATTACCTGGTGGCCCTAGTGGACATGTGTGCCGACGTGGCCGGGCCGGGCTCCGTGTTGACCTTCGGCTCACCCAATCAGCGCAGCATCCCTCAGGGCATGGACCCTGAGGAAGCCGCGGCGCTGCTTGATGCCAGCCTGAGGCGAGTCGGTGACAGGGCCGTGGAGCGCGGCGTCAAGTTCTGCCTGGAGCCGCTGCCGGCAAGCATGACCAACATCATGAACACTGCGGCAGAGGTGCGGTCTATCGTGCAGCGCGTGAATCATCCCGGAATCGGGATGATGCTGGACGTCAAGAGCATGTGCGCGGAACCCCAGTCTCCAGCGGAGATAATCCGCGATATGGCGGGCTTCTTCAGCCACTTCCACGCCAACGACGCCAACATGCGCGGGCCCGGCACCGGCGACGTGGACTTCGTGCCCATCATGAAGGCCCTGTTGGACGTGGGCTACACGGGCTACGTGTCGGTGGAGGTGTTCGATTATAGGCCCGACCCGATAACCATCGCCCGCGAGAGCCTGGATTACATGAAGCGCTGCCTCGAGCAGGCGCGGACGACGGCATAGCCTTACGGTCTCCGGAGACTGAACGCCGCCCGACGGGGGTTGGCCACATGGGCATTGACGCAGGATACGCGGAACGCACCCACGAGGGCATGGGAACCGTCATGACGCACAGGGCCTTCGGGCCCAACGCCAGACGGGCTCTGGAAGTCGTCGTGTGGCGCGCCACAGAGCTGGAAGCCGTGATGAGCCGATTCGTGCCTGAAAGCGAGATCAGCACCGTGAACCGCCTTGCGGGGGCTTCGGACGCCGCCGTGGGCCCGGAGGTGTTCGCGGTGCTGAAGTTTTCCACGGAGCTTTCGCGCTCGTGCGAACGGCTCTTCGACGTGACGGTTGGCCCGCTGGTGGACCTTTGGGCTGTGGCCACGCGCCAGCTAGCGGAAGGCGCGGGGAGTGGCGGAGAGGTCGACGGCGCCGGAAGCGGAGCCGACGGCTGGCATCGCGCCGCGTCGATCGCGGCGATCCCCGACGAAGACGAGATCCGCCGCTGCCTTCAGCTTGTGGACTACGCAGATGTGGAGCTGGACCCTCTACGCGGCCGGGCGAGACTGCGGAGGCCGGGGCAGTCTATAGACCTTGGCGGCGTGGCCAAAGGCTACGCCGCTGACGCGTTCGCGGCGGAGCTGCGGCACGCGGGCGTGAGGAGCGCCTTCACCAACATCGGAGGGAACGTGGCCACTGTGGGAGGACGTCCTGACGGTTCGCCGTGGCAGGTGGGGATCAGGCATCCGAGGGCGTCTGGAGAGCTCATCGCGGCGGTTCAGGCAAGCGGCGTGTCGGTGGTGACGTCCGGCGACTACGAGCGGTTCTTCGTGGATGGGCTGGGCGTCTGCAGGTGCCATATCCTAGATCCCCGAACTGGGTACCCTGCGAGCTCAGGACTGGTGAGCGTCACGGTGGTGGCGGAAAGCTCGATGCAGGCTGACGCGCTGTCGACTCTGGCGTTCGTGGCAGGCCTTGACCTGGGCATAACTTACCTTGCTCAGCACGACATCGTCGGAGCCGTGCTGATCGACGAAAACCTCAGCATATGGGCATCCCGAAGCCTCTTGCCGCGGCTTGTCGTGGCGGGCGGGGCCCAGGTGCGCACATTCTAGGAAGCTAGCCAGAAAGAAGGCGGTATCGTGCCCAAGGTGATCATCTATGCCCTGGCGGGCATCGCGGTGCTGGTGGTGGCGGCCATCGCGTTGCTCACAGCTGGCCTTTCTGCCGGCAAGAACGTGCAGGTCGGGGCCATCGACTTCTCGCGCCTGAAGGACGGGGTTTACACCGGCGCCCACAGGGCGGGGCGGTGGACCAATGAGGTCCAGGTGAAGGTGGAGTCGGGCAGGGTCAGCGACATCCGAGTGACCAAGGACGTCATGTTTCCGAAGCCTGAGTGGACGGAGCAGACCATGAAGTCGGTGATCGAGCGGCAGACGCTTCAGGTGGACGTGATCAGCGGCGCCACGGTGACGATGAAGGCGTACTTGAAGTCCATCGAGAACGCGCTGGAGAAGGCGAAGTAGCCCTGTGCGTCGAGTAGGAACGGGTCAACGCACGAGACAGCCCCGCACGTGTAGGCGGGGCTGTTATGGTGTCTACTGCATCTGCCCCTGAGTGTGGAACGAAGCGTTTTCGCCAGGGCGGGCTAGCTCGAAGTGGTGAGTCCGTAACGAAACGGGGTGCCTTTCGTCATAATTCTGGGGTAAAGGTCTGTCTTTCGTAACGAAACCTGCATAATGGTCTTTGGAGACGGGTCTGGGGGCGCCGCGGGGTGACATGCCGATTTCTGGTTGGTCAGCGGTGGCGCGCTGAGCTGGGCGTCTTCGATGGAGAGAAAGGGCCGGCTTTCCGCGTGGCGGCGCGGTGCCGGCTTTGTGTTGATTATTCAACTATGTATGGACTCTAAGGGTCGATTTCATCAGCAATGCCTCTGCGAATTGTAATGTCGTCACCCCGCTGGGTAGCCCATCAGCATGAGGCTTCCGCTTCAAACGGCTTCAAACGGCGCACCAAACGCGCGGCGGTTGCGGCGTTCGCATGGGCAGCCGCAGCTGTATCATGTGGTCTGACGCGACACGTCCATGCATCCGTCATCCCGGGTTTACACGTCGGCCCGCACCCAGCAGGCACACAGGTGCCCGCCGCCCACGTCAACCATGGGCGGAGTCTCCTTCTTGCATACGTCGCGCGCCAGGGGGCAGCGGGTGTGAAACCGGCACCCTGACGGAGGCGCCACCGGGCTGGGCACGTCGCCCTCAAGGATGATGCGCCTGCGCTCCGCCCTGCCCCTGGGGTTGGGGATGGGCACCGCCGAGAGCAGTGCCTCGGTGTAAGGGTGGAGAGGGTTGGAGTAGAGCGACGTCTTGTCGGCCATCTCCACGATCTTGCCCAGGTACATCACGGCCACGCGGTCGCTGATGTGCCTCACCACAGCGAGGTCGTGGGCTATGAACACGTAAGTGAGGCCGAACTCTCGCTGCAGGTCGGTGAGAAGGTTGATCACCTGGGCCTGCACCGAAACGTCCAGCGCCGACACAGGCTCGTCCAAGATGATGAGCTTCGGGTTGAGCGCCAGCGCCCGGGCCACGCCTATCCGCTGGCGCTGTCCGCCTGAAAACTCGTGGGGGTACCTGCGGCCGTGGGAGCGGTCAAGCCCCACAACCTCCAGGAGGTGCTCAATGCGGCGCTGCAGCTCCGCGCCTCGCGCGATGCCGTGCATGTACATGGGCTCGCCGAGGATCTGGCCCACCGTCATCCTGGGGTTCAGGGAGGAGAACGGGTCCTGGAAGACTATCTGCATCTCGCGGCGCCTGGCCCTCAGCTCACGCTGGCTCAGGGAAAACCAGTCTGTGCCGTCGAACCACACCTTGCCGGACGTGGGCTCCTCCAGCCTCATCAGCACCCTGCCGGTGGTGGACTTTCCGCAGCCGCTCTCACCCACGAGGCCCAGGGTTTCGCCCTGATACACCTCGAAGGAAATGCCGTCGACGGCCCGCACCGACGCGACCTGCCGCCTGCGGAGGATGCCCTGCGTGACCGGGTAGTGCTTCACCAGGTCCTTCACAACCAGCAGCGGGGCGGGCTTTCGCACCTCAACTGCGGCCTGCGTCCGGGCCTGCACCGCGGCCTCTGCCTGGGCCCGCGTATCCGGCTGCACGTGCGCCCGCGCCGGCGCCCGCGCTCCCGCCTGCCCCTGCCTGCTCACGCCGACCATTCCGACGCCGCCCCCTTTCCCTTCGCAGCTCCGGCGCCTGCTGCTGCTCCTGCTACTGCGCCCGCTCCCGCATCCACCTTGATGCATCTGACCTGCCTGCCGCCGCCAACATCCCGCAGCTCCGGCACGCCGTCCACGCACTCGTCGCTAGCCAGCGGGCACCTGGGCGCGAACCTGCAGCCCGGCAGCGTCTCGAAAGGCGACGGCACCACTCCATCGATGGAATGCAGCCTCTCCGCGTCTGCGTGAAGCTTCGGCACGGAATCCAGCAAGCCCCTGGTATACGGGTGCAATGGCCGCTCGAAAATGGCCTCCACATCGCCTGTCTCCACAACCTGCGACGCGTACATCACGATCACCCTATCGGCCATCTCTGCGATCACGCCCAAGTCATGGGTGATCAGCATCACGGACGCGTTCCTCTCGGCCCTGAGCTGCCTGATGAGGTCCAGAATCTGCGCCTGGATCGTCACATCCAGCGCCGTGGTGGGCTCATCCGCGATGAGCAGCGCCGGGTTGCAGGAGATGGCCATGGCTATCATCACCCTCTGCCTCATGCCGCCGCTCATCTGGTGGGGATACTGGTCAACCCGCTTTTCCGGCCAGGGTATCCCCACCTTCCTCAGCATCTCGATGGCCAGCTCCCTGGCCTCCTTCGGCCCCGCGTGCTGGTGCAGCCGAATGGCCTCCGCTATCTGGTCGCCCACCGTGAACACGGGGTTGAGGCTGGTCATAGGCTCCTGGAATATCATGGCTATGTCGTTGCCGCGTATCTTTCGCATCTCCTGCTCGCTCAGGGCCAGCAGGTCTCTCCCGCCGAACAGCACTCGCCCCGACTCGATCCTACCCGGCGGGTTCGGAATCAGCCTCATCACCGACAGGCTGGTCACGCTCTTGCCTGACCCGCTCTCGCCCACGATGCCCAGGGTTTCGCCTGGGTATATCTCGAAGCTCACGCCGTCCACCGCCGTGACGACGCCATCTTCAGTGACGAACTTGGTGACGAGGTCCTCCACCCTAAGCAGCGGCTCCCGGTTACCAGGCACTTGGTGCCACCTCACATCCCTCTGCACTCCAGCACCGCCAGCAGCGCCCCGTACTGCACTTGCACCAGGTTCCTGATGGGCACCACCTCGTAGCTGAGATTTCTTTCTATGTCAGACGCCCAGCCGTCAATGGCAGCATCCAGCTCACGCCCGACGGCAGCCAGCTCCGAGGCTGCGCCCTCGCCCGCGGCATCACCGGCGTTTTCTCCACTCTCGGCGTCGCCTCCGGCCCCTTCCGCAGACAGCTGCATCTTGATGGCCCTCGACAGCATCGACGCGATGAGCATCTGGTAGAAGACCCTGATGTACAGCGAGTCGGCCTCCTGCGCCACGGTGGCCGGAGCTTCCATCCCGGGCGTCTCCCGGGCCCACCGCTCCTGGCTGGGCAGCGACTTCAGGCCCGAGTCGACGAAGGTGGCTACCGCCTCCCACAGAAGCGGCGCGTCGCCGGCGTCGAGCTTCCCTTTCGTGCGCTCCAGCATGGCGTTGACCAGCCCGTAGATCTCGCGCGAGCGCTCCAGCCCCTCAAGCAGCACGTCTCGCCGCGCCCGCGCCACGGGATTCTGGTCGCTGGTCTTGGGAGACGTGAAGTATGGCACCTCCGTGACCAGGCTGAACAAATCCCTCTGTGACTGCGCCCACTCCGTGCTGCCGGCGCCGGCCACGACGAACTCCGCCGGGTCGCCCGGCGCGAACTTGGCGAAGTATTCGTACGAGTCCACCGTGGAGGTGGTCTTGTACACCGCAGGGCTCAGCTCCTCAACCCACGGCATCTCCGGCTCGCCCAGTGAAAGCTCGATTCCCCTCGCCACAGGGATGCGCCGCAGCTCCTCGTAGCACTCGGCCGGAAGCTCGTGCGAGACGTAGTAGTAGGCGCCGCCGAACCCGGCGTTGTGAAGCGAGTACATCACGTCCGGCTTGGCCATGAGGATGGCCTCCATCAGCGCCTGCGTCTCGGGCTTCGGCGTCGTCCACGACAGGGTCTTGTATGTGATGGGGAAGGTCCACTCCACCTGATCCTGGGGCTTCGGCCGGTAGAATCCCTTGGCGTAGTTCCTTATGGTGAACGGGCCCTTGAACCATCCCTCGTTGAGCCTGGTGCCGTCAGGGTCCACGCAGGGCAGTATGTGCCAAGCGCGGCCCTCCCGCAGCAACGGGTTCTCGATAAGCTCCTCCATGAGGAAGTACGTCATCATCGCCCCGATGGGCTCGTTGGGATGCGGGCACGCGAACACCAGGATGCTCACGGGGCCGCGCCCCACAGTCAGCATGGGGATGTCGCTTCCCTTGGTGGACTTGCCCACCACGCGGAGCTCGGCCAGCTCCGGCGCCTTGGCCGCAACCTGCGCTGCCCTGGCGTAGAGCTCGTCTACGGTGACGAACACCGAGTACTCTGGCACCCGATCAATGAGCTCCTCTATCTTGTCAAACCTGCTCATCGTGAAGCCTCCCTCAGTGTAACTGCTTGGCCAGGCGCGGGTCCAAGGCGTCGCGCACGGCGTCCCCGACAAAATTGAAGCTGAGCACAACGAGGAAAACGCACATGCCTGGCCAGATAATCATGTTGGAGTCGATAAGCATGAAGTCCTTGGCCTCGCTCACCATGGCGCCCCATTCGGGCCACGGTGGCTGCACGCCGAAGCCCAGGAATCCCAGGGCTGCCGACGAGAGTATGGCCCCAGGAATGCCCAGCGTGGCCGATACTATCACCGGCGTCAGCACGTTGGGCAGGATGTGCCTGAACATGATCCTGGCATCTGACAGCCCCATAGCCGTCGCCGCCTTGACGAAATCTTCCGACTTCAGCGCCATCACCTGCGCCCTAACCAGCCTCGCGTAAAGCGGCCAGCTCACCACACCCAGCACGATCATGACGTTGTAGATGCTCGGCCCAAGCACGGCCATGACGCCGATGACAAGTATCAGGAAGGGGAACGCGTAGAACACCTCAACTAGGCGCATCACCAGCGCGTCCACCCATCCTCCGTAGTAGCCTGCCAACAGCCCCAGGCACGAGCCCAGCACGGCCGCTATGGTCACGGCCACGATGCCTATGAGCAGCGATATCCTGGAGCCGTGAATCAGACGCGAAAGGATGTCGCGCCCGTAGTTATCGGTGCCCAGAAGGTGCCCCGGAGAGCCCGGAGGTGCGAAGGGGTTCAACAGGTCCATCTCCAGCGGGTCGTAGGGGGCCACCACCGGGGCGAACACCGCGGCAAGAACGAAACAACTCAGCATCACCAGCCCGACAACGCCCAGCCGGTGCCTGAGGAACACCTTTACCAGATGCGCCAGCTCGGATCTGGCGGTCTTCTCTTCCCTGCTCATATCCCTACTCATAGCGGATCCTCGGATCTATTGCTACGTACAAGATGTCCACCACCAAAGTCACCAGCACGAAGCCTAGAGCGAACACCAGCGTCGTGCCTTGTATCAGCGGGATATCCCTCTGTTTCACCGCGTTCACTGCCAGCATCCCCACGCCGGGCCAGGAGAAGATGGTCTCGATGATCGCAGCTCCCCCCAACAGCCCGCCGAACTGCAGGCCGAAGGTGGTGGTCACGGGAAGCAGCGCGTTCCTGAGGGCGTGCTTGTAAAGCACCTTGCGCTCGCCAACGCCCTTGGCCCTGGCGGTCCTCACGTAATCCTGCGACAGCGCCTCCAGCACCGACGAGCGCGTGAGCCTCGTGAGTATGCCAGCAAGGCCGCTGCCCAAAGTCACGGACGGCAGTATCAGGTGCCTGATGTACGTGCCCAGGCTGGCGCTGCGGGAAGCCATCCCCCGTATGGGAAGCCAGCCCAGGTTGAGTCCGAACACGATGATCAGCAGGAGGCCCAGGTAGAAGCTGGGCAGCGACACCCCCAGCATCGCCAGGGTGCTAGCGCCGTAGTCGATCCAGCTGCGCCTTTGGTACGCCGCCGCGATGCCCAGCGGAAGAGATATGACGAGTGCGAATAGAGTGGAGCTTGCGGCCAGGATCAGCGTGTTGTTGAAGCGCTCGCGTATCATGTCCACCACCGGCCGCTTGTAGGTTATGGACCGTCCCATGTCGCCAGTGAGGAGCCCCTTCATGTACCTCAGGTACTGTTCGTACCAAGGCAGATCAAGCCCCAGCTCCCGGCGCAGGCGCTCTACATTGGCCACGTTCGCCGTTTCCGAGCCCAGCATGAGGCTGATGGCGTCCCCCGGCGCCAGGCTCACCATGGCGAACACTATGAAGGTGATGCCCAGGAGCACAGGAATGGTGGTGAGGAGCCTGCGAACGATGTATCCAGTCAAGTCAGTGCATCTCCCCTTCTAGCCCGCCGGAGGGGGCCGGCGTCGAGCCGGCCCCCTTCCCGGTGGCATACCAGGTGGCTAGCTCACCCCGCGTGAGGCAAGCGGCAAGCCCCGAGCGGCGTCACCTTGATAGCCACACGTTGTTCTCCAACGATACCAGATGCAGACCGCCCCAGGCAGGCACGAAGTCGTGGACCTTGTCGCTGACGATGGCGTACGCCCACTCGAAGTAGAGAGGCAGCGCCGCCCTGTCCTCCATGATCTTCCGCTGCGCCTGCTTCCAGTTGCTTGCGATCGCCTCAGGATCGGTGGTCGACAGGGCCTGGTCAAGCAAGGAGTCGACCTCCGGGTTGGAGTAGTAATGGCCGTTGGTCATGCCGATCACGCTTGAGTGGAACAGCGAGTGCAGGCCGGTGGCACCGGCGAAGCTGAGGTCGAAGAACACGCCGGTGTTGCCGTTGATGACGTCATCGGCCCACACAGCCACGTCCTGCTGCAGCACGGAGGCGTCTATGCCGATCTGCCTCAGCTGCGTAGCGAGGATGGTCAGCACACGTATCTGCGAGCCGGGGGTGGTCTTGATCTCCACCTTCAGCGGCTGGCCGTTGCGGTCCAGGATGCCGTCGCCGTTGGTGTCCCTGAAGCCGGCCGCATTGAGGATCTCCACGGCCTCCTTCGGGTCGTACTTCCATATCTCCTTCAGCGACGGGTCGTAGCCGTGCGGCACCCAGGGCGGGCACTGCCCATAGGCGCGCTCGCCATGGGGCGCCACCACGGCGTTGAACGCCGCATCGATGTCCACGGCCTTGCTGATGGCGTCGCGCACCGCGAACTCATCGAACGGAGGGGTGGTCACGTTGAACCCGATTCCACGATACGAGCCGCCCCTGCTCAGCATCTGCAGCCTGGGGTTCCGCGACAGCGTTGCCATGGCGTCGACGTTGAAGATGTAAGGAACCACGTCAACCTCGCCTGCGGTCAGGGCCATGGTCTGAACCGTGGGGTCGGGGATCACCACGAACTCCACGCCATCCAGATACACAGGCAGCCAGTAGTCAGGGTTGCGCTCCAGCACCACGCTCTGATCCGGGGCGAAGCTCTTCAGTATGAATGGCCCTGACCCGATGGGGTTCATTGCGAACCCGTCCTCCCCCAGCTTCTCCACGGCCTCTTTCGGCACGATGCCCACAGACGCCAGACGGTTGGGGTCATCCACCAGGAACGGGTTGGGCACGGGGGTGGTGATCTGCACGGTGTACCTGTCGAGGGCCTTCACTTCGTCCACTTCGCCGATGGTGAAGGCCGTGCTGACGTTCATGAAGCGGTTGATGGAGTACACCACGTCATCGGCGGTGACTTCCCTGCGGGCGCCCTTGGGGAACACCGCGTTGCCCTCCTGGAAGTAGACGCCCTTACGCAGGTGGAATATCCAGGTGTAGTCGTCAGGCCTCTCCCAGCTCTCCGCCAGGTGGGGCTTTGCCTCGAAACCGTCCTTGCCGATGATCACGAGCGGGTCGAAAACCAGCCCGATCACGTTGGTCTCATCGTTCGCAGCCGTCTTGTAGGGATCCAACTGCTGGATCGTGGTTGCGGCGATCCTGAGAATCCCGCCTTTCTGTGGAGACTGCATCACTCCTGTGGCCGGCAGCGCCACCAGCGACACCAAGAGTGTCGCCACCACGGCGAGCAGCAACCTTCTGGACATGTACCTTCCCCCTCCATCCACGCATACTTGGGTTATTCAGGTATTTCTGTAGATTATACGCGTGCTCCTTCCCGCAGTCAAGCCTTGCGGAGCTACAAAGGGGTCTTGGAAGTGATTTTCGGCACAATCCTTAACGTACTATGCAGGACTGAATAGCGTGTGCGTCGCGTCGGCACGACAGGTGAGCGTCGGCCAACGCGAAAGAGCCGCCCCGCGACCGCTCTTTGGTGCTCACAGCATAGCGTTCTCAAGGTGCAGAGAGGGCGACCCATCGGCCAGCCACGCCTCTATACTGGAGACGCCGAGCTCAGCCGAAGATCGCCCCTGGATATGACGCCAACCAGCGTCAGCGCGCCAGCAGGAAGAAGTCCGCAGACTTGAATATGCGGGACCCGTCCTGGATGGCGCCGCCGTACACCTTGATCCCCCTCTCGGCAAACGAACCGTGCAGGTGAACCCGCGGAGATCCTTCATGGCAGATCACGTTGCCGGTGAGGGTGCATATCTCGAAAACGCCTTCCATCTCGATGCGTTCGATCACCGGGGGAAGCTGCGCATCCTTTGGGTAGCACACGACCGCCTTGTCCAGCGATCCCGCGCAACCCATCACGACCACCTCGGTCCAGTTGCCCTCCACGAAGAACTTCTTGAGCTCGCCGAAGACGTCGGCGCCCGCCTCCATGTGAAGAACGTAGGGTACGGCGCCCTCGAGCGCCCGGAACTTCGTCGCCATCTCTATTCCTCCCAAGCGTACTGTGAAACCTCAGGCGTAAACCCGCCTGCCGCCGGCCACTACAGCCCGTACTTCTCCCTGAGCTTGAACTGGTCAAGCAGCTGCTTGAGCTGCTCCAGCTTCTCGCCGACCATAGGCTTCAGCGGCAGACGCGGCTTGCCCGATGGCAGGCCCAGGTATTCCATGGCGGCCTTCACCGACACTGGGTTGGTCACAGAGTAGCAGGCTTTCATGATAGGCCTGTACTCCTCGGCCAGTGCCTGCGTACGCTTGAAGTCCTCCCACGAAGCCCATGGCCTCGACAGCTCCGCCATCTCGCGGGGAATTATGTTGCCTGCGACGTTGGCAGTGCCGTGGCCACCCAGCGCCAAGGTGGGCAGGATCAGCGAGTACTTGGGGAAGTCGCAGCACAGCACGTTCAGCTTGCCCTTGGTGGCCGGGATGATCTCCGCCAGCTGGCTGATGTTGCCCATGGCCTCCTTGTCGGCCACTACGTTAGGGATCTCGGCCAGCTTGATCACTGTCTCGGGATCGATGTTGACTATCACGCGGCTGGGGTTGTTGTATATCGCCACGCCGATGGAGATGGACTTCGCCACGGTCGCAAAGTAATCGTACACCGCATCCTGCGGAGGCGCGATGTACGGTGGCACCACCATCATCACGCCGTCTCCGCCGCACTCCTCCACCAGTTGGGCCAACGCCACTGTGTCCTTGGTGGTGGGACAGGTTACGCCGAAGTATGCAGGGATCTTGCCCTTGCAGTACGGCGCCATGGCTCTGATGATTTCCTTCTTCTCATCGATGGAGAGTGACGTGGCCTCGCCCGTGGAGCCCAGGAATATGACTCCGTCTGAGCCGTTCGCCACGTGGAAATCAACTAGGCGGGCGAACCCCTCCATATCCACCTTGTCGTCGTTGGTAAAGGGAGTCACCAGCGCCACCCACGAGCCGACGGGTCTCACCAGCTCGGAGCAACAGCTCTCTTTGCATCTACAGTTGCAACCCATGTTGTTACCTCCTGACTTCGCAATCTATCTCGCCTGCACAGTTCATGTGCGGGGTTCATGCAGCTGCGCCCTTGCGTACCGCCAACCGATCCCTCAACGCCCACACTCCTGCCAGCAGCGCGATGCCCACGACGCTGGTCAACACGTCAGGCGCTATGATGAGGACGAACGCGGCCAACAGCACCAGCCTGGCAAACCAGTTGAGGCTACGGCCGAGCCATCCAGTTGCCGCGCCCGCGAAGGCCACGGCCGAAAGCAGCGTCATCCCCAACCTGAAGGCTATGGCGCCTGCACTGCCCTGCATGAGCAGAGGCGGATCCGAAAGGAACACGAATGGAATCGTGAACACGATGGCCCCGATCCTCATCGCGGTGAACCCAACCTTCATGGAATCCTCTTTCGCGATGTCACCAGCAGCGTAAGCCGCCAGGGCCACCGGCGGGGTGATCATGGAGAGCACTGCAAAGTAGAACACGAACATGTGAGAGGCTATCGTCGGAAAGCCCAAATCCCTCATTATGGGCACCGCAAGGGTCGACACCACGATATAGGCCACGGTCGTGGGCGTGCCCATGCCCATGATGATCGAAGACACCATCACCAATAGCAGAGCGGCCACTGTGTTCCCGCCAGACAGCGATATGATAAGGCTTGACAGCGACAGCCCCATGCCGGTCATGGTGATGGAGCCGATCACGATGCCGGCCGCTCCGCACGCCGCGGCTATCATCACCGTGCGCTTTGCCGATACCACCAGGGCGTCGACGAAGGAGGCCAGGGTGAACCTGGTGTCCTTGCGCACGAAACTCAGCACGAAGGTGGCTATGATCGCGATGAAGGCAGCCCTGAAGGGGGTGTATCCTCGCACCAAGATGACCACCAGCAGGATCAAGGGCACCAACAGATAGAGCCTGGGCAAGATGTCCTTCATCGAGGGAAGCTCCTTGCGGTCCATCCCTTTGAGGCCCAGGCGCGCAGCCTCGAAGTCAAGAGCGATGAAGAGTGCCGCATAGTAAAGGATCGCCGGAATCAGGGCCGTCTTGACGATGTGCATGTACGGCACGCCCAATAGCTCCGCCATGAGGAAGGCCGCCGCCCCCATCACGGGAGGCATTATCTGCCCACCGGTGGACGCCACCGCTTCAACCGCTCCGGAGAACGCCGAAGAGTAGCCTATCCTTTTCATCATCGGAATGGTGAAAGTTCCTGTGGCGTAGACGTTCGCCGCAGCGCTTCCCGAGATCGAGCCGAACAGCGCCGACGACACCACGGCAACCTTAGCCGGCCCTCCCCGGTACCTGCCGGCGACAGCCTTACCGATGTCCATGATGACATCACCGGTGCCGGTGTACTCCATGAACGTCCCCAAGATGATGAACAGCACGATGTATGTTGCAGAGATGCTCATCGGGATGGAGAACACCCCATCCAGACCGAACACCTGGTAATCGAGGAGGTCCACCCAGCTGAACCCTCTGTGGGCTATGATGTCGGGAAGGTACGGGCCAGCAACGATGAAAACCAAGAATACGGCCGCCACCAGGGTCATGACCCCGCCCACAGCTCTCCTCGTCAGCTCCAGCAGGAGCACTATCACTATCGCCCCTACCACCACATCCAAAGTAGACATGGGCGTGACCAGGGTCTGGCGGAGCGAGATCGGCTCATAGTTGACCACCAGGTAGCCCAGCGCGAACGCACCGGCCGCGGCCAGCAACATGTCGAACCATCCGATCTTCTTTCCTTTGCTGGCCGGATACACCAAGAACCCGATGACTACCGCGAACGCCAGGTGCAGTGGTCGCTGCAGTTGCGCGATGAAAGTCCCGTAAGCAGCCGTGTACAGATGAAAAGCAGCATACGCCACAGATAGTATTGTTACAACCCACTTGAGCACCTTGTTCTGTTCGCTCACAGCCTTCCACCTCCAGGGGCCTGAAGCAGGCTGCAGGCGGCATTGCGCCCGCAGCCTGTTGCCCGTTGCCTAACCGTTATGCGTTACTTGACCCAGCCCATCTCTTGATAGTACTTCAGCGCCCCCGGGTGGATCGGACCGCCTGCCAGCTTCGGCATGATCTCGGCCGTGAATCCAAAGTATGTGGCGCCAGCCGCCTGGATCTTCTCGGCGTTCTCGGCGATGGCCTTGGTCACAGCGTACACCACGTCTTCAGGAACGTCGTCGCGCACGATGAGCACCGGCGACTCGGTCATGACCGGGGTATCTTCCTTGACGAAGTCGTACGCGCCCTTGGGTATCACCGCGATGCCGTAGGCGTGCTTCTCGTTCATCGCCTCAAGCACGGCCTGCTTCACGGGGAGCATCTTCATCTTGCGCGACACCGTGAGCTCGATTATGGCGGGCATGATCGGGCCGCAGTAAGCGTCGGCGTGCCCGTCACGAATCATTGAGCTGGCATCGGCATACGACACGTAGCCCAGTGAGCCGCCCCAGGACTTCAGAGACTCCGGAGTGACGCCGTACTCCGCCAGCATCCGCTCGGCAGCTCTGGACGGCGTCGAGCCCTGCGGCGCCGTGAGGATCCTGATGGGCATCTTCCTGGCTGCGATATCGTCCAGAGAGTTGATGTTCATGTCCTCCCTCACCAGGAACACGCTCATGTAGATGTCTGCGAGGTAGCAGAGGCCCACCACGTTGGTGAGAGGATTGTCAGCGAAGTCGCCCATACCCTTTCTGGCCTCGAACAGCAGCTGGTCCTGGGTGGTGCCGATGTCGCTCTTCGCACTGGCCACCGTGCTCAGGTTGGCGACTCCACCGCCGGTGGTTGCCGTCACCCTGACGCCAGGCAGCGCAGGCTTGAGGATCTCAGACAGGATTCCGCCCAGCACGTACCATTCGCCCCCGACGGGGCCCGTGGAGATGGTCAGAAATCTGATGCTGAACTGCGCCGACGCCACAGGCGCCAGCATCAACGCCCCGGCAAGCGCGCACGCCAAGGCAAGTCTCAGTAGGTTTCTCTTCATGATTCCTGCGCCTCCCTCAAGCTAAGTCGTTGGTTTCTCTTCATGGTCCGTCGAAGTTCTGTCGAAGCTTTCCGTCAACACATTGCCGCCACGATCGCGCGGTCGAGACCGCCCATGCCATCCCTTGCAACTCGCTCCAGCTTGAGCAGGGTGTCGTTGATGGTCCTGCCCACTATGCCGTTGCCCGCAGGGATCTTCCCTCCGGCCAGCGCGAACCTTGCCGACTGCTCGGCGGTGCTCACGGCGGTCCATACCTTCATGGCACAGCCCACCTTGCCCCCGTCGCACAGCATCCCCGCGAGCGTGGCCAGCACCGCGGATGCCGCCGCTTCAGCTGCCTGCCGGTCACCTCCCCACAGCATCGCCAGGCCCGCCGCAGACCCTGCGCCAGCAGCCACCGCGCACCCGCACACCGGCGAAAGCAGCCCAAAGTGCTCCTTCACGTACACCGTTGCCAGCAGGCTCAGCGCCAGGCACTTCCCAAGCCGCTCCTCGCCGACCTTCTCCGCCTGCGCCGCCGAAAGCAGCGGCACCGTGGCGGATATCCCCTGATTTCCGCTGCCCGCACAGGTGCATACGGGCTTCTGAACTCCGGCCATCCTTGCGTCGCACGCCGCAGCCGCAAGCGTAGCGTGGTCCGCCACAGCTCCATTGGAGCACCTTCCGATGCCCATACCCAGGCCCGCCTTGATGCCCCACTCCGCCAGCTCCAGGTTGACCCTGGTCTTGTCCACAAGGTGGACAAAACCCGCCGCCGGCGCATCCCACAACACGTCCAACATCTTCTCGAAGGAGCCAAGCTGCCGAAGGGTCTCGCGCTGCGACGCTGCTTCACCCCCCTCGCAGGGGAGTCGCTCTCCGTTGACCGACAGAACGCAGACGCTGTCGTGCCTGCCCGCCGTCTCGGCCACCGCCTCGCCGGCGGTGGTCACGACCCTGCACCTCACGTACACCCCTGCGCGGTCGAAGTCCACATCGCACCCAAGCTCGATGGATTGAAGGATATCCTTAGCACGCTGCAGGGCCGCCGGATCCACGTGGCCCAGGATCTCCAGGCCCGCCTCGGGCTTGGAGATGGCCAGCCCCAACGCCGCCGCAAGCTCCACTCCTGTCTCGGTGGTGCCCGGGATGCCCACGGCGCGAGCGTTCTTGAACACGCCCACTCCCAATGTCATCTCGAGCTTGAGCGGCTCTCCGCCCACCGCCGCCATCGCAGCCGCAGACGTGAGGGCTATGGCCACCGGCTCAGTGCAGCCTACCGCGACTGCCACTTCCTGATCGAGTATACTCTTAAGGCTCTCCAGATCCATCGACACCACGCCTCACAGCAAGGAGTATAGGGAGTTTCATGCATTCCATTAACAATGCAATTTCCATGCCAACGGCGGAACCTTGCTCCGCCGGCCCTCCGTCCCTGCTCAGGCGCCACTCGCTCGCCGCCCTGCGCACGCCCCCGAAAACCCGCAGTCTCAATTCTGAGATTTCCGTATCAATCTTGCGATAGTATCCTGTAAAGCGTCGCCCTGCTGATGCCCAACTCCTCCGCAGCCCGCTCCCGCGCCCCCGGCCCAGATCCGTGCCTGGCAACGCACTCCTGCACCATCTGCCTCTGAAACTCCTTGGTCGCAGACCGCAGATCCATCCCTGTCCTGGCCGGCCTCACATCGACAGAAAGCCGCGCCCGCAGGTCTTCCGGGCGGATCTGTGGGCCATTCGCGAAGTTCACGGCGTACTCGATGACGTTCTCCAGCTCCCTCACGTTTCCGGGCCAACCGTAGCTCTCGAGCAGAGCCAAAGCCTCCTCCGTGAGCTCCATCGGCCCCTTGTTGAACTGCCGGGAGTAGTAGGCACAGAAGTGGCGTGAAAGCTCCCGCACGTCCTCGCGCCTGCTCCTTAGCGGCGGCAGCGAAAGCGGGATCACGTTGAGCCTGTAGTAGAGGTCGCTACGGAACCTGTTCGCCCGCACCAGTTCCGCCAGGTCCTGGTTGGTGGCGGCGATTATCCTTGCGTCGATGCGCTTGGGATGCACGCCCCCCACCCTGGTTATCTCCATCGTCTGGATCACCCTGAGAAGCTTCGCCTGAAGGAACAGGGGCATGTCGCCGACCTCGTCCAGAAAGAGCGTGCCGTGATTCGCCAGCTCAAACTTGCCCGGCTTACCGCTCCTGCTGGCACCGGTGAACGCCCCGGGCTCGTATCCGAAAAGCTCGCTCTCCAGCAGCGCTTCGGGAATGGCCGCGCAGTTGACGCTGATGAACGGGTAGTCTCGACGCGGGCTGGCATTATGGATGGCCCTGGCAAACAGCTCCTTGCCGGTGCCAGTCTCCCCGGTGAGCAAGATGTTGGAATCGTACTGCGCCGCCGTAAGGGCCTGACGCTTCGCCGCCTGCATGTGCGGGCTTGAGCCGATGATGTCGTCGAAGGTGAACGCGGTCTCCTTCTCCATCACCCTGAAGACGTCTCTGTGGGTGCGCTCCAGGTCGCTGAATGTCACGACGCCGCCGATGATCCTGTCTTCAAGTAGCAGAGTGCTCACAGACGACAAGAACCTCACCGTTCCGCCGCCAGGCAGACGATAGCTCTCCTCCACGTTGGAATGCGACTCGCGGCGCGCCATGGACCTCAGCAGCATGCAATCGGGCCAGATGCCCGCGAGATCCTCTCCCCTGCGCGGCCTCCTCTCAGTCAGCCGCAACAGTTTCACCGCGCCGTCGTTGATGTGCCTGATCCTGCCCTGAGCGTCGACGCATATCACGCCCTGCGGGATGTGGTTCATCACCGCCTCCAGCTCGCGGCTGCGCTCCTCGATGGCCGTGATCAAACGGTGTTCCGCCATCTTGGTGGCGATCAGTTCCGCCATCTTCTCCAGGAAGGCGACGAACGAGGCCAGCGAGGCCATTATTCGATCCCGCTG
Source organism: Clostridia bacterium DTU025 (assembly GCA_001513145.1). Classification (GTDB taxonomy): domain Bacteria; phylum Bacillota; class DTU025; order DTU025; family DTU025; genus DTU025. The sequence continues at coordinate 4,627 of LFSP01000049.1, read as the reverse complement.
TTCAGACGTGAACGCCACGATGGACAGGATACCGATGGCCTGGCCGTCCAGGATGATGGGCGTACACATGCCCAGCGTTTCCCTGCACTGATCCCTGCCGGTACAGTCCACGCAGAGGGCCACCTCTCGCGGGTCCTCCACCACGAGCGTTCCCGAGCCCTTGAGGGCCCTTTCGAACACGCACCCCTGCGGCACCTTCTCCCCTCGCGCGCCGGCGAAAGGCCCCGTTCCTGCCACCCGCCGCAAGCTGGCGTCGGCCACCGTAACGTCCACGCCCATGGCAGCGGCGACGGCGTCGGCTATCTGCTGTATGCTCTGGACGTCTGCAACCGAGCTGAGCGGCACGTGCGCTGGCGCAACTGAGCTGCCCTTCACGTTGGCATCTCCTTCCTCGCTCTTTGGTGACCTCGAATCATTCGTGTTGGATTCTGTAGCAGGGCTCTGTTATCCTTCTGCGTCCCGCCGCCCGAAGCAGGATTGCCCCCATCTTCCGCGAATACCATACCTTACCTTGGCATCAGCGCGACCCGCCTCGATCCCATCGCAAAGGACGTGGTTCCCACGAATCGCCTGCTCAGAACCGCCCTGACCGTCATCGTAATATGCTTAGCGAGCCTGGCTTGCTCGGCCCCAGCCGCGCTGGCGCATGCCCAGGCCCCTGCCCTTATCCTCGCCCAGGCCCCTGCCCAGGCCCAGACCCCATCCGAAACGCCGACCATCGAAGACGTGCTCTCCCGCGTCATCCCTGACGCCATGGACCGCCTTCACGTGCCCGGTGTCGTGGCCGGGGCCGTGCAGAACGGCGAAGTCGTATGCCTTGAGGGCTTCGGCTGGGCCGACATCATCACGCTGCGGCCAATGGACCCCGCGTCCACCCTGGTGCGCGTGGGATCCATCTCCAAGCTGTTCGTCGCCGCCGCCATGGCCAGGGAGATGGAGGCCGGCCGCCTTCGCCTGGACGACCCCGTAAACCACCACCTTGCCGCCTTCAAGCTCCCGAGCGTTGGCGGCCAGGAGGTCACCATCCAGCACCTCCTGACCCACACCGCGGGCTTCGACGAGGACGTGGCCGCCCTCACGTCCCCGCAAGGCCAGCCCCAGCAGTCGTTGGGAAGCTACTTGGGATCGAATATTCCTTTACTTCTGAGACCCCCAGGTCAAGTCATCCAGTATAGCAACTACGCATTCGGCCTGGCTGGCCATGTCGTGGAGTTGACCTCGGGGCAGAGCTTCCGAGACTACGTCCGTGACAACATTCTCCAACCTCTTGGAATGTATAGCTCCACCTTCTCAGAGCCCGAGCAGCTTGAGCCCTCGCAGGCCGCGCAGCTGGCGCAGAGCTACCACTATGTCAGACGACGTAACCTCCCTANNACACTTCGCCAACGCCCCAGGGCTGCCCGGCATAGGAATGGCGTGGTTCGTAGGGTCGCGGAACGGCACCACGGTGCTCTCGCATGGCGGCGACATCTGGAGCTTCTCGTCCATGCTGCTTCTCGTGCCAGAGCACGACTTCGGCCTGTTTGTCGCAGGCAACGGGTCCGGAGCTGGCAGTCTCATTGATGAGACAGTAACCGCCGTCTTCGCCTCGCTCTTCGCTGCGCCCGGTGGGCCGGAGCGTCAGGGCGAGACTCCGGGCATCGCGCATGACGCCGCAGCAGCCCAGCCAGCCTTCTCCGGAACCTACCGGCTCAACCGCTACCCGCGGCGCGGCCCGGCCAAGCTATCCGCATTATTCATGGAGACTAGGGTGAAGGTCTCTGAAGACGGCCGCACTGTAACCCTGCTCTCAACCCCTGTTTCGAAACGTTCCCCGCTCACCGCGTTTCTCCGCCCAGACGGCCTCTACCAATCCCCGGAAGGAGGCGAGCTCATCGCCTTTAGCGACCCGGCAGCGTCAGGCGGGAGGTCGGCTCACATGTTCGTGGGGCAGTGGGCATACGACAGGCTGGCGTGGTATGAGACAGGCACAACGTGGTTCGCGGCCTTCGGTGCCTGTGCGGTGGCGTTCGTCGTGACCATCGCCGCCGGACTGCGCCGCGCCCTCGCGACCCTGCGACAGCGGTCGCGCCGACGCTACAGCATGTTCGTGTCGGCGCTGGCGCCGAAACGCAACCAGCTGAGCCTGGTGCCCGCAGGGCTGATGTCTGCGATCGATCTGGCGATACTGGTGACGACGGCCTGGGCGCTGGCGGGAATTCCCCAGTGGCAGGCCGTGGCCATACTGCCCGCGGCCAGCCGCGCGTTGGCGGTGGCGACCGGGCTCTCCCAGGTGGCCGCCTTGGCGTGCCTGGTTCAGGTGGCATCCGCGTTTGTGCAGCGGAGGGGACGCAGGGGATCCGAACTCGGACGTGCGTTTGCCTCCAGATACAGTAGCCCGTCGTACATGGCGCCGCGACCCGCCCCGGGCGGCGCGCCCGCACTCATCGCGGTGCTGGCAGCCCACGTGCTCTTCACCGCCGGCATCCTATATTGGCGCGTGGTTGAGGTGCCCGTTGAGGCGCTAGAGCCTTTCCTGACCCTGCTATGATGCTGTGAAGCGGCCCGGGTAGGACAGGGGCAGGGACGGCAACGAGCAGCGCTCGCGGCGACAGGCCAGGCGGGTCGAAGGTCCGCGAAAGCGATCCGTGCATGGGTCGGCGCGGGCAGCCGACGGCGGCGGGGGTCATTTCGCGCCGGTATTGCGCTCCCCCTGCCGATGGCCAGCTCACCAGCGGGCCATCTTCCCCCATCCTCGATCCGTGTTAAGCTCGCCCCCACGTGGCACAATACGGAAAAGGCTAGCTTGGAGAGGATAGGAATGCCGCCGACGTCGTTCAAGTCAGTGGCGGTGTCGGGGGAGCTGAACCTTACCGCNNCCTTACCGCCATAGCCTCGCACTTCGGAATAGAGCGCCGACTCTCCTGGGAGGACACCCTCGTGCTCACCGAAAGGCACTTGGGAGGCCTGCTGCCTCAGCCGGCAGGCAAGGGGGTGTTCGTGTTCTCCTTCGGCACCCTGGTGTTCGTGAACTGCGCCAGCACCGACGTGATGGACGTCATCAGCTACTTCAAGAAGCTCGACAAGAACCTGGCGGATTTCAAGTGGGTGGAGTACACCGACGACTACAGACTGGTTGTCGACAGCGCCGCTGCGGAAGTCGACGTCGGTTACGATGAAATGGTCGTCCCATCGGAGGAACCGTACTACCTGGAGATCATAGCCGTTGCCCTTGCCAAATCCACCGCCCTTGACCGAATAGAGGACGGACTCAGCAACATCTTCGACAACGTGGAGGTATTCATCAGCCAACTCAAGAAGGGCAACCTCAACATCTCCGATGAGAAGCTCGCAGCCCTCTCAGGCCGTATCCTGAGCTATCGGTACAGCAGCATATCCTACATTATGATCCTCGACCGCCCAGACGTGGTGTGGCGCAGCGCCGAGGCCGCCAGTGTATACAGCGACCTCGAGCACCTGTTCGAGCTACCCGACAGGTACGAGAAGATCACCCACAAGACCGAGACCCTTCTCGATATCATCGAGGTGTTCGCCGACCTCTACCACGCCAAGCGCGGCACGCGGCTGGAGTGGGCGGTCATCATTTTGTTCATCTTCGAGATAGTGTTGACCCTCGTGGAGAGCATATGGCCGTTCTAGCGGGCCATCCCCTTCTCCTGCGACGCGTCAATCCGGCTCAAGGGCCCCCGGTCGTCGGCCCCCAGCGCTCATCCCCTCCCTTTCCGTCCCTTGACGAACCACTACCCCGATGGTATACTGTCACCAAACTACGCATACCGTCATTACATAACATGGAACAGGCTGCCCATGTGGCGAAGCCGGGCTGCACGCGCAGCAGCAGGTACCATCCGAACCTGCGGGACCGCAACGAAATCGAGGTCACGCAGGCATTTTTTGTTCCTGCGCCCGCACCCAACGGAGGTTGTTCCGTGCTTACAGAACTCGACGTGAAACGTCTGAAGGGCCTCAGCGACGAGGAGGCTCGTCGTCGGCAAGAAGCTGAAGGCCCGAACGAGCTCCCTTCGGCTCGCCAGCGCTCCGTGCTGGCCACAATCCTCGAGGTCATGCGCGAGCCCATGTTCGTACTGCTCGTGGCCTGCGGCAGCATCTACCTGCTCCTCGGCGACCTTCAAGAGGCCCTCATGCTGATGAGCTTCGTGATCGTGGTGATGGCAATCACCATCATCCAAGAGCGACGCACGGAGAACGCCATCGCCGCACTCCGCGACCTCTCAAGCCCCAGGGCCCTTGTGATCCGAGATGGCCGCCACATCAGGATCCCTGGCCGCGACGTGGTCCGCGGCGACCTGATCATCCTCAATGAGGGCGACAGGGTTCCCGCCGACGGCGTACTCCTCTGGGGCTCTCACCTATCAGTCAACGAATCTCTGCTCACCGGCGAGTCGCTTCCCGTAAAGAAGTCGGCAGACGCCACCGCCCCCGGAGAGCCCACACTTCCCACCATGGACCGGCCAGGCGGCGACGACACGCCCTTCCTATTCTCCGGCACCCTCGTCGTCAATGGCCAGGGCGTCATGCAGGCCCTTGCCATCGGCGCCTCCACCGAGATGGGCCGTATCGGCAAGGCTCTCGCCGCGATGGAGCCCGACGAAACGCGCCTCTCCCG
>LFSP01000025.1 GCA_001513145.1 Clostridia bacterium DTU025 | reverse complement strand
GAGAACCCCGAGACGGCACAGAGATTCGGCATCATGAGCATCCCGACGCTTGTGGTGTTCAAGAACGGTAAGCCCATCGACAGGCTCGTGGGAGTCACCCCTCTGGCCGTGCTCAAGGCACGGATCGAGCGGGCCCAGGCTTCCTCGTAGGCCGGACGGATCGTATGACGCCTGCATTCTCTTGACGATGCAGGCGTTTTGTTTCGATAATGGCAGGATTCTCTCTGGCTTCGTAGAATACCCTGCTCAACGTAGTCACCTAAGTTCAGAGCAGGGGAGGGAGAGAAAACGAAAAGGGCGAACATACTACGTGCGATCGCCGTTGTGGCCGTGCTGACTTTCGCGATGCTGACCACTGGGTGCCTCAAGGCTGGGGTGACCGTGACCTTCAGTGAAGACGAGCTCACGGTGAGCGAGAACACGCCCATCACGGGCACGTTTAGCTTCGTGCTGACGGGTTACCTTGGACTTGGAATGTACAACGAGCTGAAGGTTGAATGGCTTGACGAGAATGACGATGTGATACCTATGGGCGAGGGCGAGCAGGACCAATTCGAGATCGCAGTCTGGCTCGCACCGATTGGGGACACTCGAACGTTTGAGCTGGACCTGGAAGAGCTGCAATACGAGATCAAACCGCCGGCGGCTGCTTGGAAACCCGACGGTCCTGAGATCAAGCAGGCAGTGTTTGCTTTCAAGGCCACAGGCCTTGGCCTGCCCACCAAGGTCGTGGAAGTGCCAGTGTCCCAGCAGAGTCCATCCGCGTGAGGAAGGGTGTAACGTATCGTCGTGCAGCCTAGAATCAGGCAAGTCGCGCGAGCGGCGGTCATAGCAGCGGTATATGCCGGGCTATGCCTGCTGCTCGCCCCTTTTTCATACGGTGTGATCCAGGTGAGGGTTGCCGAGGCCCTGACGCTGCTGCCCATGGCATGGCCGGAGGCCGTGCCAGGCCTTGCCGTTGGCGCCCTCATCGCCAACGCGGTGGGGCCTTTCGGCATGGTGGACGTAGTGCTGGGCACCGCGGCCACGACCCTGGCCGCGTGGCTCACTTGGATGTCCGCGCGCGGCGGGCGAGGGAATCTCGCGCCGCTCTGGCCCGTAATCATCAACGGGCTTGTTGTGGGCGCGTACGTCCCGTTCGTCGCCGGGCTGCAGGTGCACTTCTGGACCATCCCCGCCTCCATGCTCTCGGTGGCCGCCGGAGAGGCCATCGCCGTGTATGCCCTGGGCGTGCCGATGATGCGAGCGCTCAAGCGGCTGGGCGTGATAGAATAAGTGCACCACGCTGAAGAGGAGTGCGGCATGTGCCCAAAGTAGCAATCGCCACGTTAGGGTGCAAGGTGAACCAGTACGATTCTGACGCCTTGGCCCAGAGCTTCAGGCAGGCGGGCTTCGACGTCGTCGGTTTCGACGACGAGGCGGACGTGTATATCGTGAACACCTGCACCGTGACGCAGACCGGCGACAAGAAAAGCCGCCAGCTGTTGCGCAGGGTCATCGGCGCCCACCCTAACGCTCTGGTGGTGGCTACAGGATGCTACGCGCAGTCCGACCCCGAAAGGCTCGAGGCCATCGAGGGCGTGGCGCTGGTATCTGGATCCAGCGACAGGGCGGCCATAGTGGAGGCTGTTCTCAAGCTGATGCAGGAGCGTCAGCCGGGCGCGCCTCCTCTCAACATCGTGTCGAACGTGGCTGAATGCAGAGAGTACGAAGAGCTATCGGCGCTGGGAAGCGCCGAGCGCACCAGGGCCTTCGTGAAGATCGAGGACGGGTGCGAGAACTACTGCGCCTACTGCAAGGTGCCGTACGTCCGCGGCCCGGTAAGGAGCCGGCCGCTGGAGCGCGTGACGGCTGAGGTCACGGGGCTCGTGGAGATGGGCTACAGAGAGCTGGTGCTCACAGGCATAAACCTTGGAGCGTACGGACGCGACTTCGGAGGTAGCCCCGACCTTGCAGACATGCTGGTGGCCTGCGCCAGCGTTCCCGGCATCCGCCGGGTCAGGCTCAGCTCCGTCGACCCGCGCGATGTCACGCCAAAGCTCATCCGCGCCATGGCCATCACCGAGACCATCTGCCCGCACCTGCACATCCCGCTACAGTCCGGGTCTGACAAGGTGCTGGCCAGGATGAACAGGGACTATACCAGCTCGTATTATCAGGAGGTGGTTCGCGCCGCGCGGGAGAGCATAGAGGGTCTGGCGGTCACCACCGACGTGATCGTGGGCTTTCCTGGCGAAACCGACGAGGACTTCGAGGCCACGGTGGCGGCGGCACGCGAGGCGCGGTTCTCCCGCATGCACGTGTTCGCGTACTCCAAGCGGCCCGGAACGCCGGCGGCAGGCATGCCTGACCAGGTGCCGGAAGCGGTGAAGCGGGAGCGTAGCGCCTTCCTGATCAAGGTAGGCGAGGAGCTGTCGCTGGAGTACCACAGGCGCAAGGTGGGATCAGTAGTCGAGGTGCTGGTGGAGCAGGCCAAGCCAGGGCAGGTCGTGGGGCTCACAGGCGACTACGTCAGGGTGGTGGCACTGGGAGCCGCTGAGCCGGGAGATTTCGTCCGCGTCCGCGTCACTGAGGCGGAGGCAGGATTCGTGCGCGGGCGCGTAGAAGCTTAAGTCCACGAAAGCGGGGTGAGCACCATCAGCGATTGCGTGTTCTGTAAGATAGTGGCGTCTCAGATACCGGCCAGCATAGTCCACAGGGATGAGCAGCTGGTGGCCTTCGAGGACATTTCCCCGCAGGCGCCGATGCACGTGCTGATCGTGCCCGTCGAGCACGTCGCCAGCACCAACGCGCTTTCCGATGAGCACGATGCCCTTATCGGAAGGGCAATGCGGCTCGCCGCAACGCTGGCACGTCAGAGGGGATACTCCGAGTCAGGCTACAGGATAGTGGTGAACACCGGGTCCGACGGCGGGCAAACGGTGAATCACTTGCACATCCATGTGCTGGGCGGGCGCCAGTTCAGCTGGCCGCCAGGTTGATCAGCAGCTGGCCTGTGAGGCCGAACGCCCCCCTCCGGAGGGCCAAAGCGTCGTTGACACTGAGTTGGCCCGCAAAGTATAATCTGTTAAGATTACCTCGTGGAACGCCATACGGATCCACGGACGTGACGTGCAACTATTTCCGATGATTCTCGCACGGAGAGGGGGGTATCCGTATGTCAGAAGTCAGGGTTGGCAAGAACGAGTCCCTCGACAGCGCACTTCGCCGATTCAAGCGCCAGTGTGCGCAGGCAGGTGTGTTGGCCGAGATCCGCAAGCGCGAGCATTACGAAAAGCCTAGCGTACGTCGGAAGAAGAAGTCGGAGGCCGCTCGCAGGCGCAAGTACAGATAGTGCCAACTGATTCGATACCCCCCGGGGTGCAGGACATATGACCTGAGGGAGAGGAGAGATCCTCTCCCTCTTTCTATTTCCGACGCCTGAAGGTCCTGGTTAAGCTGCACTGGCATCGGGCAGAGTAGTAGAGTCAGGTGGCTCTTGAGGCCGCAGGTCGGGAGGTAGGCGCTTGGGCGTGCTTCGCGTGCTATCCGCTCTTGCAGGGGCCATTCGTATGGCAGGAAGAGGAGGGCCCGGCGGCTCGGGCCGCAGTCCTTCCCAGGACGAAACGCCGCTCCGCAGGATTCCGCTGGCTCTCGATGACGTTGAGGCGGAGCTCAAAGCCGACTTCGGCGACAGCAACTCCGACGTGGTGATGCGCAGGGTCGACCTCTGGACTGCGCCAGAAGTCCACGGGCTGCTGTTCTACATAGAGGGCCTGGTGGACCGCGCCACCATCAACTCCGTAGGGCTCAAGCCTCTGATGCACGGGGAGCGCTGCCCCGCGGTGGACCCGATACCGGCCAGAGGGGACGTCCTTGCCGACATCCTCATAAGCCACCTGGTGCCGTCAGGCCAGATCAGCGCCGTCGACGACTTCAACAAGGTCATCGAGAAGGTGCTCACTGGCGAGGCGGCCATCTTCATCGAGGGATGCCCCAAGGCGGTGGTGTTCGAGGCCAAGGGCTGGGAGCACCGCGGGGTGGACGAGCCCAGCACCGAGAAGACTCTGCGAGGCCCCAGGGAGGGGTTCACCGAGGTCCTAAGGGTCAACACCGCCCTGGTGAGGCGGCGGCTGAAAACACCTCACCTGAGGTTCGACGGCACCACTGTTGGCGTCAGGTCCAAGACCGATATGGTCGTGGTGTACATCAAGGGGATCACCGACCCTGAGCTCGTTGAGCAGGTCAAGCAGAGGATAGCCTGCATCAACGTGGACATCGTGGGCGACTCCGGCATCATAGAGGAGTTCATAGAGGACCGGCCCGACTCGCCCTTTCCGCAGCTGCAGTATACAGAACGGCCCGACCGGTTCTGCGCAGGGCTATCCGAGGGGCTAGTGGGCGTGCTGGTGGACTCGTCCCCTTTCGCGCTGATGGCCCCGGCCAACCTTGCCAGCTTCTTTCAGTCCGCTGAAGACTACTACGATCGTTACCCTTTCGCCGGGCCGCTCAGGGCCCTCAGGTACGTGGCAGGGGCGCTGGCCCTGGTGTTTCCCGCGCTGTACGTGGGTGTCGCCACCTACCACCAGGAGATGCTCCCAACGTCGCTTGCCCTGGCCATCGCCGGGTCCCACCTGCCCGTTCCCTTTCCCACCCTGGTGGAGGCGTTGCTGATGGAGCTCGCGCTGGAGCTCATCCGCGAGTCGGCGGTGCGGATGCCCGATCCCGTGGGGCAGACCATGGGCTTCGTCGGTGCGCTGCTTCTGGGCGACGCCGCAGTGGCGGCCGGCCTGGTGAGCCCCATCATGGTGATAGTGGTGGCGGTCACCGGTCTGGCGTCCTTCACCATACCGCACTACTCCGTGGGGCTGGCAGTGAGGCTGCTACGGTTCGGACTGCTGCTCTTGGCGGCGGGCATGGGCCTTTTCGGGCTGGCGGCGGGAGTGGTGGTCATAGTCCTGCACCTGAGCGCCCTTACCAGCCTGGGTGTGCCGTACCTGCAGCCCATGTTGCACTCTCAGGACATCTTCAAGGACATCCTGTGGCGCTCGCCCATGTTCACCCACAGGTACCGTCCCAGCTTCGCAAGGCCGGTGGATCGCATCAGGCAGGGGAGGTCTTCCCGGGAGTGGGCCAGTCAACGTCAGCCTGAAGACTGGGGAAGGGATGGCGGCGGCGATGGCGAGTCGCGGTGACCGCAACCACATCAAGAACGCGCAGTTCGCCGTGCTCACCGCGCAGACGGTGTTCTCCACCGGCTTCCTCGCGGTGGGAGGGCTCTTCGCCACCATCTCCGAGTCAGGCGCCTGGCTCGGAACGTTGCTGGGGGCCTTGGGCGGGCTGGCCGTGGCTGGGCTGTGCAGCCTGGTGGTGCAGATGCATCCGGGCAAGAACTTGTCGGGCATAGCCGATGCAGTGCTTCCCAAGGCCATCTCGAAGCTGGTGTCGCTGAGTTACGCGGCCTACTGCGTGTGGCTCCTGGCCGCAGGTACCCGGCAGTTCATCCTGGCAATCTGGATACCGTTCCTGCAGACCGCCTCCCCATTGACGCTGGCAATTCTGGTGGCCGCCGTCACACTATACGGCGCCAACCTTGGGATAGAGGCCATAGCCAGGGCGTCCATCGTGTTCTTCCCGGTGGTGGTGTTGTCCATTCTAGTGTTGGCAGGCCTTTCCGTCCCGGTGGCGGCTCCCGGAAGGCTCCTGCCTGCCGTCGGCGTCGGCGTGCCGGAGCTTCTCAGGACATCCCTGTTGGCTTCCTCCTTCGGGGCCGAATGCATCGTCATGATGGCGTTTGTGGCGCACACCAACGAGCCTGAGGGCGTGGGACGTGCGGTGGCCTGGGGGGTTCTGGTCGGCATGGTGATGATGGCGGCAGTGGTGGCCATCGACACCGTCGTGCTGGGCTCGCGCGCCGTCACTCGGGTGATCTTTCCCGTGCTGGAGGTGGCGAAGCTCGTTGGGTTCGGGGAGTTCCTGGAGAGGTCGGAGGTGTTGCTGCTGTCGGTATGGTTCTGCGCAGCCCTCCTCAAGCAGGCCACGGTCTTCCATGCCAGCGCCAGGTCCATCGCGGACACGCTGGGCCTGAAGAACCCCAAGCTCGCCCTCGTGCCGCTGGGCGCCTCGCTGGTGGTGGCAAGCTTATATCCCACAACCGTCGTGGCGGTGCTCGAGTGGGTCAGGGCGTTCCTGCGCTACACCATATGGTACGCCCTGGGCCTGCCGCTGACGCTGCTTGTGGCCTCGATGCTGCGCCGGCCGGAAAGGGCGCACCAGGGGGAGGGGCGGTCCAGATGAGGGGAGCCCTCACACGCGCGCTCCTCGCCTTGAGCCTTCTCGCGCTGTGCGTGATGCTGCCGGGATGCGGCGGCGCAGCTGAGATCGAGGACATAGGCTTTGTGCTGGCCATGGGCGTCGACCGCCACGAGGAAAGCGGCATCAAGCTGTGGCTTCAGATGGCGCTGCCCAGCTCCGGCCCGGAAGGCCAGGCACAGCAGGAGAGTCTGCCATTCATCACTACGGGCGAGACTCTCTACCAGGCGCTGATGAAGGCGCAGGCCCAGTCTTCAAGGAGGATAATGCTGGGGCACGTTAGGGTGGTGGTGATCGGGGAGCGGCTGGCCAGGGAGGGCATCGCGGCGCTGCTGGATCCGCTGGTGAGGGACGGTTCGTTCCGTTACAGGTCATGGGTGGTGGTGACGCCCGACCCGGTGGGCGAGGTGATGCAGGTGTCGCTGGGAGGCCAGGTCGCCGCGAACTACATCAACGACCTCATGGAGAGGGAGGCGCCGACAGCAGGCGTTCCCAGCTCGCGCTTTATCGACCTGCTCCTTGCCGTGGAGGAGCGGGGGATGGAAGCGCTTCTGGCCAGGCTCGCCCTGGCGGAGCAGGAAGATGACGGTGGCGGCGCCCCCCAGGCCGGCGGAGGTCCTGGGCCTGCTGATACCATGCTAGGTGGCAGCGGAGAAGGCGTCGGAGGCGAGGCGGAAACGGGTGGCGAAGCGCCCGCGCCGAGGATTCCCGTGGTGGACGGCGCTGCTGTGTTCAAGGGCGACAGGATGGTGGGGTGGATAGACAGGCGTCTTTCAGCTGCCGTGCTGATGCTGAAGAACGCGATACAGGGCTACACGTTCACGCACGAGCTGGCCGGCGAGGGCCAAAACAGGGCGGTCTTCAGCCTGTTGAGCACGAACGCCAGGTTCTCGATCCCCAGGGAGTCTTTGACTGACCCCGCCCGGATCCGCGGCTCCACTGTGCGGGTGAACGTGGCGGGGCTGGTGCGCCTGCGCGAGCTGATATCAAGTGAGCAGTACCTAACCCTGGAATCCCTGGAGAGGCTGTCGGCGGACCTCTCGGCCCGGGTGGAGCGCGATATCCGCGACCTGCTGCATACAGCGCAGGCCGAGTTCAGGTCCGACGTGATAGGCCTCGGCGAGCGTTTCAGGCAGCGTATGTCCCACAGCAAGTGGGCTCAAGTTCAGGGCGAATGGGATGAGGTGTTCAGCACGCTGAACATAGAGGTCACTGCGAACATCGAGATCCGAAAGCGGGGCCAGACCATGAGGTCTCCAGGGCAAGATACCGCCATATGATGGGCATCTGTCGAATGGTATAATGTACACGTGAAAGGACTATCTAGATACAGTCGCAGTGGCCCCCGGGCGGCGGGAGGTTGTGATGCCCATATGAAGAGATTGAAGCTTCTGGTGATTGGCATCGCGCTCGTTGCGACGCTGGCGTTGATGGCGGCTGGTGCCGTCGGCCAGGAGTTGCGCGGTGCTGGGTCCAAGGTGTATCTGGTGCCCGTAGACGGCACGGTGGAGTACGGTCTGTCCGCTTTTGTGGCCAGGGCGGTTCGCGAGGCGGAAGGGGAAGGCGCCGCAGCCATCGTGTTCGACATCGACACCCCTGGCGGGTTGGTGGACGCTGCGCTGAAGATCCGAGATTCCATTGTGAAGGCGAAGGTCAAGACTGTTGCGTACGTCAATCCCAGGGCTTGGTCAGCCGGAGCGTTGCTGGCCATCGCCTGCGATACCCTGGCGATGCACCCAGGTGGCTCCATGGGAGCGGCTGAGACCCGTCCCAATGAGGAGAAGTACATCTCCGCCGTGAGAGCCGAGTTCGCGGCAACCGCCGGCATGAGGGGGCGCGATGCCAACATCGCTGCTGCCATGGTGGACGCCGACGTGGAGATCCCTGGCCTGGTAGACAAGGGCAAGATCCTCACGCTCACCGCGGCGAAGGCCACGGAGCTGGGGTTTGCTGACCTCTCCGCCAGCAGCGTGCGCGAGCTCTTGGAGAAGCTGGATCTTGCGGGTGCGCAGGTGGTGAACGCCGAGACCACCATGGCTGAACGCGCCGCCAGGATGCTCACGAACGACGTGGTCTCGCAGGTGCTGCTCACTCTGGGCCTGTTGGGGATCGCCGTGGAGCTTCTGACCCCGGGCTTCGGCATCCCAGGGGTGGTGGGCCTCACCGCTTTGGGCCTCTTCTTCGGAGGCAGGCTGATCGGGGGAATGGCTGGTTGGGAAGTGGTGGGCCTGTTCTTCCTGGGGTTCGTGCTGCTCCTCATCGAGCTGTTCCTGATACCTGGCTTCGGCATTGCGGGGATCCTAGGGATACTGGCCATTTTCGCCAGCCTGATCCTGAGCTTTCCCACGCCTGCGCAGGCCATGCGAGCGCTGTCTATCTCCATCGTGGCGGTGGTGGCCATCGCCGTGCTGGTGGTGAGGTACCTGGCAAGGGCAGGCAAGGGCGGAAAGGCCGGCCCGGTAGGCAGGCTCGTGCTGCACCATTCGGAGACGCCTGACCGAGGGTACCTTGCGGTTGACCGCTTGTTCGATCTCGAGGGGGCGCAGGGCGTGGCCGTCACAGGCCTGAAGCCTGTGGGGATCGTGGAGATCCGTGGCCGCCGCGTGGAGGCCATGAGCGAGGGAGATTTCGTCGAGGCAGGCACGAAGGTTCGAGTGGTGAGAGTGGAGGCGAACAACGTTTTCGTCAGAGGAATACACAACGAGGATATGGAGGGCTGACGATGTACTTGCTTGCGCCGTTGGCATGGTTCATCCCGCTGTTGGTGATCGTTTTCCTGATCGTGCTGCTCAATTTCATACCGGTAGGCTTGTGGATATCCGCCCTGGCGGCAGGGGTGAGGGTTGGGCTCGTAACCCTGGTGGGCATGAGGCTCCGCAGGGTGCAGCCGGCCCGCATCATCATGCCGATGGTGAAAGCGGTGAAGGCCGGCATCGACGTGAGCGTCGACAAGCTTGAGGCCCATCACCTTGCCGGCGGCAACGTGGACAGGGTGGTGGACGCCCTCATCGCCGCCCAAAGGGCCGACATCAACCTCACGTTCGAGCGGGCGGCCGCCATCGACCTGGCCGGCAGGAACGTGCTGGAGGCGGTGCAGATGAGCGTCAACCCGAAAGTCATCGAGACGCCTGTGGTGGCCGCCGTGGCCAAGGACGGCATCGAGCTCCGGGCAAAGGCAAGGGTCACCGTGAGGGCCAACATCGACAGGCTGGTGGGCGGGGCAGGTGAGGCCACAGTCATCGCCAGGGTCGGCGAGGGCATCGTGACCACGGTGGGTTCTGCCGAGAGCCACAAGATCGTGCTGGAGAACCCCGACATGATCTCCCGCACCGTGCTGGCCAAGGGGCTTGACGCGGGAACGGCCTTCCAGATCCTGTCCATCGACATCGCCGACGTGGACGTCGGCCGCAACATCGGCGCCAGGCTCCAGATGGACCAGGCCGAGGCCGACAAGAACATCGCCCAGGCCAAGGCGTCGGAGCGCAGGTTCGCCGCCCTCGCGCTGGAGCAGGAGATGAAGGCCAAGGTGCAGGAGATGAGGGCGAAGGTCGTCGAGGCCGAGGCGGAAGTGCCCCGGGCTCTCGCTGAGGCTCTGCGCAGCGGCAACATAGGGGTGATGGACTATTACAACCTCCTGAACATCAAGGCCGACACCGGAATGCGGGATTCCATCTCCCGGGCCACATCCAGACCCGGTGCAGGCGACGAGGCGCCCTCCGGAGATCCTGGCGCCAAGTGAGTTCTGGACGACTCTGAGAGGCGGACGGTACCTGAGGGAAGGAGGTGGCGGCGCTGGACCTGATTGAGGCCATTATAGCCATTGTATGGCTGATGGTGTTCGTGTCATCGGTGATAAGAGGGGTATCCAGGGGCCTTCGAAGGGCGGAGGAAGAGGCCGCCAGGAGGGCCCGGAGGGCGTCAGGTCCTCTGCCGCAGCGGCCGGACGACGAGGAGGTGTCTGACGCGCCGCTGGGGCTGCCGACCCAGTGGCCGTCGCTGCCCGGCCAACCTATGGGGCCGGTGGTGGTGATGGAGTCGCGCGGCGAGGGCGAGGGCGGCGATCACGAGGGGCACTATGGGGATGCCGAGGCCCATCCGGGGCAAGAGTGGGTGTCAGAGCTGCAGTCACTGCCTGAACTTGAGCTCCCCAGGGACCATGGCGGAGTCCAGGGCCGGCCTCAAGAGCGGCTCCGGCCGGTGAAGCCATCGGACGGAGAGAGCTCCCTTGGCCACCTGGACGGATGGGCCGAGGAGCTGCCGACCTTGGAGGGGGCAGGCGACGACTTCGACGAGACGGGGATGGATGCCCCGCAAGGCGGCAGCGAGGAATGGAGCGAGCCCGCCCGGTGGGCCCCTGTCCCGTGGGCCGGCGCGCCGGCGGATTGGTCGCGCTCAGCGGTGCAGGGGATAATCTGGTCCATCGTGCTGGAATCCCCTGTGCGGAGGCGGAAAGGCCCGTTCGGATACCGAGCCTGAGGCCAGGCTCGCCCTCGCGGCGTTCGCAGGGCGAGCCTCTTGCTTATGGTGTCGCCTGGTGCGTCCGGGTTTGGCCAGCCGCCGCCGTGACGGGCCCCCGCCGTGGCCGGCATTGCCTGCCCGGCGAGGGCATACTCCTATCACGGCGGGGTTCCACCCATACCAGGCCCTGCCGAGGGGTAGAGCAGTGGCTCAACACGGAGCTGGCCGCAGCATCGGCGCCCGGGCATGGCGAGTCCTGGGCGCCAGGGGAGACGTCCTGTTCGAACATCCCCTCATCACGCTGGAGGGCAACGAGCGCCTGGGGCTTGAGAACCACCAGGGCGTGGCAGAGTATACCCCCTCCAGACTAGTGGTGCTCACGCGTCTGGGCCCTGTGCGCGTGTGCGGAAAGGGCCTGAAGCTTGTGGCCCTGTCGAAGCAGTACGTCATAGTGCAGGGCACTCTTCACAGCGTGAGCTTCGGTCCTGGGGAGGCCCAGTGACATGGGCCGACCCGGCGTGTGGGAGTGGATCAGGGGATATGTTATAATCGTGGTCACAGGCGGCTCCGTGGGCTCGTTCCTGTCCAAGTGCATGGACATGGGCATCGAGTTCGCAGACGTGAGCTTCGTTGGGCCGTCGGCGGTGACCGCCAGGGTTGGAGTGGCCGACTATCGTCGGATGGTACAGGCGCAGCGCGGGTCGGGCTGCAGGGTGCTGGCTTTCAGGCGGGGCGGAGCTCCGTTTCTGCTCCAGGCCGTCTGGCGCCGCAAGACCGCGCTGGTGGGGGCCATAGCGTTCTTTGGAACTATTCTGGCGCTGGCATCGTTCGTGTGGCGGATAGATGTTGTGGGGGCGTCCGACGATATCGCCGCCCGCATAGTGAGGCTGCTAGAAGGCAGCGGCGTGCGGCCCAGGATGCTCCGGTCCGCTGTGGACTGCGACCACATAAGGAACAAGCTCTGGGCGGAAGTGGACGGCCTCGCCTTTGTCGGGGTGGAGCTGCGAGGGGTGGTCCTCACCGTCACCGTGGCGGAGAAGGAGATCCCCCACGTGCCCAAAGGCCCCATAGATCTGGTCTCCAGCGCCGATGCCCTGATAACCCAGGTGATAGTGCTGGAAGGCACGTCCCACGTGGCGGAGGGCGACGTGGTTGCCAAGGGCGACCTGCTGGTGTCGGCTCCGGCGCAGGGGGGCGAGTCGGCCCAGGCAAGGGCGATCGTGCGGGGCAGAGTATGGCGGGAGTTCGCGGCCGACGCGCCACAGTCCGTTCAGGTGAGGCTCAGAACTGGCAGAATTGCCAGAAGGTTTGTGGTGGCCTTCGGGGGCCGCGAGGTGAACCTCGGCGGGCAGGTGGGATTCGAGGCTTACGATGTGGAAGAGTTCAGGGCAGGAGCCGGCGCCATCGAGCTGAGGTGGCTGGTGGTGCACGAGCTGTCCACCCACACAGTGCACATCTCGAGGGAAGAGGCGGCGTCGATGGCCTTGGCGGAGGCCAGGGCGCGTGCCATGGAGTATGTGGAACGCATCGGCGACGGGGCTGAAGTAGCCAGCGTCGTGGAGCGAGTAGTCGATTTGGAGAACGGCCTCATTAGAGCAGTTGTCATAGTGGAGACGGTAGAGGGCATCGCCCAGCCAACATCTAGGCGCGACCGCGCCTGACTGACCAGGAGGTAATGACTGCATTTGAGTAGTCCGACAGTTGAGACCAGGTTCACCCTATCAAGCAACGCTGAGGCGGCCGCCGTCTTGGGCAACAGGGACGAACACCTTCGCCTGCTGGAGCGGCTGTCAGGTTGCACCATCGTCGTCCGCAACGGGGAGGTGTCGATAGGCGGCAACCAGTCCGGCGTTGACTTGGCGGTAAGGGTGCTCAGCGACTTGCAGTCGGCCGTCCGCTCCGGGGTGCGGGTGACAGCTCGAGAGGTGAAGTACTCGGCTGACCTGGCGTCCCAGGGTAAGGCGGAGACCCTCACGTCGATCCTGGGCGATGTCATACAGGTCACAGCCAGGGGCAAACAGATTCGCCCTCGCACGTTGGGTCAGAAGCAGTACATCGACGCGATGCGCAGGAACGATATCGTGTTCGGCATCGGTCCTGCCGGAACCGGCAAGACTTACTTGGCGGTGGCGATGGCCATCGCTGATTTCAAGGCCAAGAAGGTGGAGCGGATCGTGCTCACTCGTCCGGCGGTTGAGGCCGGGGAGAAGCTTGGATTCCTTCCAGGAGACCTGCAGGAGAAGGTGGACCCGTACCTGCGCCCGCTGTACGATGCGCTGTTCGATATCCTCGGGCTGGAGGTGTACGAGCGTTACCGCGATCGCGGCATCATAGAGATAGCCCCACTGGCGTACATGCGCGGCCGCACCCTTGAGAACGCCTTCATCATCCTGGACGAGGCACAGAACACCACATCTGAGCAGATGAAGATGTTCCTGACCAGGCTGGGCCGCGCGTCGAAGGCGGTGGTAACTGGCGATATCACGCAGGTGGACTTGCCCCGAAGGCAGTTTTCCGGGCTGGAAGAGGTCAGGACGGTGCTTGCGGGGATCCCGGGGATAGCGTTCATGTACTTGACCGATCAGGACGTGGTCAGGCATGAGCTCGTCCAGAAGATCATTCTGGCTTACGAGCGGCACGATGCGGCCATGGAGAGGCGGGGTGACGACAGGTGAAGCCCATCTCACAGCTGTGGAGGCGGCTCAGGGCGATATCGCCTGCGTCCGTGGTGGCGGCCGTCACGTTAGTGGCGCTCACGGTGATCATCGCCTGGTCGGTGCTGCCGCAGTCGGTGTCGCTGGAAGTGGGCCAGCTGGCCAAGAGGGACATCGATGCGCCCAGGACCATCGTGAACAGGCCCGCCACGGAGAGGCTGCAGGAGGAGGCGCGGAGGACGTACGTCAGGAACGCGCCCAACGATCCCGCGAACTACGAGATAAACCCGGCGTACGCTTACATGGCAGAGGAGGCGGTGGAGGCGGCTTTCAACGCCGTGCACCAGGCTCGGCACGATGCCGGCTCCGGGGCGTCTGCGGCCCAGGTGGGAAGGGCAGCCTTCAATGGGCTGGAGAGCAACCCCATGAACCTGACCGAGGCCGAGCTCACGGCCCTTGCTCGGATAGAGCCCTCTCAGCTGGATGCTGCCAGGCAGATAGCGGTGAGCCTCACCGCCAGCACCATGCGGAACGTGAGGATCTCTGAAGACAACCTCCAGCAGGTGAGGGCCGGAGTCACCGATGACCTCACGCGGCTGGGGCTTGCCCCGGAATGGAACGCCGCTGTGACGGCCGTGGTCTCGAAGGCGATATCGCCCAACCTTGCGCTGGACCTGGCCAGGGTGGAGCGGGCCGCGGCGGAGGAAGCCGACAGGGTGCAGCCGGTCTACGTCTTCAAGGGGCAGAACATCATCAGAAGGGGCGACGTGGCCGACGCGGACCAGATCGCCATCCTCGAGGACCTGGGCCTTCTGGGCGCCGGCAGGAATGTGATGGGCTGGTTCAGCGTAGCGGGCCTGGTTGGCATGGGGATGCTGTACGTGGGCGCATACGGCAGGTCATTCACCAGACGCGTCCCTCTCGACGCCCGAGTTCTGGCGCTGGTGGCCATCGCGTGCGCGGTGGTGCTCCTGGCTGCGGGCTTGCTCACCAGCCTGGTTCAGGCCCAGCTTGCCGCGCAGCTGGTGCCGACGGCCTTCGCCACCATGGTGGTGTCGGCCCTGGTGTCGCTGGAAGTCGCCCTCACGCTCAACATACCCCTTTCGGTGCTGGTCGGCATCGTGCTGGGGGGCAACGCGTTCCCCATGCTGGTCAGCCTGGCGGCTGGTGCCGCCGGGGCGTACTCGGTATCCGGCCTCAAGGACAGGGTGAGCATGACCCGTGCGGTGGCCTACATCGGAGTGGCGATGTCGTTGGCGTCGGTGTTGTACGGCCTGGTGACCCGCGACGGCGAGGTCATGACGGTTTGGTATGCCGGTTGGGCCAATGGTATAATATCCACCGTGATGACCCTAGGTTCCCTGCCCTTTTTCGAGGCGCTGTTCGGCATGACGTCGCCCATGCGCCTTCTGGAGCTGAGCAACCCCAGCCATCCGCTGCTCAAGCGCCTGTTGATAGAGGCTCCTGGAACTTACCATCATTCGATACTCGTGGCTAACCTGGCCGAGACTGCGGCTCAGGCTGTTGGCGCAGACGCGCTGCTGGTGAGGGTGGGAGCGCTCTACCACGACGTGGGTAAGCTGAAGCGCCCCTACTTCTTCGTGGAGAACCAGTTCGCCCAGGGCAACCCGCACGACAAGATAAGCCCCGCCCTGTCCACGTTGGTGATAACGTCCCACGCCAAGGACGGGGTGGACCTAGCGCGCGCCCACAGGCTGCCGCCGGCGGTGGTTGACATAATCCGTCAGCACCATGGGACCGGACTGGTGTCGTACTTCTACCATCGCGCCACCACCGAGTCGAAGGACTCCGCAGTGGATGAAGAGGACTTCCGCTATCCGGGGCCCGTGCCGCAGACCACGGAGGCGGCCATCGTGATGCTGGCGGACGCCGTGGAGGCGGCGGTGCGATCGCTTTCCGACACGTCGCCGTGGCAGATCAAGAACGCAGTGCGGAAGGTGATCTGGGGGAAACTCAACGATGGGCAACTGGACCAGTGCAACCTCACGCTGCGCGACCTCAACAGCATCCAGAACGCGTTCCTTGAAGTGCTGTCCGGAGTGTACCACGAGAGAGTGGAGTACCCTGACTTGCCGGTGCGCAGTAGGGCCGAAGGGGAAGGAGAGGCGGCTGATGCCGACGGAGATAATCAACAGGCAGACGGAGGTGCCAGTCAGCCAGGAGCTGATGGAAGCCATCAGCAGGGTGGTGTCGCTGGCGTTGAACCTGACGACGCACAGTGATTCGTATGAAGTTGCGGTAAGCCTGGTGGGAAACGACGAGATAGCCAGGCTCAATTCGGCCTATCGGGGGGTCGAGGGCGTAACGGACGTGCTGTCGTTCCCCATGTGCGAGCCGGGTGAGCTGGCGGTGTACGACCCTCCGGAGGGCGACATAGCCGTGCTGCCTGACATACCTGATATACAGCCCCCGGAGGAGTCGCTGGCGGGGGACGCCTGCGACCTTCTGGGCGATATAGTGATATGCATGCCCAGAGCTGTAGAGCAGGCCGCAGATTACGGGCATTCCCTCATCAGGGAAGTGTGCTACCTGGCGGTTCACGGGGCGCTGCACCTGCTGGGCTACGACCACGAGAACACCGAAGACCAGGCGAGGATGCGCAGGGTCGAGGAGTACGTGATGTCCGCGATGGGCCTGGCCGGATAGGGAGGGCTCAAGTTGAAAGCTCGCAACCTGGCTGAGAGCTTCAAGTACGCATGGATCGGCCTGGGCCAGGCGCTGGCCAACGAGCGCAACCTCAGGATCCATGCGGCGGCGGCCATAGGCGCCGTGCTCTTGGCTGCGGGGCTTCGCGTGCCGGCGGCGGAGGTGGCGCTGGTGGCCGTGGCGTCCGCCATGGTGATCGTGGCGGAGCTGGTCAACACCGCCATCGAGGGCTGCGTCGACCTGGCAATGCCCGGCTACAGCCCGCTGGCCGCCAGGGTGAAGAACATCGCCGCTGCTGCGGTGCTGGTGACCTCCATAGCGGCCGTCGTCGTCGGAATAGTCGTCTTTGGGCCTTATCTTTTGTCATTGATTCCGGTCAGGAAGTAGGTGTGGGCATCCGTGAACGGCAAGGCGAGGTTGAGGCCAGCTGTTAAGCGCCAGTCCATCACCGGGAGGAACTGGCTTACCGGCGTGGTGATACTGCTGCTGGTGGTGAACATACTCGTTCTGGCCAGGTCGGCAGAGCTCATCAGCTTCCCCGGCGAGGTATCCGACACCGAGCTTCTGAAGGCCGGCGCCTCGGCGTTGGCGGATTACTACGAGGCGCAGGCGGTCAGGCTCGGCCTGGACCGGAACACCGCTGTCAGGGAGGCCCTGGCCAAGTTCAAGTTTGAGATCTCCAAGGCGAACGACGCGCAGTCCATCGCCAACACCATCGGGTACTACGGACGGGCCACCGCCGACGTGCTCGAACGCGAGCAGGAGAACCGCCGACGTGAAGCGGTGGTGAGCATCATCAACTCCGACCCGTCCGTCACGTCGGTGACGGGCCAGGCCATCATCAGCGTCATGGCGGGGCAGGACGGGCGTATAGTGGTGGACGATGCCAGCCGGGTGCTGCCCACCCACGTGATCGACGCCATCCAGAGGCACCCGGTGCTGCAGGGGCTGTCGAACCCCATTGACGTTGAGATCTCGTCGGGCAAGGCCAACGTGGTCACCGTCAGGACGATGCAGGACCGAGTGAGGATCCTCAGGGATGAAGTGGAGGCGCTTCGCGTCGCCCTCGACGAGGTCAGACGGTTTTCGGGCCGCGCCTCCATGACGGGCAGAGGCATAGTGGTATCGGTGTATGACGCGGAGGGCGGTTTCAGCGGCGACGAGGTGGTGCAGGAGAACGACATCCGCGACATTGTCAACGAGCTGTTCGCAGCCGGGGCGCAGGCGGTGGAGGTGGGCGGGCAAAGGCTTACGCCCACGTCGTCCATACGGTCGGCCGGCGCCCAAATCCTGGTGAACCAGAGGCCCATCCCGGTGAATCCCGTGGTGATAAAGGCCATCGGCGATCCTGAAGTGCTTGACAGCAGCCTCGACTTGATAGCAAACTCCCTCAGGCGATGGGGGATCCGAATGGAAGTTGAGCGCTTTGAGTCGCTTAGCGTATCGGCCTACCATGCCCAATAGCGTGACGCTGAGGCGTCGCCGCGTCAGGATGAGGCGGGCCATGAAGGTCAGAAGCGGCGGGCTGAACCGGCTGGCCCTGCTCTTTCTGGCCTCGGTGGTGCTGCTCTTCGACGCCGTGGTCATCGGCAGGCACATCGGGCTGATCGCGCTTCCCGGGGAGATGAACGCCGCTGACCTTGCCCGTAGCGGCGCGGCGGCCTACATCGAGCAGGCGGTGGGCGCGCTTGACCCCGGGTCTGAGGCGGTGTTGGTGGCCGCCACCTGGGGCCAGATGCTGAAGTCGGCGCGCACCGTGGAGGATGTCGGAAGGCTTCTGGCTGCCGGCGCCGGAGAGGTGGCGCAGGCTGCCGAGGCCCATCGAACCGCAGCGGCCCGGGAACGCCTGGCCAAGATCCTGGCGGACGATCCGAGGGTCGGAGCGTACAACAGAGACACCCCCGCTTACATACTGGTTACCCCGCACGGCAGCGACTCGGGGGTGCAGGACCGCCAGGGCGCGCTCTCCGCTGACACCGTGGCCCTCATCGAGCAGGATCCCATCATCGCGCGCTCGGCCGAGGCCATTGAGCTGACGGTTTCCGCGGGCCGGGTATCGTTCGAGCCCGGCGATCCGGCCCTTCAGGTCAGGGCGCTTTCCGCAGAGGTGGAAGCGCTGCAGGCGGCACTGGCCACGGCTAGGATGGAGGCCGGTCTCGTTGAGATGGAAGGCCCTGGCGTCGTGATCGCCGCTTACGATGCCCCGCAGGCCTGGTCTTTCCAGGAGATAGTACATGAACGCGACGTCGGAAGCATCCTCAACGCGGTGTTCTCCGCAGGCGCCCTCGGGGCCCAGGTGGGCGGGGAGAGGATCGTGGCCACCAGCTCCGTCCGATGCATCGGTCCGGTGGTGCTGGTGAACCAGAGGCCGGTGGCGGTGAACCCCGTCACCGTGGTGGCCATCGGGGATCCTGACAGGATCGAGCAGTCTTTGAAACCCATCGCTGTGGAGTTCGCCAGGGTTGGAAAGCTCCTGGAGGTCAGACGGGAGAGCCTCGTGCGGATTGAGGCGTATAGAAGGGTGGGCGCATGAAGCCAAGTAGGATCGCCATCTTCGCCCTGGCCCTCGCCATGCTAGCGCTGGGCCTGAGCGTTTCCATATCGCGGCTACGCCATGGGCGGCTTGACTTGCCCGGCAGGATCGAGGGGATTGAGGAAACGGAAGGGGCGGACCTTCCAGGGGAAGCTGAGCCTGAGCCGGTTCCCACCAGGTTCGACATCCTCACAGGCCTTCCCGTCTTCGGAGACGAGGAGGCCATGCACCTGGCGGTGGTGGTGGAGAACGCGCCGGCGGCGCGGCCGCAGACCGGGCTTCACGAGGCCGCCCTCGTGTACGAGGTGCCTGTGGAAGGGGGGATCACCAGGTTCCTGGCGATCTACTCCCGCGCGCCCAGCGGGCCGGTGGGGCCGGTCAGGAGCCTGAGGTCGTACCTGATGGACCTTGCCGAGGCCCACGACGTTCCGCTGGTGTTCTGCGGCGGAAGCCCTGACTCGCTGGCCATGGTGAAGCAGAAGTCCTACCCTGCCATCAACGAGCTCAACGGCGGTACAGGCTTCTACCGCGACTCCGCCAGGAAGATGCCGCACAACCTGTACACCTCGCCTGAGGCGCTGTACCGGCGGATCGCCAGGGCCGGCTTCGACACGGCCACAGCGCGGACCGGCTTCGTGTTCCAGCAGGGGCCGCGTGTGGGGAGCGCCGGCACGTGGGGCGAGTCCGGATCGTCGGCTCAGGGCCTGTCATCGAGGATGGGCGTAGGCTACACCGTGAGCTGGACCTACGCCCCAGGTTCGGGGATGTATGAACGCTCTGTCAACGGGGCGCCTGACATTGACTCCTCGGGCGACCACAGGATCGTGGCGCGGAACGTGGTGGTGATGTTCGTCAGCTCGCGGGTGGTCGATTCCGAGGGCAGGCTGGAGCTGGGGCTCGTGGGCTCAGGCAGGGCCCTTGTGGCGTCGGGCGGCTCGGTGCGCGAGGCGCGCTGGAAGCGGAGCGCAGGTCAGCCGGTGAGGCTCGTCGGCGATGACGGCGCCGACATTCCGCTGCTTGCCGGGATCACGTGGGTGCACGTTGTCAGCCAGTCTACCCGTGTTGATGTTACGGAGTGATGATGATGGAACTTGACTCTCTAGTTGAGGCCGCGCGGCGGGCCAGCCGCAACGCTTACGTGCCCTACTCGCGGTTCCAGGTGGGCGCCGCGGTGCTCTGCTCCAGCGGAAAGGTTTACACCGGCTGCAACATAGAGAACGCGTCGTATGGAGGCACCATATGTGCAGAGAGAGTGGCCCTGACCAAGGCCATCTCCGAAGGCGAGCGCCAGTTCGAGCGCGTGGTGGTGGTGGGCCCGAACTCATCCCCCACGAGCCCCTGCGGGATATGCCGGCAGTTCATGGCGGAGTTCGGCCTTGACGTGCCCGTCACCATGGTGGGCGAAAGCGGCGAGAGCATCACCATGACCGTGAGAGAGCTGCTGCCAGATGCGTTCACACCGGAGGCGTTGAAGTAGTTTGAGATCAGGATTCGTCGCCATAGTGGGCAAGCCCAACGTGGGCAAGTCGACGTTGCTCAACGCGTTCGTCGGCACTAAGGTATCCATCGTGTCGGAAAAGCCGCAGACCACGCGCAACCGCATCGTCGGCATCGCCAACCTGCCCGGCGCGCAGGTGGTGTTCGTCGACACCCCCGGCGTGCACAAGCCCAAGCACGGCCTGGGCCGGCGCCTGGTGGAGGCGGCGCGAGGGGCCGTTCAGGGGATGGATCTCATCCTGTTCATGGCGGACCCCACCACGCCGATACTGCTGTCCGACAGGGCCACGGCGGAGATGCTCCAGTCCGCAGGGTGCCCGGTGTGGCTCGTGATCAACAAGATCGACGCGGTGGACCGCGATACGCTTGCCCAGATCAAGCCGGAGCTGGAGGCCATGTACCCGTTCGAGCGCACCGTGCTGGTGTCGGCTGCCCGCGGCGACAACGTGCAGGACCTCCTGCATGATATCGCCCAGAGGCTGCCTGAAGGGCCCATGTACTACCCTCCTGACACCGTGGTTGACAAGCCAGAGGAGTTTCTCGCCGCGGAGATGATCCGGGAGAAGCTACTGGAGCGCACCCGCGAGGAGGTGCCGCACTCCGTGGCGGTGGTGGTGGAGACCATGAGGGCCCGAGAGGAACGCGACATCGTTGATATCGACGCGTCCATCCTGGTGGAGCGGGACTCCCAGAAGGGCATCGTCATAGGGGCGGGCGGCCGCATGCTGCGCGAGGTGGGCACTGCTGCCAGGGCGGAGATCGAGCGCCTTCTGGGCTCCCAGGTCAACCTGCAGCTGTGGGTGAAGGTTCGGCCCAAGTGGCGGGACGACGAGGCGATGCTGAACAGGCTGGGCTACAGAGAGTAGGGCGAGCAGCGAGTGGCGATACGACATGCGAGTTGACGAGTTCGATTACTACCTCCCCGAAGAGCTGATCGCGCAGACCCCCCTGGAAAGGCGCGACGCCTCTCGCCTTGCCGTGCTGCACCGGGATACCGGCGCCCTGGAGCACAGGTATTTTTGCGATCTTCCGGAGTACCTCAGGCCCGGGGACGTGCTGGTGCTGAACGATACGAAAGTGATAGCCGCCAGGCTCTGGGCGGAGAGGCCCACCGGAGGCAGGGTTGAGATACTCCTCCTGCAGCCGGTGGGCGCCGACCTGTGGGAGTGCCTTGCCCGGCCAGGCCGTCGGGCGCCGGTGGGCATGACACTGAGGTTCGGCGGGGGCCGGATGACCGGCGAGGTGGTGGGCAAGACGGATTTCGGCGGCCGCCTGGTCCGATTCAACGCCCCTGAAGGCTTCGACACCGTGGTCGACGCCATAGGCCAAATGCCGCTTCCTCACTATATCAAGGCCGACCTGAAGGATCCCGACAGGTACCAGACGGTGTATGCCGAGAAGCGCGGATCGGCGGCGGCGCCAACGGCGGGCCTTCACTTCACGCCTGAGCTCCTGGCGAAGGTGGAGCAGATGGGCGTGGGGATAGTCAGGATCACGCTGCACGTGGGGCTCGGCACCTTCAGGCCGGTGAAGACCGACGTGGTGGAGGAGCACAGGATGCACGCCGAGAGATACCACGTGCCGGTGGAGGCGGCGGAAGCCATCAACGCCACCAGGGCCGCCGGGGGCAGGGTGGTGGCGGTTGGCACCACCACCGTGCGCACGCTGGAGAGCGCGTCCGCCGACGACGGCAGGGTGATGGCAGGCAGCGGCAGCACCGACCTGTTCATCACCCCGGGCTACCGGTTCAAGGCCATCGACGCCATGGTAACCAACTTCCACCTGCCCAAGTCCACGTTGATCATGATGGTGTCGGCGTTCGCCGGCAGGGAAAAGGTGCTCCGCGCTTACGCCGAGGCGGTGCGCCTGCGCTACAGGTTCTTCTCTTTCGGCGACGCTATGCTCATAGTCTAAGCGCCTAATCTGACCGTTGAGGTGGTACCGATCGCACCAGTAACCTTTGACATCGTAAAGACCAGTTCCACAACCCGCGCCAGGGCGGGGGTGTTGAGAACCCCGCACGGAGAGATCCCCACGCCGGTCTTCATGCCCGTCGGGACGCAGGCCACGGTGAAGACCGTGTCCCCCCACGAGCTGGAGGCCATGGGCGCCAGGATCATCCTGAGCAACACGTACCACCTCTACCTCAGGCCAGGCCACGAGCTCGTCAAGAGGGCCGGAGGTCTGCACATCTTCATGGCCTGGAACGGAGGCGTCCTCACCGACAGCGGAGGCTTTCAGGTGTTCTCGTTGGGCCCCCTGCGCCGCATAACGGAGGAAGGCGTGGAGTTCAGGTCTCACATAGACGGCTCGAAGCACATGTTCACGCCGGAACGCGTGATGGAGATAGAGATGGCCCTGGGCGCTGACATCGCCATGTGCTTCGACGAGTGCGCCCCGTACCCGTCTACATGGGAATACGCGAAGGCCTCGGCGGAGCTCACCGCACGCTGGGCTGAAAGGTGCCTCAAGGCGCACAAAAGCCCCACGCAGGCCCTTTTCGGCATCGTGCAGGGCTCCACATACGCCGACCTGAGGCAGGCGTCGGCGCGGGATATCGCCTCCCTGGGATTTCCGGGCTTCGGCATAGGTGGCCTCTCGGTGGGTGAGCCCAAGGACGTGATGTACGAGATGCTCGACGTCACCGTGCCGGCGCTTCCGGAGAACAAGCCCAGGTACCTGATGGGCGTGGGGTCGCCCGACGCCCTCCTGGAGGGGGTAGCGCGGGGCATCGACATGTTCGACTGCGTGCTCCCCACCAGGATCGCCCGGAACGGGACGGTATTCACGAGAACCGGCAGGATTATCGTGCGCGACGCAGCCTTCGCGGAGGACATGCGCCCGCTGGATCCAGGGTGCGACTGCTACGCGTGCACCTATTTCACCAGGGCGTACATCAGGCACCTCATCAAGTCCGGGGAAGTGCTGGGAATCAGGCTCACATCCCTCCACAACCTGCGGTTCCTCATCAGGATGATGGAGGAGATGAGGGAGAGCATACTAAGTGGCTCCTTTGAAGAATACAGGAAGGAAACCCAGCACTTCTGGTATAATAACTAGAGCGCGAGGCCAAATGGGAAATGGAGGTAATTCACTGATGCAGCTGGCAACAGCAGTTGGAACCGCGGCCCCGGCCGGCCAAGGCAGCGTCCTGGGCGCGTTCCTGCCCTTCGCGATCGTTCTGGGCGTGATGTATTTCATCGTCATCCGTCCCCAGAACGTCCAGCGCAAGAAGAGGGACCAGATGATCGCCAACCTTCGCAAGGGCAACAGGGTCGTCACCATCGGCGGCCTGTTCGGAGAGATAGTCGACATAAAGGATGACGCCCTCATCCTCAACGTGTCCACCGGTTCGGAGAAGGTGACCGTCAGGACCACCAAGTGGGCAGTTCAGGACGTCATCGGCAAGGACAACGCCCCAAAGGAGAAGGAGCAGAGCCAGGGCCAGGCGTAGCCTGCCTCGGAGCTCATACCCGCGTACATAACGCAGGCTCCGTCTCCCAAAGGTCGGGGCCTGCTTCACTAATGCCAAAGGAGGTGATAATATGGTAACCCTCAAACAAGTCAAACAAGATCCTCAGGTGGAGGCCTTCATGAAGAGGGCCGACCGAAACCTGGACGCCATGGGCTACACCGAGCACGGCCACAGGCACTGTGGCCTGGTGGCAAGCATCGCCTATAACATCCTGGAAAGACTGGGCTACCCTGCCCGCACCGCGGAGCTGGCGGGCATCGCCGGGTACCTGCACGATGTCGGCAACGTCGTGTCCCGCGACCATCACGGGCAGAGCAGCGCCATCATGGTCATGCACATCCTGGAGAGACTGGGGATGGACTACGACGAGATCGCGCTGATCATGGCGGCGGTGGGCAACCACGAGGAGGAGTACGGGCACCCGGTGAACGAGATCTCGGCCGCGGTGATACTGGCCGACAAGAGCGACGTGCATT
Organism: Clostridia bacterium DTU025; assembly: GCA_001513145.1. Lineage (GTDB taxonomy): Bacteria > Bacillota > DTU025 > DTU025 > DTU025 > DTU025. The sequence continues at coordinate 42,735 of LFSP01000025.1, read as the reverse complement.
GGACCCGCGTGAGGAAGAAGGACGCGGCCTACATGGACATACACGACCGCGTGTCGTACGCAGCCCAGAGGTCGTTCTTGGACGTGAACCCCGAGAAGAAGATCATCACCCTCGATCTTGCCATCGACACGTCCATCTGCCCGGTGCTGGATTACTTCGAGATATTCCTCACCAGGATGTCGATGTGCCGGCGGGCCGCCGAGGTGCTGGGCTGTCAGTTCAAGATAGAGATAAACGGGGCAGTGCTGCTGTAGGGCGGCTGTAGAATCGTGGCAATGCCCCCGAGCAATACTACTTGCGACATCGCTCAAGCACGGAGGGGTAGTATTGCACTGCTATGACAGCCTGGTCAGGCACGAGGGCAACCTCGGCCTGTTCGCCGCAGCGGAGATGTCCATCGTGTCGACCCTGGCCGGCCGGCCACTTCACGTCCACGCAGAAGGGGTCAGAGGCACTGGGAAGACCACCATCATGCGCGCTGCGGCCAGCGTCCTCCCGGCCATCGAAAGGGTCAAAGGGTGCCCCCACAACTGCCGGCCATCGACCCCCCACTGCCCCCAACACCGGGCCCGCCAGGGCCTCTGCCTCGAATCGGAATGGATTCCCATGCCCTTCCTGGAGATCTCGCACTCCGCCAAGCTCGGCACCGTGGTGGGCAGCATCGACCTTGCCCGCCTCGTCAGCTCGGGCTCGCCTGAGGCGGCACTGCTTCCCGGCACCATCCCCAGGGCGAACCGCGGCATCCTCTTCACAGACGAGGTGAACAGGCTCGCCGACACCTCGCCCGAGCTCACAGACGTCCTCCTTGACGTCATGGGCACCAAACCAGGCAGGGTGCAGATAGAGGAGTCAGGTCTGCCGGTGGTGACCCTGCCGGTCGAGTGCAGCGTGTGGGCGGCTTCCAACCCCGACGAGGAGCCGGGCCCGCTGGAGGACATCAGGCGCCAGCTGTCAGACAGGTTCGACCTATGCGTCGAGGCGGGGAGGACCAGCGACCCGTGGCTGATACGGCGGATCCTTGACACGCCCGATTTCGGGCGCCTCTGCGCCGGCGCCGACGCTGCGGGCGGGGCCAGCGATGCTGTGGGAGCAACCGCCCGGCGCCTGGCTTCGGCTGCGCTCTTAGTGGCCAGGGTGCAATTCCCCGATGAGATCCTCGACTGTATGGCCTCGCTATACGTGGATTTTGACATCGAGAGCATCCGTGCGATGGAGGCCGCCCGCACCGCCGCGCGGTGCCGCGCCGCCCTGGCAGGCAGGACCACGGTGACCTACGCCGACCTCAGGGCAGTGCTGCCCATGGCGCTCAGGCACAGGGTTGACGCCGCCCAGATGGCCGGGGCGCTTCGGGCGCTGGACGCCCTGGCTGAACGTGCGTCAGAGCCTCGCCACGCGGTCGGCGCTGCCAGGGCCAGCATCGGAGGCAACGCATCCCCGCGACACGGCGAGGCTGAACCCGCCGCGCAGCCGTCGACGGCGCGGCCGGGCGGCGGCGACGTGCAGGCTGACGCTGGTCTTAGGGCTGTTCTCAAAGGGCTCCTGGATCGAGTCAGGCACGACCAGCTCTCATCGGCCCAGCCCGGCGGGTCCGCGCGCCCGCGCCATGATTCCGCCACTGAAGACAGCACCGGAGCCCAGCCCACGGATGGACTGAGGCGCGGCTCGGTGCAGACTGACAGGCCGGGCAGGCCGGAGCAGCGCCTGGATCAGCAGACTCCGGGGCAGGCAGTGGTATGCCCCGATAACCCCGCCCGGCCCATCGATCAGGTGAGGCCGAAGGTGGTCTTCGGTGAGGAGGACCTGGCTTGAGCCTGCCTGACCTGGAAGCGTTCGCCGCCGCCCTCTGCGGCCTAACAGAGCGTGGACTGGGAGCCAGGGTGGGCGAGGCCGCCGTCGTCTCGCGCAGGGTGCACGTGATCGACGCGTCGCGCCCCAACGAGGTGCAGGTGAGGTCGCAGGTTGACGCCGGGGCCGCGTTCTACGGACGCCAGGCTCCGAACCAGATAGTCCATATCGACGTGTTCCACTCCCCAGGCGACGTCAGCCAGGTGGTGGTGGCCGCTGCGCTTCGGCAGGCTGCCGAGGAATGGGCGGAGCAGGCGAGGCGCATCGGCGCCCATCCGGTGCTGGCGGACGCCGTAGACGTGCAGACCTCCATGGGAGGCGGGAGGATCACCGGCACTCTCAGTTTCGGCGGCAGACAGTCGCTGCGGATGGCCCACCGAGGCCACGTGCACGTTGCAGCTATGGTGCCGCCGACGGGTGCGGGGTTCGTTTACCTTGCGGTACAAGCGGTGGAGCAGGCCATCATCAGGTGCGGCCAGGAGCTCAGGCGGGTGGAGGCGCTGCGGAACGTTGCTGCCGAGACCGGTCGGCCCCGCGACCTTGAGCCGTACACCTCCGCCACCGATTCGATCATGCGCGAGTCCGGAGCAGGCGGGTGCCACAGCGATGAGGAGCTGGCGCGGGAGGCCCTTGACGCCGCGAGCGATTTCGGCTCCGTCCAGGCGCTACGAAGCTTCCTGGAGCAGTTGGGGTCGGGCTGGCGCCGGGAAAGCCCCTATGCCTTTCTGGACAGGGAGTACGGCGACGCCGACTCCATCGTGGCGAAGCTTCGGACCCTGGGGCTGGTGGAAGGCGACGGCTCGTGCCTGGCCGTTACGGAGAAGGGACAGGCCCTGGTGGCCTTCATCCGGAAGTCCGCCAGGGAGCTGGAGGTGAAGATGCGCAGGCTGATCAGGCGCGCCGCTTCGCCCTCGAGGATGCCGGTGGACAGGTGCGACTACTCCGATGGGCGTAAGGCGACAGGCGCCGGGCGTCGGCGCTCGGCGGCGTGCGTGCCGCGGTCGCAGGGGCCAGGGCAGTCCATCTCCGTGCCTGACACGGTGCTGAAGTGGGCGGGAAGGTGCGCGAGCGCGGGCCGTCTGCTCCGCCCGGGACCTCAGGACCTCATGGTGTCGCTTCCGAGGCGCAGAAGGCCCATGGACGTATGCCTGCTCATCGACGCCAGCGCCAGCATGGCTGGCTCCAGGATCCACGCCGCAAGGCACCTGGCCAGGCACGTGTTCTACTCGTGCCGCGACAGGGTCAGCGTCCTCACCTTTCAGGACAGGGACGTCACGGCCCACGTGGTGAGAGCCCGCTCGGCCCGGGCCCTGGAGACCGGCCTTGCCTCCGTGCGCCCGCGGGGCCTCACCCCCATGGCTGCCGGGATCGAGCAGGCGGTGAAGCTCTTGGAGCGCAAGGGCGGCAGCAGGACGATGCTGGTGCTACTCACAGACGGGATACCAACCATGAACAGCTACACGTCGGACCCGGCCAGGGATGCCCTGACGGCAGCACGCAGGATACGGTCTGCGGGGATTCCCTTCACGTGCATAGGGCTGTCTCCAAATAAATCGTTCTTGAAGCGGCTGACGCAGGAGGCCTGCGGCACCCTGTACATTGTGGAAGAGTTCGACCGGGATCTCCTGGCGAAGCTGGTGGCGGGCGAGCGCGGCAGGCTTGGAACAGAATAGCGCCAACATACCGCCGTGTGTAAGCAGGTGAAACCCGAAGATAAGTCGAATTCTGCCTGAATAAAGGTGGGGAAATCATGCCGCAGTTGAACACAGTATGGGAAGTGGCTACAGTCGAAGACAAGCTGGTTGAAAGGATAAGCCGGGAGTGCGGCGTATCGAAGGCGCTGGCCAAGGTGCTGTGTGCGCGGGGGCTGACGGATCCCCAGTCTGTGCAGGACTTTCTCTATCCGGATCTTCACAAGCTGCACGACGCCTTTCTCCTGCCCGACATGGACGCGGCCGCAAGCCGGCTGGCAAGGGCGATCGCAGATGGTGAGCACATCAGGATATACGGAGACTACGACGTGGACGGCATCACGGCGGTGTCGCTATTGGTATCGGTGCTTCGAGCCTGTGGCGCCAACGTCGATTACTACATACCCAATCGTCTGGTTGAAGGGTATGGGCTCAACGCCGACGCGGTGACGCGCAGCGCCGAGGATGGCGTGGGGCTCCTGGTCACGGTGGACTGCGGCATCGGCGCCTTCGACGAGGTGGAGCTGGCAAGCTCCCTGGGCCTCGACGTGATAATCACCGATCACCATGAGCCCGGCAAATCCCTCCCCACCTGCGTGGCGGTGGTGGACCCGAAGAGGCGCGACTGTGCCTACCCGTTCGAAGGGCTGGCAGGCGTGGGGGTTGCATTCAAGCTGGCGTCGGCCGTGTGGGACCGGTACTTCCGCCAGGTGGCTGAGGCGGAGCCCCTGCGCTACCTTGACCTGGTGACGCTGGGCACCGTCGCCGACGTGGTGCCCCTCGTTGACGAGAACCGGACCATAGTCAGCCACGGCCTCTCGATGATGGAGCGCACATCGAACCTGGGCATCCGGAGCCTAATGGCCGTTTCGGATCTGGAGGGGCGAGCGCTCAAGGCCGGGCACATCAGCTTCGGGCTGGGACCCCGGATCAACGCCGCAGGCAGGTTAGGCGATCCGAGCCTGGGGGCGCGCCTGTTCCTGACGGATTCGGAGGAGGAGGCCAACTCCCTCGCCGCCATGCTGGACGAGGAGAACCGCAGGCGCCAGGAGATAGAGATGGACATCCTCCGGCAGGTATGGGAGCCTGTGAGCAAGATGAACGTCAGGTCAACCGGCGCCATCGTGATGGGCTCTCCCCAGTGGCACAGCGGGGTGATAGGCATAGTCGCCTCCAAGATAGCGGAGATGACGTTCAGGCCGACGGTGCTGGTGGCGTTTGAAGGCGATGTTGGGAGAGGATCCTGTCGCAGCGTCCCCGGCTTCAATTTGTACGAAGCTTTAGGCGAATGCTCCGACTTGCTCCTGAAGTACGGTGGGCACGCACAGGCGGCGGGGATATCCATCAGCGCGGACCAGCTGGACGCCTTCAGGGAGCGCCTCAACGAGATAGGCCTGGAGTGCCTGCGCAGGGGCGAACTGGTGCCCACCATGAGGGTGGACGGGGAGCTGGCGGAGGACGAGATCGACCTTGAGCTGGCGCTGGAGCTTTCCAGGCTCGAGCCCTTCGGCCTGGGCAATCCGTCTCCGGTGTTCGTGAGCCGCAATATGATGGTGCTGGAGTGCAGGCAGGTGGGGCCCGAAGGGCGCCACCTCAAGGTGAAGCTGGGCAGGGGACGGAGGGTCCTTGACGCCATAGGGTTCAGGCTCAGCAAGAAGTTGGCCCGAGTGGCGATGGCGGCTGAAGAGGTTGACGTGGCATACTCGCTGGAGGTAAACGAGTGGAACGGACGGACCAGCGTGGAGCTGCTCCTGAAGGACCTGGCGGAGTCGAAACGGCTGTAGCAGGAGGTGGCGGCGGCATGACAGGGGAGGAGAATAACGGGCATTCGGCGCGGACGCTGGAGGCCCTGATCGCCCGCATGATGCAGGCGGGAAGGAGTGCTGCCGACGTCGAGGTGGTCAGGAAGGCGTGGGAGTACGCGGAGTCGGCCCACGCGGGGCAGATCAGGGAATCCGGCGAGCCCTACTTCGACCATCCTGCGGCAGTGGCCTTCATCCTGGCCGAGATGGACCTGGATCCCAACACCATAGCCGCTGGCCTGCTTCACGACGTGGTGGAAGATACGGGGAAGACGTACGAGGAGATGGCGGCGCTCTTCGGCCCCGAGGTGGCGGCGCTGGTGGACGGCGTGACGAAGCTGTCGCGGGTGGATTTCAAGACCCGCGAGGAGCAGCAGGCCGAGAGCCTCCGCAAGATGCTGGTGGCCATGGCCCGCGACATCAGGGTGATACTGATCAAGCTTGCAGACAGGCTTCACAACATGCGCACCCTCCGGCACAGCAATCCGGAAAAGCAAGTCAGGGTGGCCAGCGAGACCGTGGAGATATACGCGCCGCTTGCCCACAGGCTGGGCATGTGGCGCATGAAGTGGGAACTTGAGGACCTGGCCCTGCGTTACCTGGAACCAGCGGCCTACTACGAGCTGGTGGAGAGGGTGGCCACCAAGCGCCAGGAACGGGAGGAGCGCATCGAGGAGGCCCGGCAGACCCTACACGCGGCGCTGCAGGAGATAGGCATCGAGGCCGAGATCCAGGGCAGGCCGAAGCATTTCTACAGCATCTATCGGAAGATGGTCCGCCAGGGCAAGGATTTCGGTGAGATATGGGACCTGATGGGCATGAGGGTCATCGTGGACACGGTGAGGGAGTGCTACGCGGTGCTGGGGGCCATCCACAGCCTGTGGAAGCCCATCCCCGGAAGGTTCAAGGACTACATAGCGATGCCCAAGTCAAACATGTATCAGTCCCTGCACACCACCGTTGTGGGGCCCCGGGGAGAGCCGCTGGAGATACAGATCCGCACCTGGGACATGCACAGGACCGCCGAGTACGGCATCGCCGCCCACTGGCGCTACAAGGAGGGCACGTCGGGAGGCGACTTCGAGGACAAGATTACCTGGCTCAGGCAGATACTGGAGTGGCAGAAGGAGACCCGCAGCGGCGCGGAGTTCGTGGAGACCCTCAAGGTGGACCTGTTCTCCGACGAGGTGTACGTGTTCACGCCCAAAGGCGACGTGAAGATCCTCCCTACCGGGTCTACGCCTGTGGACTTCGCCTACGCCGTGCACACTGACGTCGGCCACAAGTGCGCCGGCGCGAGAGTCAACGGGCGCATGGTCCCGCTGAGCACCCCTCTGTCTACAGGGGATATAGTGGAGATCATCACCAACAAGGCGCAGGCCGGGCCGAGCAGGGACTGGCTGAAATTCGCCAAGACCTCCAAGGCCAAGAGCAAGATACGCCAGTGGGTGAAGGAGCAGCGCCGAGAGGAATCCATCGAGCAGGGCCGTCAGCTCCTGGAGAAGGAGCTCAGGCGGATGGGCCTCGAGGTGCACGCCAACATGAAGGAGGAGCGCCTGGCGGAGGTGGCCGCCAAACTCAGCCACGCCAGCGCCGACGACCTCCTGGCATCCATCGGCTACGGCAAGGTGTCAGCGCTGCAGGTGGCGGGCAGGCTGGCGCCGGAGCGCGTCGAGAAGCCCGCGGAGGAGCTGGCCGCCGTGCCCGCCAAGCCCTCGGTAAGGTCGTACCGGGGCGTTGTGGTGCGGGGCATCGACAACGTGCTTGTGAGGTTCGCCAAGTGCTGCACACCGGTGCCTGGCGACCCCATAGTGGGCTACATCACCAGGGGGCGCGGTGTGTCTGTTCACACTGAAGACTGCCCCAACGCGTCCCAGATCCTCAGGGCCGACCCCGGGCGCACCATAGAGGTGTGGTGGGACACGCGGGAGAGGTCCTCATATCCGGTGGACATCGAGATGGAGGCGCTGGACAGGCCCGGGTTGCTCACGGTGGTGATGAACGCCGTGGCAGAGACGAAGGCCACCGTCAGCGCCGTGACCGCCAGGACGTCGAAAAACTCCACCGCCCTGATAGCCATGACGGTGGAGATAGACGACGTGGACCACATGAACAACGTCATATCGAGGCTGCGACGGGTGAGCGGAGTGAAGGACGTGCACCGGGTGCGGCCAAATTGAGGGGTGTTAGTGCTGAGAGCCGTGGTGCAGCGGGTGAGCCGCGCTGAGGTCAGGGTAGGCGGAGAAGTGTGCGGAAAGGTCGGCCGGGGCATCCTGGCCCTGGTGGGCGTCGGGGTCGGCGACGGCGAACGCGACGCCGCCTACATAGTGGACAAGATCACCAACCTTCGCATCTTTGAAGACGATGACGGCAAGATGAACCTGAGCGTCGCCGACGTCGGCGGGGAGGTTCTTGCCGTCTCGCAGTTCACTCTGTACGGAGACGTTCGCCGAGGCAGGAGGCCCAGCTTCACTGACGCAGCGCCGCCGGATGAGGCCGAGCGGCTCTTCAACGCCGTGGCAGACGGTATCGCGGCGCACGGCATACCGGTGGCCCGCGGCGTCTTCAGGGCGGAAATGCAGGTGGAGCTGGTAAACGACGGACCGGTGACCATACTGCTTGACAGCGGGAAAGCCTTCTAGGAGGCGCATGCCCAGGCAGGCCTGCGGACGACCGGCAGAGGACAGGCGGACGATTGGAGGACAGCTCGCCAATGGATAGACAGAGCATTGAGATAAGACGCGTGCCGGTGGGGCCGCTTTCCACCAACTGTTACCTGGTGTGGCTGACGGGGCCGGCCCATCAGCGAGGTGATGAGCGGGCACATCGTGGCGCAGCGGAGGGCGAGGCCCAGGCTGACCGGGCGCCTGCCGTGGTGATCGACCCCGGAGCTGCTCCGGCGCGTCTGCTGAACGTCATCGGCGAAAACCGCCTGGATGTACAGGCCATCATAAATACCCACGGGCATCCCGACCACATCGGGGGCAATGCAGCGCTACGCAAAGCCACCGGGGCGCCTGTATACGTCGGCGAGGGGGATGCCCCCATGCTCGAGGCGCCGCTGGACCTCTTCGGGCTGCTGGACAGGTCCGGGGCCAGCCGGGAGAACCTTGCCGCCGACCGAATCCTTCGCGGTGGCGAGACGTTGAGGGTGGCGGGGCTGGAGTTCGCGGTGCTGGACACTCCCGGGCACACCCCTGGCGGGATCAGCCTGTGGCTCCGAGATCACAAGGTGGTGTTCACAGGCGATACCCTGTTCTGCCGGGGAGTGGGCCGCACCGACTTTCCCGGCGGCCACGAGTCCACGCTGATGGATTCGATCTATGAGGTTCTCTTCTCGCTAGACGACGAGACCATCGTGCTCCCCGGACACGGCGTAGAGACCACTATAGCTGCGGAAAAGGAATGGCACGGGGTGGGCCGGTCGCGTTGACACTGGCAAGTGGCGTGCGTTACAATTGCCTAGGCTATTCACGAACGGTGGGAGGGCGTCTCAATTGATAATCGGAATGCGTAAGCGTTCGAGCACCATAATTGCTGTGATCGCTGGCCTGGTGGCCGTGGGCATGATCGTCCCCATGATCTTCACCCGAGCGAACCCAGGCGGCGTCGAGGCAACCATAGTCGTGGCGAAGGTGGGGCGCGAGCGCATCACCGCTCTCGACCTGAAGCGCGAGGTATACAGGCTTTATCAGGAGCGGGGTTATTCCGAGATCCTGCCCGATGAGTATGAGGCCCTTCGTTCGGACGCCCTTGACAACCTGATCGAGGACGCATACATCCTGGACGCCGCCAAGAAGGCCAATTACGTGGCGCCCCAATCCGACATAGACGCCCAGTACGAGGCGCAGCGCCAGTACTTCACTGACGAGTCGGAATGGGTTGCCGTGTTGGCGAGCTCCGGTTATTCGGTGAAAACCTTCAAGCAGGCCATCGCCGACAGCCTGCTCATCTCCATGTATCCGTCGGTGGCGTACCCGTATGAGATCACCGACGAGGAGATCCAGGCTGAGTTCGAGAAGGTCGCGGGCTTCAACACTTCCTGGTCTCTGGAGGAGTCGAGGTCCATAATCGAGAACGTCTTGGCCAGGCGGAAGATGCAGGAAGCCAGAGATGCTGTGCTTGAGGAAGCCAAGAAGTCAGTGACGCCTGAGATCCTGGATCCCGGCGTCTTGGCATACAGGGCATACAACGAAGGCAACTACCAGGAAGCGGTGAAGCAGTACAAGCGCTACGCCAAGGACGCGCCGGAGGATCCGTACGTGCTCATGCCGCTGGGCGTCTCCTATGTGGCTGTGGGCGACCGCAAGAACGCCACCTCCACATTCCGCAAGGCTGACAAGCTGGCCGGCGATGACGCGTATTACTACGTCCTCAAGGGCCGGATGCTGGGCCAGCAGAAGGACGCGGAGGGGGCCGACGAAGCGCTCCAGAAAGCCGCGCAGCTGGCGGGCGACGACATTTACATCCTGGGCCTGGTGTACGACGGTTACAACGGGATGGGCAACACCGACCGCGCCGCGGAGATAAGGGCTAAGGTGGACGCGATCCGAGAGGCCAACCGTCAGCGCGCGGCTGAGGCGGAGGCAGCTAAAGCCGAGGCCGAGGCCGAATCCGAGCCTGAAGAGTAGGCCCGTAGGCCGATCGGTCGGTAGGCTCGGTAGGCTGCGGCGCCGGGAGAAGACACTTGCGGGCGGGGCGATCCCGCCCGTTTTCATAGGGGCGCATGATGGCGCGTAGTGGCGTGTAGGGCGCATAGTGGCGTAAGCCACATACACGTGCGATGGAAGATACGTGTCAGGGAGGACTAGGTATGGAGTATTCTGCCCCCAGGGGTACGCAGGACATCACCCCAGACGAATCAGGGCTCTGGCAACACGTGGAGTCGGTGATCCGGCAGACGATGGCGCTGTGCGGCTACAGCGAGATACGCACTCCCATCTTCGAGCATACCGAGGTGTTCGAGCGGGGAGTCGGCGCCACCACCGACATCGTCGAGAAGGAGATGTACACCTTCCGCGACCGCGGCGACCGCATGATCACGCTGCGGCCAGAGGGCACCGCGCCCGCGGTGCGCGCTTACGTCGAGCACCGGATGGCTTCGCGGCCGCAGCCGACTAAGCTGTATTACATAGGTCCCATGTTCCGGTACGAGCGACCCCAGGCCGGGCGGTATCGCCAATTCCATCAGTTCGGCATGGAGGTCATCGGCGTGGCGGGCCCAGCCGCTGACGTGGAGGTCATCGCGACGCCCCTCGACATCTTCAGGGCACTGGGGATCACCGACGTGACGGTCAACCTGAACTCCATCGGGTGCCCTGTGTGCCGCCCCGGGTACAGGAATCTCTTGAAGGAGGTGTACGCTCCTGTCCTTCCGCAGCTGTGTCCGTCGTGTCAGAGCCGGTATGAGAGAAACCCGTTGCGGCTATTGGACTGCAAGTCCCAGGAGTGCAGGGGCTATATGCCGGATCCTCCGCCCATATTCGAGTACCTGTGCCCCGAGTGCGCTCAGCACTTCTCAGAGGTGCGCAGGCTCCTGGACAAGCTGGGCGTGGAATACGTCCTCAACCCGCGGCTGGTGCGAGGGCTCGATTACTACAACCGCACCACCTTCGAGTACACCGTGGGCGGCATAGGCTCCCAAGATGCCATTGGGGGAGGCGGAAGGTACGACGGCCTGGTGGAGGAGTTGGGCGGCCAGCCCACGCCCGCCGTGGGAGTCGCCTGCGGAATGGAGCGGTGCGTCCTGGCGATGAAGGCCGGCGCCGACGCCAAGCGCTTCGCCGGCGGCGTGGACGTCTTCTTCGTATCGCTGGGAGAGCGCGCTGCCGAGCGCGTTTTCGAGCTTGCTTTCCAGGTGAGGTCCCAGGGGGTGTCGGCCGACTTCGACATGATGGGCCGGGGCCTCAAAGCGCAGATGAGGTATGCCGACAAGGTGAACGCCAAGTTCGTGGCCATTATCGGCGACAACGAGATCGATCGGGGCACCGTTGCGTTGAAAGACATGTCCACAGGCGAACAGCGTGAGGTACCCATGGCAGGGCTGGCAAGCATGCTGCGTGAGGGCAGATAGTGGTAGTCCCGAATTGCTCGTCTCTGTTGAAACGCAACGGGCTCTGTGCTATCATGAAGGCGAAAAACGCAGTGGATGCAACCCTGCTGTGTGCGTAATGTATCTGGCTGTTTGCTTCCAACACAAGAACACTGGGAGCCTAACTCTGCCACTGGCATGGGGCCGCGCCGTAGCGCGGATCGTAAAGGCGGCAGGAGGGCACCCACCTCGCGGAGCGGGGGAGAAACGGCCAGACATACGGCATGGTGGGGTTCTTTGCCATTTTCCGGGGGAGTGAGGTCGGGTGGCTGACTCAGACCTGTTCGACTTCGGCGTCGAGCAGCTGAAAGATAGCCGGCCGCTGGCGGCCAGGATGAGGCCGCGCACCCTTGACGAGGTGCTCGGCCAAGACCACATTCTGGGCCCCGGGCGCCTCCTCAGGCGGGCCATCGAGGCAGATAGGATAGGCTCCATGATCCTGTGGGGGCCCCCAGGCTCGGGGAAGACCACCCTCGCCGAGGTCATAGCCAACATCACACGGGCCGAGTTCGTGCGGCTGAACGCGGTCACCGCGGGCGTGGCGGACGTCAGAGAGGTAGTGGCCCGGGCACTCGACAACCTCAAGCTCTACGGAAAGCGCACCATCCTCTTCCTCGACGAGATCCACCGATTCAACCGCGCGCAGCAGGACGCTCTCCTTCCCCACGTGGAGAACGGCGTCGTGGTTCTCATCGGCGCCACCACCCAGAACCCCTTCTTCGAAGTGAATGCCCCGCTGGTGTCAAGGTCGCGTGTCTTCGAGTTGAAGCCCCTGCGTAAGGAGCACATCCTTTCCCTGACTCGTTCCGCCCTTGAGGATGCCGAACGAGGCCTGGGGAACATGCAGGTGCGCCTCGATGACGACGCCGCGGACCACCTCGCCGAGTACGCCAACGGCGACGCCAGGTCGGCTCTGAATGCGCTGGAGGTGGCGACGCTATCGACCCCGCCAGGGCCCGACGGCGTCGTGCACATAACCCTGGGTGTGGCGGAGGAATCCATCCAGCGCCGCGCACTGCGCTACGACGCCGCCGGCGACATGCACTACGACGTCGTCTCCGCCTTCATCAAGAGCATGCGTGGCTCTGACCCCGACGCCGCCCTTCACTACCTCGCCAGGATGATACAGTCGGGCGAGGATCCCCGCTTCATAGCCAGAAGACTGATGATTCACGCAAGCGAGGACGTGGGCATGGCCGATCCGCGGGCGCTCCTGGTGGCGGCGGCCGCCCTGACGGCGGTGGAGAAGGTGGGGATGCCGGAGGCGAGGATCATCTTAGCTCATGCCACCATATACATTGCTACTGCCCCCAAGAGCAACGCCGTGGTGACGGCGATAGGCAGGGCCATAGCCGACGTGGAGAACAAGACGATAGGCCACGTACCGGTCCATCTGCGCACCGCGGGAATAGGATATAAGTACCCTCATGACTACCCGGGAAACTGGGTGGAGCAGCAGTATATGCCGGATGAGCTATTGGGCGTGAAGTACTACGAGCCGGTCGCGCGGCCGGGTTCCGACGGTGAGGAGAGTGAGTGACGCCGGATGATCGCGTTTCTTGAGAGCCTGCACCCGGTGGTAGGGGCGCTGCTGGCTACCATGTTCACGTGGGCCCTTACTGCAGTTGGCGCGTCAGTGTCCTTAGTGAGGGCGCAGATGTCGCGAAAGCTCCTTGACGGCATGCTGGGTTTCGCTGCAGGGGTGATGCTGGCGGCCAGCTACTGGTCGCTCTTGGCGCCGGCCATAGAGATGGCTGAAACCAGGGGCGGGGTAGGATGGGTGCCTGCAGCACTTGGGTTTCTGGGCGGCGCCGCCTTCTTGCGTCTGGCCGATGCGCTGGTACCCCACCTGCATCCGAGCCTATCCGAGAACGTGGCGGATGGCCCAGCCTCCGAGCTTCGGCCTGCAGTGCTGATGGTGCTGGCTGTGACGTTGCACAATATTCCGGAAGGGCTCGCTGTGGGCGTCGCCTTCGGGGCGGCGAACGGCGGAGCAGGCGTAGCAGGGATTGAGACCGCCAGCGTGGCCGGGGCGGCTGCCCTGGCGCTAGGCATAGGGATTCAGAACTTTCCGGAAGGCATGGCTGTAGCGCTTCCGCTACGCAGGGCGGGGCTCTCCCCGTGGGCCAGCTTCATGTGGGGGCAGTTCTCGGCGGTGGTGGAGATAATCGCCGGGGTTCTCGGCGCCGCGCTGGTGATGCAGGTGGCGTCGGTGCTCCCGTACGCGCTGGCCTTCGCGGCTGGAGCCATGGTGTTCGTGGTGGCTGAGGATCTGATCCCTGAGGCGCAGTCCCAGGGGAACACCGACATCGCGACGATAGGAGTGATCCTGGGCTTCACGGTGATGATGGTGCTGGATGTGGCCTTCGGTTGACGCCGTGTCGATGGCGGCATTGCTGCCTCGAGTTACAGGCGGTAGTACTTCGACATTGTCGATATCATGAACGTCAGGGTGACGGTGATGATGAGCGACGCTGCGATCAGGCCTGCCGCCAACGAGCCCGTGCCTGCTGTCAGAAAGGCGGAGCCCAGGAGCGCCCAGCCCAGTATGGAATAGCAGATTCGCAGGACGCCAGCGAGCGCGCGGGCGTCCTTCGCTTTCTCAGGCTTGAATCCGTTGATAAGCTCGAATCTCCCCTTGCCCAGGGTGCGTGCGAACCACAGTGACGCCAGGCCCGTGATGGCGAGTATCACCACGGCAATTGCGGCTCCAACGTGCATGCATGCGCCTCCCTTCACGCTTCCCTTGCTCTTAGGCCATGGCGTGGCCGGGCCGCGCCGGTGCACCTAGCTGATAGACCCTTCTGTGAGAGCACTATTCGTGCCGTTCGAAGGCATTACCTGCCCCATGATCCAATGAGTCGATGGTCTCATTGGATCATGGGGCCCGAGCCGAATAGGCGCACGGTGATTGGCGCGCCGGCGCACTCGATCTCCGGCAATGCCTCAGCGGGGCGCCGACGGCGGCCAAGCGGCGTCAGCGGGGCGGAATGTCGGCGACGCTTAGATCGTCGACTACAGCTTTCGGAAGGCGCCACCGCGTGCGTTCTCCTCCGAACCGAGGAGCTGTGGCGGGTTTGCGCCTCCGAATGGAGGAGCAGAAGGGGAGCTGCTCCTCGGAAACGCCGAAACCGCGCCGGCGCGGCTCGTGTGGACGGCGGCGGAGGCGGAGCTGCTGAGGGGAAAGCGTCGCCGCGCGAATGCGTTGCCACAAAGACGCAGCTAGGTGAGGCGTGTTGGTGAGGAGGCCCCGGCGAGGGCGATCGCACACGCCACGATGAAGGTGTCCTCCTCCGAATCGAGGAGCTGCGGCGGGGTTGCGCCTCCGGATCGAGGAGCAGAAGGGGAGCTGCTCCTCGGAAACGCTGAAACCGCGCCGGCGCGGCTCGTGTGGACGCCGGCGGGGGCGTAGCTGCTGATGGGAAAGCCCGGCGGCGCGAATGCGTTGCCACAAAGACGCAGCTAGATGAGGTGCTTTGGTGAGGAGGCCCCGGCGGGGGCGATCGCACACGCCACGATGAAGGTGTTCTCCTCCGAATCGAGGAGCTGCGGCGGGGTTGAGCCTCCGGATCGAGGAGCAGAAGGGGAGCTGCTCCTCGGAAACGCCGAAACCGCCCCGGCGCGGCTCGTGTGGACGGCGGCGGAGGCGGAGCTGCTGAGCGGAAAGCGTCGCCGCGCGAAGGCGTTGCCACAAAGACGCAGCTAGGTGAGGTGTGTTGCTGAGGGGACCCAGGCGAGGGCGATCGCACACGCCCCGACAAAGGTGTTCTCCTCCGAATCGAGGAGCTGTGGCGGGTTTGCGCCTCCGGATCGAGGAGCAGAAACGGAGCTACTCCTCGAAAACGCCGAAACCGCGCCGGCGCGGCTCGTGTGGACGCCAGCGGAGGCGGAGCTGCCCCTCGAAAACCCGGAGCAGTCCCACAATCACGCTGCCCGGACCACAAGAACTGCCATGCCCCCGAACTCGGGCGGTTACGGCGTGACCCTGCCTTCCGTTATTGTTGACAACTGGGAGACCGTGGCGTATAGTTGAGTTGAAATCATACCAAATTAGTCTGATTTGATCCCGGGGAAGATAGGAGGCTGTCGGAATGCGATTGAGCTCCAGATCGGAATACGCGGTGAGGGCCATGGTGGAGCTGGCTGCATCCCATGGAGCCGGGCCTATCTCCATCAGGGAAGTGGCATCGAGGGAAGGCATACCTGAGAAATATCTCGAGCAGCTGTTTCGTAAGCTGCGCAAAGCAGGGCTGGTTCACGGTGCCAGGGGTTCCGGCGGAGGTTACATGTTAACCCGTGAGCCACACACAATAAGCGTAGCGGACGTGGTGAGGGCCGTGGACGGCCCTATCGCGGTGTGCGACTGCACTAGTGAGAACCGCGACGGGGTGCAATGCCACAAGAGGTCATTGTGCGCTGCCCACCCTGTATGGGATAAGCTGCAGAAGGGCATCGTCTCAATACTTGACTCCACCACGCTGGGCGATCTGGCTGGCACCTCGGCGGGCTCCGACCCTGCCGACTAGCCGGCATTCGACGCTGACGACAGTAGGCATTCCCATCTTCTTGGAGGAAGCATCGGAGGGACACATGCAATGAGAAGGGTTTACCTTGACCACGCGGCGACGACCCCGGTGAGACCGGAAGTGTTCGAGGCGATGGTGCCGTACCTCACTGAGAGGTTCGGTAACCCCTCCAGCATCCATTCTTTCGGGCGCGAGGCCAGGATGGAGCTTGATAAGGCCAGGGAGCGCGTGGCAGCCCTCATCGGCGCCGAGCCTCAGGAGATCGTGTTCACCGGAGGAGGTTCTGAGGCCGACAACCATGCCATCAGAGGTGCTGCGCTGGCGGCGTTCGGAAAGAAGAACCACATCATCACATCAGCGGTGGAACACCATGCGGTGCTCGACACCGCCCTAAGCCTGAGGAGCCTCGGCTTCGAGGTAACGGTGGTGCCGGTGGACCAGTACGGCATGGTGAACCCGGACGATGTTCGCGCGGCGATCACTCCGAACACGTTCCTCATCACCATAATGCACTCCAACAACGAGGTGGGGACGCTTCAGCCCATCAAGGAGATCGCCGCCATCGCCCGCGAGGCGGGGGTGTTGATGCACACCGATGCGGTGCAGTCAGTGGGACACGTGCCCGTGGACGTCAGAGACCTCGGCGTTGACATGCTTTCCATGGCTGCGCACAAGCTCTACGGGCCGAAGGGCGTGGGCGCCCTCTACATCAGAAAGGGGATCCGGATCGCGCCTCTGATCACCGGCGGCGCCCAGGAGCGCAAGCGCCGGGCGGGTACGGAGAACACCGCCGGGATAGTTGGCATGGGTGTCGCAGCTGAGCTTGCCATGACCGAGCTTCACCAGGAGGCCGCCAGGGAGGCCGCGCTGCGCGATCGGCTTGTCAACGGCCTTATGACGCACATCCCGCACGTCAAGCTGAACGGCCACCCCACCATGCGGCTGCCCAACAACGCGAACGTGAGCTTCCTGTATGTTGAGGGAGAGGCTCTGCTGCTGAACCTTGACATGGCGGGCATCGCCGCATCCAGCGGGTCGGCGTGCACTTCAGGCTCTCTGGAACCGTCCCACGTGCTGCTGGCCATGGGCATCCCGCACGAGGTGGCCCACGGATCTGTGCGGATGACCCTCGGCAGGGGAACGACGGTCGAGGACGTGGACTACGTCGTGAGCGTGCTGCCAGGCATAGTGCAGAAGCTCAGAATGATGTCTCCAATATATGATAGAGCGGGAGAGTGCGCCATCAAGGATCTGTGCGCAAACCCGGAGGGCTGCCACAGAGCCGGCGCGGGCTCCGGCGTTCAATCCGGTCCCTACTCGTGCAAGTGAGCGGGAGGGCGGAGTAGCCCGGTACGGGGCACGGGCAGAGCAGAACAGAGCAGAGGAGAGCAGGGCAGGGCAAGGCAGCCACGGCGCGCACTGCCGCGCGGCGCCGTGCCCCATACATTCCAGTTGCGCACCTTGGAGGTGAAGGTTATGTATACGGATAAGGTGATGGACCATTTCATGAATCCTCGGAACGTAGGCGATATCGAGAATCCGGACGGCGTGGGCCAGGTGGGCAACCCCAGGTGCGGCGACATCATGCGCATGGCCATCTCCGTCAAGGACGGCGTGATATCGGACATCAAGTTCAAGACCTTCGGATGCGGAGCAGCCATCGCCACGTCCAGCATGGTCACGGAGATGGTGAAGGGCAAGACTCTGAAGGAGGCCCTGGCCATCACCAACAAGGCGGTGGCAGAGGCATTGGGAGGGCTGCCGCCGGTGAAGATGCATTGTTCGAATCTTGCGGCCGATGCGCTTCACATGGCCATCAAGGATTACCTCCAGCGCCATCCCGACGATGACACTGGGATCGATCCGGCTTCCATCGAGGTCGACCTCGACGGGCACGAACACGGGCACGCGCACGAGTGATACATCCTCTCCACGCGGGGATAATACCTCTGCGGAAGGAGGGACGTGCGATAAACAGGTTTTGGCGAACGTTGATCACAGGTAGCCTGATCGGAGCAGGGCTCAGTGTGCTGATGATGTCGCGGACCAGCGCGGGCCGTGAGGTGGTGCGCGAGGAGGCCGTGCGACACGGGCCAGTGGGTTCGGTGCGCCGGGTGACCAGGGCGGCGTCGAGGGTCAGGACGACTACAAACCCCGCAACGTCTGCAGTGCGTTCGGTGGTCCGGCGATTCGGGATCGGGCATGAATGACGCTGGGAGTGAGCGAGACCACAGGCCGGCCAGCCGCCTACAAGGCCAGGGCCGGCCTGTATCTTTCAGGTCCGTCCTGGCGCGGGTCGGCTGGACCGCCCTGGTCATCGTGCTGGCGGTGCTTCTGGCCAGGTCCGGCTGGCTTGCGGCGCCCTTCGGCCTGGCGGTGCTGATCTCGTACATCATAAGCCCGCTGGTGGAGGCTGCGGAACGCCGCGGAGCTCCACGTGTGGCCGCCATCTTCACCGCTTACGTCATCGTGGTGTTGGCGCTCGGCTTCGCTCTGGCCTTCGTGCTGCCGCCTCTGGTGAAAGGCCTTGAGGGGATAGTCACGGCATACCTCCACGGCCAGCCGGAGGTCGGCTTCGACGGCCTGGCAGACGGCTGGCTCACTGGCCTCGGCATAGCGCGCGACGGGGCCGGAGCGGAAATCGCAGCGCTGCTGGTGGACAGGATAGAGCGCTACATTGGTTCGCTGGCCCGCCAGGCGGTGGAGGCGCTCTCGGCCGTAGCCGGGCAGATCGGGAACCTGTTGCTGGCCCCCGTGATCGCGTTCTACCTCACCCGGGACGTCCACTGCATCCGCGAGAGCTTCGCGTCGTGGCTGCCTGCGGGATGCCGAGAGGCGATAATGGCCACCGTGTCAGCCATCGACAGCGCCCTGGCAGGCTGGGTGCGGGGCATAGCCATAGTGTCGGCCTTCGTGCTGTTGGCGTCCGGCGCCGTCTTGACCCTGTTGAAAGTGCCATACGCCCTTCCGTTGGCCTTCATCGCGGGGATGCTGGAGGCGGTCCCGTACTTCGGGCCTTTCCTGGGAATGCTGCCTGCGGTGCTGATGGCGTCCCGCGTGTCCACCACTCGAGCCGTCTTGACGGTGTTCGCTTTCGGCGCCATACAGCAGGTGGAATCTGCGGTGCTGTCTCCGAAGATAGTGGGAGACCGCGTTGGACTCCACCCGCTGGCTGTGATATCGTCCCTGATAATCGGAGGAAAGCTCTTTGGCGTGGTGGGGCTACTCATAGCAGTTCCCGCTGCCGCCGTGCTGTTCATCATCGCACGCAGCCTGTTGGCTCCCGACGCGTGAGCGCTGTTGTGCGCTCATTCAGGTTGTGATAAGTTAGTCCAAGAATCTCTGCCACACAAGTGGGGTGTTGAACTTGCTCGCAAACGAGCTGCGCCAGGCGTACCTGAAATTCTTCGAATCCAAGGACCATCATATCCTGCCTTCAGCATCGTTGGTGCCGGCGGGCGACCCTACTATTCTGCTGACCGCGGCCGGAATGGTGCCGTTCAAGCCGTACTACCTGGGCACCGCCAAGCCGGAGCACACGCGGGTGACCACGTGCCAGAAGTGCGTCCGCACTGCAGATATAGAGAACGTCGGAAGGACGAGCCGCCACGGCACCTTCTTCGAGATGCTTGGCAACTTCTCATTTGGCGACTATTTCAAAGACGAAGCCATCGCCTGGGCCTGGGAGTTCGTCACCGAGCATCTGGGCTTCACCAAAGAGCAGATATGGATAACCATATATCTCGACGATGATGAGGCCTTCGAGATCTGGAACAAGAAGATCAGCGTGGACGCCTCCAGGATAGTGCGCAAGGGCAAGGAGGACAACTTCTGGGAGATCGGCGTGGGGCCGTGCGGCCCGTGCTCCGAGATACACATCGACCGCGGGCCGAAGTACGGGTGTGGCAAGCCCGACTGCGGTCTGGACTGCGACTGCGGCAGGTTCATCGAGATATGGAACCTGGTGTTCATCCAGTTCCACAGGAACGAGGACGGCAAGTACTCCCCGTTGGAGCGAAAGGGCATCGATACCGGCATGGGCCTGGAGCGCGTCGCTGCGGTTCTGCAGGACGTGCCCACCATCTTCGACACCGACGAGACCAAGGCCATTCGAGACCGCGTGGCGGAGCTTACCAAGGTGGAGTACGGCCACGGCGGCCTCGCTGACGTGGCGGTGCGCCTGATCACCGACCACGCGAGGGCCACCACGTTCATGGTTTGCGATGGCATCCTGCCGTCCAACGAAGGCCGTGGCTACGTGCTGAGGAGGCTGCTCAGGCGCGCCGTGCGGTACGGACGTCTGGTGGGCGTGAAGGAAGTGTTCATGCCCGAGGCGGTGGATGCCGTGATCCGTACCATGAAGGTTGCGTACCCCGAGCTTGAGAGGGAGCGCGACAGGATCCTTCTCACCGTGAAGCTGGAGGAGGAGAGGTTCCTTTCGGCTCTGGAGCAGGGATCGGCGGTGCTCGACGCCATGGTGTCGCGGATCGTCGATGCTGGCGGCAGCGCGCTTCCGGGTGAGGATGCGTTCAGGCTGTACGATACCTACGGGTTCCCGTACGAGCTCACGGTGGAGATCGCAGGCGAGAAGGGCCTCACCGTAGACAAGGCCGGGTTCGACCGTGCCATGGAGCAGCAGAGGGAGAAGGCCCGCGCTGCGCGCGGCGCCAGCTCCTACTTGGATGACAGGAGCGAGCGGTATCACGAAGCCATAGGCGACGTTGACACCAGGTTCACCGGATACGAGGAGCTGCGCACCCGCGCCAAGGTGGTTGCCATGATAGGTGCGTCCGGCGAGGCGGTGGGTCGGCTGCAGGCCGGCGAGCGCGGCGAGATCGTGCTTGATGCCACTCCCTTCTATGCAGAGTCAGGCGGACAGGCGGCCGACACCGGCAGGATAGTGTCGGATTCGGGAGCTGTTGCCCAGGTTGTCAGTGTCACCAGGCCACTGGGCGACGCCGTAGTCCACCAGGTGGTGATGGAGAGCGGAGGTCTTTCGGTAGGCGATACCGTGATCGCGGAGGTGGACGAGTCACTGCGCCGCGCCACCGCGGCAAACCATTCCGCCACGCACCTTCTGCACGCGGCGTTAAGGAGGGTGCTAGGCCAGCACGTGCAGCAGGCCGGGTCGGCTGTGGACCACGATCGGCTGCGGTTCGACTTCTCGCACCACACCGCCCTCACCCCGGAGCAGATCGAAGAGGTGGAGGACATCGCCAACGGCTGGGTGCTGATGAACCTCCCGGTGAACATAGAGTACGGCTCCCTTGAGGAGGCGCGCCGGGCAGGGGCCATGGCGCTGTTCGATGAGAAGTACGGTGACACCGTGCGCATGGTCAAGATGGGCGATGTCAGCCTGGAGCTGTGCGGAGGCACGCACGTGTGCCGCACTGGCGACATCGGCCTGGTGAAGATAGTATCGGAGAGTAGCATCGCTGCGGGCATCCGCAGGATAGAGGCTGTCTCGGGGATGGGCGCCCTCCATTACGTCAGGCGCAGCCGCAACCTGATAGAGCGCCTGAACGGGCTGCTCAAGTCGTCCGAAGACGACCTCCTTTCCCGCGTGGAGCGCCTCCAGGCGGAGCTGCACGCGGCTGACAAGGAATTGGAGCGCCTCAGGGCGAAACTGGCCCAGGGGAGCATCGACGGCTTGGTGGCGTCAGCCGTCGACGTTGACGGCGTGAAGATGGTGACCGCCCAGGTCGAGGTCGCTGACATCGACGGCCTTCGCAGCATGGCCGACATGGTTCGTGACAGGATCGGGTCGGGTATAGTCATCCTGGGTGCCGCCGTCGGAGGCAAGGCGTCTTTCGTGGTCACAGTCACCAGGGATCTTACCGCCCGCGGCTTCAACGCCGGCGCCATAGTCCGCCAGGCTGCGACGGTGGCCGGCGGCGGGGGGGGCGGCAGGGCCGATATGGCCCAGGCAGGAGGCAAGGACGTCTCCAAGATAAAGCTGGCTCTTGAGGCCGGAGTGGATGCTGTGAGGGCACATCAAACCGGTGTCGCCAGGTGACACTTAACTTGAGCCCGAGGTGGTGTAAGCTATGAACGGTCGTGGCGATGAGACGGTCCGGTACTCCGCGGTAGAGGCGGAGCAGGAGATAAGCCCCGTTAGGCGCGTGCTGAACGAGGTCATAGAGGCGCTGGCCGAGAAGGGCTACAATCCCGTGAATCAGCTGGTGGGCTATCTGCTTTCGGGCGATCCGACTTACATCACCAGCCACAAGAACGCCCGCAACACCATTCGCCGAGTGGAGCGAGACGAGATCATTGAGGAGCTTGTCAGGAGTTACCTGGGCAAGTAGGCGAGGCAGGGCGAGCGCGGGGGCAGCAGCCCTCGCGCTCTGTGTCATTTTATTGGGAAGTGCCGCGGGCCCCGCGGGCGCTGCAGGCGCTGCAGGCCCCGCGGGCGCTGTGAGCTCCACGGCGATCGCGGGTGCCCCGAGCCGTGGCGGTGGGCCTGGGGCCGCAGGCGGCGACGGCGACGGCACGAAGGCAGTTGTGATATTGGTCCAGGGCCTTGATCCTGAGCTGGTGGTGGACGGCGGCGCGCTGGGCGCCTTGGCTGAGGCCGGCGCCTTCGCGCTGGTGGCGCAGCGCACGGCCGGAGGCGATGATGTAGCCTCGGCAGCGCTGACCGCCGGGAGCGGCGTCCCCATGACCTCCGCAGGGCTTCCTGTGGAGTCGGGCGCTCCTGACCAGGCTTTCAACGCGGAGACCATGGCGTCGGCCTACAGCAGACGGTCGGGGCGCGGCGCGGCGGCCAGACTGCCGGAGACGAGCGCCGTGTCGCCTGCCTGGTTCTGGCTGCGGGCCCTCAACGCTGAGTCCCCCTACCGCGGCAGGCCCGGGCTGCTCGGCGAGTCGCTGCGGCAGGCGGGGATGGCGGCGGCAGTGGTCTCGCCGGAGTATCCGGAGCCCAGCGGCGCCGGATACCTCTTTGCAGCCGACGCCGACGGCGTGGTAGCATGGGCGGAGCTGGGCCGCCACCTTGCTGCCGCCGACCCCATGGCGCCTGGAGGCTGGCGCACCGATGCCGATCGGGTGGCTGAGGCGGTAGCGAGGGCCCTGGCGGAGCCCGGCGTGGCACTTGTGGCAGTGGATTCCTCAGACATCGCCAGGGCGCTGTCTGAGTCGACGTCAGTTGACGACGGCGCGAGGACAGCGCGGCTGCAGGCGGCGTACCACAGTCTTCAGGAGCTATTGGAAGCGCTAACGGCAACCCTGGGCGGGCCTTCGAGCGATGTCGGCATCTTCGTGCTGTCTCTAGCCG
This sequence comes from Clostridia bacterium DTU025, assembly GCA_001513145.1. GTDB lineage: Bacteria > Bacillota > DTU025 > DTU025 > DTU025 > DTU025. The sequence goes on along the minus strand of LFSP01000025.1, from coordinate 19,504 downwards.
CGCAGGACGAGCCCGGTCTTTTCCTTGGCGTGGGGGCTGGCATCGGGCAGGGCCTGTTGAGCTCCGCCACCACCCGCCGCCCGGGGCTCATATCCCTGGTGGATGTGGCTCCGACGCTCCTTGGCATCCTGGGCGTTCTGCCGGCATGGGATCCCCTGGGGAACCCCGCCGCTCCAGCGGACGTCAGACAGGGCGACAGATCGACCGAGGAGCAGTGGGACGTGCTGCTTAGCACCTCGCGGAGCATAACCTCCCAGGGGCGCTCGCGCGGCCCGGTTCTCAGCGTCTTCATCGGCTCTCTGGTGGTGGCGATAGCTCTCTGCATCGTGGCCATGTTGCACCCCGGGCATCCGCGCCCTCTGATGGACGCGGCAGGTCTGGCGCTGGCCAGCGCTGCGGCCGCGCCTGCAGTACTTATCGTCGCGCCTCTTTTCGGCGTGGTCGATACCGCGCCGCTACTAGCCCTGATGTTCGTAGCCTCCATAGGTTTGGGCGCCGCTACTCTGGCGCTGGTCCGGCCATCCGGAGGCGGCGCCGCGTCGGCGGTGGAAGCCCTGGCGTCGGTGACGGCCCTCGTCATCGCGGCGGACGCCCTCACCGGCGGCGCGCTGGCCCGCTCGTCAGTGCTCGGGCATTCCGCGCTGATAGGGGCCAGGTTCTACGGCGTCGGAAATGAGTTCATGGGCGTGTTGCTGGGAGCCGCGCTGGTGGGCGCCGCCGGCCTGTGGCGCCGCGCGTCGCGGCTTCGTGGCAGGCCGCGGGGGGCCGTGCTGGTGGCGCTGGCGGCTGTCCTGGTGGCGGCGCTCCTGGGAAGTCCCACCCATGGCAGCAACTTCGGAGGCGTGCTTTCCGCGGCCGCCGCAGCGTGCGTGGCCATCTGGGTAGGGCTGCCTCGACGCGGCAGAGCAGCGGCCGCGCTAGCCTGCATCGCTGCCCTCGCCCTGGTGGCCGCGATGGTCTTCGTCAACGCTGTATCGGGAAGCACCCACATCGGAAGGGCAGTGCGCCTCGCGAGCTCTGCCGCGGGTCGGCGGGAGCTTGCCGCCATCGCAGCACGCAAGATGGCGGTCAACCTCAGGCTTCTACGCTATACCGCCTGGACCAGGCTTCTCTGGGCGCTGCTCGCGGCTGTGGTGGTTGTGGCGTCGGGCAGGTGCAGGCTCACGGAGGGCAGCCCGGCGCTGGCCGTTGAGCGCCGCGTGGCCGTGCTGGCCGGGGTGGCGGCGGCGCTGGCCGCAATGGTTGCTAACGATTCAGGCGTCGTGGCGTGCGCCACCGCGGCGATGCTGCCCACGTTCCTCATGGTAGGGCATACGCTGGACTCATCGAAGGCCGGGAGATGACCGTCCTTGGAACGCAGATTCCTGGGCAACACCGGAATAGAAGTATCCCGTATGTGCATGGGCACACTGACCATGGGGCCGCTGCAGGCGCGGCTCAGCCCCGAGGAAGGTGCCGAGCTCATAGTTCAAGCGTACGAACGAGGCGTCACCTTCTTCGATACCGCCGACCTTTACGGCACCTACGAGCACCTGGCGCTGGCGCTGCGGAGGATACCCCGCGAGCGCGTCGTTATCGCGTCGAGATGCTACGAATACACGTACCGTGGCATGAAGGCCGCCATCCATCGCGCCCTCGAGGCGCTGGGCACGGACTACATCGACATCTTCGGGCTGCACGAGCAGGAGACTGCTCTCACCTTGTCTGGTCATGAAGACGCCCTGCTGTGCGCGGCCGACGCCAAGCGGGCCGGTACCATCAGGGCTGTGAGCGTGTCGACGCACGCCATCGAGGTAGTTGAGGCCCTCGGAGACAGGCACGGCGTAGACGTTGTGCACCCCATTTTCAACATGCGCGGGATTGGTATAATAGATGGGCACGTAGAGCAGATGGCAGAAGCCATCCGCAAGGTCCGCGCCAGAGGGGTGGGCGTGTACAGCATGAAACCTCTCGGAGGCGGGCACCTTCTTAAGCAGGCGCTGCAGGCCATCGCATGGGTGTTGTCGAACGAATGTGTCGACTCCATGGCCATCGGCGTCCGCGACCTCAGGGAGCTCGAGATCGACGTTGCCCTTGTGGAGGGCAGGCCCGTCGACGAGGGCGCCCTGCAGCGCATCGCCTGCGACAAGAGGCTGTTCATCGAAGGGTGGTGCCTCAGGTGCGGCCGATGCGTCAAGGCGTGCCATCAGGGCGCGCTGCGCCTGGGGCCGTCGGGCCTGGAGGTGGACCACTCCAGGTGCGTGCTGTGCGGCTACTGCGTGGCCCAGTGCAGGGACTTCTGCATCAAGGTGCTGTAGGGGGGAGGACTGATTGGTCAGAGTAGGCATAGACCTAGGCGACTCAAGGATTGGCATTGCCGTTTCCGACGAATTGGGCATTGTAGCCTCGCCCCACAGTGTGTTAACATCAGCGGGATGGAACCGGGATATCGAGAACATCGCGAGGATAGTGGAAGAAGTCGGTGCTGGCGAAGTGGTGGTGGGCCTTCCTGTGAACATGGACGGGACCCACGGCCCCAGGGCCCACAAGGCCACGGAGTTCGCCGAGAGGCTGAGGAAATCGCTTTCCGTGCCGGTGCTCCTGTGGGACGAGCGGCTCTCGACTGTGCAGGCCACCAGGGCCATGCTCGAGGCCGACCTGTCGAGGGCGAAGAGGAAGAAGGCGGTGGACAAGGCAGCGGCATCGCTGATCTTGCAGAACTACCTTGATTACGTGTCTAGATGATCTGGGTTCCCAGGGCTCGCCTGGCGGCGATCGGATACGATACATAAGATTGGAGTGAACAACATGTCAGATCCGGAGAGCGTTGTCACACTGGTTGACGAGGACGGTCACGAGCAGGACTTCGCCATCGACGAGATCGTTGAGATCGACGACGTGAAGTATGCGATTCTCATCCCCGTGGAGTGCTACGAGAACGAGGACGAGGAGATCTGCGAGGATGCCGTTATTATGAGGGTTGAGGTTGACGACGACGGCGAGGAGTACCTTGCCGATATCGAGGACGATGAGGAGTTCGAGAGAGTCGTTGAGGTCCTCGAGGCCTTCGCAGAGGACGAGTTCGAAGACGAGGACGACGAGAGCGACGAGGACGAGGAGGACGAGTACTAGTCCCTCAGAGCCCGGTTAAGCTCTTTGGCATCCGGCAAGGCGGGCGGCGCTTGTGCGCCGCCTGTCCGCTATCCGGGTGTGGCGACATCACGATGTAGGCGGGCAGAGCACCCGCGCGTTCCGAGTTTGCGAGTTCGCGCGTTCCTTGCGCCGCGTCACGCCTGATTCTATAATAGTTCATGACCTTCGCGATTTTCAGGAGGTGGAATGGCAGGTGCAGGGCAGTCTGGCCCCCTCTGGCACGTCCAGGCGGCAGCGGTGGCTGGCAAGGTTGATACGGTTCGGACGGCCCGGAGCTTCCGAAAGGCCCGCAAGGCTCGTTCGCGTGGCAGCGCTGGTGATCGGGCTTGCGTTGCTCTGCACTGCGGCGGGCCTGGGGTACGCGGTGGCCTATGCCAGGCCCCGGTCCGGCGAGGCGGTTACCGTCGTGGTGGAGCAGGGAGCCACCGCCCGTCGCATAGGCGCGCTGCTGGAGAAGGCGGGCCTTGCGCCTGACGCTTTCCTTTTCGACCTGGCGGCCAGGCTCAGCGGCAAGGCGGGACAGCTCAAGGCGGGCGAGTACCGGATCGTGAAGGGCACCGGCATAATGCACATTGTCGGCGCGATGGCCAGGGGCGAGGTGGCTCAGGTCAGGGTCACGTTGGCCGAAGGGCTCACCGCGGCCCAGATGGCGCAGGCACTGGAGCGCGCCGGCGTCACCGGAGCCGATAAGTTCATGGAGATCGTAAACGCCCCGCCGGAGTGGGTGCACGCGGAGTTCAGCTTCGTCGAGCCAGGGGCCTCTCTCGAAGGCTACCTGTTTCCCGATACCTATTCGTTCGCCAAGGGCATCGCGGCGTCCAGGGTGGTCCGGGCAATGCTGGGCAGGTTCCAACAGGTGGTTCAGTCCAGGCTGGAAGGGGCGCTGCAGTCAGGGAGCTCCGATGCGCTCATGCGGGGGCTCACGCCAAGGGAGGCCCTGGTGCTGGCCTCCATAGTGGAGCGCGAGGCGAAGGTGCCTGAGGAGCGGCCCGTAATTGCCGGAGTATTCTTGCGACGGCTCAAGATCGGCATGCCGCTACAAAGCTGCGCTACGGTGCAGTATGTGCTGCCCACCCCGAAAGAGCACCTCACCGTGGCGGACACGCAGATCGATTCGCCGTACAACACGTACATCGTGTCAGGGTTGCCGCCTGGTCCCATAAGCAACCCTGGCCTCAGCTCGGTGGAAGCAGTGCTTAACCCGGCCGATGGCAACGAGCTCTACTTTGTGGCGCAGCCCGACGGACGACACGTGTTCTCGTCCAGCTACGCCGAGCACCTCAGGGCTAAGGCCCTCATAGAAAAGCAAGCCGGGAGATAGGTGGTGCAACCTCAGTCCATGGCTAAGTCTACTCTAGTTGTTGGAATAGCGGGCGGCTCCGGGTCCGGCAAGACCACCGTCGTGCGCGCCATCCGCGACGCCATAGGTGAACACGTGGCGGTGCTGGAGCATGACGCATACTATTGCGACCAGAGCCACCTGAGCTTCGAGGACCGGCTGCAAGTTAACTACGACCACCCGCTGGCGTTCGATACCGACCTCTACATCGAGCACGTCAGGGAGCTGATGGAAGGCAAGCCGGTGGACCGGCCTGTCTACTCCTTCGAGTTCTACACCAGGACCAAGGACACTGTCAGGGTGGAGCCTGGTAAGGTGCTGGTGATCGAGGGCATCCTGGTGCTGGAGGACGTGCGGCTGAGGCAGCTGATGGACATCAAGGCCTACGTGGACGCGGATCCCGACGTCAGGTTCATACGCAGGCTCACACGGGACGTGCGCGAGCGGGGCAGGACTCTGGAGTCGGTGATCGACCAGTACCTCAACGTGGTTCGGCCCATGCACCTTCAGTTCGTGGAACCCACCAAGAGATACGCCGACATCATCATACCTGAAGGCGGGTTCAACCGCGTGGCCATCGATCTCCTCATCGCGAGGCTGAGAGCGGCCATAGGGAGCGAGAACGGACAGCCCCGGGCATAATAGCCCTGGGAGGCTGTCAGATGACATCTTCACAGCGACACGCCGACGGCGGGCATGAGCGTCCCGGAGAAGCCCTGAGGCTGGGCTTCGTCCTTTGGGTCACCGTGTCCGTCTTTCTCTTTCTGTTGGCGCGGTGCGCCTACATCTGCCTCGTCAGAGGTCCAGTCTTCACGGAAATGGCAGTGGCACAGAGGGCCCTATCGGTTCCGGTGGCGTCGGCGCGGGGCGCCATCACGGACAGGGAGGGCGAAGTGTTGGCCGCCAGCGCCGGAGGCCCCGCACCGGGGCCTCCGTTCACCCACGCAGCCATCTTTCCTCAGGCGGTACGCGGGCCGTCGTCCAGCATCGCCGTGCTTGAGAGGAGCCTCGGCCCGCTATCTGCCGGCAATCCCAGGGTCGTCAGGCTTCCGGCCGACCATTCCCATGAGCTGGCGGAGGCGGCACGGAGCGTGGTGGGGGTGGTGCCCTTCCAGCTCAGCGGACGCGCCGTGAGCGCCGCCGTCCATGCGGTGGGCCACCTCAGTGCGGCCTCGGTGGGCCTGGACGGGTTGGAGGCCTCCTTTCAGTGGGCGCTTGGTTCCGCCCGCCAGTCGTACGTGAGGCTGGCGGTGGACGCAGACGGCCGGTGCATCGCCGGCCTAGGGGCGTCGGCGTCGTCACGGGGAGCGCAAGGAGGCGCGGGTTGGACGGGCTACGTGCGGACAACGCTCAGCCTTCCCCTGCAGCGCGCGGCCGAGGAGGCGCTGGCGAAGCAGGGCGCGCCCGGGGCGGTGGTGGTGCTGGACGTGCGCACGGGCCAGGTGCTTGCCATGGCCAGCGCCCCCGTCTACGACCCGGGAGACGTTGCCGCTGAGCTGGGCCGCGAGGGGGCCCCGATGCTGAACAGGGCGGTGAGGGCGTACTATCCAGGTTCGGTCTTCAAGGTGGTTGTGGCAGCCGCTGCGTTGGAGGCCGGCGTGAGGCCCCAGGAGTGGCGGTACACTGACGAGGGGTCAATAGCTGTGGGCAGCAACGTCTTCAGGTGCGCTGCAAGCGAAGCAGGAGGGCACGGGAGCGTGGGGATCGGTGAGATGCTGGCGCTCTCATGCAACACGGCTGCCATCGCCCTGGCGGAGGAGGTGGGGGCAGAGGCGATCCGTCGGCAAGCGCAGGCCTTCGGCATAGGCGACTACGCCTTCCGCGCGAGACTGCACTTGCCGTCGGCCCTTTCGGGGAGGATCGGCTCGGTGTACGACACCGCCAGCGAAGCAGGCCTTGCCAATCTCGCCCTGGGACAGCTGCACGTTGAGATGACGCCGGTGGAAGCGGCCACCATGATGGCGGCGGTGGCCCGCGGCGGCGAGGTGTGTGTTCCCAGCCTGGTGCTGGAGGCGGAGGCGCCGTCGGGCCAGCGGGTGGTGTATCCCGCCACAGTCAGCGGCGGGCNNTACGCGGAGACACTCAGGCACATGCTGGAGCAGGCCGTCGACGCGGGAACCGCCAGTGCGGCGCTTGGGGGACTTGATTGCGCAGGCAAGACTGGCACCGCCCAGACGGGAAGGGTGAACGAGCGGGGACAGCCGCTCTACAACGCGTGGTTCACTGGTTACGCGCCACGCCGGGAGCCGCGGATCGCGGTGGCGGTTGTGCTGGAATCCACCCGCTCGGGGGCGGACGCCGCGGCACCAGTCTTCCGCGACATACTGGCCTTTTGGACACGCACGCAGGCTCAAGCCTCCTCATAGGCTTACGGTGAATCAGTCTGCGTGGAGGTGTTGCCGTTGCTGCCAGGCGCCCTGATGGCCCTCTTGCAGCTTTTCGCCAGAGGCCTGTGGCTGTTCCACTCGTACACGTCCGGAAACGGGGCTTTCCCCCCGCCGCTCTCCGAAGAGGAGGAGCGCGAGATGCTGGAGCGCAAGGAGCGTGGGGATGAGGAGGCCAGGAACGTGTTGGTGGAGAGGAATCTCAGGCTCGTGGCCCACGTGGTGAAGAAGTACGACGTAGCAGGGGAGGACGTGGACGACCTGATATCCATCGGCGCTATCGGCCTGATCAAGGCCGTGAACACGTTTGACCGCTCCAAGAGGACCAGGCTGGCCACGTACGCCGCCAGGTGCATAGAAAACGAGATCCTGATGCACCTCAGGTCAGGACGGCGCAACCGCGGCGAGCTGAGCCTGAACGACCCCATCGGCGCGGACCGCGAGGGAAACGAGATCGTGCTCATGGACGTGCTGACGCAGGAAGGCGACGCCGTGGACGAGGAGGTGGAGTCGCGGATCGAGCAGCAGAGGCTCCTCGACAAGCTCAAGGTGCTGTCAGCCAGGGAACGGCGAGTCATCGAGATGCGCTTCGGGGTGGGTACCGCGAGCAGGGTGACCCAGCGTGAGATCAGCAAGGCGCTTGGGATATCTCGATCGTACGTGTCGCGTATAGAGAAGCGCGCCCTGGCCAAGCTGGAGCGTGAGATGTCGAGGTAGGGCTGTGTGATATAATTCGGTTGGAGAAGGGAGGGAAAGCGCCCTGATTCAACCTGATCTGCGTGTTAGGCGGGTATGGGATGTCGACCTGGACGGGCTCAAGGAGGCCGGCATCACCGGCATCCTCCTGGACATCGACAACACCATCGCTCCGTGGGGTGGGAATCAGGTGCCGGCTGCGGCGGTCCAGTGGATCCACCGAGCCAGGGGCCTTGGCTTCGGCGTCTGCATCCTCTCGAACAACCCTAAGTCGAGGGTGAGCCGGTTCAGCCGGGAGCTGGGAGTCCCCGCTGTGTGCGGGTGGGTCAAGCCCTGGCGCTCCGGCTACGAGAGGGCGTTGGGGATCCTGGGAGTCAGGCGCGAACAGGCGGTCATGATCGGGGATCAGGTGTTCACCGATGTGTTGGGGGCAAGACGTCTGGGCATCATGTCTATCCTGGTGGACCCCCTAAATCGCAGGGAGCCTCTGCACACCAGGGTTGTGCGGGTCCTCGAGCGCTTGATCGCCGGCATCCGCAGGGGCGGCCCTGAGGGCCCTGAGGGGCCAGAGCCATGAGCGAGACCGCCCTCCGCGGCCATGAGCAGTGCTGTGAACAGTCGCCGGTGTACGCCCACGTGGTGGTGGACGTGCCCGTCAGCAGCAGTCAGGGCCATTTCGACTACGTAGTCCCTCCGGAGCTTGCTGCCGAGGTGGCGGTGGGCTCTCCGGTGATAGTGCCCTTCGGGCCCAGGCGAGTGCAGGGGTTCGTGGTGGGCATCTCAGACCGTTCCGAAGCGGGGTCGTTCCACGACCTCAAGCCGATACAGGCTGTGGCGCCGGGTGCCGTGAAGGTTCCGCCGGATCTGGTGGAGCTGGCCAGGTGGATGTCCCGCCGCTACCTGTGCCTCATGGTGGACGCCATCAAGGCAATGGCCCCCTCGTGGCAGGCGAGTCAGGCCAGGCGGGCTCGGTTGGCGGTGTACACGCTCCCGGACGGCGCCGACCCGGAGGAGCTCTTGCGGCAGAGCCCGGGCCTGAGCGCCGCGCGGGCCAGGCTCATAAGGGCGCTGGCCACCGCGGGCCAGCTGCCCCTTGCTGAGCTGGCGCGGGAGGCCTCCTGCTCGCCCTCGACGGTGAGGGCCGCGGAGCGGGACGGTCTCATAGTCAAGGAGTACGTGACACCCCCCAGCGGCGCCGGCAGCTCGGTGCCGGAGGGGAGCCTATATGGAATAGGCAGGGGCCTCGGGGGGCGAGGCCTTGGAGACAGGGTAAGCCTCACTCCGGCCCAGGCGGACGCCCTGAGGGCGGTGGAGGCCGCCATGGACTCAGGCGGCGGCGTGGTGCTGCTGCACGGAGTCACCGGGTCGGGCAAGACCGAGATATACCTCAGGGCCCTGGAACGCGCGGCTGCCCAGGGCAAGCAGGGGATATTCCTCGTGCCCGACATCGCCCTGACTCCTCAGATGCTGGCGGCGGTAAGCCGCAGGTTCGGAAGGAGGGTGGCGGTGCTCCACAGCGCGCTGGCCGGCGGCCAGCGCATGGACCAGTGGGAGCGTGCCCTCAGGGGAGAAGTGGACGTGGTGGTGGGAGCCAGGTCGGCGGTGTTCGCGCCCCTTCCCAACCTGGGCCTCATCGTTGTGGACGAGGAGCACGACTCCTCGTACAAGCAGGACGAGAATCCCCGCTACAGCGCCAGGGACGTGGCGATAGAGCGCGGGCGCATCACCGGGGCCACGGTGGTTCTGGGCTCGGCCACGCCCTCGCTTGAAAGCTACAGCCGTGCCGCCGGAGGCGCTTACAGGCTGGTGCAGCTGCCGTACAGGGTGAACCGCCGCCCGCTGCCTCCTGTGCGGGTGGTGGACATGAGGGCCGAGCTGAAGTCGGGCAACCGCAGCGTGTTGAGCCGGCTGCTCAAGGCCAGGATCGAGGAGGGGCTGACCAACGGCAAGCAGGCCCTTCTCCTCATGAACCGCAGGGGCTTTTCCACTTTCGTGCTGTGCCGCGATTGCGGGTACGTGTCGGCCTGCCCCAGCTGCGACGTGTCGTTGACTTACCATGCCAGGGCCCGGGCAGGGCAGGAGATGATGTGCCACCACTGCGGCCACGTGGAGCCGGTGCCGCGGGTATGCCCTGAGTGCGGTGGGGAGCGCATCAAGTTCTTCGGAGTTGGGACCGAGCGCGTGGAGGAGGAGGTGCGGGCGGCGTTTCCCGGCGCCTCCACCGCGAGGATGGACGTGGACACCACCAGGCGCCGCGGGGCGCACGCCGAGATCCTGGGGGCCTTCCGGGACGGCCGAACCGACATCCTGATCGGCACTCAGATGATAGCAAAGGGCCTTGACTTTCCCAACGTCACCACCGTCGGAGTGATCTCCGCCGACACCTCGATGAACCTTCCGGATTTCAGGGCGGCCGAGCGCACGTTCCAGCTGATAAGCCAGGTGGCGGGAAGGGCCGGCAGAGGGCCTGATCCCGGCTGCGTGGTGGTGCAGACGTACAACCCGGAGCACTACAGCGTGGTGGCGGCAGCGCGCCACGACTACAGGGCCTTCTACGAGGCGGAGATAGCCTCCAGGGTCCAGCACGGGTATCCGCCCCTTCGAAGGCTTGGCAGGCTGCTTTTCAGGGGCGAGGACGAGGACCGAGTGGCCGCGGCGGCTGGTCTGGCGGCGGCTGCGTGCAGGGATCACCAGTACAGTCTCCAGGGAATAGCTGAGGTGAAAGGGCCTGCGGGCGCGCCGATAGCGCGGATAGCCGGCAAGTTCAGATGGCACCTCTTGGTCTTCGCGGATAGCGATGACGTCGTTGCCGCCGTATGCGCCGCAGGTTGCGCCGTTTCCCACCAGGGGGTTACAATTGCTGTAGACATCGATCCATACAGCGTTCTATGATTACCGAGGCCGGCGAGAAGAGCTGGATAGTAGATGCTGGCGACTGGATTCGACGCCTGGCCATCAAGTACACATTCTTGCAGGAGGACGCGCATTGATACTGAAGATTCGGACCGAAGGCGACCCGGTGCTGCGCAAGAAGGCGGCTCCGGTGACCGAGATAGATGACAGAATGCGGCAGCTTGCCACAGATATGCTGGAAACGATGTATGCGGCCCCAGGCGTGGGCCTCGCGGCTCCGCAGGTGGGCGAGAGCGTGCGCCTTGTGGTGGTGGACGACGGGCACGGCCCGTACGTGCTGTTCAATCCGGAGATAGTGGAGGCCGCAGGCGCGGTGGAGGAGCCGGAGGCCTGTCTGTCTATCCCCGGCGTTCAGGGGATGGTGAGGCGCGCGGCCAAGGTGGTGGTAAGGGCCCGGAGCCTGAATGGCAGCCCCATCACCGTGGTAGGCGCTGGGCTCCTTGCCAAGGCGCTGCAGCATGAGATCGACCACCTTGACGGCGTGCTCTTCATCGACAAGGCCACCGAGATTGAGACGGTGGAGGACGGCGACGACAGCGACGCAGCCGGCGAGGACGACGACGACCAGGGGGAGGACTGACGTTGCGGTTGGTTTTCATGGGCACGCCGGAGTTCGCCGTGCCGACGTTGAGGGCTGTGGCCCATGATGGGCATGATATCTTGTGCGTGTTCACCCAACCTGACCGGCCTGCCGGGCGTGGCCACAGGCTGACGCCTCCCCCGGTGAAGGCCGCTGCGCTGGAGTTGGGGCTGCGGGTGGAGCAGCCGAGGAGAGTGTCGGTGCCCGACGTGGTCAAGGCCATACGCGAGATGCGGCCTGATGCAGTGGTGGTGGCGGCGTTCGGACAGAAGATCAGCCCTGAGCTGTTGAGCGTGCCCAAACACGGATTCCTCAACGTGCATCCGTCGCTTCTTCCGCGCTACAGGGGCGCAGCGCCGGTGCAGCGTTGCCTCATGAACGGGGATAGGGTCACCGGCGTGACCATCATGTACATGGACGAGGGATGGGACACCGGCGACATAGGCCTCATGCGAGAGGTGGATGTGCCTGACGGCGCCAACGCCGCTGAGCTTGATGACGTGTTGGCGCAGCACGGTGCGGAACTCATGTGCGAGTTCCTGCGTTTACTTGAAATGGGGAAAGCGCCTAGGATACCTCAGGATGACTCGAAGGCCACTTACGCGCCGAAGATAACCGATGAGGACTTGGTGATCGATTTTCGGAGGCCCGCTGAATCCATCCGCAACCAGATCCGGGGCCTGTCGCCGAGCCCGGGCGCGTCGGTGAGCGTGGGAGAGATCCGGTTCAAGATCCTCCGGGCCGAGGCAGTGCCCGACTGGAGCCCGCCTCAGGCCTTCGAGGGCGAAGTAGAGCCGGGCATGCTGTGGCCCGAGAGACGCTGCGGGCTGGTATTGGGTTGCGGCCCTGACGGCCGCGACGGCCTGGTGCTGCTGGAGGTTCAGCCTGCGGCGGGCAAGGCCATGGGAGGCGCAGAGTTTGCCAGGGGGCGCAGGCTGCTCCCTGGGCAGAGAGTTTTCAGCTAGCGCGTTCAAAGAAGGGAGGCGCAGTGATTGTTCTTTCCGTTCTTCTATGATCCGACGTTCATCCTGATACTGCCGGCTCTGATATTCGCGATGATCGCGCAGTCGCGAGTGCAGTCCACGTTCGCAAGGTATCTCAGGGTCAGGTCGCGGGCGGGTGTTACCGGGGCGCAGGCTGCCGCGGGGATCCTCTCATCCAGCGGCTTGCACCATGTGTCCATCGAACAGACCCCGCACACCCTTGGCGACCATTACGATCCCAGAACCAACACTCTTCGCCTATCGCCGCAGGTGTACGGCGGCTCGTCGCTGGCCTCCATCGCGGTGGCGGCCCATGAAGCCGGCCACGCCCTGCAGCACAGGGAGGGCTACGCGCCGCTTCAGTTCCGGCAGACGCTGCTACCGGTGGCCAGCATAGGATCGAACCTAGCGGTGCCCCTGTTCATCCTGGGCTTCCTGTTCTCCGCCGGCCGGGGAAGCTTTGGAGAGTTCCTGATGAACCTCGGGATCTGGCTGTTCGTAGGAGCGGTGGCATTCCAGATCGTCACGCTGCCTGTGGAGTTCAACGCCAGCAAGCGCGCCCTTGCTCTCCTGGCTGACAACGGTTACATCACCCGGGACGAGATAGGCGGAGCAAGGGAGGTCCTGGAGGCTGCGGCACTGACATACGTCGCCGCCACCGCGGTGGCCATCAGCCAGCTCTTCAGGTTGCTGGTGCTCAGGGGAAGCCGGCGTGACTGACAGGCGTATCGAGCGAAGGTTTCGGAGGTCCCGTCCCACAGGGCGGGACCTTGCCGTATTCGTGGATTACCTGTGCGGCCACGAGGGCATGAAGTCGGACGACGCATGGCTCCGCGCGCTGCAAAGGCGCGAGCTTGATCCGCGCGAGCGCAGGCTGGCCATGGAGATCGCCTACGGCTCCATGAGGAGAAGGCGCACCCTGGACTGGTGCATCGAGCGCGCCGCAGGCAGGCCGGTGGGCAAGATAGATCCTGTGGCCCTGTCGATCCTGCGCACCGCCGCCTACCAGCTACTCTTCATGAGCAGGGTGCCGGCCTATTCCGCGGTGTCGGAGGCGGTCGAGTCGGCCCGAAACCTGACCCACAAGGGGATCGCGTCGTTTGTCAACGCCGTGCTGCGCAGGATAAGCGCCCCTGACTTCGATCCGGCCTATCCTGACCCGGAATGCGATCCCGTCGGCTACCTGGAGATATCGCAGTCGTATCCCAGGTGGATCGTGGAAGAATGGGTGCAGAGATTCGGGTTCGACACAGCCCAGCGGATGTTGGAAGCTGGGAACCGGCAGCCACAGGTGGTGCTGAGGGTCAATGCCGCCCGCACCACCGTGGACGAGCTTGAGGCCCAGCTGCAGCGGGAGGGCTTCGCGTGCAGCCGCGGACGGTACGTGCCTGAGGTGCTTTACATCGAGTCCGGCATCGAGTCTGTGGAGAGCCTGCCGGGCTACAGCGAAGGCCTCTTCGCCGTGCAGGACGAGAGCTCCATGCTGGTGGCGTATGCCATGGGCGCGGCGGTGGCTGCGGCGGCAGGGGCTACGGCCACTACGGCGCCGGCCACCCCGGCGGCGCCAGCGGCGGAGGGCGACGCGGAGGGCCACGCGGAGGCCCCGGTGGCCGCCTGCAGGCGCGAGAACGGCCGCCCCCTCCTGTTCGTGGACGCGTGTTCCGCCCCTGGCGGCAAAGCCACGCACATGGCGACTCTGGGTGGCGACTGCGTGAGGGTTGAGGCGTACGATGTGTCGGCGCGCAGACTCGAGTCGGTCCGCGACAGCGTGAAACGCCTGCGTCTCACCAACGTCACCGCCTACCAGCTGGATGCCAGGAACCTGCCCCAGAGGCATGTCGGCGACGTAGACGCGCTCCTGGTGGACGCGCCGTGTTCTGGCCTGGGGGTGCTCGCCCGCAGGCCTGACGCCAGGTGGCGCCAGACGCCGGAAAACCGTTCCGAGCTTGTCAGGCTTCAGGCGGAGATCCTCGACGCGGCGGCCAAATGCGTTGCGCCGGGCGGAACCCTTATCTACAGCACGTGCACTGTCAGCGAGCCCGAAAACGAGGGCCAGGTAGAGAAGTTCATCGCGCAGCACCCAGAGTTTGAGCCGGCGCCCCTGGCTCCCCTCATGCCCACCGAATCGGCCCGCAGCCTCGTGGGCGATGGCCCCGGCGGCTGGAGGGTGCAGCTCATTCCCGGCGTGCACGGGGTGGATGGCTTTTTCATCGCCCGGATGCGCCGCGTGCCGAATATCCACGGCTAGCCCTGGTCAAGTTAAGCCTGCGCGGGCTGGAGGGCAAGTTTGCCCGCGGCATGCGGGGTAGAGATGCGAAAGGCACTTACGAGGGCAGCCGTCGCAGCTGCGGTGGCGTTGGCAGTTCTTGTCGTACTTGTATGCACCGTCACGTGGCTCCCACCAGTTCATATCAGAGTCCCCCAGGGCCTCAACTTCTCCATCGACCTTGGCCCTCGTTGGGCCGGGCAGCCTTCGGCAGACCCGCCTGATTCGCTCCTGTTCGGGGAGGTGTCAGGGGGGTCGGTGTCGATTACCCCTACGCGGACCGGCAGAACCCAGGTGCAGCTGCGCCTTTTCAACAGGATAACCTGGCGGAACTACATAGTGGACGTGGTCCCGCAGATGACCGTGATGCCCGGCGGGCATTCCATCGGCGTCCTGGTGGCCCCGTCGGGGGTGCGGGTGATGGGCGTCTACGCGGTGGTGGGTGTTGACGGAGGCAGGTACATGCCGGCCCGTGACGCCGGGATCGTGGCAGGCGACATGATCCTGCGCGTGGGCGGGCTGGAGGTGAACGACCCGTTCGAGCTGGAGCAGGCGGTGAACCGAACGGCGGAAAACGGCGTGGTCTCGGTGGACGTGAAAAGGGGGGAACGCCTGATGCAGCTCGAGGTGCGGGCCGCCCGCACGGACGCCGGGTACAAGCTGGGCGTCTACGCGAAGGATAATGCGGCAGGAGTGGGCACCCTCACGTTCTGGGACCCGGTCACGCACAGGTTCGGGGCGTTGGGACACGTGGTGTCGGACTCGTCCACCGGCAGGGAGATCGAGATCAAGGATGGCCGCCTGGTTTCGGCCACCGTGACGTCCATCGATTCCAGCTCGGCGGGGCAGCCGGGGGAGAAGATAGGTGCCTTCCGCGGCTGCGATGACGCCATAGGCACCGTCGACACCAACTGCGCGGTGGGCATCTACGGCCAGCTGACGGTGGTTCCCGATGCCGGGCTCTACCCTGGCGGCGTGCCTGTGGCCATGGCGTCCGCGGTCACGGAGGGCCCCGCCACGATGCTTACCGTCGTGAACGGCTCCACCATCGAGGAGTTCAACGTGGAGATAGTCAAGATAAACAGGCCGGCGCGGGCCGGGGGAAAGCACATGGTGATCCGCATCACTGACCAGGGGCTCCTCGACCGCACCGGCGGTATCGTGCAGGGCATGAGCGGGTCGCCGCTGATACAGAACGGCATGCTGGTGGGGGCGGTGACCCACGTGTTCGTGTCCGATCCCACCCGCGGCTACGCGGTATTCGCAGAGGAGATGCTGGAGGCGGCTGGGCTCTTGGAGGGGGGCGTTCTGGGCGGAGCTCCTCTGAATGCGGGCTTGATCGACGCCGGCCAGCCTGCCGACGAGCCTGCCGCCTGACCGCCCTCGCACACCCTGGCACACTGCGTCAAAAGGCCTATACACAGGCAAATCCTACAGCACATATGATGTAGCGCCAGAGGGAGACTCCAGCGAGCTCCCCAGGTGCATACCCTTTCCGGGCTGAGAGGTGAGGCCTGTGGCGGAATCACTGATGGATGCATTGGAGAAACTGTCCCCGCGCGAACGGGAGATAATACAGATGGTGGCTGTGGGCATGAGCAACCAGGCCATCGGCGAGCGGCTTTACATTTCCGACAAGACTGTGAAGAACTACGTGACTAGCATACGTCGCAAGCTGGGCGTGGAGAACCGGATCCAGGTGGCTCTGGCGGCGATCAAGTGCGGTCTGGTTGACCCGAACGCGGCAGACTGAGGCCGTCCCAAGAAGGTATTGGCCTGTTCTGCGTAGAAACCGTCAGGGCATTCACCGAATGGATGATCGGAGGATCGGTACATGCCCGAGCGTAGAACGTCAGTGCTGCTCGTTGACGACAATATAGACCTCGCAGACGTGCTGGGCGAGTTCATATCGAGTCAACCCGACATGGAGCTTGTTGGTGCAGCATACAACGGCGTTGCGGCCATCGAACTGATCGAGGAGACTCAGCCGGATGTGGTGGTGCTCGACATGGTGATGCCCCACCTCGATGGGCTCGGCGTCATCGAATACGTGATGCGGATGGCGCCGGACCGGCGCCCCAGGATAATCGTGGCCAGTGCCATAAGCACCGAAACAACCGCCGCCAGCGTTGTATCGGCAGGAGCCGATTACTATATCGCCAAGCCATTCGACCTTTCCACCCTTGTAGACAGAATCCGGCGGATCGTTCAGACTCCGCCGGGTTCTCGCTGCCAAGCCGCAGACAACGCGGCCGCAGCAGCCACCGGGCGGGAGGGCGCCTGGGGCGGGGGCGCAGCGGATGCAGAGGACGCTGGGGGTGCCGGGGGCGCCGGGGGCACCTGCGGCACCTGGGGCACCGGGGGCGGACCTGGCGCCAGGGCGCGCCCGACGCCGGAGGAGCTGGTGAGCAAGGCCCTGCGCGAGCTGGGCGTGCCGGCGAACCTCAAGGGCTACGAGTACCTGAGGGATGCTGTGCTCATGGCCATGAAGCAGGGATACGTGATGGGAAGCGTCACGAAGGTGGTGTATCCGGCCATCGCCAAGGCCAGGAACACCACGCCATCCCGGGTGGAACGGGCCATCAGGCACGCCATCGAGACCGCATGGATCAGGGCGGATATCAACATCCTGAACGAGGTGTTCGGCCACACCGTCGACGCCGAGAAGGGCAGGCCAACCAACTCGGCGTTCATCGCCAGGGTGGCCGACAAGATCCTCATAGAAATGAAGAGCCGGTGACCCTTCCCAAGCAGGAGGAGGTATTCCAGGCCGCCCCGGCGAGATGCTAATCCCGGTGAGGAGCACGCAAGGAGCATGTGAGGCACGCGTGAGGGGCACGTGATGAGCATCATCGGTCGTGGGCGCGAAGCCACCGGCGCTGCCGACGGCGCAGTGGAGGTCATCAGAGCCACTGCGGTCGCGGACAGGCGCACGAAATTGCTGGTCACCAGGCTCAAGCCGGGCCAGGCGGCCGTCATCTCCCACGCCGACATCGACGAGGTGTCGGCGAACTCTTTAGTGGCGAGGAGGCCGCGGCTGGTCATCAACTGCCAGCCCAGCATCACCGGACGCTACCGATGCCCTGGGCCACGCATCTTGCTGGACCACGCCGTGCCGGTGCTCGACTCCGTCGGCGACCACCTTATGGACTGGTGCCGCGACGGCGACGAAGTGGAGGTGGACGCGGCCAGCGGGTGGGTATGGTGCGGGGGCCGAAGGTTCGGCCCGGGCCTGTGGCTTGACCGCTTGCGGGTGGAGGAGGGCTACCGCCTGGCCGACGCCAACCTCGGCTCGGAGCTGGAGAAGTTCGTCATCAACACGTTGGAGTACGCCCTCAAGGAGCGCCACATGATCCTCGGCGGCGTGAGCGTCCCCGACATCGGCGTCGACATAAAGGGCCGACAGTGCCTGATCGCCATCAGGGGAGCCAATTACCTGGAGGATCTGGAGGCAGTCAACTCATATATCCGCGAAGCACGTCCCACACTGATAGCGGTGGACGGGGGCGCCGATGCCCTCATCGACCGCGGGTTCATCCCTGACATCATCATTGGAGACATGGACTCCGTATCCGACCGCGCGCTGCGCTGCGGGGCGGCGCTGGTTGCCCACGCCTATGCCGACGGCAGGTCGCCCGGGGCGGAGCGCCTGAAGCAGGCCGGACTGCCACACCACGTCATCAGCTGCCCGGGCACCAGCGAGGACGTGGCAATGCTCATGGCGTACCAGGCCGGGGCGTCGCTGATCGTGGCGGTGGGCTCACACTCAAACATGCGCGACTTCCTCGAAAAAGGGCGGCCCGGCATGGGCAGCACCTTCCTGGTGCGCCTATTGGTGGGCTCCATCTTGGTCGACGCCAGGGGCGCAAGCCAGCTTTACAGGTCGAGGCTCTCGCCCCTCGCCGTGCTGTGGATCGTGCTGGCAGCATGCGTGCCCCTGGCGGTGCTGTGGAGGCTGTCGTCGCCGCTGGCGTCCATGGCGCGCCTTGTGTGGCTGAGGCTGCGATTGGCATTGGGGTTGATCTGATGAGCTTGCGCCACCACTTGCTGTCAATAGCCGGCATCTTCCTGGGCCTGGGCCTTGGCATCCTCATCGGCGCCTCAGTCACCAGCGATCAGAGCCTCCTTGCCAGGCAGCAGGCGATGATCGATCGGCTGGACGCGGACTTCGCCGCCCTGTCGGCCGAGCGCGGCGCCCTGGTCAAGGAGCTCGACGCCTACAGGCGGTACGCCGAGGAGAGCCTGGCGCACGTGGTGGGCTCGTCCCTGGCTGGGCAGAGGGTGGCCCTGGTGGCCATGGGGACGGCTTCTGCCAGCGTGGCCTCGGTAACCAATTCATGTGAGACGGCCGGCGGCGCCATTGGGGCGGTGATCAAGTGCGATATGGCCGCGCTTGATGGGCTTTCCCCTGAAGACTGGAAGGCCGTAGGCCGCGCCATCGCAGACGGCGATACTGAGACGCTGCGGCTCCTTGCGGCAGACACTGGCGCGCCCTTCGGGGTGGACTCGCGGGCGGCGGGCGGCTTCAGCGCCGTGCTGGTGCTGGCGCCGGCTGCCGATGCATCCCAGGCCGTGGCCGCGGCGGTGCGAGCCATCTCCGACGAGGCGAAGCACGCGGCGATCCCGGTGGTGCTGGGCTGGACAGGTTCAGCGCCTGCGGCGCCCGGCAAGGACTGGGGCCTCGGCGGTACGTGCGTTCAGGTGGCCGGCGTGGGATCGGCCCCGGGAAACGCCGCCGCCGTGCTGGCCCTGGCAGGGATCAAAGGAGACTACGGCAGGGCGCCGGCCACGCCTTTTCTTCCGCCTGCGTCCTCCGTGCCTAGGCTGGCCGTGGGGGGAACGCACTGATGGGCTGCTCGGTGTGCGCCGTGGTTCCGGCCCTAAACGAGCAGGAGAGTGTGGGGGAGGTTGTTGCCTCGCTGCTGCTGGGAGGCGTGGCAGACACCGTCATCGTCGTGGACGACCATTCGTCTGATCACACCGCCGAGGCGGCGTCGGCGGCGGGGGCTCAGGTGGTGGTGAACCCCGGCAGGCGCGGGAAGGGAAACGCCGTCAGAACGGGGGTGCAGGTAGCGCAGGCGCTAGACCCTGAGTACGTGTTGTTCGTCGACGCTGACCTGGGCGAGTGCGCGGAAGAGATGGCATCGGTGCTCAGGAAAGTCAAGGAAGGCGTCGCCCACATGGCGGTGGCGGGCTTCGCTGTGTCGGCGG
>LFSP01000024.1 GCA_001513145.1 Clostridia bacterium DTU025 | reverse complement strand
GGAGGGAGTGGCTAGGTACAGGAAGGAGTAGGCCAGGAGGAAGCAGCTGAGCAAAGGAGGTGCGACGGAATGACACACTCTGAGCAGCAGGCGGCGGAGATGTGGCGAAGCATCATCCCTGTTAGCGGCACTGTGGAACACCGCATGATCGAATGTGTTAAGGCCCTGGAGGAGCGCGGCTACGACGTGTCGGAGGCCAGGAGGCTGATCCCCAAGGGGTGGGATGCCTACAACGTGCGCGACTTCCGGATGCTGCAGAAGGTCATCGCCATGATGTGGGAGGCGTTGCGAAGGGCGCCCAAGATGGTCAGCAACGATTACCTGCCCGACACCTTCGAGGAGCTGAAGGCCAGCTGGACGGCGGGTGCGGCGGGGCTGGGCGGTATGCCCAGGCTGACGGCGTACAGCGTGGATTCGCTGAACGGGGTCTTCCGCGACAAGGTATACGGCGCGTGGTACGGCAAGTGCATAGGTTGCGCTCTTGGCGATCCCTGTGCAGGCTGGCCCAGCGACAAGGTGCGCAAGGAACGCGGGAAGATCACCGATTACGTCCAGAAGCCTGACCCCAGGAACGACGACATCAACTATCAGCTTCTGG
>LFSP01000006.1 GCA_001513145.1 Clostridia bacterium DTU025 | reverse complement strand
AACCCTTGCAATCGACCTCAAAGGCTCCACGCTGTTTGGTTTTCAAGGAACATCCGCGGCTTCTCGCCGCTGCATTCATTATGTTAGCACCTTGCCCGCGAACTTGTCAACACCAACTGGGCCGCTTCTCTTGCCGCCCGGCCGGCTGTTGACCGGTTCAGCTCGCGAAGGCCATTCTATTTCGACGCGAGTTCCAAGTCAACAGCCAATTCCATCCATGTACCCTGCGTCAAACCCAGGCCACCCCCGCGTCCGGCTCCCCGTCCTCGGCTCTCGGCGCCCGGCACCTGAGCTCCCGCACCCACCTCAGTCGTCCAGGTCGTCCCCGCTCTTTCCCGACACCCGGGCGATGCCGACGATCTCGTCGCCGCCTTCGAGAGTCATCACCTTGACGCCCCGGGCGTACCGGCCCATCTGAGGGATGTCTTTGATCTGGAACCTTATGACGTAGCCCATGGCCGTCATGAGCATGACCTCGTTCTCCTGCCGCACCAGCTTCACCCCGACGATCCTGCCGGTCTTCGGCGAGAGCCCTATGGCCTTGAGGCCCTTGCCTGACCTGCGCTGGCTGCGGTACTCCGTCACCGGCGTGCGCTTTCCGAATCCAGCGCTGGTGATGATGAGGACGTCGGCGGTGTTGCGCGCGATGTCCATCCCCACCACTTCGTCGCCGGACTCCAGGTCTATGCCCTTCACCCCCGCGGCCGTCCTGCCCATCGGCCTCACCTCATCGTGGTGGAACCGGATCGACATGCCGTCTTTCGTGACGAGCAGCACCTCATCCTCGCCCTGCACCAGTTTGACCCCTACCAGGTTGTCTCCAGGGGCGAGGCTCACGGCGATCAGGCCGTTCCTGCGTATGCTGGCGAAGGCCGAGAGCTCCGTTTTCTTGACAGTGCCCCCTGACGTGGCCATCAGCACAAACACGTCGTCGCAGAACTTCGCCACCGGCATCAGTGCTGTGACCTTCTCGCCGGGATCAACTTCTATCAGGTTGACGATGGGCGTTCCCCGCGCCTGTCTGCTGGCCTCCGGAAGCTCATAGCCCTTGAGGCTGTACACCTTGCCCTTGTTGGTGAAGAAGAGCAGCGTGTCGTGGGTGTTGGTCACGAAGAGGTGCTCCACGAAGTCCTCTTCCTTCGTCGCCATCCCGGTGACGCCGCGCCCTCCCCTGCGCTGGGCCCTGTAGGTGTTCACCGGCAGACGCTTCACGTACCCGGAGTGCGACATGGTGACCACCACGTCCTCGCGGGCGATGAGGTCCTCCATCTCCAGCTCGGAGTAGACCTCGGTGATCTCCGTCCGCCTGTCGTCTCCGAACTTGTCCCGCACCTCCAGAAGCTCCCGCTTGATCACACCGAAGAGCCGCGACCTGTCTCCCAGGATGGCCTCGAGCTCCCCGATGAGCTTGTTGACGTCGGCGTACTCCTGCTCTATCTTGCCCCGCTCCAGGCTGGTGAGGCTCCTGAGGCGCATCTCGAGGATGGCCGTGGCCTGCCGCTCCGTCAGACCGAACCTCTGCATCAAACCGGCCTTGGCATCGTCCGTGGTGCGGGAGCCGCGGATCAGGGCCACGATCTCGTCGATGTGGTCCAGCGCGATCAGCAAGCCCTCCAGCACGTGAGCGCGCTCTTTGGCCTTGTTCAGGTCGTACTGGGTGCGCCGCGTCACCACGTCCTCCTGATGGGCGACGTAGTACCGTATCATGTCGCGCAGGTCAAGCACCCTGGGCTCGCCGTTGACCAGCACCAGCATATTGGCGCCGAACGTCTGCTCCATTGGGGTGTGCCTGTATAGCTGGTTCATGATGACGTTGGCGTTGACGTCGCGCCTGAGCTCTATGACGATGCGCATGCCCTCTCGGTCCGACTCGTCCCTCAGGTCGCTGATGCCCTCGATCTGCCTGTTCCTGGCCAGATCCGCGATGCGTTCGATCAGCTTGGCCTTGTTAACCTGGTACGGGATCTCCGTCACCACGATGCGCTGCCTGTGGCCGCTCATCGGCTCTATCCTGGCGCGAGCCCGCACCTTGATGCTTCCCCTGCCTGTGGTGTAGGCCTCGCGCAGGCCGTCGGTGCCCAGGATGATGCCGCCGGTGGGAAAGTCAGGGCCCTTGATGAACTGCATCAAGTCGGCCACGGTGGCGTCAGGCTGATCGATGAGGTGCACCACCGCATCGATGACCTCCCTCATGTTGTGGGGGGGTATGTTCGTGGCCATGCCCACCGCGATGCCGGATGAGCCGTTCACCAGAAGCTGCGGAAAGCGCGACGGCAGAACCGAAGGCTCCTTCAGCGACGCGTCGAAGTTGGGCACGAAGTCCACCGTGTTCTTCTCTATGTCTGCCAGCATGTACTCTGACAGCCTGGCCATGCGCACTTCCGTGTAACGCAATGCCGCAGGCGGATCCCCGTCGACTGACCCGAAGTTGCCGTGCCCGTCCACCAGCGTATACCTCATGGAGAAGTCCTGCGCCATCCTGACAATGGCGTCGTATATGGCGGCATCGCCATGGGGATGGTACTTACCCATCACCTCGCCCACCAGGGTGGCACTCTTCCTGTAGGGCTTGTCAGCCGTGAGGTTTATATCATGCATCGCATAGAGGATGCGCCGGTGAATCGGCTTAAGCCCGTCGCGCACATCCGGCAGGGCCCTGCTCACGATGACGCTCATGGAGTAGAGCAGGTACGACTTGCGCATCTCGTGTTCTATGTCGATGGGTACTATCTTGCCGCCAGTAGGCTCTGTCACGCGTTCACACCTCTACTCAAATCGAATCATCACACGTCGATGTCAGTCACGTACTTGGCATGGGCCTCGATGAACTCGCGCCTGGGCTCCACCTTGTCGCCCATAAGTATGGTGAACAGCTCGTCCGCGGAGATGGCATCCTCAAGGCTCACCTTGAGCAACGTTCGGGTCTCCGGGTTCATCGTGGTCTCCCACAGCTGCTCCGCGTTCATCTCGCCGAGACCCTTGTACCGCTGCACATTGGCGCTACTTCCCTTTCCCAGCCTGCTCAGGGCCTCCTCCAGCTCCTGTTCGCTGTAGGCGTAGACCTCCCTCTTCCCTTGCCTCACAGCGTACAGCGGCGGCTGCGCGATGTACACGTTGCCGTTCTCGATGAGAGGCTTCATGTAGCGGAAGAAGAACGTCAAGAGCAACGTCCTGATGTGCGCGCCGTCCACGTCGGCATCCGTCATGATGATGACCTTTCCGTAGCGCAGCTTGCTCAGGTCGAAGTCCTCGCCGATGCCGGTGCCCAGGGCGGTGATCATCGCCCTGATCTCCTCGTTGTTGAAGATCTTGTCGATCCTGGCCTTCTCGACGTTGAGGATCTTGCCCCTGATGGGCATTATGGCCTGGAACCTTCGGTCGCGCCCCTGCTTGGCCGAGCCTCCGGCGGAGTCGCCCTCGACGATGTATATCTCGCAGAGGTCCGGATCGCGTATGGTGCAGTCAGCTAATTTTCCTGGGAGACTGGACACCTCCAGCGCAGACTTGCGCCTGGTGAGCTCCCGGGCCTTGCGCGCCGCCTCCCTGGCGCGAGCCGCGGAGACGCACTTCTCCACTATCTTCTTGGCCGTAGACGGGTTCTCGTCGAAGTAGGTGCTCAGCCCCTCGCTGACGATGCCGTCCACGATGCCCCGGATCTCGCTGTTGCCCAGCTTCGTCTTGGTCTGCCCCTCGAACTGCGGGTCCTCCAGCTTCACGCTGAGCACGCACGTGAGGCCCTCGCGCACGTCCTCGCCGGTGAGGTTATCGTCGTTGTCCTTGAGGATGTTGGCCTTTCGAGCGTAGTCGTTGATGCTCCTGGTCAGCGCCGACCTGAAGCCCGAAAGGTGCGTACCACCATCGGTCGTGTTGACGTAGTTGGCGAAGGTCAGCATGGTCTCCGTATAGCCGTCGTTGTACTGCAGCGCAGCCTCCACCGACACCTTCTCAAGCTCGCGGCGGATGCATATAACATCAGAGTGCAGCACGTCCTTCTGCCTGTTCAGGAACTGCACGAAGGAGCTTATTCCGCCCTCGTAATGGAACGAGGCCTGCCTGCCGTCGCGTTCATCGTGAAGCTCTATCTTTATCCCTGCGCTGAGGAACGCGAACTCCCTCAGCCTGAAGGCCAGCGTCTCGAAGGAGAAATCCACAGTCTCAAAGATCAGAGGATCTGGCTTGAACCTGACCAGGGTGCCCGTGTCCTCGGCCTTTCCCATGATGGCCAGCGGCCCCTGCGGGGCTCCTCTGCGGTAGAGCTGACGGTGGACGTGGCCGTCACGCTTGATCACCACCTCCAGCGTCTCTGACAGGGCGTTCACCACCGACAGGCCCACGCCGTGCAGTCCTCCGGAAACCCGGTAGCCTCCGCCGCCGAACTTGCCGCCTGCGTGGAGCATGGTGAGCACTACCTCCACGGCAGGCTTGCCCTCCTTCGGGTGAACATCGACGGGGATGCCTCTGCCGTTGTCCTCCACCGACACGGACCCGTCCCGCCCGATGGTGACGATGATCCTGTCGCATGCCCCTGCAAGCGCCTCGTCTATGCTGTTGTCGACCACCTCATAGACCAGGTGGTGCAGGCCTCTCGCGTCGGTGCTGCCGATGTACATGGACGGCCGCCTGCGCACGCCCTCCAGGCCCTCAAGCACCTGAATCTGGTTGGCGGTGTAGGTTGTGTCGTTTCCGTTGCTGCGCCCTACCGGGATATCCAAGCGTATTCCTCCGTTCCGTAGCCGCCACAAAATCGCCGTGGGGCCGGTGAGGCACCACGGCGCTCTAAGAACATTATACACCAAATCGCCGCTCTCCACGTGATTCCGGAGAGCTAACCCCCACTGGCGATTTCTTGAGCACCAGCGCGCCCGCCGCGCGCTTTCCGGAAGTATTCGAGATACGTGGGACCAGCATGCTCGAGTACGAGCTCTTCGTCGATGTCGGAAGGCCTGCACCCTGCCGCCAGCATCACCATGCAGCCGATCATGACCCGCACGCGAACCCGCCCCGCCTCGCTATCCAGCGCACCCGCCGCAACAAGCGCCTCCACTTCCTCCGCGCACTCGTCCATCACGACGCGGCGAGCCCGCGCAAGATCCCAGCTACTTGCCTTCTTGAGCTCGTCCACGACGCCAGGTCCAAGCTCGCTTACGAATCCGGCGCCCACTGCCTTGACCTCGTCGTCCGAAAGCCACGGCTCCTTCCGCAACACCTTCACGGCCGCCATGGCAGGCGCGCTCAGGTTCTCCCGCTGCCATCGGTGCCAGCCCTCATCGAGGAGCAGCAGCCGCTCCAGCCTGCGCCTGACATCCTCGTCATCCACCCGCGTGGCCACCGACTGGATCAGCTCCCTCCGGCGCCAGGGCAGGCGGTCAGGGCTCGGGCTCAGTGCGTCAGAGTCGAGGCCGTCAGGATCGGGAGGATCGTCGTACAGCTCCCGGTTGGCTTGCTCCTCAGGCTCCTTCCACGCCATCGCCGGCCTGATCTGGCCGATCCGAAACCGCACCTGGCTCACCACCTCGGCCCCCGCGGCCTCGTTGATGCGCGCCGCCAGATCGGAGCTGATCAGCGATAGCTGCTGCGCCCACACCGGTTCCTCAACCGTCACGTACAGCGCCTTCCCCCTCACCATCGTCGCCATGGACTTCACCTTCAAGCTGGGCCCGATCTCCTGGTTCCACACGTGGATCGCCATGGAGTCCCTCAGCCGCGTCGTGAGGCCCTGCCGGAAGATGTATCCCCGGAGCGCATCCCCCAAACGACGAGCCATTGTCAGAAACCTCCCCGTGTGCTATGGCGAACACTCTGGCGCCGTCGGGCATCAGCCCCACGCAACCCGGCTCCACGCTGGTCAAGAGGGCCTGGCACCCGCTCTCCACAAGCTCCATGAGGCGGATCCGCCTGCCGGCGTCCAGCTCCGAGAGCACGTCGTCAAGAAGCAGGACAGGCCGTTCGCTCACCCTTTCGGTGATGAAGTCCACTTCGGCCAGCTTCAGCGCCAGCACCGCGCTCCTCTGCTGCCCCTGCGATCCGAAGGCGCCCAGATCGACGCCGTCCAGCTCGAACCTGAAGTCATCCCTGTGAGGCCCTGCCAGCGTGACGCCGCGCGTCAGCTCCGCCTGGCGAAGCTGCGCAAGGCGGAGCCTGAAGGCCTCCGCCACCTCTTCGACGCCGCCTTCCGGGCATTCCACCGATGGGCGATAGACCAGCGCCAGCTCAGCTTCGTCCCCGGCTATCCTCCTGTGGGCGTCACGGGCCCGCCCGCTCAAGTCCAGCACCACCTGGGCCCTGCGCACCGTAAT
Source organism: Clostridia bacterium DTU025 (assembly GCA_001513145.1). Classification (GTDB taxonomy): domain Bacteria; phylum Bacillota; class DTU025; order DTU025; family DTU025; genus DTU025. The sequence continues at coordinate 30,722 of LFSP01000006.1, read as the reverse complement.
CCTCGCCCCGGCACCCACCAGCTGCTGGTCCCAGGCCCTCAGCAGCTGCCCTTCGGCGCTTGGATCCGTCTTCACGCTGAACCTTCCCTGGCCCATCTGCTTCAGCAGGGCGTTTCGCTGCGCCAGCGCCTTGTTATAGGTCTCTAGCCAGCTGCGATAGGCCGGGCTGACTTGGCTTATCTCAACGTCAAGAAAGCGCCGCCTTTCGGAGGGAGGACCCTTCACCAGGTTGAGGTGATCCGGCGTGAACATCACCACGTTGAGGTAGTCCGAGAGCTCCGATGGCCGCACCCTCCTGGATCCGTTCACCCTTGCCAACCGGCGACCTGACGCCGAAACGCTGAGCTCCAGCCGTACCGGCCCCAGGCTCCTTTGGACTTGCAGCTGGATCCGGAACAGCGGCTGCCCCCATCGGATCATGTCGGCGTCGCGGGCAGCGCGGTAACTCCCGCCTGTGGACGCAGCGTAGACCGACTCCAGCAGGTTGGTCTTGCCCTGCGCGTTCAGGCCGAGGAAGAGGTTGAGGCCCTTCGCCAGCTCGATCGCAACGTGCCGGAAGTTGCGGAAGTCCGTAAGCTCAATCCGATTCACCCACACTGCGAATCATCACCTGCTTGCCTGCGAACTCCAACACGTCGCCCGGACGGAGCTTGCGCCCGCGCCTGGTCTCCACCTGGCCGTTGACCTTCACGGCACCATCGGAGATCCAGTGCTTGGCCTCGCTCCCGGCCCCCACGAGCCCGGCAAGCTTGAGGGCTGCCCCCAGCTGGATGTAGTCGGTGTGGATCCGCAGCGTCGTCATCATGCTGGGGACGTCACCGGCATCAACAGGTACGTGTAGTCAGTATCGGAAGGGTCCTTGACCTCAACTGGGTGACGGAAGCTGGTGTATCCCAGCGTCACCTCTTCGCCGTCAAGCACGCGCAACACGTCCCTTATGTACCTGGCGCGCATCGCCACCTGCACGTCGGCGGCCCCCTGCAGTGACACGGGTATGTCCTCCACCGCGTGGCCAGCCTCGGGCGTCACGGCGCTTATGGTGAGGAAGCCGGAGGCCATTCCCTGATCGCCAGTGTACGACATGCGAACGGCACTGAGCTCGTCCTTGCACATTATGGACACCCTGTCCACAGACTCCAGGAGCTGAAGCCTGTCGCACGTGATCTTCGTGGGGATGTTCTGCGGGAACACCTGCTTGACGTTGGGGAACTGCCCCTCCAGCAGCCTGGTTATGTAGGTGGTGGGCCCCACCTGCACCATGGCGTACTTGTCGGTGAGGGCCAGAGACACCAGCCGGTCGCCCTCAGCGGACAGGTTCCTCTCGATCTCTGCCATGGCCTTCGCAGGGATCACGGCTGAGGCCGTTTCCTCCAGCCCACCCTCTAGCGCCATCACGCGATGGGCCAGGCGGAACGAGTCGGTGGCGATCATCATCAGCCTGTCTCGCTCCAAAGTGATGGACAGACCGGTCAGGACCGCCCTGGAATCATCGGTGGCAGCGGCCGGCAGTGTTCTCCTGATCATGGTCTTCAGCCCCGTCTCCGGGATCATCCAAGTGTGGCTCGCGGCGATCTCCGGCAGCGCCGGGTACTCCGCAGCGGGCATGGTCTTCACCGTGAAGGAAGACCTCTCCGAGACGATTTCCGCCGCGTGGATGTCCTCGCGGTACGTGATTGACACCTCCGCGTGAGGAAGCCTCCTGGTGATGTCGGAGATGTACCTGGCCGGTAGCACCATGGCTCCGTCTCGTTCGATGGTGACGGGGATGAAAGTCTCGATGCCGAGGTCGAGATCGTAGGCTACGATGCGCAGCCCCTGCGATGTAGTCTCCATGAGGATCCCGGAAAGCACGGCCATGGCCGGTTTGGCTGCCACGGCTCTGTACACCGCTTGTATTCCGTTTACAAGGGCCGCTTTAGAGCAAGAGATTTTCACGCTACCTAACCTCCCCAGAAACCTGTCTGACAGGCATACCTGGCTACTATGAGTAATACCTTATTAGGATAATGTACGTCAGCCGTCGTAGTAGTAGAGCCTGTGGATATCTGGATAAGTGTTAACTCCACAGCTACGCTTGGCGCCTGGTGGTGGAAAGCCCTGTGGATTGCAAAGAGGATTTGATAGCAGATCCTCACACATATCCACAGGAGGAGAAAGGCAGGGCAGCTTTCAACCGCTTTTCAACACGCTTTTCACAGCATGTCCACAAAGACATCAACACCCTGAGCCTATCTCTTGTGGAGACGGGCGATTATGTCTTTGATGTCGGCCTCCAGTGCCGCATCGTTCCTGAGATCCTGCTGGATCTTCTCGCAGGCGTGGATGACGGTGGTATGGTCGCGCCCGCCGAACTCCTCGCCGATCTTCGGAAGCGACATGTCAGTGAGCTCACGGCAGAGGTACATGGCGATCTGCCTGGGCAGAGACACCATGCGCACGCGCGTCTTCGATTTCATTTCGGCGACGTCGATGTGGTAATAGTCCGCCACCACCTGCTGAATCATCTCCGCCGTCAGCTGCCTGGACCTGGCCGAGGGCAGGATGTCGCGCATCGCCTCGGCCGCCACCTCCACGCTGAGGGGCTTCTTGTTCAGGGCGGCGAAGGCCGTCACGCGGATCAAGGCGCCTTCCAGCTCGCGGATGTTTGAATGCACGTGCTGGGCGATATACTGGAAAACGTCCTGCGGCACGTCGAGGCCCTCAGCGGCGGCCTTCTTGTTCAGGATAGCCATCTTCGTTTCAAAGTCGGGAGCCTGGATGTCGGTGATCAGGCCCCATTCGAACCTCGAGCGCAGCCTGCTCTCGAGGGTGGCGATGTCCTTGGGAGGGCGGTCTGACGAGATCACTATCTGCTTGCCAGCCTCGTAGAGGGTGTTGAACGTGTGGAAGAACTCCTCCTGAGTGCGCTCCTTGCCGGCGAGAAACTGGATGTCGTCGATGAGCAGCACATCAACGTTACGGTACCGCTCGCGGAAGGCATCGGTGGTCTCGAAGCGGATGGCGTTGATCAGCTCATTGGTGAACTGCTCGCATGGAACATACACTACCCTGGCGCCTGGATACAGCTGCAGCACCTGGTGGCCTACGGCCTGCATCAAGTGGGTCTTTCCTAGGCCCACCCCTCCGTACACGAAAAGAGGATTGTAGGTCTTGCCCGGGGCTTCCGACACCGCCATGGCCGCGGCATGGGCAAACCGATTGGAGAGGCCGACGACGAAAGTCTCAAAAGTGTATTTCGGGTTCAAGACGGTGGTGGGCGGCGCGTCGTCAGTCACGGCTACGCTCGGCGCAGGTCGCGCGTCAGACGCAGTCGCTGTCTGCTTTGGGGCATCGCTCCCGCCAGACCTCGCCTCAGGGCCTCGCTGCGAGCCATCTCGGTGCTCCGCCGCTTGATCTGGGCTTGCCGCGGGGGCCTGGGCCTGGGTTTGGCCTTGCGCCTGCGCGGTGGCGCTGGCCGCGCCGGCCTCCTTGGCAACGAAGCGCACGGTATACGGTTTGCCGGCCAGATCGCGCATGGTGGAAGCGATCAAGTGAGAGTATCGCGTCTCCAGCCAGTCGCGGGCGAAATCGTGCGGCACCTGGACGACGATGGTATCGTCTGACCAAGCCACAGGGACACTCGTCCTCAGCCAAGCATCGAAGCTTGGACGGGACAGTTCCCCTTCCAGCACTTGAAGAACGTCTGCCCAAAGCGCAAAGATCTCTTGGGACACTTAGTTACCCCTCACATGACAGAAATACATGGACCATGTCTACTTGAAGATGTAGCCGAGGAAGTCGATGCCTCTGCGGGTCAGCTTGCGTTTGCCGCCTTCCATGCTCACCACCAGGTTGAGCTCCTCCAGCGTCACCAGGTCTCTGTAAGCAGTGCTCAGGCTTATGTCCAGCTCCTTGGTGACCACGGAGGGGCCCACCTCCCCCATCTCCGCTATGAGCAGGAAAACCTTCTTCTGGCGTGACGTCAGGGCGGCGTCGATGGCCTCGTCAGAAAGCTCGTGGCCATCACCGGATGCTTTCGATTTCGGCTGACCCTGCTCCATCTTCGACTGAACGGCCTGGACTTCCTGCATCGGATCAGCCGCGCTAGCCGGCATGGCAGAAGTTAGCATATCCCCAGACCGCTTGCGCAATTCAGCGGAGGAAGAGGCTTTCGAAGATTCGGGAAACCGCGACGGAGCTTCGAAGTCTGGCTCCTGGCCCCGCTCATGATCGGACGGATCCGCATCGGGTTCGGAGGCGGGTGGCGGCACATGCGTGGACGAGATGGTCAGCACACAGCCGCAGTCCAGGTTCTCTTCGATCGTGACGGTGCCCCCCATCAGCTCCATGGATTCCTTTATTATTGGGAGACCGGAGCCCACGCCTTTTATGTTAGACAGCAGCTTTCCTGAGGCCGTAGTGAATCCAGGCTGGAACGCCCGGCGGACGTCAGATATGCCTGGACCGTGGTCCGAGATGCGCACCGTGTTACCGTCGGGGAACACGGTGACGATGGCGTCACGAAAGTCGGCGTGAATGAGATTCTCAAGGGCTTCGCGCAGCACTATATATGGGATACTGCCGCCTTTTTCGCGGCAGAGCGCGTACACCTTGGCGGATGCATCTTCCACTACCTTGCTGAAGTCGGAACCTGCAAGATCGAATGTGCGGGGCAGAGACGTTAGGGAATCATACGATGCTATGCGTACGCTGTATGACGGAGTATGCGCTTCTACAGGCGACGGCGCCTCGGCCGCAACCGTGTTTAGCTGGGCTGGAGACTTATCCACTTTGCCAAACCACAGCTTGAAGAAGCTCATTCCTAAGTGCCCTCCGCCCTTTCGGGATCATGTCACCGCGACACCTTTCAACAGGCAATCCACAGAGATCTGTGGACAAAAGGGACGCCAGCTAGAGATGTTCGAAATTGACCGACTATTATACTCCTTTCTCCGAAACCTGCTAGCGCCTATCGTCGGGAGCCCACGCGCCCTCGATCCGGGCTCCAAGTTATCCACAGCGTTTTCCACACATGTTGAAAACTCTTCAGCAGGTACTCGCGACCCGCCGGTCGCCCACACATCATACACAAGTATTCCACATCCAACTGTGGATATCCTACCGCCATTGGAGCAGACTAATGTGAACGCTTTCACCTGCGAAACCCGAGGTAAGGGGGTTTTTATGCCTTTGCCCACAGGAGATTTCTCGATGGATCGCGCCCATTATCGGGCGTTCGGGGAAAACCCACGCAATTCGCACACGTTGTCCACAGAACAATCCACAGACTGTGCATAAAACGGCCCAGGGCTGGCAATACTCACAGATGTAAGCGGTCGCCGGTGAAATATTCACCGGTTTGCGATTTCCATCATACCAGAGCCGCAGGTCAGGAGGCAATCGGAGCCGGGCCGTCCTGAAAAGCGGGCTTTTCACGTTCCGCGGTTGATGCCGCCCCCAATGGACGTTACACTTCTTAGTGTGTGGCCAGCACCGCGCGGAACGCTGCGCGGTGCATGCCACGCGCAGAAGAGAGGGGCGGCGCTATGATGCTGAGGAACATGGCCAGAGTCGCGCTGATGGCATCCGTGACGGCTGTGCTATCTTGGATCGCCGTCGACCTGCCGTGGAGCCCCGTCCCAGTCACGGCGCAGACGCTCGGAGTGATGCTGAGCGGGCTTCTCCTTGAGCCGCGTGAAGCCGCGCTGAGCCAGGTGGTGTACTTGCTGGCGGGCGCCCTGGGCATGCCGGTGTTCTCAGGGGGCAGGTCTGGAGCAGGGATGATCCTGGGCCCAACCGGAGGCTACCTTGTGGGGTTCGTCCCCGGGGCAGCGGTGTGCTCACTGGTGGCTAGGCTGGCCCTGCGGATGGGGCCAGGCGGAAAGCTGGGGAGGGCTGCGGCGGGCGCTTTAGGTGCTGCCGTCGGAGGCATAGTCGTCGTGGACATGCTGGGAGTGGCGCGGTTGGCACAGGTGGCCAGGATCGGCCTCGCGCAGGCCGTATCCGTAGGCGTGATCCCCTACCTTCCGGGAGATGTCCTGAAGTGCATCGCCGCCGCCGGGGTGTGGATGAGACTGGGCGCCGCGGGCTGGCCGGTGAAGCCGGGTGGGCCGGGCGGCGCAGGGAACGAGCCGGGACGAAGGGAAAGGATGAGCCCCTGAAGTGGCTGGAGCGGCGCCGACGGCACGCGGCCGAGGCAGTGGTAGGCAGGGCCACCAACGGCACAATATGGGAATTTGTGGTTTCTTGACAGCCTATGGGCCCTCGCTTATAATTTAGTCCGGTATACTATCGGTGCTGCTGGCAGGGAGGATAAGGTATTCATGAAGAGAACATATCAGCCTAAGGTGAGGCGCCGCGCGCGCGTTCACGGTTTTCGGGCGCGGATGCGCACTCCCGGAGGGCGCAACGTCATCAGGAGAAGAAGAGCCAGAGGAAGAGTCCGTCTAACAGTGTAGTGCCAGGGCGCCGCCTGTTATGATGCCGTCGCGCGACGGCTTTTCCTTTCATTATGCGGAACTCTTGCTACCGGAGGCACTGGTGCGCAGGCAGACCTTACGCAGACGCGCTGAGTTTCAAAGGGCGTACCGCCAGGGCAAGTCTGAGGCGGGAAAGTACGTTGTGGTTTACGCTGTACCGAATGGTCTGTCAGAGACGCGCGCCGGATATCCTGTAGGCAGGAAGTACGGAGGCGCCGTGCAGCGTAACAGGATCAGAAGGCTGCTTCGGGAATCGCTTCGCCTGTCTTCCCGAGCGCCGAGATCAGGCTATGACCTGGTCCTGGTGCCGCGCGGGAGCATGGCCCTTGAGCGGCCGCATTGCGACCTTGTACTGGCTGACCTTGAAGCGGTGTTCGAGAGAATGGGCCTCTCAGAGAATGTGTAGCCGGGGGGCGATGGGCATGATCGCCAGGGCTGAGCTGTTCGTTATCAGCTTATACAGAAAGTTCGTTTCCCCTCTGAAGAAGGGCCCCACATGCCGTTTCGTGCCTACCTGCTCGGAGTACGCCTTCGAGGCTATCAGGCTTCATGGGGCGTTGAAAGGCACGTATCTCGCCGTGAGACGGGTTCTGCGTTGCCATCCATTCTGCAAAGGCGGATACGATCCGGTGCCCAGGTGAGAGCTGGGGTTCAATTCAGCAGGCTAGCGCCTGAAAGGGGGATGCGCCTCGTTGAGCATCACTTCAATAATGGAAAGCATCATAAGATACTTCGCTGACCTCACGGGCAATCCGGGATGGTCTATAATCATCGTCACAGTCCTCATCAAGATCATCACGCATCCTCTTTCGGTGAGCCAGATCAGGTCGATGGAACAGATCAAGGTCGTCACGCCGAAGGTGAAGGAGCTTGAGGCCAAGTACAAGGGACAGCCTCAGGAATACCAGCGTAGACTGGCTGAACTGTACCGTGACAACAAGATCAACCCGCTGGCAGGATGCCTGCCCAGCCTGATACCGCTGCCCATTCTGATAGTCTTCTTCAGGGTGCTCCAGAACCGCGAGTTCGTCCTGAGCCTCAAGGGTGCCGCAGAAGGCTTTCTGTGGATGCGCGATTTCTCGGTGGCCGATCCCACGTACATCATGCCGATACTGTCTGCGGCGACCACGTGGCTGTCGATGGCGCAGACCATAACCGACCAGTCTCAGAAGAGCATGACCATAATCATGCCGCTGATGATGGGCTGGTTTGCCACGCAGATGCCTGCAGGTGCCGCCATCTACTGGGTAGTGACCAACATCGTCACCATGATCCAGCACTGGGTGATAAAGATCCAGCTTGGCGCCAAGAAGGAGGTGGCCAAGTAGATGCGGGAGATAGAGTCCTTCGGGAAAACCGTTGAGGAAGCGGTTCACTCCGGGCTGAACAGGCTCGGGCTGTCCAGAGATGAAGTGGACGTCCAGGTGTTGGACGAAGGCTCGAGGGGTTTCCTCGGGATCGGGTTTCGTCATGCCAGAGTCAAGCTGGTGAGCCGGGTGGCGGAGAAGGAACCCAACCACAGGGAATTGGTTAGGACATGGCTGGGAATAGGCGATCTAGCGGATGATGATGCCACCGAATCGGGCGACCCCGAGCCAGAAAGCCAGGGGGTTGCAGCTGAGGCCGGCGCCGAACAGGGCTCGCCTGGGCTGGAGTATCTGCAGGGACTGATCCAGAGGATGGGATTGGAAGCCACGGTCACTGAGAAAGAGTCCGAGGGCGTGACACTGTTGGAGGTCGAGGGAAAAGCCCTCGGCGTTCTCATCGGTCGCCATGGAGAAACTTTGGATGCCATCCAATACCTGGTGAACCTGTCGGCGAACAAGCGCGCGCACCTCAGCGGAGATGGGGTGCGGGCCAGGTACGTCGTGGATGTGGCCGGATACAGGCGCAAGAGAGAGAAGGACCTCAAGGAGCTGGCACACGCGGTTGCCAGGCGGGTCCTGGAGGATGGAAAGGATCAGGCCCTGGAACCCATGTCACCTCTGGAACGTCGCGTGGTTCACCTGTCGCTGAAGGATGTGGAGGGCATCGCCACGCACTCCGAAGGCCGAGAGCCTTTCAGGAGAATAGTGATATCTCGGGTCGGCCCTGGCGCGGAATAGTTCTCCTGCCGGGATGACGTTCGGGGAAGTGCGTGCACTGCGATGCGTGCTTCCCCGTTTTCGTTTTCATCGATTGTTTCACGTGAAACAACGGGTGATGGAGGGCTTGCAATGGAATCCATGCTGGGGAGCAGCGGAGACGTAATAGCCGCCATATCCACGCCACCGGGCACAGGCGGAATCGCCGTTATTAGGATATCCGGGCCGGGAGCGTTCCACGTGGCCAATAAGGTGTTCACGCCGGCATCCCCTCGCAGGAAGGCTACGCGAGGATGGCAGGCCCGCTACGGCCGAGTGCACGACGGGAATGGCGTGTTCATTGACGAGGCGATCCTTCTGACGATGCCAGCCCCGCGCTCATACACCAGGGAGGACGTGGCGGAGATCAGCTGTCACGGGGGCACCGCTGTGGCGGCGGCAGTCCTGGAGGCCATCATTAGTGCAGGGGCGCGAAGGGCTGCCCCCGGGGAGTTCACCAAGAGGGCCGTGTTGAACGGCCGGATCAGCCTGCTGGAGGCTGAAGGCGTGCTCCAGATGGTGAACGCCCGAACGGAGCGGGCGCGGCATGAGGCGTCGCGCTTCCTGCGGGGGCGCGGCGGCGAGGTTATCCTCAAGGCGCGGGAGCAAGGCATGAGGCTGATGGCTGCCATCGAGGCGTGGATCGACTTCCCCGAAGACGATGTGCCCCCTGTGGACGAGGAGGCCCTGCGGAGCCAGTGCGCCGAACTGGCGCATTCCCTGCATCAGGCTGCCCGGGAAGCCGCCATGAGCAGGGTTCTGTGGGAAGGCGTCAGTGTGGCCATCGTGGGAAGGCCGAACGTCGGCAAGTCAAGATTGCTCAACGCACTGCTGGGCGAAGAGAGGGCGATAGTGTCGGACCAGCCAGGCACCACGCGGGACATCGTGTCGGAGGTGGCAAACATAAGGGGCATCCCGGTGAAGCTTGTTGACACTGCTGGAATGCGCCGGTGTGCCGACGCCATTGAAGCGATGGGCGTGGAGCGCGCCCGTGGAGCGCTGGCCGACGCGGACATAGCTCTGGCCGTGGTGGACGGCTCCCGGCCGCTCGAGGCCGAGGACTTGGAGATAGTCCAGTCAACCACGGAGGAGCGCAGCATCCTGGTGGTTAACAAGTCAGACCTGCCGTCTGCCATCAGCTCGGATGAGATAGAGGCCGCCGCAGGCGGTCGGTTGTGGATCCGGGCGTCCGCCCTTACCGGCAGCGGACTGGATCGCCTAGAGGACGCCATCGAGTCCCTTGCGCTCTCGCGGTCTGTGTCGGAGAGGTGCGATGGTGCCACTCTCTCCCGCCACAGGCTCGATTGCATCCAGAGGGCTGCTGCGGCGTTTGATGAAGCCGCAGAGGGGGCTTCTGTAGGCTATCCTCTTGACGTGCTGAGCATAGATCTCCGTGCGGCACTGGACGCCCTTGGCGAGATAACCGGCGAGACCACGAGGGAGGATGTTATCGACCTATTGTTCTCGGAGTTCTGTGTGGGCAAGTAAGGGGTCTGGAGGTGACGATGGCTCGTGGATTTTGACGTGATCGTTGTGGGTCTCGGTCATGCAGGCGCCGAGGCGGCGCTGGCATGCGCGCGATTGGGGCTACGCACCCTGGGCATCACCTCAACGATCGACGCCATTGCGTCCATGTCGTGCAATCCCTCCATAGGCGGCCCTGCCAAGGGGCATCTGGTGAGGGAGATCGATGCCTTAGGCGGAGAGATGGGATTGGCCGCTGACGAGTGCTATCTTCAACTACGGATGTTGAACACCTCCAAGGGTCCGGCAGTGCAGGCCTTGCGGGCGCAGATCGACAAGTCGATGTACTCTGCGCGGATGCGGAGGGCCCTGGAACTCCAGGAGGGGCTGCGGCTGCGACAGACCTCTGTCGAAGGCCTGATGGTAAGGGACGGCGTCGCGCTCGGCGTCATCACCGAACAGGGTGAGATCAGCGCGCGGGCCGTGATCATAGCGACCGGTACCTACCTTGGGGGAAAGGTGTTCATAGGCGACTGGCAGGCTGAATCCGGACCGGACCGGAGGCAGCCTTCCATTGGGCTGGCGCGGGAGCTAGCCCGGCTTGGCTACCGCATGCGCAGGTTCAAGACCGGAACCTCCGCCCGGGTGGACGGTCGCACCATCGACTACGACGCCATGACGAGGCAGCCTGGTGACGAGTCCATCTGGGGATTCTCCTTCTTGCGGCCTCCTGAGCCGAGGGAGCAGATGGATTGCTGGATAACGTACACCAACGAGGAAACCCACCGCGTGATCAGGGAGAATCTCCACCGGGCAGCGATGTACTCCGGCGCGATCACCGGCACAGGCCCGCGCTACTGCCCGTCCATCGAGACAAAGCTGGTGCGGTTTCCCGACCGGCAACGCCACCAGGTGTACGTGGAGCCGCAGGGCAGGTTCACAAACGAGGTGTACCTTGCGGGGATCTCCACCAGCTTGCCTTCGAAAGTTCAGGACGAGATGATACGGACTATCCCGGGCCTCGCGGATGTCCACATCATCAGGTACGGATATGCCATCGAGTACGACGTGATAGACCCCAGAGAGCTCAAGCCAACCCTGGAGAGCAAGTATCACCCTGGCCTCTATTTCGCAGGACAGATCAACGGGACGTCAGGCTATGAGGAGGCGGCGGCGCAGGGGCTTATCGCGGGCATCAACGCCGCACTGAGCTGCATAGGCAAGGACGAGCGGCTTGTGTTGGACCGGTCGCAGGCGTACATCGGAGTGCTCATCGACGACCTAGTGTCAAAGGGCACCGACGAACCATACCGGCTGATGACGGCCAGGGCCGAGTACCGTCTGCTGTTGAGGCAGGACAATGCGGACCTCAGGCTCACGCCGCTGGGAAGGAGGATGGGCCTGGTGGATGACGAAAGGTGGCGCCGGTTCTCTCAGCGCTCGGCCGCAATAGCCTGCGTGCGGGAAGGTCGGGAGCTTCCCGACAACCTGCGAGATTACGCCGACGAGGCTGCTCAACAGGTGGCTGTGGAACGCTCCTTTGCCGGTTACATTGCAAAGCAACGGCGCCAGGTGGAGGAGTTCCAGAAACTCGAGAGGTGGGCGATCCCTTCCGACGTTGACTACTCCGCCTTGCATAGGATATCAGCAGAGGGGCGAGAGCGGCTGTCCGAAGCTAGGCCGTCATCAGTTGGCCAGGCTTCCCGGCTCCCCGGGATCACACCGGCGGATGTGATGGCTCTCATCATCCATCTGCGCGAAATGGAGAGGACCGATGACTGAAAGGGACGGTCTCTGCTTCCGCGACCTGATAGCAACCGCAGCCGGCCAGCTGGGCATCGAGGTGACCCAGGAAGCCCTGGACATGTTTGAGGAGTACCGCCGGCTGCTGCTGGCGGCCAACGAGGTCATGAACCTCACCTCCATCACCGATGATGAGGGCATCGCATTGCGTCACTTCGTCGACTCGCTGACATGCATCCTGAGCCCCGCCGCGGCCGACTACTCGAGCCTGGTGGATGTAGGAACAGGCGCAGGGTTCCCCGGGCTGGTGCTGCACATCGTCAGACCTTCCCGGCATACGCTCCTCATCGACAGCGTCGGGAAGAAGGTCAGCTTTGTGCAGCACGTCTGCAGAGAGCTAGGGCTGGAGAACGTTGAGGCGGTGCATGGACGGGCCGAGGACCTGGCGAAAAAGGTGGAGTACCGAGAGAGCTTCGATCTAGCTGTGGCAAGAGGCGTCAGCAAGCTCTCGCCTCTAGCCGAGTACTGCCTGCCCTTCGTTCGTATCGGCGGATGGTTCCTGGCCATGAAAGGCCCTCGCGCGGACGAAGAGTTGGAGCAGGGCGTCAGGGCAGCTCAACAGCTGGGGGGAGCTATGCCGGAAGTCCTGGAAGTGGTGTTGCCGTATGGACACGGTGAACGCAAGCTCATCTCTATAAGGAAGGAAAAGCGGACAGCTTCACGGTTTCCCCGAAGACATGCCGTCATTGCCAAGAACCCTCTCTAAAATCACCCTGGGCTAGCCCATGCCCGAGGCCAGTTTTCGGAAGGACATCGCGATACGTCGGCGAAGTGTTAAGCAGCATCCTTGGGGGGTACAGCAGTGGGGAAGGTCATAGCAGTTGCGAACCAGAAGGGTGGCACGGGCAAAACCACCACCGCGGTGAATCTTGCCGCCTACCTCGCCATGTCGGGCAGGAGGGTGCTGCTGGTGGACATGGATCCACAGGGAAACGCGACATCAGGGTTCGGCATTGACAAGCGGAAACTGAAAGCATGCGTCTACAACGTGCTCATCGAGGACGTGCCGCTCAAGTCGGTGATGGTGCCGTCCGGAGTGGAGGGGCTTCTGGTGGCACCGGCAACTCTGAGTCTGGCTGGTGCCGAGATCGAGCTCGTCAACCTGATGTCCAGGGAGCAGCGATTGAAGAGAGCGCTGTCTGAGGTGCGCATATCTTTCGACTACGTGCTGGTGGATTGCCCTCCCTCACTTGGGCTGCTTACCATCAATGCCCTTACTGCAGCCGACAGCGTGCTTGTGCCCATCCAGTGCGAGTTTTATGCCCTTGAGGGATTGAGTCAGTTGCTGCGTACCATCGAGATGGTGCGATACCATCTCAACCCTGGGCTGGAGATCGAAGGGGTTGTGCTAACCATGTACGACTCCAGGACCAATCTGTCACAGCAAGTGGTGGAGGACGTCAGGCGCAACATCGGGGAAAGGGTATTCGAGACCACCATTCCCCGGAACGTGCGGCTGAGCGAGGCGCCCAGCTACGGCCTTCCCATCCCGCTTTACGACAGTAAGTCTAAGGGTGCGGAAGCTTACAGGAACCTTGCGCTAGAGATCATGAAAGGGGAGGGAGCATGAGCATGGCGGCCAAATCCAAGGCCCTGGGAAAGGGGCTCGGCGCCATATTCCAGCGGGACAACGTGAGCCTTGACGGACCAGGGCTTACTCCGGTGGAACTCCCCATCGACGAGCTGAGTCCTAATCCGTATCAGCCTCGGCGGAAGTTCGACGCGGAAGCCCTTGCCGAGCTCGCGGATTCCATCAAGGCCCACGGGGTGCTTCAGCCCATAGTGGTGAGAAAGAAGGACGGCGCCTACCAGATCATAGCTGGCGAACGAAGGTGGCGTGCGGCTAAGGCAGCGGGGCTGAGCACGATCCCGGCGCTGGTGAAGCAGATGGACGACTCCTCCATGATGCAGGTGGCGCTCATAGAGAATCTGCAGCGTGAAGACTTGAACCCCATCGAGGAGGCCGTGGCTTACAGGAAGCTAATGGATGAGTTCGGCCTGACCCAGGAGGAGCTGTCAACTGCCGTAGGCAAGAGCCGGCCAGTCATAGCCAACGCGGTTAGGCTGCTGAACCTGCCCCAACAGGTGCAGGATCAGCTGGCCGAAGGCAGGATCACCGCTGGGCACGCCCGGTGTCTGTTGACCCTTCCCGGCGCACAGCTCCAGACCAGTCTTGCCGACCGGATCGTGAAGGACGGACTGAACGTAAGGCAGACGGAACAGCTCGTCCGTCGACTCACGGAGAATGTTTCACGTGAAACAAAACGGCAGGCGAAGAGGGAGGTCCAGGATCCTGACGCGGCGCTACTGGCAGGCAGGCTGTCCGAACGCCTGGGAACCAAGGTGAAGCTGACGGGCACGCCACACAAAGGTGTGATACAGATAGAGTTCTACGCAGCAGAAGATCTTGACAGGATTCTCGAGATCATTCTTGGTACTGCAGAGACAGTGCGGGCTTAGGCCAGTTCGAGGGAGGCGTGACCGTGAACTCGTTGTCAGAGCTACTGGCGTATGATGGATACGTCATACCAATCGTCTTAGCCATTGTCCTAGTTATTGCCCTTGGGGTTGTCATGGGCATCACCACGAGGCTCCGCAGACTGGAAAAGCGCTATCAGCGACTGTTGGGCGCTGAGAGTCATGGGGATGCCCAGGAATTGCTACTCGACTTCATGGGCAGAGTCGAGCGTCTCTCATCCTCCCTCGACGCCACCCAGGGGCGATTGGACAAGCTTGAGGCCGCCAGCGTAGGCCATGTGCAGCACGTTGGAGTGGTGCGTTACGACGCCTTCGACGATGTCGGAGGCGCCCTCAGCTTTTCCCTGGCGCTGCTGGACGGAGCCAAGAACGGAGTAGTGATCACCTCGATGGCTGGAAGGTACGAGACCCGTATGTACGCCAAGGCCGTTACAGCAGGGCGCTCGGCTCACGCGCTGTCCAAAGAGGAAACGGAGGCCATAGCCAGGGCCACTGAGGGCTCCAAGGATAGGCCTCAAGGTTGATGGCCTCTGTGCGGGGAAGAATGTACGCAAGATACCCGAATTGCCGGTGAGCGGAGGGGGGCCATGCTTTTTCGCGATAGACGCGAGGCAGGGAGGTTGCTAGGGCAACTCCTGGCCAAGCGCACGTGGAATAGGCCGATAGTGTTGGGGCTGCCCCGCGGTGGAGTCCCGGTGGCCATCGAGGTGGCCGATGCCATCGGGGCCGATGTGGACATTGTCGTCTCGCGGAAGATCGGAGCCCCCTTCAACCCCGAGCTAGCTCTGGGAGCGGTGGATGTCAACGGAGTAGCTGTCATCGACAACAGGGCCTTGCGCGTCTACGGCGTTACGGAGGAGTACCTGAAGCAGAAGATTCAGGCCGCAGCTACGGAGGCGCGGCGCCGTGCGGCCGAGTACCGTGGTCAGCGGCCAATGCCTTCGCTCGCAGGCAGGGATGTGATACTGGTGGATGACGGCATCGCCACCGGACACACGCTGCTCTCCGCAGGTCGCTCTCTTGCGGGCCAGGGCGCGTCGCTGCTATGCATCGCGGCCCCCGTATGTCCGGCAGACGTTGTCCCCAGGTTGGAAAACAGCGTCGACCTGGTCTTGGTGTTGCGTCAGCCGTCGGACTTCGGATCAGTCGGTCAGTTCTACATGGACTTCTCCCAGCTCACCGACGCCGACGTGCGGCAGATGCTGGAGGATGCCTGGGCCTCACGTCAGGAGCCCGACACGTAGAGCGAAATGCCACGGGCTATGGCATCGGCCATCCGCATCACCGTAGCCAGCCTGGTGTTCTGCAGGACGAGGTACTCCATGAACCCGCCTACGTTCACGACGCCGGCGATGTGCGCGTCGCCCACCGGCGGCAGGTTCTTGGCCACTCCTGCCCCTGGACGGAGCGGGCCCGAGTTGACGGTGATCTGGCCGACGCTGCCGACCTTTCCGAGGCAGGCATCCACCGCAAGCACGGCGTGCCTGTGGTCCCTCTCCAGGGCCAGCACGGAGAGCACCTGGGCGAGGTTGCCCGCGTGGACTGGCTCGTCAAGGGTTCCCCACAGTTTCGTGTCGTATCCCTGGTCCAGGAAAGCGCGAAGCTTGGTTCCAACCAGTGGGCCCAGGGCATCACCGGTGGAGCGGTCGGTGCCAACGCAGATTATGTGAAGAAGGCCTCCGGCGCATCTGGGATGGGGACCGAGGCAGCGATGAAGGGCATCGGCGATGATCCTGCCGACACCGGGAGTGTCGTGGGCCGTCCTGCACCGGCAGGTGGAGACGGCGTTGGCCATGTCCAGCGGCAGTGCCGATGCGTTGTGATTGTCGGGAGATCCCACTGCGGCGCCTCCATCTCTGTAGATTGGACTCCGAGCCGTTCCGACAGTTGCAGTATATGAGCCCAGGCAGACGAGTATGTAGATGAAGAGGCAGGTAAAGAGGAGGCAGCGTTGAGGTCATGAGCGCAAGGCGTGGAACGGGGAACATTCTGAAGACTGCGGCCATCATCGCAGCGCTGTGCCTCGTGGTCGGGTTCGCGGCCGCGGCCAGGTGTGCCCTGCCTGTCCTCTTCGACGACCGGACGATAGCCGAGGGGGTCACAGTGGCAGGCTTCGACCTCAGCGGCCTGAGCCTGGCGGAGGCAAGACGCCTGTTGGAGGACTACGCGTACAGGTGTATCAACAGCCCCGTGGAGATGCGCCTCATGGACGAGGCGTGGATAGCTTTCCCGCGGGATGTCGGCACCGAGATCCACGTGGAGGCGGCGCTATCCGGCGCGTACGCGGTGGGAAGGACCGGTTCCCTCTGGGCAAGGCACGTTCAGAGAAAGACCGCAGCTCGTGAAGGCATTGAGATCCCGCTGATAATCACAGTGGACCCTCAGAGGCTCACGGACATGTCGTTCGCGATATCCGCCGAAGTTCGGAGGGATCCTGTCGACGCCAGGCTAACGATAACCGACGACGACCAGGTGGTCATTGAGCCTTCCAGCGAAGGGCGCGGCCTCATAGTGCGGAAGCTCACCGAGCGGTTTCGCGAGGCCACTTTGAACCCTGAAGACAGGATCATCGACCTTCCGGTGGACGTGCTCCGGCCGGCTGTGAGCACCGCAGACCTTGAGGCGATGGGCCTGCGCAGGCTGGTAGCCAGGTTCACCACCAAGTTCAATCCCGAGAACCACACGCGGACGACCAACGTGAGGCTGGGAGCCCGCCATATCGACGGTGTGCTGGTCCCGCCCGGTGGCGTATTCTCCTTCAATGACGTGGTGGGTCCCAGGACGGCGGACAGGGGATTTCTTGAGGCTGATGTGATAGTCAACTCTGAGCTGGTGCCTGGCGTGGGCGGCGGCATCTGCCAGGTGTCGACGACGTTGTACAATGCCGCCCTTCTGGCAGGGCTGGAGATCGTGTCGAGGATGAATCACTCTCTGCCTGTGTCCTACGTGCCTTTGGGTAGGGATGCCACGGTGAGTTATGGCGCCATCGACCTCAAGTTCCGCAACAATACGTCAGGGTACGTGCTGATCAAGGCCGGCACTGACGACGATACCATCACGGTGAAGATCTTCGGAGACATGCCGGAGGGCGTAGACATCAGCGTCCAGACCGAGGTGACGGAGAGGATAGAGCCCGGTTCCATACAGCGGGTGGACCCGTCTGCGCCCCCTGGAAGCAGCAAGGTCACGGAGGAGGGCGCTCCCGGATACCGGGTGTCAGTCTACAGGATAACGAAGATAGACGGGGTCGAGTTCAGCCGCGAGCTCATATCGAACGACAGGTACAAGCCGAAGCCTTCCGTGATCACAGTTGGCCCTGCCTCAGGTTCACAGGCTCCTTCGGCTCCGCAGGGGGTGCGCTGAGGAAATGAACCACCTGTGGCTTGCAGTGGAGTTCGGCACCACGGTGGTTATGGGCTTCGTCATCGGCATGTATGTTGACAGTCGAACCAGCAGCAGGCCATGGGGTGCCATCATTGGGTTTCTGCTAGGCGTGCTGTCGGGCGCGCTCAGCGTCAAGCAGTCGGTGAACAGGATGACGAGGAGGAACGGCGGTTCCAGGGGACGGGGCAGATAGGGAGGACGACGCGAAGCGATGGGTGGCAGATCAGAGGCGGAAATCGTTATGGCAGAACCGGCGCAGAGACCGCAGGCTTCACTATCGGGACTGTTCTGGACCTTCTTCAGGATCGGTGCCTTCACCATAGGTGGTGCGTACGTCATGATCCCGCTGATCCAGAAGGACATAGTGGACAGGCGGGGATGGCTTACGCGCGATGAGTTCATCGATGTCCTGGCGGTGGCGCAAACTGCGCCAGGGCCCATAGCGGTGAACACGGCAACCTATGTAGGGTACGAGCTGCGGGGAGCTATCGGTTCGCTGGTCTCGACGCTGGGGTGTGTGTTGCCGTCCATCATGGTGATCACGCTGGTGGCCGCCGTGTTCTCACAGGTGGCGTCGATGCGGGTGGTACAGGCGGCCTTCGCCGGAGTCAGGCCTGCCGTAGTCGTGCTGATCCTTTCCGCGGTCATCAGGATAGGTAAGCCCATCTTGAGGTCGAGGCTGGACCTGGTGATGGCAGCGTTGGCGTGTCTGGCCGTGGCGGTTCTGAAGGTGGCTCCGCCCCTGGTGATAATCGCCGCTGCGATGGTTGGAGTCGCGTTGAAGACGGGAGGCGGGGCCAAGTGATCCTCGTGAGGCTGTTCCTGGCCTTCGCCAGGGTGGGCTTGTTCACTTTCGGTGGAGGCTATGCCATGCTGCCCCTCATCGAGAGGTACATCATCGAGGAGAAGCAGTGGCTCACGTTGGCGGAGTTCACTGACGTGGTGGCCATCGCTGAGGTGACGCCTGGACCCATCGCCGTCAATACTGCTACCTTCGTGGGCTACCGCTTAGCAGGGGTGATCGGCGGCGTAGTGGCTACTCTAGGGGTGATCACTCCGTCTATTCTGATCGTGATGACTCTGGCGGCCATGGCCAGCAGGCTCAAGGGGAACCAGCGCCTTGCGCACGTCAGGGCCGGAATGCGACCGGCAGTGGTGGGGCTGATCGCGGCGGCGGTCTTTTCCATCAGCCGCGTGGCCTACTCGGACGTGCGTTCGCTGCTCATCGGTTTGGCGGCCGCAGCCATGATGTTCTGGGCGAAACTCGACCCCATACTGGTTCTGGCGCTGTCGGGGGTGCTCGGGGCGGTCATTTTCTCCCTGACCTGATCAGCAGTATGCACGTGCGTCCTCGCCACCTAAACCACGGGCTCGCGATGGATTCCAGCAGCCTCCACAAGTTGATCCCTCCTCGGCTGAGTAGGAGTGTCGTGTGCGTGCGGCACTCTATTATATTGGCGAACTTCTGCAAGGTGCACAGGGGGTGTTCATGTGCCTGAGTTCAGGCAGAACTTGGTCACCGGTGAATGGGTGATCCTGGCGCAGGAGAGGGCGAAGCGTCCCCATGACCATGGAGCGGAACGGTCGCGCTGTCCGTTCTGCCCGGGGAACGAGGAGCGCACGCCCGACCCGGTGCTGGTGGTGGACGGAGACGCCGTCTTAGGATGCGACTGGGCGATCCGCGTGGTGCCAAACAAGTTCCCGGCGCTGACGCCTGAAGGCACGCCCACGGAGGGCCATGTTGGCCCGTACTCGACCATGACGGGAGTGGGCGCGCACGACGTGGTGGTGGAGTCCCCCGTGCACGATGACGGCCTGGCCACTTACGCCGTAGAGCATCTCGCCAGGGTACTGGGGGTGTGGGCAGAGCGGCATAACCAGCTGTTTCGCGATCCGCGCTTCAAGTACGTCCAGATACTCAAGAACCACGGCCAGGGCTCAGGGGCATCGCTCGGGCATCCCCACTCCCAGATCATCGCCGTGCCGTTCGTGCCGGCTCAGGTGGATCGGGAGCTTATCCGCGCGGAGGAATATCACAGGTCGCGGGGCACGTGCATGCTCTGCGACCTCATAGAGCACGAGATGGCTGACGGGAACAGGATCGTTTACTCCAACGACGCCTTTATCGCCGTTACGCCCTTCGCCTCGAAAATGCCGTTCGAGATGTGGATACTGCCGATGGCACATAGCCGGTCCTTCGGCCAGCTGGATCAGGGCTCGGCGCTTCTGCTCGCGGATGCGCTGCGAGCCATAGCGAATGGGCTGCGCCGGGGATGGGGCGATCCCCCCTTCAACTTGGTGGTGCATACGTCGGCGCCTGCGGATGGCCCTGCCGCCTGCGCCAGCTATCACTGGAGGATCGACATAGTGCCGCGCCTGGTCTCGTACGGCGGTTTCGAGATGGGTACCGGTGTCTTCATAAACGCCGCCATACCCGAGGATGCCGCCAGATACTTAAGAGCGCTAGTTTCTGCCGATGCATGCTGAATAATGGGATAGTCTCACGTTGGCTGGACATACTGTAACCGCATTAGGCTATCAATGCCAGCACACTGAGTTGGGGGGCATAGCAGATGGGTCAGTGGTTAAGGCACATCGTGAGACTAGTCGTGTCGGCGCTAGTGTTGATGTTTGTTTCCTTTCTGGTACCGGGCTTCATGACCGCCTCGTTCACGACGGCAGTGGTTGCTGCTATAGTCATCACGCTGCTGGGATGGCTGGTAGAAGCTGTAATGGGCAGGACGGTGTCGCCTTACGCAAGGGGGATCGTCGGGTTTCTGGTGTCGGCTCTGGTTATATACGTGGCCAGCCTCATAGTGACGGGATTCTCGGTAACCGTGGGTGGAGCCCTCATTGCGGCGCTGGTAATCGGCATCGTGGACATGTTCGTGCCAACGACTCTTCGGTAAAGCTTCAGGTGAAACAGCAGGTGCCCTTGTGCACCCCCTTTCGGCACGAGCCGGGAGGGGTTTTTCTATTGTGGGGAGGACAAGGATGGGCGATGTCAAACAGTATAGCAGGTATATTTGGGGGTGACGGAACTTGTCGAACGCGAACGATCGCGAGCTAGCAGCGTGGGTGCTAGAGGCCACCGACGTGATCATACGCATAGGCCTCATCGCCGTCGGCGCCTACGTTGCAGGCCGCATCCTTTCGAAAATCGTGGATCGGGTGTTTCAACCGCGGAACGGAGACAAAGCCAAGTTCCTGGGAGACCAGCGCAAGCTCGGCACGCTCCGGTCTCTCACGAAGAGCATCATCCGCTACGCCCTCTACTTCGTAGGCGGTCTGATGATCCTGTCTGAGTTGGGAGTGGACACGGCGAGCCTGGTGGCAGGCGCAGGAATCGTCGGCGTGGCGCTGGGCTTCGGGGCGCAGAACCTTGTGCGGGACGTGCTCTCGGGGTTCTTCGTCCTGTTTGAGGACCAGTACGCGGTGGGCGATTACGTGACGATAGCAGGCATCAGTGGGATAGTCGAAGAGATGGGCCTGCGCATAACGAAGTTGAGGGACTTCGCCGGGGAAGTCCATATCATACCCAACGGAGTCATAGACCGTGTTACCAACTACAGAGGGCAGTCCATGAGGGTGATGTTCGATGTGGTGGTTCCATACTCGGCCAACCCGTCACAAACCATCAAGGTGCTCCAGCGCGGTTACGACGAGCGGGCGTCCGAGATTGAGAACATAGTGGAAGGCCCCCGTGTGCTGGGAGTGCAGGACCTTGGCACTGCCGGTATGGCCCTGAGGGTATGGGCAAAGGCGGTGCCGATGCAGCAGTGGGCTGTGGGCCGGGCGCTGAAACTTCTGACAGTTGAGATCCTTGCCGAGAATGGGATCCAAGTGCCGTACCCACGCACCATAATCCTGAAGGGTAACGATGGAGAGTCCGCGTACTTCGGGGCCGCATCATACGATGCAGATGACGAAGGCGGGGCTGATGCCAGAGGGCAAGAAACCCCCGGGGAGAGTGCGGAATGACAAACAAGTCGATCCACCTCCGTGTCGGTGACAGGGTGCGCCTCAAGAAGCCGCACCCGTGCGGCAACCACCTGTGGGAGATCCTCAGGGTTGGCGCGGACATACGCATCAAGTGCCAGGGATGTGGCCGCATCGTGATGCTGTCCAGGTTCGACCTGGTCAAAGACATCAAGGAGGTGCTGGTCGCGCCTGCAGAGGATGGGAGCGACCGAAGAGGTGTTTAGTCTCGGCATCGTCGGGCTTCCCAATGTGGGCAAGTCCACGCTGTTCAACGCGCTCGTGCGCGGAAACGCGCAGGTTGCCAATTACCCGTTCACCACCATCGATCCGAACCGTGGGATCGTGGATGTGCCGGACCCCATCCTCCCGCAGATAGGGGCTTTGGCAGGCGCCAAGCGGATCACCCCAGAGACCATCCAGTTCGTGGATATAGCTGGCCTGGTGCGGGGGGCTAGTCACGGCGAGGGTCTCGGCAATCGCTTTCTAGCGCACATCCGCGAGATGGACGCCATTGTGCACGTTGTCAGGTGCTTTGCAGACGACTCTGTGGTTCACGTGGATGGGGCGACCGATCCCGCGAGGGACATGGGGGTCGTCGAGACCGAACTGGTGATGGCGGACCTAGAGGCCGTGATGCGTAGGATCCATAAGGTTGAACCGATGCTGAAGTCGGGCGACAAGAGGTACGCCTTGGAGATGGAGGTGCTTAGTCACCTCCGGCAGACACTGGAGGCGGGCACGCCCCTGCGCCGGGCGCAGCTGCATGAAGACAGCCTCCGCATGGCTAGAGAGCTCTTCCTGCTCACCATGAAGCCTTTGGTTTACGTGGCCAACGTGGATGAGGCAAGCATCGAGGCGGCGATGCTCACGGCTGCGGGCATAGCCGGTGCCGACAGGATGGTGCCGGAAGTGGCGGCGTTGGTTCAGGAAGCGCAGGGCGATGCGGTGGTACCGGTCTGTGCGCAGCTGGAGGCGCAGCTGTGCGAGCTCGCCCCCGAGGAGGCCAGCGAATACCTGCAGGAGCTGGGCCTGAACGGGTCCGCCCTCTCGGAGCTGATAAGGGCCGGTCGGCGGGTGCTTGACCTGATCACGTTCTACACCATCAAGGGCGAGGAGACCAGGGCCTGGACCATCCGCCGCGGCACGACGGCGCCGGAGGCCGCCGGCAAGATCCACTCCGACATGGAACGGGGCTTCATCAGGGCCGAGGTCATATCCAGCGAGGAGCTGTTGAGCATAGGTTCGTTCGCGGTGGCCCGGGAGAGGGGCCGGGTTCGCACCGAGGGAAGGGATTACGCCATGCAGAACGGAGATGTGGTGTTGTTCAGGTTCAACGTATAGGCAACGGACAGGAAAATTCACCCTAGTGGGCGAGTTGCGCGCCTGTGGTCCCGGTGTTATAATGCATTCGCAATCCCTGCTCCGCACAGGTTGCGGGGCCGAAGTCCGAGGGGAGGTGAAGTCAGTGCACGCCTACGAAACCATGTTCCTGTTGAACCCGTCGCTGTCGGAAGAGGAATACGAGGCCATGGTAAACAGGTTCGCCGAACTCATCCAGAGCAACGGGGGCGAGGTAACGAAGACCGATCGTATGGGTAGGCGCAGGCTGGCGTATGAGATAGAGGGCAGTACCGAAGCATGGTACACGGTCCACTATTTCAACGCGCCCAGTAATCTCGTGGCCGAGCTTGAGCGCGTCTACAGGATTACCGATGCGGTGATACGCTACCTGATCGTCCGCAAGGACGACTAGGTCCTGCAGTCTAGCCCAAATCAGAGGCAGGGTGGTGCTGCAATGAACAGAGTGGTACTCATAGGCCGTCTGGTCCGTGACCCCGAACTCAGGGTGACGCAGTCGGGCATTTCGGTGACAAGGATGCGCCTTGCTGTGGACAGGCCCCGCCCGAACGCAGAGGGCAAGCGCGAGGCCGACTTCATCGACATCGTGGTCTGGGGCAAACAGGCTGAAACGGTGAGCCAGTACCTGAGGAAAGGCCGGCTGGCAGGGGTCGATGGTCGTCTCCAGACTAGAAACTATGAGACGCCTGACGGCCAGAAGCGCACCTTCTACGAAGTGGTGGCCGACCGAGTGCAGTTCCTCGACAGGGCCGCTGGCCCGGCTGAGGCGCCTGCGAGCAGCGTAGAGGAACCCGTTCCGTTCGCCGCCGACGACTTCGAGCCCGAAGGGGGCGAAACCTTCGGCGACCAGACTGACCTTGCCTGGTAGCTCGCGTTCTGTTCGAAGCGTGCACACAGCCTCATTAACGGAGGGACTTCACAAGTGAAGCGTGAAAGACGAAGGTCCAGAAGGCGCGTCTGCTCGTTCTGTGTAGATAAGGTCGAGAGCATCGACTACAAGGACGTAGCCCGCCTTCGCAGGTACATCTCAGAACGGGGGAAGATCATTCCCAGACGCATTTCGGGCAATTGCGCAAAGCATCAGCGTCAGATGACGGTGGCTGTCAAGCGGGCGAGGATCGTGGCACTCTTGCCCTTCACTGCTGAATAGCTGAAGCTGCTCAGTGTGCTAATATGATGATGGGGAAGACTCTTTGGCGCCCTGCGTCAAAGAGTTTTCTCGCAGATGAGCGCGGCAGGAGTTCGGGCCGACCATCGAGAACGGACATAGGTGCATTGTTGGTCGGGGAGGAATCATGATGTTGTACGGGCGCGACAATGACATTGCGCGCAACTACAAGACCGTCGACTGGCTCAAAGCAGAGCTGCTGAGCAGCGTGGCCCAGATCCACCGCTCGTTGGCCGGCGCCGACGACGGCCCGAGGGTTGCCGACATGGCCAATGTCGTCATCGGATGCTACCTGTTGGCAAAGCACCTGGGCATAGGGTACGCTGCTTTGGACGCACAGATAGACGCCAACATCAGGGAGAACATCCAAAACGGCCACGAGATCGAAGAGTGGTACGGCGACTTCACGTCATTGGCCGCGCACAGGAAGGGGCGTTCCGTTTGAGTTCACGACATAGCCAGGGCACCAGAGCCCTTACCGAAGGTGCCCTGCTCGCCGCGCTGACCATCGTTCTGTATGTGGCCAATGTATATACGCAGCTCTTGATATACGTGATCCCGGTGCCCGTGGCCATCCTGGTGGTGAGAAACGGCCTCCGCGCCGGGGCGGTGGCGAGCGTTGTGTCGGCTCTAGGTGTCGGCCTAGTGTTGGGCCCCATCGACGGCATCACGGTGCTCATACGGGTGGCCCTGGTGGGGCTGGTGATGGGCGGGCTCATGGCCAAGCCGGCGCGGGCGATGACGACGCTCCTGGCGACCGCGGCGGCACAGGCGGGAGTGGTCATCACTGACTTCCTGATAGTCGCGGCAACGTCAGGCCTGTCGCCGTCTGCCATGTTGGAGCGGCTCCAGAACGCCATGGCGGAGGCAGCATCTCAGAGCTCGGCCATGTATGAGAGACTGGGCGTCCCCCAGCAGGCTCTGGAACAGGCCAAAGCCATGGCAGAGCTGCTTCCGCAGTGGTTTGAGATGTTCCTGCCAACCATTCTGATGGGCGGCGCGCTGCTTGCTGCGCTGATAGCCTACTCCACGGCACGTTGGATCCTCAGGCGCACGAAGGTGGAAGTGGAAGCGCTCCCTCCCTTCGGGCAGTGGCGTTTGGGCTGGCAGTGGGCGTGGGGCCTCATCGCGGCGCTGCTCGTCGGGCAGTTGCTATCCTCAGTGGGCGGCGAGATTCTCGGGCGCCTGGTGAGCAACGTGGTTATGATGTACGTGCTGCTGTACACGGTGTTCGGGATGGCAGTGGCTTGGGGCGTGATGGAGCACTTCAGGGTGCCGGTGGGCTTCAGGGCGTTCCTGCTGTTCATGGTGTATGTCACTCCCCCGTTCAACTGGGCCCTCACCCTGGCCGGGCTCCTGGATGGATGGGTGGACTTCCGAAGGCTCGTGCGGCGCAGACAGGGTTAGGGCCGTGGGCACCTCATGGCAAAGGGGGCGGAATCATGAAAGTAGTTCTTCAGAAGGACGTTGCCGGCCTGGGCAAGCGTGACACCGTGGTGGAAGTGGCCGAGGGGTACGCCCGCAACTACCTCATCCCCAGGGGCCTGGCGATCCCGGCATCGTCTGGCCAGCTCAAGCGCATCGAGGCGCTACGCGAGGTGGAGAGGCGGCGTGAGGCCAAGGAGGAAGCGAAGGCGCGGGAGGCCGCCCGAAAGCTCAAGTCCACAGGCATCACCATCAGGGCCAAGACAGGCGAGGCCGGAAAGCTCTACGGCTCCATTACGTCCAAAGACATTGCCGACGCCATCAGGGAAGTCATCGGCATCGAGGTGGATCGCCGGAAGGTTGAGCTTCGCGATCCCATCAAGGAAGTCGGGGAGCATGTGGTGACCGTTCGAGTGTACCCTGGGGTGAGTGCTGACGTGGCAGTCAAGGTCGTCCCGGAGTAGCCAGAGTAGCAGGAGGATCGGTATCAGGAGGATCAGTTCATGAAGTCACTCGTTGAACGTTTCCGCAGCATCGGGAGCAAGAACCTCGCCGACAAGCTGCAAGATGATGAGCAGCTGGCCAGGCAGGTCATGGCGTTGTTCACCATGCTGTCGGAGCTTTACGGACCCGATAAGCTGGTGCTGAAAGCCGGCAAGCTGGACGCCCTCGAGCTCATGCGGTCGTCCAGGATAGAGGACAGGGTGCTGGCTCTGCAGCGGCTGGTGTTCGAGGATCCCACCATAGAAGCCCCTCCGAGCCCTGACGGCATCGAGGCGGCGCTCTCCAGCATCGAAGAGGAGATCGCCGATATCGTCGCCCGCCGGCGCCTGGAGGAGAAGATCGAGCGGCGCATCAACGATCGGATGCAGCAGCGCCACGAGGACTACGTGAACGAGATCAGGATGCAGATCCTGCGCGAAGACGCTGGCCCTGACACCCCGGAGGCCCTGCGCAAGCTTGAGGAGCTGGAGAAGCTCGAGGGCAGGCGTCTGGCGAAATCGGCCATGGAGATCATCAGGCCCAGCTCCATGTCGGAGATAGTGGGGCAAGACAGCGCGGTCAGGGCCCTCCTGGCGAAGATAGCTTCGCCGTACCCGCAGCACGTGATATTGTACGGCCCTCCGGGAGTCGGCAAGACCACAGCCGCGCGCCTCGCCCTGGAGGAGGCTAAGAAGTCCCAGTTCTCGCCGTTCGCTGAGGAGGCCAAGTTCGTCGAGGTGGATGGCACCACCCTGCGCTGGGACCCCAGGGAGGTCACCAACCCCCTCCTAGGCTCAGTGCATGACCCCATCTATCAGGGGGCACGCAGGGACCTGGCCGAGGGCGGCGTGCCCGAGCCCAAACTGGGCCTCGTCACTGAAGCCCACGGCGGCGTGCTCTTCATCGACGAGATCGGCGAGATGGATCCTATCCTCCTGAACAAGCTGCTGAAGGTGATGGAGGACAAGCGGGTGACCTTCGAGTCGTCGTACTTCGACTCGAGCGATCCCAACGTCCCAACTTACATCAAGAGGCTCTTCGCCGAGGGGGCGCCGGCCGACTTCGTGCTGATCGGGGCCACCACCCGCGACCCCTCAGAGCTCAATCCGGCCCTGCGCTCCAGAACGGCCGAAGTGTTCTTCGAGCCGCTGACGCAGAGGCACATACAGGAGATAGTGCGCAACGCCGCGGCCAAGCTGGGCGTGAAGATGGAGCCCGGGGTGCCTGAGCTTGTCAGCGACTACACCATTGAGGGGCGCAAGGCCACAAATCTGCTGGTAGATGCCTATGGCGTCGCCTTGCTCCGCGCCGGCCAGCGTCACGAGGACTCCGCCAAAGACCTCACCATCACCGTACGGGATGTTGAAGAGAGCATCCGTCTGGGAAGACTGTCACCGTACGTGCGCGCCAAGGCCTCCGACGCCTCGATGAAGGGCAAGATCTTCGGCCTGGGCGTCGCCGGCTTCCTCGGTTCGGTCATCGAGATTGAGGCGGTGGCCTTCCCTGCCCGCGAGGAGGGCAAGGGCGCCATCAGGTTCAACGAGACCGCCGGCAGCATGGCCAAGGACTCCGTGTTCAACGCCGCCTCCGTGTTCAGGCTGCTCACCGGAGCCGACATCTCCGACTACGACGTCCACGTCAACGTGGTCGGGGGCGGCGACATCGACGGCCCGTCGGCAGGCACGGCAATACTCTTCGCCCTGCTGAGCGCGGTGTACGGCGTCCCCATCAGGCAGGATGTGGCCGTCACCGGCGAGCTCTCCATCCAGGGCCATGTGCGGGAAGTAGGCGGCATATTCGAGAAGATATACGGCGCCCGCCAGGCCGGCATCGCCAAGGTAATCGTGCCTGCTGAGAACACCAAGGACGTGCCATCTGACATCACGGGGATAGAGGTCATCCCGGTGAGCCGGGTTGAAGAGGCCATCTCACACGTGTTCGATGGTCCGCTGGATTTCGTCAGGTCTAGGGAGTGAAAGCGCATGACGGCGCCTATAGCAGCTGTCGCTGAAAGGGTCCCGCCTCAGAGCCTGGAGGCGGAGCAGTCTACACTGGGTTCAATGTTGCTTGACAAAGAGGCCATCGCCATCGCTGCTGAGCTCCTTGTAGCCGAGGACTTCTACCGGGAGTCGCACAGGGTGGTCTTCGACACCCTCATCGAGCTGTTCAACAGGGGCGAGCCCGCCGACCTGGTCACGGTCACCGAGGCCCTGAAGGCCAAGAACGCCCTGGAGCAGGTGGGTGGCGCCTCTTACATCAGCACGCTGGCGAACTCCGTGCCCACTTCGGCAAATTGCGAGTATTACGCGAAGATCGTCAAGAACAAGTCGATCCTCAGGTCGCTGGTGAACGCAGGTGCCCAGATAGCTGCCCTGGGGTATGATCCGTCTTCCGAGGTCGACGTGGCGCTCGACAAGGCCGAACAGCTGGTTTTCAGGATCTCTCAACGCGGAGAGACGGCTACCGTCTCCGATATGAAGTCGGTGATGATGTCCACGTTCGACCGAATCGAACGGCTTTACGCCAGCAAGGGGGCTCTCACCGGACTGCCCACCGGCTTCATCGAGATGGACAACATGCTCTCCGGACTGCAGTCTTCCGAGCTCATCGTCGTCGCGGCCAGACCCAGCATGGGCAAGACGGCGTTCGCGCTGAACATCGCGGAGCACGTGGGCCTCGTGGAGCGCAAGCCAGTGCTGGTGTTCAGCCTGGAGATGAGCTGTGAGCAGCTGGCCCAGAGGATGCTCTGCTCCCAGGCTACCGTCGACGGCCAGAAGCTCAGGCGCGGCAACCTCTCCGACGAGGACTGGAACAGGCTTTCCTTCGCCATCGGTAAGCTGAGCTCGGCCCCGATCTTCATCGACGATACGCCCGCCATCACCGCCCTGGAGATCCGCACCCGCGCCAGGCGGGTCAAGGCCGAGCACGGCCTGGCGCTCGTGATCATAGACTATCTCCAGCTCGTGCAGGGCCGTGCCCGGGTTGAGAACAGGCAGCAAGAGATCGCGGAGATCACGAGGTCCTTGAAGGCCCTGGCCAGGGAGCTGGAGGTGCCGGTGGTGGCTTTGGCCCAGCTCAGCAGGGCTGTGGAGGCCACAAGCGATAAGCGCCCGCTGCTTTCGCACCTCAAGGAAAGCGGCGAGATCGAGCAGTCCGCAGACGTGGTGGCCT
Organism: Clostridia bacterium DTU025; assembly: GCA_001513145.1. Taxonomy (GTDB): domain Bacteria; phylum Bacillota; class DTU025; order DTU025; family DTU025; genus DTU025. The sequence continues at coordinate 1,425 of LFSP01000006.1, read as the reverse complement.
TCATCTACAGGGAAGACTACTACAAGCCCGACATCGAGCCCGAGCGCCGCGGTATCGCCGAGATCATCATCGCCAAGCAGCGCAACGGACCCACCGGCTTCTTCGAACTGCTGTGGCAGCGGGAGTACACCAGGTTCCGCAACCTCGAAAGGGCGCGGGCCGTCATAGGTTAACGCCTGTGAGCTGGTATTTTGGGTCTTCCCGCATGATTGCAGGGGCTGTTCCGTTCGTGTTATAATATCATACGATACTCCTTTAGGTGGGCCGCTAGCTCAGCTGGTAGAGCACCGGACTTTTAATCCGGGTGTCGCGGGTTCGAGTCCCGCGCGGCTCACCAACGAATAGCCCTTCAGGAGCGGGTTTCCTGGAGGGCTTTTTGTGTGCCATGAGTGTGACGGGCTGAAATGTGTGCCTAAAGTGTGCCTATGATCCCGACCGGAACATGGCGTCAAGTTTGCTAGCGGCCTGCTTTTGCAGGGACGGAAGCACATGGCTGTAGGTGTCCAGCGTGACGCTGATCTGTGAGTGGCCTAGCCGCTCCTGCACCACCTTGGGATGGACGCCCAACGTGAGAAGCAACGTGGCGGCGGTGTGCCGGAGGTCGTGGAAGCGAATCTCCGGCAGACCGGCCTTCTCCAGCAGCGGCTTAAACCAGCGGCGGATGAGGTTGTTCTTTCGGATCGGGCCGCCTTTGGTATCGCAAAAGACCCACGGCCCAGGGTGCCCTTCGGCCATCATGCGCTTGCGGTGCTCTCGGAGTGCTTCCACGGCGATTTCCGGGAGGTCCAGCCGGCGGTTCCGGCCTGACTTCGTTTCGCCCGTGGTGAGCCGACCGTCCACTTCCAGTAGGGTGCGGCGGACGTAGATGGTGCCGTTTTTCAAGTCTACATCCTCCCATTGGAGGCCCAATAGCTCGCCCTGGCGCATCCCTGTGGTGAGGGCGAGGACCAGAAGGGCTTCCAGCCGGTCCCCCTTCGCAGCCTCCAAGAGCCGGCGGGCTTCATCGGCGTCGAGAACCCGAAACTCCTTGCGGGGGACCCGCGGCCGCTCCACGGCGGCGCAGGGGTTGCGGGCTATGAGTTGCCACTTAACCGCTTGCTCCATCGCCCGGTGCAGGACGGCGTGGATAAACTGGCGCATCCGGGGCGATACCCCGTCCCGCTCCAAGTCGGCATATAGGGCCTGGACGTGCACGGGCGACAGTTTGCCCAGCTCCACGGTGCCGATTCGCGGTGAAATGTAGTTTCTGACCAGAGTGGCGTATCGCTGGTAAGTAGTGGGGCGGATCGAGGGCCGAGCCGCATCTTCCAGCCAGCGGATGAGGTACTCGCTGACTGTCTGCTGTTTCTCTCCCACCGGCAGGCCTAAGAGCCAATCGCGCTTCATCGCGTTCAGCTTCTCCTGTACTTCCTCCACGCTGGCGCC
>LFSP01000005.1 GCA_001513145.1 Clostridia bacterium DTU025 | reverse complement strand
CAGGCCATGGCAACTCTAAGACTGTGAGCTAGGCCCCTACGCGCCGGTTTTTTCAGAGACCTTTTAGTACCCGAACGTTGCTCGGGAAAACGAGGTGCAGGATGAACAGTTCGGAGCTCGTCAGCATTGACCAGGGACTTGCCACTCTGAGGATCACCGTTGACGCCCAGCGCGCCGCTGAAGCGGTGCGCCACACCGTGCGTAGCCTCACGGCGAGGGTGAACATTCCCGGCTTCAGGAAGGGCAAAGCCCCCAGAGCCATCGTGGAGCGCTATATCGGGATCGACGCCATATATGAGCAGGCTATTCAGAGCTTCCTACCAGAGGCCTATAGGCAGGCTGTGAAGGACACCGGGATCACCCCTCTTTCCGAGCCTGAGTTTGAGGGCCTTGGAGACGCCCAGCTGGAGTCGGGAAACGATGTCGTGTTCACTGCCAAGGTGTGGATCAAGCCCGACGTCGAGCTGATGGACTACTCCACCATCAAGCTCCGCCGCGAGCAGCGCGAGATCACCGACGATGACGTGAATGGCGTCCTGGAAGACCTCCGGGAGGACAATTCGGAATACGTCCCTGTCGACCGCACCACGGTGCAGGAAGACGACCTCGTGAACCTCGACCTAGAAGGTTACGTCGACGGGCAGAAGTCCGACGCGGCTTCAGTCTCCGACTTTGAGATCGTGGTGGGCAAGGGCCAGATCATAGAAGGCCTTGATGAGCGCATCGCAGGCATGAAGCTGAACGAGCCATCCGATGTGGAGCTGACCTTGCCGGAGGAATTCCACAACGTGGAACTGGCGGGGAAGACGGTTACGTTCAGGGTAACTGTGAAGTCCATCAAGGAGAAGCAGGTTCCGGAGCTCAACGACGACTTCGCCAAACAAGTGGCAGACGTTGACAGCCTCGAGCAGCTCAAAGACCGTGTGAAGCATCAGCTGATCCATCAAGAGCTTGACCGGGCCATTAGGGAGCTTGGCCTCGAAGCTCTCAGAAGGATCGTCGAAGGATCTAAGGTGAGCGAGCACCTTCTCCTTATGGAGCGAACGCTCGATCAGATGGTGTCCGAGGTCCGCAGCCGCGTTGAACAGCAGGGGTTCGCATGGGACTACTACCTGAACGCCCGGAATATCACCGAGGAACAGCTCAGGGAAGAGCTTCGCGAGTCCGCTGCATCCCGCGTCCGCCGGAAGCTCGTGACGGAGGAGATCGCCCGCCGGGAGAACTTGATTCCCACGGAACGCGACGTCAGCCTGACCGCGTTAAGCCTGATTCGCAACGCGGAGCACCTGTCGAGGGAAACGCTGAAGGAGATCATCACCGACCCGGACGTCAGGGCATCCGCGTTTGAGCTGGCGCTGGACGCAGGGGTCGTGCGCTTCCTGGGTGGGCACTGCGACGAGGATCCGGACTCAGCCACCTGCGGATACGACCACAGCCATGACGACGAGCACGAGCATGACCATGAACATGGCGATGACCATGAGCATGACCACGGCGACGACCAGGACCACGATGCGGTTGAGGCGGCCGATGCTGGCCACTCGGTTGACGCGGCTGACGCGGCCGACGCGGCTGTTGCGGCCGGTTCGTCCGGTTCAGCTGAGCCATCTGATGGCGACGAGCATGAACCGGAGGCCGCAGAACAAGAATAGTGTGGATTGCTCATCATAGCTTCTGAACGAACGGCTCAGAGGAAACGGGAGAGGTGATACACTTGACCCTTATACCCATAGTGGTTGAGCAGACCAGCCGTGGAGAGCGAGCCTACGACATCTATTCCAGGCTGCTGAAGGACCGGATAATCTTCATCGGAGGCCCGATAGACGATGCCACGGCTAACGTCGTCATCGCTCAGATGCTGTTCCTGCAGGGAGAGGATCCCGACAAGGACATCAACATTTACATCAACAGCCCCGGAGGCTCCGTCACAGCCGGGTTGGCCATTTACGATACGATGCAGTACGTTAAGCCTCAGGTGTCTACGGTGTGTGTGGGCCTTGCGGCCAGCATGGCGGCGCTGCTCTTGGCATCCGGGTCTCCAGGGAAACGCTATGCCCTGCCATACTCGCGGATCATGATCCACCAGCCTCTGGGCGGCGCCAGCGGTCAGGCCACCGACATCGAGATACAGGCCAGGGAGATCCTGAGGGTAAAGGGGATCACCCATCAGATCCTGGCCCGTCACACCGGGCAGCCTATCGAGAGGATAGAGAGGGATACCGAGCGGGACTACTACATGTCGGCTGAGGAGGCGCGTGACTACGGCCTTATTGACCACATCTTCACTGGCAAGGCCGGCAAGCAACAGCCGTGAGGTGGTTTCATGTATAGGTACCATGATGATGACGGGAAGATAAAGTGCTCGTTTTGCGGCAAGGCGCAGGACCAGGTGCGCAGGCTCATAGCCGGGCCGGGCGTTTACATCTGCGATGAGTGCATCGAGCTGTGCAGCGAGATCATAGAGGGGGAGGCTGTCGGCAGTCCGCGCAGCGCAGATAAGGCGGACATTCCGAAACCTCAGGAGATCCGTGCCATCCTCGACCAGTACGTCATTGGTCAGGACGAGGCCAAGAAGACCCTGTCTGTGGCGGTGTACAACCACTACAAGAGGATCAACGCCTCCGAGGCAGACGACGTTGAGCTGCAGAAGAGCAACGTGCTGCTCCTCGGGCCCACTGGCTCCGGCAAGACCTTGCTCGCACAGACCCTGGCCAAGATCCTGAACGTGCCCTTCGCCATTGCGGACGCCACCTCCCTTACGGAGGCGGGCTATGTAGGCGAGGACGTGGAGAACATCCTGCTGAAGCTGATACAGAACGCCGACTACGACATCGAACGCGCCGAGAAGGGCATCGTCTACATCGACGAGGTCGACAAGATAGCCCGCAAGTCGGAGAACCCGTCCATAACGAGAGACGTGTCAGGCGAAGGCGTGCAGCAGGCCTTGCTCAAGATCCTGGAGGGCACGGTGGCCAGCGTTCCGCCGCAAGGAGGGCGCAAGCACCCTCATCAGGAGTTCATCCAGATCGACACCACCAACGTGCTGTTCATCTGCGGAGGCGCGTTCGACGGCATCGAGAAGATCATCGAGAACAGGATCGGTCGAAAGACGTTGGGCTTCGGCGCCGAGATCCGGCCCAAGGTTGATAGGAGGATCGGAGATGTGCTCCGCCAGATCATGCCGGAGGACCTGCTGAAGTTCGGGCTCATCCCCGAGTTCATCGGCAGGCTGCCGGTGGTGGTGACCCTGGACGCCCTCGACGAGGACGCCCTGGTCCGCATCCTCACCGAGCCCAAGAGCGCCCTGGTGAAGCAGTACAAGAAGCTGCTGGGCTACGACAACGTTGAGCTGGAATTCACCCAGGACGCTCTGGTGGCCATCTCCAGGAAGGCGATGGCGCAGAACACCGGTGCACGTGGTCTCAGAACCATCATGGAGAAGCTCATGCTCGACCTGATGTACGAGGTGCCCTCTCGCAAAGACGTGAAGAAGGTCCTCGTGACCAAGGAAGCGGTGGAGGGCCGCGCAGCACCCACGCTGATGCTGGCGGAGAAGAAGCCATCCCGAAAGAGGGAGGAAACGGCCTAAGAGCCACAGCTTGACGCCTATCCCGGCTTCCCCGGCCACCGGGGTTGCCGGGATAGTTGGATTATGGGCGGGCATGCTACACCGTGAACTCGTGGCGCCGGGAGGGAACGGTGTGAGCAACATCGGCATAATCGGCCTGATAAACCTGGTTGTCATCGTGATAATGGGCCTCTACTTCTGGAACCTTCTCCGCCAGCAGCAGGGGTCCAAGTGCGCGGTGGGCCGGGAGTCGCGCAGGGAGATGGACCGGCTCCGCGCCATGAGGGAGATTAGCCTCACTAAGCCCCTCACCGAGCTCACCAGGCCGAAGCGCTTCGAGGACATCGTCGGGCAGGAGGAAGGGCTCACCGCGCTGCGGGCGGCGCTGTGCGGGCCCAACCCTCAGCACGTGATACTCTACGGGCCTCCCGGCGTTGGAAAGACCGCGGCTGCGCGGGTGGTGTTGGAGGAGGCCAAGCGCAACCCGCTGTCGCCCTTTCGCCCTGACGCGCCGTTCATCGAGATAGACGCGAACACCGCGCGGTTTGACGACAGGGGGATAGCGGATCCCCTGATGGGCTCCGTTCATGACCCCATATACCAGGGCGCCGGGCCATTGGGCGTTCAGGGGGTGCCGCAGCCGAAGCCGGGCGCCGTCACCAAGGCCCACGGCGGGGTGTTGTTCATCGACGAGATCGGAGAGCTCCACCCGATCCAGATGAACAAGCTCCTGAAGGTGCTGGAGGACAGGAAGGTCTTCCTGGAGTCGGCCTACTACAACCCCGACGACCCCACCATCCCCAGCCACATACACGACATATTCAGGAATGGACTGCCGGCGGACTTCCGCCTCATCGGCGCGACGACCCGCTCCAGCCGCGACATTCCAGCAGCCATCCGTTCGCGCTGCCTTGAGGTGCACTTTCGGGCCCTCACCCCGTCGGAGATCGGGCAGGTGGCACGTCAGGCGGTGGAACGCCTTAACATGCAGGCGGAGCCCGGCGTCATCGAGACGGTGATGCGTTACGCCCAGAACGGCCGCGACGCGGTGAACATGATCCAGCTCGCGGCGGGGCTTGCCATAACCAGGGGCTTGCGCACCCTCACCCTCAGCGACATGGAGTGGGTGATGGAGAGTGGGCAGCATAACCCGCGCCCTGAGCGGAGGGTGCCCGAGAGGCCGTCGGTGGGGGTGGTGAACGGGCTGGCGGTGTGGGGCCCCGGGATGGGCTCACTCATCGAAGTTGAGGCCACGGTGCTTCCGTGCACGCGCGGCGACGGCACGTTCACCGTCACCGGCATCGTGGACGAGGAGGAGCAGTCCGACGGAACCCGTGTGCTGCGCCGGCGGAGCACCGCCCTGACAGCCGTGGACAACGTCAGGACGGTGCTGATGAGCAGGTTCAACGTGGATTGCGCCTGCTACCACGTGCACGTGAACTTCCCTGGCGGGGCGCCGGTGGACGGGCCTTCCGCTGGCGCGGCCATAGCCGTGGCGGTGCTCTCGGCGGCGAGGGGCGACGAGATAGACAACAAAGTCGCCATCACCGGGGAGCTTTCGGTGCATGGCAGGATCAAGCCTGTGGGCGGCGTTGCGGCGAAGGTGAGCGCCGCGGCGGAAGCCGGCGTCACCAGGGTGCTGATACCCGCCGAGAACTGGCAGGAAAGGTACTCGAAGCGCACCGACGTCCAGGTGATCCCCGTGCACGACATTGACGAAGTGTATCGCCTTGCGATGGAGTGCCCCGAGGGCGCGGCCACCTCCAGGGCTGGCGTGTCCACCACCGCGGCGGTTGCCGCCGCCAGCCAGTAGCCTCAGGCTCTTCAATCCCATGGTTATATTTCCGGAAGGAAAGCAGAGCCTTTAGGCGAATAGGAGGTGAGAAGGCAGGAGGTGCTTTTTCCTTTGGCTACATCAGAGAAGGGTACAACAAGAAAGAGGGCCGGGTCAAAGCGTGTGCTGCCCCTCCTCCCTTTGAGGGGCGTTGTTGTTTTTCCGAGCATGAGCATACCTTTGGAGGTCGGAAGGGACAAGTCGGTAGCAGCTCTTGACGAGGCCATGTCCGGGGACAGGCTGGTATTCCTGGCGACGCAGAAGTCTGCCAGGGTGAACCATCCGTTGCCTGACGATATTTACAACGTGGGTACCGTGGCGGAGATCAGGCATCTGGTAAAGCTCCCTGACGGCACCATTCGTGTCATCGTTGAAGGAAGATTCAGAGCCGCGATACTCGAGTACATCAGCGACGATCCATGCTATCTTGCGAAGGTTCAGCATCTTCCGTCAGTTTCGGATGACTCACCGGAGTTGGAAGCCACGGCACGGGCAGTGCTAGCGGAGTTCGAGAACTATGTCAAGCAGTCCAAGCGCCTTCCTGCTGAGATCCTGGTCAGCATCGCAGACGTTGACGAGCCTGACAGGATGGCCGACGACATTGCTGCCAACATGCCGCTTAGGGTTGGCCAGAAGCAGGAGCTTCTGGAGACCGTATCGGCCATGGAACGCCTGGAGAAGCTGGCCGCCATGCTCAGGGCGGAGATGGACATCATCGAGCTGGAACGTAGGATCCAGGCGCGCGTGCGCAAGCAGATGGAGAAGACTCAGAAGGAGTACTATCTCCGGGAGCAGATGAAGGCCATCCAGAAGGAACTGGGAGACGACGACGGCAAAGGCTCGGAGATCGAGGAGTTCAAGGCCAGGCTAGAGAACCCCGGCATTCCAGAGGAGGTCAGGGAGAAGGCCAGAAAAGAGCTGTCAAAGCTCGAGTCGATGCCGCCGATGGCCGCCGAGATGGTGGTGGTTCGAAACTACCTGGACTGGCTGCTGGGCCTGCCATGGGGCGTATACACCCGCGACACGCTCGACATCGACAGGGCCGAGCAGGTGCTGGACGAGGACCACTGGGGCCTCGAGAAGGTGAAGGAGCGCATCCTTGAGTTCCTCGCCGTAAGGCAGCTCTCGAAGTCGCTGCGCGGCCCGATCCTCTGCCTGGTGGGCCCGCCTGGCGTGGGCAAGACCTCACTGGGTAGGTCGGTGGCGCGCGCCCTCGACCGCAAGTTCGTAAGGTTCTCCCTGGGCGGTGTGCGCGACGAGGCCGAGATCCGCGGGCACAGGCGCACCTACGTCGGCGCCATGCCTGGCAAGCTGGTGCAGCTGCTGAGACAGGCTGGCAGCATGAACCCGGTCATACTGCTGGACGAGATCGACAAGATGTCGTCCGACTTCCGCGGCGATCCATCTGCGGCGCTCCTGGAGATGCTCGACCCTGAGCAGAACAAGCAGTTCGGCGACCATTACCTTGAGGTGCCGCTGGACCTGTCTCAAGTGATGTTCATCACCACGGCGAACAACCTGTACGCCATCCCTCGGCCGCTTCAGGACAGGATGGAGATAATCCAGATCCCCGGCTACACTGAGGACGAGAAGCTGAACATCGCCAGACAGTTCCTGGTGCCGAAGCAGCTCAAGGAGAACGGGCTCAAGCCCGAGCAGGTGGCCATGGCGGACGATGCCATACTGGAGATCATCCGCCTGTACACCAAGGAGGCGGGCGTGCGCAACCTGGAGCGGCAGATCGGCGGTGTGTGCCGAAAGCTCGCAAGGGAAGTCGTGCGGGGTAAGGAGGGTCCCTTCGAGGTCATCAAGGATAACATTGAAGACTATCTCGGCGTGCCTCCGTACCACTACGGCCTGGCTGACACCGAAGACAAAGTGGGCGTCGCCACCGGCCTGGCCTGGACCGAGATGGGCGGCGAGACCATGGCAATAGAGGTCTCCGTGATGCGCGGCAACGGCAAGCTCATCCTCACGGGGAAGCTCGGCGAGGTGATGCGCGAGTCCGCGCAGGCCGGGTACACGTATCTGCGCACCGTCGCGGAAAGCCTTGGGATCCCCTCTGATTTCAGCGAGCGCACCGACGTGCACATCCACATCCCCGAGGGAGCCATCCCGAAGGACGGTCCTTCCGCAGGCATCGCCATGGCCTCTGCCTTGGCGTCGGCCCTGACGGGCGTTCCGGTGCGCCATGACGTGGCCATGACCGGCGAGATCACCCTGAGGGGACGCGTGCTTCCCATCGGCGGCCTGAAGGAGAAGATCCTGGCAGCCAAGCGCGCAGGCATCAAGACGGTGATCCTGCCAGCGGAGAACCGGAGGCAGCTTGAGGAGATCCCCGAAAACGCCAGGTCAGGCCTGAAGTTCGCGTTGGTTTCGCACATGGGCGAAGTGCTCCCGGTGGCGCTCGCGGAGATGCCTGAGCCGAGAAGCGCGCGGGACGAAGTCGAGGTCGAGGCGGCCGAAGCTGAGGCTGCGGCCGGAAGCTCCGAGGCTGCCGCAGGTATCGACGAGGATGTTCCGGTCCCGCCTGCGCCGGTGCCACCCGGGCAGCAGCCTCCCGCGGTGATGTGACGAGGCAGTGCCGCGCCGGATGCCGAAACCGGGCGCATAGGGTGCATAGTCCGACGATAGATGAGGGTGAGGCGGCGCTTCCGCGCCGCCTTCAGCATCTGCCGGCCGGTTTGAGGTGAACGTGAAGCCAGAACGATAGGACCCCGGCCGCCCTGGCTGCCCACGCCCGCCCCTCTCCGCGAGAGTGTGCCCGCCGGACGCCGACACGTGCTGCGCCACACCGCTGTGGCGGAAATCCTTGCGCCTGAAGGACTCTCAGCGGCTGAAGCGAATATGAACCAAGGCATATGCATAGTTGCATGAACCTCACGTATGAGGTGAACTCGGCAGGCAGAGGCTAATGCGCGAAGGACCAGTATTACCAATGTGAAGGGGTGTGGGTGAGTTGGATAGAACGCGAATAGTCATAATGGGCGCGGCAGGGCGCGACTTCCACAACTTCAACGTGCATTTCAGGAACAACCGGCAGTACGAAGTGGTCGCGTTCACCGCAACGCAGATACCTGACATCGCTGGCCGGCGTTACCCTGCGGAGCTTGCTGGAACGCTGTATCCGGCGGGTATTCCGATACATGAGGAAGCTGAGCTACCTCGGCTCATAGCGGAGCACAATGTCGAGCAGGTGGTGTTCGCTTACTCCGACATCTCCCACGTGGACGTGATGCACAAGGCTTCCGCAGCCCTTGCGGCCGGCGCAGACTTCCGGCTGATGGGCCCCACCACCACCATGCTGGAGTCGAAGGTGCCAGTGGTGGCTGTGTGTGCAGCCCGCACCGGAGTGGGCAAGAGCCAGACCACTCGTTTCGTTAGCCAGGCCTTGAGCGATGCGGGGATGCGCGTGGTGGCCATCAGGCACCCCATGCCCTACGGCGACCTGGCCAAGCAGGCAGTTCAGCGGTTCGCTACATATGAGGACCTGGACATCCACGAGTGCACCATCGAGGAGCGAGAGGAGTACGAGCCCCACATCGACAGGGGGATCGTGGTATACGCCGGCGTAGATTACGAGCGCATCCTCCGCCAGGCCGAGCAGGAGGCCGACGTGATCCTATGGGACGGCGGCAACAATGACTTCCCGTTCTACGTGCCTGACCTGATGATCGCCCTGGTGGACCCGCATCGGCCTGGGCACGAGTTGACGTATCACCCCGGTGAGACCAACACCCGCCTTGCAGACGTCATCATCATCAACAAGGTGGATACGGCGAAGCCGGAGGCGGTGGAGCAGGTCCGCGGGAACGTGACCAAAGTGAACCCGCACGCGGTGATCATCGACGCCGCATCGCCCGTCAGCGTTGACGATCCTGAGGCCATCCGCGGTAAGCGCGTGCTCGTCGTGGAGGACGGTCCCACTCTCACCCACGGAGGGATGGGATACGGCGCCGGCACGGTGGCTGCGCATAAGTTCGGAGCTGCCTCACTGGTCGATCCGCGCCCGTTCGCTGTGGGCAGCATCGTCGACACCCTCGAGAGGTTCAGGCACCTGGAGCCGCTGCTGCCGGCCATGGGATATAGCAAGCGCCAGATGGAAGAGCTGGAACAGACCATCAACAGCTCCGACGCCGAGCTGGTGGTCATCGGCACTCCCATCGACCTGCGCAGGGTGTTGAAGCTGGAGAAGCCCGCGGTGCGGGTGCGCTACGAGCTGGAGCCTGTGAAAGGCCCCGATCTGGCCAAGCTGGTGCTGGAGAGGCTGGAGTACGCGAAGGACAAGTAGGGCGACGGACGCGGGGGCGTGCGAGGAAGCCGCTACCTTCCGGGCCTGTAAGACTAACCCATGGTAGCGACTTCACACGCTTGACGGATGTTGGTAATATGGATGTGACCATAGGAGCACAATAGGGAGGGTACATCCATGCCTGCCATGTCCATCTGGAAGCGCGTGAGCGCTGCCCTGGCGTCTATCGTTGCGATCATGCTGTTCGCCGCGCCAGTGGGCGCGGCGAACCTCACTGTGAAGATGAGCTGTGGCACAGGCACGTCTTCCGTTCTTGAGGCGTCGTACTCGGGAAGCCTGGGGCCTGTGTCGGCAAGCGCCATGGCCAGCACTTCAGGCAGGGCCCAGCTCAAGCTGAGTGTCGACCACAGCTTCGACGGGCCGTGGGGATACGGGGGCAAGTTGACCGTAGCTGCAACGGGTGCCCGCGCCGAGCGCGCCTGGCACCAGAAGGCGGAGTCGGGCGACGACGACTGGCTGCACCTGCACGGAGGTTTCGACCTTAAGGCTCCGTCGTCGGCCCCTCTTCGACCGAAACTGGCCGTTGACGTCGACGTCAGGCGGTATCCTTTCGATCAGGCCCGTGACTACATGCAGGCGGCGGCGTCCGGAAGCCTGGCGCTACCTCCGTGGGCCGTCGAGGCGGTCGGAGCACGGTCGGGCGGTTCCTCCTTCGAGGCCGGCGGGAAGCTGATGCCGTACAATCCGAAGTGGACGTCGGTCTTCGGCAGCGCCGGGCTGGACCTGCGTTGGCGGCGCCCCGGTCTCGACATTGACTTCGGGCTCTCGCTGCGAGGGCGCGCGTACCCGGAGTCCTTGGCCAAGTCTTATATGAATGGTCAGGTGGGGCTGGCGTTGTCGCCTGGTCTGGAGGGTGGGCACAAGCTGCAGCTGACGGTGAGCGGAGCCGGGCGGTCGAGGCCGCTGAGCCCCGAACTTTCGACTATAGGCGGGAAGGTGGGGGCGAAGTGGTCGTACACGCCGCCGCGGGGAAGCGCTAGCTTCAGGCCGACGCTCTCGGCGTCGGCGTCGGGGTCGGTGACTGTGTGGCACAACGACCCTGAAGGGAGAAGGAGCACTGGAGTATCGCTGAACGCCGGGGCGTCGGTGCCGGTTGCGGGCGGCGTCACGCTGAAGGGGGAGGCGGCCTGGCGTAGCTCAGGACAGGTGTCGGAGGCTGAGGAGGGGGAAGGCGACGAGGAGGCGAGCTCCGGTGTCGGGCTTACTCTGACGGCGTCGGCCAGCTGGTCCCGTAAGTCGGCGCCGAGCCCCACGGTCAGCATCACGGTGAAAGCCGCCAGCTCAGGCGAGGGTTGGAAGCTCAGCGCAGTGGCGTCGGTGGGCTGCAAGTTCTGAACACTATTGCCTCCACACATGGTAAAGTGTAAGATACAATAGTGAACATGCGCTGCCAAACGGTGGTTCACCGTGATAGTGCGACCGAAGCGTTAAGGGAGGAGATCGCTTGAACAAATACAAGGTAGACCAGTTGCGCAACATCGCCATAGCGTCACACGGGGGGGTGGGGAAGACCACTCTCACCGAGGCGTTGCTCTACCTTACTGGCGGCGTCGACCGCTTCGGCCGAGTGGACGACGGGACTGCCACAATGGATTTCGATCCCGATGAGGTTAAGCGGAAGATCTCCATCAACGCCGCAGTCGCACCCGTGGAGTGGAATGGCAGTAAGATAAATGTCATCGACACCCCGGGATACTCCGACTTCGTAGGTGAGGTCGTAGGTGCGATGAGAGTGTCGGACTCGGCGATGGTCCTGGTGGACGCCAGGAGTGGGGTCGAGGTCGGCACGGAGTTGGTCTGGAAGATCGTCGACGAGTATAAGCTTCCCAGGATGCTGGTGGTTAGCAGGATGGACCGGGAGAACGCCAACTTCGAGAAGGCCGTTGAGTCAATGGCCAACGTGCTGCAGGCGAAGGTGGCCGTGGCGCAGCTGCCCATCGGCGAGGGGGAGGCCTTCCGCGGGGTCGTTGACCTTATTAAGATGAAGGCGTACGTGTGGGAAGGCAACACCGGCAAGAAGTACTCCGAGGTTCCCATCCCTGACGAGCTGGCGGGCAAGGCCGAGGAGTACCGCGAGAAGCTCGTGGAGTACGCGGCGGAGAACGATGAGGAGCTCATCAACAAGTACCTGGAGGGTGAGCCTCTCACCCAGGAAGAGCTGGAGACGGGGCTGGCGGTGGGGTTCGCTTCAGGTTCGTTCGTCCCGGTGTTCTGCGTGTCGGCGACGCATCTCACCGGCATCCAGACGCTGCTCGATGCGATAGTGGCGCTTTGCCCGTCGCCGGCGTCGATGGTTGCGGCGAAGGGTACCGTGCCGGGTTCTGAGGAGGTCGTGGAGCGCAAGCCCGAGGAGGGCGAGCCCGCGGCGGCGCTGGTGTTCAAGACCATCGCTGACCCGTTCGTTGGCAAGATCACGATGTTCCGGGTGTATTCAGGGGTGGTCCGTTCGGATTCGCAGATATATAATGCGACAAAGGGCAAGATGGAGCGCCTGGGACAGGTGTTCCTGCTCAAGGGCAAGCAGCAGATCCCGGTGACCGAGGCGGGCCCCGGTGAGCTGGCGGCCGTGGCCAAGCTGGCCGAGACCACCACTGGCGACACGCTGTGCGACAGGGATAAACCGGTGCTGCTGCCGAAGATCGACTTCCCCAAGCCGGTGCTGTCGATGGCGGCGAAGCCCAAGGCCAAGGGAGACGAGGACAAGATAGGCCAGGGGCTGGCGAGGCTCCTGGAAGAGGACCCGACCCTCTCGTTCACCAAGGACGCTGAGACCGGCGAGCTGGTCGTTGCGGGCATGGGCGAAGTGCACCTCGAGATCGTGGCCGACAGGCTGAAGAGGAAGTTTGGCGCGGAGATGACCCTGGATACGCCGAGGGTTCCTTACCGTGAGACCATCAGGGGCACGGTCAAGGTCGAGGGCAAGCACAAGAAGCAGACCGGCGGCCGCGGCCAGTACGGCCACGTGTGGATCGAGTTCTCGCCCCTGCCAACCGGTGGCGGCTTCGAGTTCGCGGACAACGTGTTCGGCGGCGCGGTACCGAGGAATTTCATTCCCGCGGTGGAGAAGGGCCTGCGCGAGGCGCTGCCTGAGGCCGGTCCGCTGGCAGGGTTCCCGCTTGTGGATATCAAGGCTTCTCTGTATGACGGGTCCAGCCACCCTGTGGACTCCTCTGAGATGGCGTTCAAGATCGCCGCTCAGCTGGCATTGAAGAAGGGCGCGCTGGAGGCGAATCCGGTGCTCCTTGAGCCGATCATGAAGGTCGAGGTCACGGTGCCCGAGGAATACATGGGCGATGTCATGGGCGACCTGAACAAGAAGCGCGGGCGCATCCTGGGCATGGAGCCTTCGGGAAGGTACCAGATAGTGAAGGCGCAGGTGCCCATGGCGGAGATGTTCAAGTACTCCATTGACCTGCGGGCGATCACCGGCGGACGCGCCACGTTCACTACGGAGTTCTCACACTACGAAGAGGTGCCGGCCAACGTGGCGGCGGGCATCATCGAGCAGGCCAAGAAGGAGCGCGAGAAGGAGTCGTAGCGGGCGTAACGAGCGTAACGAGCGTGGCGAGTGCGACGCGCGCTCGGCGGCGACGCTTCGGCGGCTGACTCGATCAAGGGTCATACAGCGAAATAGCGATATACGGGTAAAGGCGATGATGGGGAGGAGTAGCCCCGGCCGGGCTCAAGAGAGGAGCGCTCGAGGGTGCAAGGCGCTTCAGCTTAAGGCAGGGTGAAGGTCGCCCCGGAGCTGCAGGCCTGAAGCCTCGGATGCGTGGGGCGTTCGGCGTGGTGCGTGCGGCGTGACGCCCGCGGGGTGCGCAACGCGAACAGGGTGGTAAGGTCAGCCGGCTGGCGCCGTTAACGCTTAGAGATCGAGGCAGGCTAGTGGCACTCTGCCTGCTGAGAACAAAGGTGGTACCGCGAAGTGAGGCCTCCTTCGCCCTTTGGTGGGCGAAGGGGGCTCTTAGTTTTGTAGGAGTTGCCAATTGGAGGGAGGAGACGTAGCAATGTCTCGCACAGATATCCCGACCACTTACGATCCCAAACGTGTCGAAGAGCGAATGTACCAGTTCTGGCTCGACAGGGGCTACTTTCATGCAGAGCCCGACCCTGACCCGTCGAGGGAGAAGTTCGTCATCATGATGCCGCCGCCGAACATCACGGGCACGCTGCATGTTGGGCACGCCCTTGGCGCCACCATTCAGGACATTCTGACCAGGTGGAAGCGGATGCAGGGCGCCAACGCCGTGTGGATCCCCGGCACCGACCACGCCAGCATAGCGACAGAGGCCAAGATCGTGAAGGCTCTGGCCGATGAGGGTCTTACCAAGGCTGATGTTGGGCGCGAGGGCTTCCTGAAGAGGGCCTGGGAGTGGAAGGAGAAGTACGGCAACACCATCGTGGACCAGCAGAAGAAGCTGGGGGCCTCGTGCGACTGGAGCCGGGCGCGCTTCACCATGGATCCGATCTGTTCGCGCGCCGTGCGCGAGGTGTTCGTGCGCCTCTTCGAGAAGGGCCTCATCTACAGGGGCAACCGCATGGTGAACTGGTGCGTGAGCTGTGGGACGTCGCTTTCTGACGTCGAGGTGGAGCACGAGGATGTCGCCAGCCACCTGTGGACCTTGGAGTACCCGATGGCGGACGGCTCCGGAAGCGTGCGCGTGGCCACCACCAGGCCCGAAACCATGCTGGGCGACACCGCCGTGGCCGTGAACCCTGGCGACGAACGCTACGCGGCGCTGGTGGGCAAGACCGTGGTCCTGCCCATCATGAACCGAGAGATCCCCATCATCGCTGACGAGCACGTGGATCCGTCGTTCGGCACCGGCGCCGTGAAGGTGACACCGGCCCATGACCCCAACGACTTCGAGATAGCTGAGAGGCACGGTCTGCCCATGGTGACCGTGATCGGCAGCGATGGGCGCATGACTAAGGAAGCCGGCAAGTTCGCCGGCCTCGACCGCATGGAGGCCCGCCGGCAGGTGGTGGAGGAGCTGAAGAGGCTGGGGCGTCTCCAGAAGATAGAAGACTATACCCATGCCGTAGGCCACTGCCAGCGCTGCGGGGCCATGGTGGAGCCGCTGGTATCGCTTCAGTGGTTCGTGAAGATGGAGCCGTTGGCCAAGCCTGCGCTGAAGGCGGTGTACGACGGTGACGTGAGGTTCGTGCCGGAGCGATTCGCCCGCACCTACCTACATTGGATGGAGAACGTGAAGGACTGGTGCATCTCGCGGCAGCTCTGGTGGGGCCACCGCATACCGGTGTGGTACTGTAAGGACTGCGGCCACATGTTCGCCTCGCGCGAGAACGCGGCGGCCTGCGAGAAGTGCGGCGGCGCGGTGGATCAGGATCCCGACGTGCTGGACACCTGGTTCAGCTCAGCCCTCTGGACCTTCTCCACCATGGGCTGGCCTGAGCGCACGCCGGAGCTGGAGGCCTGGCATCCCACGTCGGTGCTGGTGACCGGGTACGACATCATCTTCTTCTGGGTGGCCAGGATGATCTTCATGGCCCTGGAGTTCACCGGCGAGAAGCCCTTCGACGACGTGCTGTTGCACGGTCTCATCAGGAACCCCGACGGATCCAAGATGAGCCGGTCGAAGGGAACAGGCGTCAACCCGCTGGATGTGGTTGAGCAGTACGGCGCCGACACGCTGCGCTTCACCGTGATCAGCGGCAACACCCCGGGCAACGACATCCGCTGGAGGCCGGAGCGTCTGGAGGCCAGCCGCAACTTCTGTAACAAGATCTGGAACGCCAGCCGGTTCGTGATGATGAACCTGGAGGGCTTCGACCCGCTGGCGCCGGGCGCGGAGCCTGATCCGGCTGACCTTACGCTGGCGGATAGGTGGATCCTGTCGCGCTTCAACCACACGGTGCAGCGGGTGACTGAGCTTCTGGGCAAGTACGACCTGGGTGACGCGGCGCGCACCATATACGACTTCATTTGGAGCGAGTACTGCGACTGGTACATCGAGATCGCCAAGAGCCGTCTGTATGACGAGGCCGACACCGTTGGCAGGGCCACGGCGCAGTGGGTGCTCTGGCACGTGCTGGGCGGCGCGCTCAAGCTGCTGCACCCGTTCATGCCATTTATCACGGAGGGCATCTGGCAGCACTTGCCGCACGAAGGAGAAGCCATCATGGTGTCAGCGTGGCCGAAGGCCGACGCTACGCGGCTTGACGATGCTGCGGAAGCCGAAATGTCTGTTATCATGGAGACTGTCAGGGTGATCCGCAACGTGCGCGCAGAGTTCGACGTGGTGCCGTCAAAGCGCATCGAGGCCATCTTCCACGCCGCCGACGAGGGTTCGAGTGCGCTGCTCGAGGCCAACCTCGAAGTCGTGTCGCGCCTTGCGGGGCTGGGCAAGGCCGAGATACGGACGATGGGAGCCGAGGTGGCGGCGGGGGCCACGGCAGAGCGCGTGCCTGAGAAGGCCGCCCACGGCGTGGCGCCGGGCATCGAGGTGTATATGCCGCTGGCCGGGCTTATCGACATCGGCAAGGAGCTGGAGAGGCTGTACCGCGAGGTGGCTAAGGCCGAGGCCGAGGCCGAGAGGTACAGGACCAAGCTGGCAAACCCCGCGTTCGTGGAGAGGGCGCCGGCGGAGATCGTGGCGAGGCAGCGGGAGGCGCTAGCCACCGTCGAGGAACAGCTGGCCAAGATAAGGCAGCGCATCGCGCAGCTGGAGGCTTAGGGCAGAGTGCTTGCATCAGAGCTGGAACGCAGGCTGTATCAGGTAGACAGGGACCTTGTGGCCATGTACGGCCGCAAGGTCCTGGTTCCGCATGGCGACGCCGTGGGGGAGCTTGTTCACACCATCCTCACACAGAACACATCAGACGCCAACTCCGACCGCACATATGCTGCGCTGCGGCAGGCGTTTCCAACGTGGGATATGCTGGCTGACGCAGACGCGGAGCAGGTGGAGGCTGTGATCAGGCTCGGAGGGCTCGCGCGCACGAAGGCTGCGCGCATCGTCCAGGTGTTGAGGAGGCTACGCGACGAGCGGGGCAGCATCACCCTGGACGGGCTTGAGCGCCTGCCCAAGATGGAGGCCTTCGAGGAGCTCAACAGGTATGTTGGGGTGGGCCCCAAGACCGCAGCCTGCGTGCTGCTGTTCGCTTTGGGCGTGCCGGTGTTCCCCGTCGACACGCACGTGCACCGGGTGGCGAACCGACTCGGGCTGGTATCGACCAAGGCCCCGTCAGCGACGCAGGCCGAGCTGATGCCCGTGGTGCCGGAGGAGATCACGTACCAACTGCACATGAACATGGTGAAGCACGGGCGGGTCACCTGCAGGGCGCAGCGCCCCAGGTGCGATGAGTGCAGGCTGGCGCCGTACTGCACGGTGCCGGCGGTGCGGAGGCAAGAGGGGCGCAAGGAGCGAGGCGGGCGCACGCAGGGCGAATCGGGCGGGGAGCATGACGAACTCGGTGGAGAGGCGGATCCACAGATTTGAGGTTTTCGCCCCAAGCCCACGGCGGCACACCGAGGGCCTTGAGGGCTTCCGGCGCTCCGGCGGCTTCTCGGGCTTCCGGAGCTTCGACGGCTTCCGCCGACTCCAGCCAAACCGACAGCAACGGAAAGAGTGATCCCACAAATGACCGAACCCAGCTACGAACAGGCCATGACATACCTCGCGTCCCTGGCTCGCTTCGGCGTCAAGCCAGGCCTGGAGCGCACCGACGCACTACTGGAGTGGCTGGGCCACCCCGAGCGGCGAATGGCCCACATCCACATCGCCGGCACCAACGGCAAGGGCAGCACCGCGACGATGATCGAGCGCGTGCTCAGGGAGGCTGGCTTCGTAACCGGCCTTTACACCTCGCCGCACCTGCAGCGCTACACTGAGCGCATCACAGTGTGCGGCCGCGAGATTCCCGCACCCCGCCTCGCCAGCCTCGTGGAGTCCATGGAGCCGCTGGTCGCCCGCGCCGCTGCCGACCCGACTATCGGCGAGCCCACCGAGTTCGAGGTGGCTACCGCCGCGGCCTTCCAGTATTTCGCCGAACAGGGTGTGCAGATCGCCGTCGTCGAAGTTGGCCTGGGCGGGCGCTACGACGCTACCAACCTGGTGCATCCCATCGCGTGCGCCATCACCCACATAGCCCTCGACCACATGGACCGCCTTGGCCACACCCTCGCCGAGATCGCCGCCGACAAGTCCGGCATCATCAAGTCCGGCGTGCCAGTGGTCAGCTCTCCGCAGGCGCCGGAGGCCGCCGAGGTCATACGTCGAGCCGCCGACGCCGCCGGCTCCCAGCTGGTGCAGGTCGGCAGCGACGTGCCGTTTGAGCTTATTTCCATTGGAGACTGGGGCACCGACGTCACGGTAGACCTGGCGCGCCTGCCTCGCGGCAAAGCCGTGAACCTGAGATGCGGCCTCATCGGACCGCACCAGGCAGCCAACTGCGCCACAGCCGTGGCGACGCTCGACCTCGTGAGCACGAAGTTCCCAATCCCAGACCGCGCTCTCCAATCCGGTATCGCCGCTGCTCGCAACCCCGGCCGCTTCGAAGTGGTCCGGACCGAGCCATACATAACAGTCCTCGACGGCGCCCACAACCCCGACGGTGTCCGCGCCCTTGCCGCCACCCTGGATACCGCCATGCCCGCGGCGCGCCCCCGCGTCATGTTGCTGGGCTTTTCCGCCGACAAGAACCTCAACGAGATGGTGGAGGCCCTGGCTCCCCGTGCCGACTATGTTGTGGCCACAGCCGCCCAGCACACCAGATCCGGCGCACACAAGCCGGACGACATAGCCGCCGCGATGCAGGCCGCCGGCGTGCCGGCTGAGGCCGTACCCGACGCCGTGGCTGCCGCATCCCGCGCCCGCGCCATTGCCGTACACATCGGCGCGAGCTCGCTGGTGGTAACCGGGTCGCTCTACCTTGTGGGAGAGTCGCGCGGCGAGTTCGTGAAGGAAGGGTGATCGCACCAGATGTCTGTTACTATCCTCACCGGAGCCTACG
Organism: Clostridia bacterium DTU025; assembly: GCA_001513145.1. Taxonomy (GTDB): domain Bacteria; phylum Bacillota; class DTU025; order DTU025; family DTU025; genus DTU025. Next base: position 4,772 of record LFSP01000005.1, on the reverse strand, counting down.
GCAGCGGTAAGACCGAGGTTGCCGTCAACATGGCCATCCAGCACGCCCAGCAGGCCGCGGGGCTTGGCCGGCACGCTACGGTGCCCCCCGAACACGCCGTTTGCCTCGCCGGCCTTGCCCTCCCCGCCGGCCCCTCCCGCACCCGCACCGTGCTGGTGGACCTCGACATCACCAAGCCCATGTTCCGCTCAAGGGACCTGGCCGACATCCTGGCCGGCCTCGGCGTGGAGACCATATCCGGTGCCGCCGGCTACGAGCTTGCGGACGTGCCCAGCATCTCCCCGGCCATATACGGCGCGATTGAGGACCGCTCCGCGACAGTCTTCATCGACGTCGGCGGCGACGAGCGCGGCGCCCGCACCCTGGGCCGGTTTGCTGCTGAACTCAGCGCCCGCGGCTACCACATGCTCTACGTGGTGAACGCGAATCGCCCGTTCGTCGACACCCCCGATGCGATTGTCAGCTCGATGCAAGGGATCGAATGCGCGTGTGCTTTGACGATCAGCGCCGTAGTCGCCAATACTAACACTGGAGACGACAGCTCCGCCGACGACGTAGGCGTGGGCCTGGAAGTGGCACAGCGGGCCGCCAGTCGCCACGGGGTTAGACTGGCGTTCGTCGCCGTGTCCCGTGAAGTCATGGATAAACAGGGAGACGAAGTTCGTGCGGCAGCTAGCAGGTATGGAGTGGATATTCGGGTGATATCGAGATACATGCTGCTGCCTTGGGAGGAATAGGGCTGTCATGAGTGGTATTACTGCAGAATAGAAGTATCTACTGAGAAGGGGTCATGCCCCGATCACGATGACTCGAGCAAAGGAAGGGATGGAGCATGCCGGCGAAACGATCGTCCACCAGCGGAGCGTTATCGTGGATCCTGGCGGTGGTGCTGGTCAGCGTGGCTGCCATCGGGGTAGGATGGCTCCTGGGCCAGCAAGTCCTGAACTGGCTCAATCCAGGCCGAAGCTCGGTGTCGAAAGCCGACTCAGCAGATACTAGCTACAGTTATTACCCTTGGGAGAGCCCGAGCACGAGCACAACCACCACTGCGTCTAGCACCACGTCTACGTCGTCGAGCGGAACCACTGCTGTAGAGCCAACCATTCAACTGCCCGTGTCCAGCGTGAGCACTCCCGCGGCTCCTGCCAGCACTACGAGCACGAGCACTGCGTCGTCTTCGCCGGCACCGCAGTCACAGGCCGCTACGACGCCGACGGCAACGGCACCCAAGCTGTGGAAAGTAAGAGTCGGGTCATTCGCCACCAGAGAAGAGGCAAAGCAGGCCAGTGAGGAGCTGGCCGCCCAGGGGCTGCCGGTTTATGTGACGGGTGGCGGGCCATGGGCAGTTCAGGTAGGTGCATTCGCCAACCGCGAGAACGCCATCAAGCTCGGCGATAGCCTGGCAGACCAGGGCTACGACGTGTTGATCACCGACTGAGCGAGGCTCGCACCACAAAGCAGCCGCATAGCAGCCTGGCCGCGGGGGTTGGTCAGAACCCCTTCGGCCGGGCTATGGCGTTTGGCGGCGAACGGGGTCCCGGGCTAGCGCGCTACCAATTGCAGGGTTGCCTGGCGGCGGAGCTGCCGGTCCACCGCATTCCTGCCGGCTGGACCCCGAACCACTGCCGCCCTGTGGCCGATTTGGACATACTAGAACGAGCCTCTTCGCAGCACGCGCAGAAGGAGCCCGTCGATGAATGTAGAAATATAGTCGGAGGGGGTGAGCCGGCATAGCGCGTCAGCGAGGATTTGTGATGAAGGCCCAAGGCCAGTTCGTCGAGGTTCTGGCGCAGAGGCCCGATGCCTGTAAGAGCTGTGGCGCATGCAAGCTCGCCGAATCCGGCCCACACTCGGTAACAGCCATAAACAGGGTGGGCGCTGTTGAGGGCGACTGGGTTGAGCTCGAGCTCGACAGTGCCCATATGTTGCGCGCGGTAGCCATTGCCTACGGCATACCGCTGCTTGCGTTCATCACCGGGCTGATACTGGGTGAGCCCGTGGCGAGGCAGCTGGGACTGCGCATCAGGCCGTCCCTGGCGGCGGCAATAGGGGGCTTCCTGCTCCTCGCAATCGGATACTATTTCGTTCATCTGTACGACAGGTCGCTCGGTGCAGGGGCTTTCATGCCAAGCGCTGTGGAGATCGTGAGCCCTGAGGAATTCTGCCCTGCCGGGGACCGGTTGTCGCGCCTCGCGCGGCAAGGTACAGATGGTCCGGAGGCGTAGGCACGGCATGACGAAAAAGATTCCAGACGTAGTTATCAGGCGTATGCCGCTCTACCTGCGTGCTGTGGAGGATTTCTACCGGCGCGAGCACGAGGTAGTCTCCAGCCAGGACCTGGGCGATTGGACAGGCCTCACCCCAGCCCAGGTGCGAAAGGATTTCACCTTCTTCGGCGAATTCGGCAAACAGGGGATCGGTTACAACGTCAAGTTCCTGCGGCAGCAGCTGAGGCAGATACTGAGGCTCACTGAAGACGTACATATCGGCCTTGTAGGATTCGGCAATCTCGGTCGCGCGCTGGTCCACTACCACGTAGACGCGCATACCGCGGAGAACCCCGAATTTGGGGCGCCGGACCGGCTGCGCATCACGGCGGCGTTCGACGTGGATCCGTCCGTTGTGGGCACAGACTTCCGTGGCGTGCACATCTTTCATGTTGACCAGCTGAGTGAAATCGTGCACGAGCACGGGATCAAGATCATCATCATCGCCGTGCCCGCACAGCACGCCCAGTCTGTGGCCGACAAGGCCGTTGCCGCGGGCGTCAAGGCGATCCTCAACTTCGCGCCTGTGACGCTCACAGTTCCTGAGGATGTGAAGGTGCGTCATACCGACCTGACTCTGGAGCTGCAGAGCCTGGCTTTCTACACAGGGTAAGCCAGCAGTGGGAAAAGGGGGTACACCTAGTTGCACACGCGAAGACTCCAGGCCATCATCCTAATAGCCCTCACGCTGTTGGTGGTGTGGGCGGTGCAGGCGTCGACGAAGCAGCAGTCGTCCGAATACTGCAGCTCGTGCCATACGGTTTTCGCTAAGTCGTGGAGGGAGTCAGGCCACTCCTCAGTCGGCTGCTACGATTGTCACGCAGAACCTGGGCTGAAGGGATGGATTGAGTTCAGACTCGCCCTGCAACGCATGATCAGGGTGTCGAAGTCAGGCCAGGAGCCGCACTTCGACATGGTGACCAGCGCTTCAGATCAGTGCGCCGGGTGCCACACCAAGGCATCGTCGATAAACGAGACCGATGCCATGGTCATACCGCACGGCCTGCACGATTCCGTGGGCATCGATTGCTACGGATGCCACGCAGGCCTGGTGCATGGGCTCGATGGCACTAAGCCCATCGGCATGAACCATGACACGTGCATCGACTGCCACGAAGGCTGGATCAGCGACGAGGATTCGTGCATGGTTTGCCACAAAGGTGCCGAGCTGCGCGAGACAGACACCATGTACATCCCGCACGACATACATTCCTTCATGAGCTGCGGCACGTGCCATGGGCCCATGTGGCCGCCTGAGGTCATGGGCAGCTACGAGATGAGCCATGACACCTGCATCCAGTGTCATGAAGACATCATCTCCGACGTGAACGAGTGCGGCGTGTGCCACAAGCCGGTTGCGGTCGTGGAGACCGAGACGCTGTATATCCCGCACGACATCCACTCGTTCATGCAGTGCGGCGCGTGCCACGGCCCGCAGGCGCCTCCAGAGGCAAAGGCGGCGTACAAGATCAGCCATGACACGTGCGTTGACTGCCACGAAGACGTCATCTCTGACGTGAACGAGTGTGGCGTGTGCCATAAGCCGAGCACGGTCACGGAAACTGACTCCATGTACATCCCGCACGAGACTCACTCGTTCATGCAGTGCGGTGCATGCCATGGCCCGCAGGCGCCACCTGAGGCCAAGGCAGCATACAGCATGAGCCATGACACGTGTATCCAGTGTCATGAAGACAGTATCTCCGACGTGAATGAGTGCGGCATCTGCCATAAGGCCGCCACCGTGAGCGAGACCAAGTACATGAAGATCCCGCACGAGGTCCATTCGTTCATGCAATGTGGCTCATGCCATGGCCCGCAGGCGCCCCCTGCGGCGAAGGCCGCGTACAGCATGAGCCATGATACGTGCATCCAGTGTCACGAGCAGGAGATCTCCGATGTGAAGGAGTGCGGCATCTGTCACAAGGGCACCCCGGTAACCGAAACGAGGTACATGAATATTCCGCACGAAGTGCACTCGTTCATGCAGTGCGGCGCGTGCCACGGGCCGCAGGCACCTGCCAAGGCCAAAGCGGCATACAGCATGAGCCATGATACGTGCATCCAGTGCCACGAGCAGGAGATCTCAGATGTACGCGAGTGTGGCATCTGCCACAAGGGTACCGCGGTGACGGAAACCAAGCACATGAACATTCCGCACGAAGTGCACTCGTTCATGCAGTGCGGCGCGTGCCACGGGCCGATGGCGCCTCCCGAGGCCAAGGCGGCATACAGCATGAGCCACGATACGTGTATTCAGTGTCACGAGCAGGAGATAGCCGATGTGGACGAATGCGGTATCTGCCACAAGCCAGTTACGGTCATGGAGAGCGACGCGCTGTATGTCCCGCACGATGTGCACTCGTTTATGCAGTGCGGCGCGTGCCACGGACCGATGGCGCCGCCTGAGGCCAAGGCAGCATACAGCATGAATCATGACACGTGTGTCCAGTGTCACGAGCAGGAGATCGCTACCGTGACCGAATGCGGCGTGTGCCACAAGCC
>LFSP01000029.1 GCA_001513145.1 Clostridia bacterium DTU025 | reverse complement strand
CGGACCTTCGTGCGCGGACTGATCCTCCTCCCCTACATCACCCCTGACTCCGTGGCCTACAACGTGTGGCGGTTCATCTTCCAGTCGCGGATAGGTATCCTCAACCGATATCTCGTGCAGTGGGGGCTGGTATCGGAGCCCCCCATCTGGCTGGTGGGGCCGTCGGCGCTGTGGTCGGTGATAATCGCCGCCACCTGGAAGGGCTGGCCCTTCACGGCGCTGATCCTGCTGGCGGCGCTGCAGAAGATCCCACATGAGCTATACGAGGCTGCCCGCGTTGACGGCGCCTCCACCTGGCAGCAGTTCCGCCACATCACCATGCCCCAACTTCGCACCGTCAGCCTCAGCCTGGTGCTCATGTCCAGCCTATGGTGCTTCAACGCGTTCAACCCCTTCTTCATCATGCTCGGCCGCGACCCGGGAGTGGCGGCGGAGGCCCCGTCCACGCTGATACTGCGCGAGGCCTTCACCAACCTCAAGTACGGACTGGGATCGGCGCTCTCCATAGTGCTCATGCTGGTGCTGCTGGTGCTCACCGTGATCTACCTGTGGGTGACCAAGGGCACCGCAGGCGCGGAGGAGGTGTAGGCGGTGAAGAGGCGCAGAAGGAGGGCGGTCCAGCAGGTGCTGCTGTATCTCGCCGTGGCGCTGGTGGTGCTGGTGGTGCTGGCGCCTTACGGCTGGATGATCTCAGGCTCCTTCAAGGAGACGCTCGAGCTGCAAGCGTCGGACGTGACCAACCCGGAGCTTCTACCCACGTGGATACCGCGCAGTCCCACGCTGCGCAACTACAGAGACGTCAACCGTGTCGTGCCTATATTCCGCTACTTCAAGCATTCCATCATAATCAGCCTGGGCACCATGGTGGTCTGCACGGTGGTGGCTCTGCTGGCGGGGTACGCCCTGTCGCGGTTCAGGTTCCGCGGTCGCGAGGTGTACACCGTGTCGGTGCTCGCCACGCAGATGCTGCCCGGGATCCTCTTCCTCATCCCCTACTACCTCATCTTCACGTTGATCACCAGAGCCACCGGCCTGCCCCTGCGCGACACCTACTGGGGGATGATCTTCACCTACACCAGCTTTGCGCTGCCCTTTTCCATCATCATGCTCAGGAGTTACCTCAACGGCATCCCTCTGGAGATCGACGAGCAGGCCATGATAGACGGCTGCACCCGCAGCCAGGCCCTGTGGAGGGTGATAGTGCCGCTGGCCACGCCGGGGATAGCGGCGGTGGGGATCTACTCCTTCATAATGGCCTGGAACGAGGTGCTGTTCGCATCGGTGCTGACAGGACGGGCCACGCGCACCGTGGCCGTGGGCATCATGGACTACGTCACCATGACCATCTCCAACTGGGGCGGCATGATGGCCGCATGCATCGTGGTGAGCATCCCAGTGCTGGTTCTGTTCACCGCCATGCAGCGTTACATAGTGGAAGGCCTCATAGCTGGAGCGACAAAGGGTTAAGCGTGTTATGCAGGATGAATTCGAAACGGACTAAGCGCGTGTGGAGGTGATGAGCCGGAAGTGTGGTCTCCATCCCGAAAGCCAAGTTCGGGCGCGAAGTTTGGAACGTGAAGCGTGAAGCTGAAGTGTCGTAGGTCGAGGTCAGCGGTCTTTCGAATACACCACATGAAAAAGGGAGGTATCCGAAAAGTGAAACGGTTGATCAGTGTGGTAGCGACGGCTGCTTTGTTGTTGGGTTTGATGACATCGATGACATTCGGGCAAGCCCGACAGATCACGTTCTGGCTGATGCCCAACGCCCCTGACGACGTGCACGTCGCCTGGCTGGACGAGGCGGCTGCGCGCTTCAAGGCAGAGACCGGCATCACGGTGGACTACGAGATCATCGGATGGGGCGATGCCTGGACCAGGCTGGTAACCGCCATCACCAGCGGCGAAGGCGCCGACGTGGTGCAGGTGGGCACCACCTGGAACCCGCAGCTTGCGGCGATGCAGGGCCTGGTGAAGATCGACCCTGCCGAGTTTGGCGGCGCTGACGCGTTCATGCCGGCGAACTTCGAGTCCACGACGTACAAGGGTGCCAGCTACGGCGTGCCGTGGTTCGCTGAAACCCGCTGCCTCTTCTACAACGTGGACCACTTCGCCGAGGCCGGGGTCAGGCCCCCGAACACCTACGACGAGCTGGTGGAAGTGGGCCAGCAGCTGGTGAAGGCCCGCGGCGCCGGAACTGCCATCGCCATAGCAGGCAACCAGGCGTGGGACCTCTTGCACAACTGGGCGATCCTGCTCTGGGCCTGGGGCGGCGACCTGGTGAGCTCCGACTTCAAGAAGGCCACGTTCAACGGGCCTGAGGGCATCGAGGCCATGACCTGGTACGTCGACCTGGTCCGCAACGGCCTGGCGTCGAAGGCGTGCGCCGAGTACACCCAGCCCGACTGCGACGCGGCGTTCATCAACGGCAACGTGTCCATGGCGTTCATGGGCCCGTGGAACATCGCAGACATCCTGCACGACAACCCCAGCCTGAACTACGCCGTGGTGGAGCCGCCGATGGGTCCGACCGGGCGAAGGGCAGCCTTCTCCGGCGGGAGCAACCTGGCCATCCTCGCCGCCAGCCGCGCGAAGGACGAGGCCAAGCAGTGGATCAAGTTCCTGATCGACAAGGAGAACCTGGTGTCGTACACCAGCGGCCTCACCAATATGCTCCCGTCCCTGGTGGAGGCATTTGAGGACCCGGCCTTCGCCACGCCGCAGTTCGCGCCGTTCAAGGCCGCTCTGGAGTACGCCACCGCCTACCCGCCTCTGGGCGTGTGGGGCACCATCGAGAACGACATCACCGTCGAGTTCAAGGCCATCTTCACAGACTACGTCACCGGCCAGCTCGGCCCCGACGGCATCAAGAAGCACCTTGACACCGCCGCCGAGCGCGTCAACGCAGCACTGGCCATGGAAAGGTAAGCGGAACCACCACCGACTGACTGGAGGAGAACGCGTATGCCCCACTACACCTCCCACCACAGGACAGGTTCAGGGGTGCCTCTGGGAGGCCTCGGCGCAGGAAAGGTCGAGATCATGCCCGATGGGTGCTTGACCAACTTCACGCACCAGAACAACTGGGACAGGCCGCTGGGCGATCCCAGCGGCCTCAACGCCGTCGACGCGCGGGTGGGCAACCACTTCGCGGTGTGGGCAAGGCGGCGGTGCGCCGACGGTGGCGACCGCGACACCGCGTTCGCCCGCATGCTCCACACCGTCGACGTCGGCGGCCTTCCCGGAGTTCAACGCATCGAGTACACCGGGCGGTACCCCTTCGCCCATCTCGTCTATGTGGAACCTGGTCTGCCTGTGGAGGTGCAGCTGGACGCGTTCTCCCCCATCATCCCCGGCGATGCAGAGTCGTCGTCGGTTCCCGTGGCGGTCTTCCTGTTCAAAGTGAAGAACACGTGCCAGGCGGGATGGGTCGACGCCGCCATCATGGCCATGGCCCGCAACACGGTGAGCGCCTGGAACGTCGGCCGGTTCAATGAGGCTGTATCCTCCGGCGAAGCGAGGGGGGTTCTGTTCAGTTCAGATTCCCCCCTCCCCACCGATCCGGCGGCCGGCACGGTTTGCCTGGCCACTTGCGCCGGCGCCGGCGAGGTTACGGTGTGCACGTCATGGAACCTGAAGACCGCCGATCCGTTCAACCTGACCCTCGCCAACCAGAACATAGAGCCGTGGCAGGAGTTCGCGCGCGACGGCAGGATCACCCCGCGAGATTGCGGCACGGTGCAGGGCGAAGGCGTCGAGCTTGCCGGCGCGCTGGCAGTTCGGTTCGAGCTGGCGCCGGGCGAAACTAAGCATGTGCCGGTGGTGCTCGCGTGGCACATGCCGCAGACTCACTTCGGCCACGTGTATGAGGCCAGATACGCAGACGCCGCCGAGGTGGCGGCGGATGTGCTGCGCAGCTGGGAGGAGCTGCGGACAAGGGCGCTGAAGTGGAGCGAGGCGCTGGAGGTTGCGAAAGGCGAGGCGGCGGAGCGCGGTCGGGTCGGCGACGCGTTGCCGGACTGGCTGGCGGATGCGCTTCTGAACAACTTGTACGTGCTGTCGTCCGGGTCGTGGTTTGACCGCAGCGGCCGGTTCGCGTTGTTCGAGGCGTCGCGCACGTGCCAGCTGATGAACACCGTCGACGTGCTCTTCTACTCCTCGGTGCCGCTGGCGTGGTTCTATCCTGCATTGGAAGAATCGTGCCTGCTGCAGCTGGCCCAGGCGCAGCGGCCCGACGGGTACATCCCCCACGACCTGGGCCGCGGTCGGGTGGACTACCCCAGCGACGGCACCACGGCCCCGCCTCCGTGGAAGGACCTTTGCCCCAAGTTCGTGCTCATGGCATACCGCGACGTGCTGTGGTGGGGGGGGCGGCGGCTGCTGAGCGAGGTGTACGATCCGGCGAAGAGGGCCATGTTGTGGGCGATGGCGTCGGACCTCAACGGCGACCACCTGCCCGACAACGAGGGCGCGGACCAGACTTTCGACAACTGGCACTTTCGCGGGGCGAACGCGTATACGTCCGGCGTCTACCTGGCGGCGCTGGCGGCGTCCCAGAGGCTCGCGGAGATGGCGGAAGATTCAGACTTCGCCCGCACGTGCCGACGCGAATTCCAGCTGGCGCAGGAGTCGTTCGAGAGGCAGCTGTGGAATGGCCGCTACTACAGGGCCGTGGCGTCGACGGGCGGCGGCGTGCAGGTGGGCGGCGCAGGCAGCCCGAGCAGCGAGGCCTGCACCGCCAGCCAGCTGACGGGACAGTGGTATGCGCACCTCTTGGGTCTGGGCTACATCCTCCCCCGGGAGCATGTGGCATCGGCGGTGAGGGAGGCCGTTCGCATCACAGGCTCGGCGTCTGCCCATGGAGCGGTGAACGCCGTGCTACCGAACGGCAGCATTGACCGGAACAATCCCCATTCGGGCAACGTGTGGCCGGGGATCACCTACACCCTGGCCGCGCTGGCCATCTACGAGGGGCTTGTGGGCGAGGGGCTTGAGCTGGCGCGGAGGGTGTGGGAAAGCATCGCGCATCGCAGCCGAAACCCGTGGGACCAGCCTGACGTGATTGACTCCGCCACCGGCGCCTATGGCTTCGGGGACCACTACATGCGAAACATGGTGGTGTGGGCTGTGGTATTCGCGCTGGCGGCGCGGGATGCCGGCGTGGCGAAGGTGCTGGGCAGGTTGAGGGGTGGTGTGGTGACGGGGTGACGGGACGACCGGAGGGGGCAGCGGCGCGGAAGTTCCCCATTGGTGAGGACGGATTTCTGCAGGTCCTACAGGATTGAGAGAGAGCAGCGGTTCGGCCAGTCACCATTGGGGATCTGGGGCGGTCCGACACGTGAAGGCCGTGGGCGCCGCGGTACGGCGGCCCCGGCCCGCTGCACCACGCGGCTTCTGCCTGCACCGATGATGCGGCCATCGAGACACCGATCGTCGACATCTCTTGGTATCACGAAGAATCCCCATTCGTGAAGGTCCGAAACACTGAAGCGGCCCGCCTGAGTCGTGTCTGCCAATTTTGATCCTCACGAATGAGGATTCTGGCCCCGAAAGATGCACTACACCGGAACCGCCGGCGCATCGCCCATCACCAAGTCACCCGCGGCGACCGCGTCGCGCTGCCGCTGCCTCTCCGCCCACCTGGCCCGCTCCCTGGACTCCAGCCTGGCCGCTTCCTTGAGCCTGCGAACCATCAGGTGCCACTTGTAGGTGCTTTCCAGATCGTCGTGGAAGACCAAGTTATACACAGCACCCTCGTACAGGAACTCCACAACCCTGTTCCGGCGACCGCGGATGGCTTCCACGGAGAACCCCTTGACCCTTTCGATGGCGAACTCGGTCGGGACGGTGCGGTCGCCGATGGGCTCGATACGTATGGCGTCTGCGCACAGCACCGCCTCGCCCTCGCCCAGAGTTTCGAGTGGACCCGACCTGCGTTTTCGTTTGACCGTGACCCGGCACGGCCCGCAGATGGGAGTGTCCTTCGCGGCTCGCATAGCCCTGTCGACCGTGCTCTCAATGAGGCGCCTCTGCCACTTGTCCTGGAGCTCCAGGTTCTCGTGGTGCAGACGGCTCCCTCTCACCAAGACGAACTCTCCCCGATCGCCCCACTTCACAGAGTAGCCGCATACCTTACACGTGCTGAGGTCTCCCTTGGTAAGGAAGCAGTCGAACGCGCCACATTCGGGGCACGCGAACATGATGTTGTGCAGCCCGTGGGCCCTGTTCGTGCCCTTGAACCTGAGGCGGGGCTGGGTGCGGATCCACTCGAAGTCGCTGTTGCGTATGGCGTCCACCACGGCCTTCTGGATCTGCTCCGGCCTGAGCTGCCTGATCTGCTCGCGCGAGAACAGCAGCTTCATGTTGAGGACGCAACGGCCGCGCCTGGCCCAGTAGGCCCAGCAGGGGCGGGCCAGGAACCCTCCCTGCAGCTTGGCCACGACAAGCGGCACGTCCAGCCACTTGGCCAGGCGGCCTATGCCCGGCACGATGGCGTCGGTGTACCCGGCCATGCTCCGCTGGCCCTCCGGAAAGAGAGCCACCGACCAGCCGCGTTTGACGCTCTCGCGCATCCTTCTGATGCATGAAGGGTCGACGTCAAACTTGCTCTTGGGGATTGATCCCAGCGCGGACATGATGTAGTCCATGAACGGGTTTCGGAAGAGAGAGTCGGTGGCCACGAACGAGATCCGGCCAGGCACATGGACGCCAATGTAGAACGGGTCCATCTCGGTTTGGTGGTTTGCCACGAGCAAGAATGGCGGGCGCACGCCGGCCAGCTGAACCTCGCCCAGCCTCAGCCGGCCAGACGCCCAGAAGAGGATCGGACAGACGAGTTTGAGCAGATATGTGGTTATCGTGCCGATAAGAGACTTCATGTTCCCTCACTCTGATCTCGACTCTCGTGCGTGAACACGAGCTCGGCGAAGCGCTCGAACGCTTGGGTCGCCTTGGCTATCATCTCGTCGGCCTCGAGCTTCGCAGGGCATGAGAAGATGTCCCTCGATACTATCGTGTTGTACCACCTCTTGAGCTTCTCCAGCTCGGCCTCTTCCTCCTCAAGCTCTGCGAAGATGAATTTTCCCTTCGCGACATCGTCCTCTATCTCCTGCAAGAACTTGGCACACTCCGCCGTCAGTTCAGCATACTCAGCCTTCCTGGTCTCGTTGAAAACGGCGATGATGGCGTCCTGCCCCTTCTCGTCAACAACGGTGCTTTCCAACAGCAAGCTGGTGCCGCCGTTTTCCTCGATGTAGGCGGAAGCTGCCCTGAGATGTTCGCAGTTTTCAACCGAATAAGGCATGAACCATATGGACTGCTTCACGTTCACAGCCCCGAGCTTCTTGAGCCTCCGCCATATCGACACCCTGGCCCGCGTGGGCTCGGCAGGCAGGTTGTACCCGAAGACCAACCACTTGACCTTGTCCATGGCTTCCCTGCTCCTGACGTCGTGTCGCTCAGTATCAGGATAGCATGATGTAACTGTGGTTACAAGTGACTTCCTGGAATCTGAGACGCCCAGAGACAGACGGGGCCGCGCTCGTTTGTGGCGCCCTACGTGGCGCTCTCCGCTGCAGCTGTGACGTCCGGTGAGGACTTGACGAGGGACTTGTCTTTCCAGGTGCCGCGGCGGTACCAGAGATACGTGAAGACGCCGCTGGTGACCCAGCTTATGAGGAGCGCGAAGAACAGCGCATCGGGAGAGCCAGCCGGATACTGCTCGGTCCTGGTGAGCCACGCCCAGATGTAGGCCAGGGGCACGCGGATCACGACGGTGGAGAACATCGAGATCCACATGGCGGGCATGGTATCGCCGGCGCCGCGCATGATGCCGCCGAAGACCTGGGTGATGGCCATGGCCACGTAGCCCAGGGCGAGTATGCGGATCTGGCGCACACCCAGCCGGATGATCTCCTCGGTGGTGGTGAAAGCGCGCATGAGGTTCTCGCCGAACACGAGAAGCAGGCCGACGAGAACGAAGGACGTGATCAGGCTCATCTTGAGCATGTCGCGGGAGCCCTGGTGTACGCGGTCAAGCCTGTTGGCGCCGATGTTCTGTCCGACGAAGGTGGCGATGGCCATGCCGAACGTGAAGTTGGGCATCATGGCGAAGCCATCTATGCGCATGACTGCGGTGGTGCAGGTGACGACCTGGTAGCCCATGCTGTTGGCCAGGGCCTGCACGAACACCATGGACATGGAGAAAACCGCTTGAGTGATGCCGGCTGGAAGGCCCAGGCGCAACAACTGGCCGGCCAGGCGTCGGCTGGGGATCAGGTTGGCGTAGTTGAGGTGCACGACGTCGGTCATTCGGGCTAGCTTGACGAGGCAGACCAGTGCCGATACTGCGACCGAGATGACGGTGGCCCAGGCGGCGCCGGCCACGCCCATGTTCAGCCCGGCCACGAACCAGATGTCCAGTACTATGTTGAGGCCCGACGTGAGCAAGAGCGTCAGGAGCGGGAAGACGGAGTTGCCCAATCCCCGCAGGATGCCGGAAGCCATGTTATAGAAGGCCAGCCCCACAAGGCCCGTGAGGATGATGACCAGGTATGAGCGGGCCATGTCGAAGGTCTCTACGGGCGTGTTGGTCAGCGTCAGGAGTTCGCTGGCCAGGGGTAGGCCGATGGCCATCACTATGAGAGAGGATAGGAGGCCTAGGGTCAGTGCGGTGCCGACGGCCCGGGAGAGTGACTCTTTGTCCTTGGCGCCGTAGTACTGGGCTACCATGATGCCGGCGCCTGTGGCGACGGCTATGAAGAGAACGAGCAGCAGGTTGATGATGGGCAACGTGGTTCCAATGGCCGAAAGGGCCTGGTCGCCGACGTAGCGGCCGACGACCACGGAGTCTACGGTGCTGTACATCTGCTGCACGAAGTTGCCGATGAGCAATGGTACGGAAAACCTCAGCAGAGCGGACATGGGCCTGCCGACCGTCATGTCCTGCGCGCCGAAAAGCTCGTTGAGTCGCTTAAACATCTGCATAAACCGCCTCTTATCCGATGACTAGAGGGCATACCCCGGCGTCTGGCGCCGCAACGCGACGGTGTGGCCGCGCCGGATGCACGTGATCACCCCATGCAAAGGCCCTGAGGGTGCCCGAAAGTGCCTGGGAGTGCCCGTGTGCCTATGTGCCGCGGCTACGTAGCGCCGCGTAGTGTGTCGGTCTTGCGCTTCAGTGCGCTTCGGCAGGTGCCTTCAGAGATCTTAGGAGCGACACCAAGAATCCTAGCGATACCATGGCGATGACTGCGAACATTCCGATCTCGCCCCAACTCCACGCTCCTTCAACTACTGACCTGACCACCACCATGGCGACGATAGCGATGGCCATCATCAGGAGCTTCACTATGCCGATGGATGCGAGGGTGTACCCCCATGGGCTGCGCCTGAGGAGCAGCACTCCGGCGGCGAGGGCAAACGGGACTATGATCCCAAGGTCGAGGGCCTGCGCGATCAGGGTGTGAGCCCCGTTCAGCATCTCAGGCGCCTCGCCGTGCGTCAGGGCCGGAACGATCTTGCCAAGCCACATCAGGAGCAGCAGTCCGCCGGAGAAGAACATCATGCCGGCCAGGCCCCGCCTCGGCGCGCGTTGACTCACGTGGCTGGCCAGGTTGTCAGCGCCGATCTCCTGGACCACCAGCACCAGGGCTAGTGCGGAGAGCGAATAGACGGCCACATACAGCAGGAAAAGGTTGTTGTAGGCCCAGCCTGTAACGTACATGAGATACTGGTATGCGAAGTAGGCCAGCATCCCCTCGAGCACGATCCCTCCGCGGACGGATCCCCGCATGAACGACAGCCACGATATCAGCAGCGCAGGTATACCCACCACCATGGAAGCGATGTCCCAGCCTATCCCCTCTCCCGCAAACCACCTGGGGTTGAAGGCGTGCACGCCTTCCTTCTGAAACTCCAGGACGTCGCCGCGGGCAGTGGTGAAGATGAAGGTGCTGGGGTTGGAACCAGACATGATGCCGGCGCTGCAGGCTATCGCCGCCGCCACCGCCACGAACAGCACGATCAGGCTGATCGCCGTCTTCCTGTTGGCCATACTCTCGTCTCCCGTCATTAGAGAATGAGGCTTACCTCCGACATTATAGACCCTATCGCAAAGTCCAACAATCATCCTGAAGACTCGCTGGTTGCCAGTAAGGGCCCTACAGTATCGATGGGAATCGAGCCCATCGCGGCGGTTGACTTACCAGGCCCTTTTGTCTAGACTGGTGCTTGAGGGAAGCTTACGCTTATTATCTCTTATCAACGAAATATGGGGGAATCCTCCGAGCCTGAACGCCTGCACCCGTACGGGATGGCGTCTGGCCGCGAGGTGCTGGGCTGCGCGGCGCTGCTGCGGCGCGCTGCTGCAACGGCGTGGCGGCTGTGGCACCTCAAGGGTCTGCCGGGAAATCGACAGGCCTCCCATGTTTGGAAAGGAGTGTACATGCTTTGCACGCAGCGCGTACGAGTTCGGTCCTGAACACCCTGTTTGTCTCCCTCGTGTCCATCCTGTTGCTCACATCCTTCTCCGTCGGCGCACAGGCGCCAGCCGTCCGCGAGGTTATCCTCGCAACCACCACCAGCACAGCCGACACCGGTCTGCTTGACGTTCTGATCCCCATCTTCGAACAGCAAACCGGCTACCTGGTGAAGACCATCGCCGTCGGAACCGGGCAGGCCCTCGCCCTGGGCAGCCGCGGTGAGGCCGACGTCCTCCTGTGCCACGCTCCCTCCTCGGAGCTGGAGCTGGTGGAGGCGGGCGACGTGGTCAACCGCCAGCTGGTGATGCACAACGACTTCATCATCGTGGGGCCCCCAGGTGATCCCGCCGGAGTGCGCGGCCTCAAGTCAGCCGCTGACGCCTTCGGCAAGATAGCCAGCTCGCAGTCTTCCTTCGTGTCGCGCGGCGACGACTCCGGAACCCATAAGAAGGAGAAGGAGGTTTGGGGCAAGCTGGGCGTCTCCCCTGATGGAGATTGGTATATCGAGGCCGGCGCGGGCATGGGCCGCACCCTGAGCATCGCTTCTGAGAAGGAAGCTTACACGCTCACTGACCGCGGCACCTACCTCTCTCTCAGGAACACTCTGGACCTTGAAATACTTGTGGAGGGCGACGCCATCCTTCTCAACATATATCACGTCATGCAGGTGAACCCCGAGAAGTTCGACAAGGTGAACGCTCCTGGCGCACAGGCTTTCGTGGAGTTCATGGTGTCGCCTAAGGTCCAGGAGATCATCAGCACCTTCGGCGTAGACAAGTACGGATCTCCACTGTTCTTCCCTGACGCAGGCAAGAACGTGGAGGACCTCGGAAAGTAGGAGAACCTTGGACCTAATCGTCGAAGGAATCACAAGAGCCTTCTGGCTGCTGGTGAAGGGCGATCGCGAGGTGTTTCGCATCGCCCTTCTCACCCTGAAAGTGTCGGGCACGGCCACCCTCATCAGCCTGGCGATCGGGGTTCCGCTGGGCACGGTTCTGGCCCTCGCCCGCTTCCGCGGCCGCACTGCGGTGGCCAGTCTGATCAACACCGGCATGGGACTGCCGCCTGTGGTGGTGGGCCTGTGGGTCAGCATCATGCTGTGGAGATACGGCCCCCTGGGCCACCTGCGCCTGCTCTACACGCCCACCGCCATGGTAATCGCCCAGACGCTGATAGCGCTACCAATCGTTACCGGCCTCACCATGTCAGGCATAGGCCAACTTGACGAGGGCATCCGCGTTCAGGTCCTCTCGTTGGGCGCCACCCGATTGCAGCTGGTATGGCTTCTGGTGCGCGAGGCCAGGCTCGCCATCCTAGCGGCGGTGATAGCCGGATTCGGCCGCGCGGTATCGGAGATAGGCGCGTCAATGATGGTAGGCGGCAACGTGGTGGGTCAGACGCGAGTGCTAACCACGGCGACGTCCATGGAGGTATCGAGGGGTAACTTCGGCACCGCCATAGCGCTGTCGCTGGTGCTGATGGGCATATCGCTGTGCATCACCGCGTTCCTCACACATTTGCAACAGAAAGGCCGGTCTTCAACATGATGGACGGCAACGCGATCTGTTTGAACAACCTGAAGCTCAGGCGTGGTGGCCGGACAGTG
The DNA here is from genome assembly GCA_001513145.1 of Clostridia bacterium DTU025. Lineage (GTDB taxonomy): Bacteria > Bacillota > DTU025 > DTU025 > DTU025 > DTU025. The sequence continues at coordinate 28,089 of LFSP01000029.1, read as the reverse complement.
CTCGACATCGACAGCCTCAGCATCAGGAGCGGCGAGTCAGTGGCGGTCATCGGGCCGAACGGCGCCGGCAAGAGCACATTGTTGCAGGTCATGGCCTGCTTGCTGCCGTTCGAATCGGGGGCGTTGACGGTGCTGGGCGAAAAGGTGGCGCCAGGCGCCAGCTCGATCCACATCAGGCAGCGCACCGCCATGGTGCTGCAGAAGGCGTGCCTGCTGAACATGTCGGTCCGCGACAACGTGGCCTTAGGGCTGAAGATCCGAAAAGTGCCCAAGGAAGAGGTCGAGAAGCGAGTGACTGAGGCGCTGCGGGCGTTTGGCATCGAACACCTAGGCAACAGGCCGGCGCGGGCGCTCTCCGGTGGGGAGAGCCAGAGAGTCAGCCTTGCCAGGGCGTTTGCCCTGAAGCCCGAGATACTCTTTCTGGACGAGCCCTTCAACGCCCTGGACCTGACCACGAGAACGGCGCTCCTGGATGAGGTGGGCCGCATGGTCAGGGCGGCCGGCACTACCACGGTATTTGTGACCCACGACGTCACCGAGATCCCGTTCATCTGCACCAGAACTCTGGTGGTGAACCAGGGAAGGATAGTGGCGGACGGCAGTATCGCGAACGTGCTCGCTCCCGAAACTCGAAACGCCATGATGCGTTTGCTCCACCGTGCCAATCAGGTATTCAACGGAGACGGTGCAGGTGATGTAAGTAATGTCGCTTTTTCTGTCGCTGGTTCCAAGTGACGAGGCATGGGCACGGCTGTGTAGCTATCTTGAGGAAGGCCCGCACGGCTCGGAAACCGTCAGACTGACGGAGGCAATTGGCAGGCGGCTGGCGCACGACGTTCACAGTCCCGTCGACCTGCCAGGGTTCATCAGGTCGACCATGGACGGGTTCGCTGTGCGCGCCGCCGACACCTTCGGCGCCTCCGATGCTCTGCCGGCGCTGCTTTCGTTGGCGGGTGAGGTGCCCATGGGGCGCGCGGCGGAAGGCACGCTACCCAGGCACTCGTGCATGCGCGTGGCCACCGGCGCCATGCTCCCTGAAGGGGCAGACGCTGTGGTGATGATGGAGCACACCGAGATGGTCGACGACGCCACCGTGGCGGTGTTGCGGCCTGTGGCGCCAGGCGAGAACGTGGTGGCCCCGGACGAGGATGTCGCCAGCGGCGGGCTGCTCCTGCCTAAGGGGCGGCTGCTGCGCGAACACGACATAGCAGCACTGGGCGCTGTGGGCATGTGCGAGGTGGAGGTGTCGGCGCGCCCGCGGGTGGGCATCATCTCCACTGGAGACGAGCTGGTGGACGTGGGCGAACAGCCGGCGCCGGGCCAGGTGCGAGACATGAACTCATATTCACTTTACGCGGCAGCCAAGGCGGCGGGAGCCAGGCCGAAGCTGTATGGGATAGTCCGCGACAACTTCGAGATTCTCCTTGCGGCCCTCCGCGGAGCGCTGGCGGAAAGCGACATGCTGATCGTGTCAGGCGGCAGCTCCATCGGCTCGCGCGACTACACGCGGGAGGCCATCGAGGCGCTGGGCGAGCCCGGGGTGTTGGTGCACGGCATCGCCGTGAAGCCCGGCAAGCCCACGATAATCGCCGTGGCCGGCGGTAAGCCCGTGTTCGGCCTGCCAGGCCACCCGGCCTCATGCCTTAACATATTCCGGCTCCTGGTGGAGCCGGCCATCGCCAGGTGGATGGGATGGAGCGGGCCGGTGGGGCGCCGGGTGAACGCTCGAATTGCAGCGAACGTGGCGAGTGCCGCAGGAAGAGAGGATTTCGTGGCGGTGAAGATCGTGGAACGCGATGGCCAGCTTTGGGCTGAGCCGCTGTTTTCCAAGTCGGCCCTGATATCCGGCCTGGTCAGCGCGGATGGAGTGGCCAGGATCCCATCTGAGTCTGAGGGCGTGCTGAAAGGTGACACCGTCACCGTTCACTTGTGGAGGTGAAGGACGTGAAGGATAGCATCAAGCGCAACGTGTATCTGACCGAGACCCCTCTGAGCGAAGCGGTAAGCCGATTCTTCGAAGCCCTGGATGAACAGGGAGTCCTGAGCCCGCTGTCGGCAGAGACCATCCGCGTGGACGTAAACGCCTTGGGCCGCATCACTGCAGCCCCGGTGTTCGCCAAGATCTCATCTCCCCACTACCACGCGTGTGCCATGGACGGCGTGGCCGTCAAGTCGTCCTTCACCTTCGCGGCCAGCGAGCGCAATCCGGTGACTCTGCCGCTGATGAAGAAGGGCTCTGACGCGGCGAAAGGGCCGTACGAAGGGCTATGCGAGGGGTCATACGCGGTGATGGTGGACACCGGCGACCCGCTTCCGTTCGGATGCGATGCCGTGATCATGGTGGAAGACCTGGTGCATGCGGATGACGAGTCTGTCACTATCATAGCCCCGGCTAAACCCTGGCAGCACGTGCGCACCGTGGGCGAGGACATAGTCGCCACGGAGCTCATCTTGCCTGAGAACCACGGGATCCGCCCGGCGGATCTCGGCGCCCTGCTGGCCGCTGGGGTGACCGAGGTGGAAGTGCGCCGTCGCCCTCGGGTTGTCATCATCCCCACCGGTAACGAGCTGGTGGCCCCGGGCTCGCAGCTCCGGCCGGGCGATATCGTTGAGTTCAACTCACAGATCATCGGCGGGTTCGTGGTGGAATGCGGCGGCGAGCCGTCCTTCAGCCCAATCGTGCCGGACGACTTCGGTGATATCGCTGAGGCGGTCAGGGCCGCGGCAGCCAGCGCTGATATCGTCATCGTCAACGCAGGCTCGTCTGCAGGCAGCGAGGACTACACCAGCGCCGTCGTGGAGAAGCTTGGCCGCGTGATCGTGCACGGCGTGGCCATCAAACCCGGCAAACCCACGATTCTGGGGATCGTGGAGGGGCCGGCCGGCGAAGGGCGTCCGGCGGCACGCCCGTTCATCGGCGTGCCCGGGTATCCCGTTTCTGCATCGCTGGCGTGCGAGCTGTTCCTGAGGCCGCTGATGGCGAGGCTCTTGGCGCAGCCACTGGAGCCCCTCCCCACCGTGGAGGCCAGCGCGACGCGGCGCATCGTGTCGACTCCTGGAGTCGAGGAGTTCGTGCGCGTCAAGGTGGGCGATGTAGGCGGCAGGCTGGTGGTAACCCCGCTGGCCCGCGGCGCTGGGGCGATAATGTCTTTGGTTAAGGCCGACGGCTACGTGCGCGTTCCACCTGACGCCCAGGGTGTAGACGAGGGCGCATGGGTGCGGGTGCACCTGTTGCGGAGTCTACACGAGATAAGAAGGACGATAGTTGCCATCGGCAGCCACGACTTGGCGCTGGACATCCTGTCGACGTTCCTTGCCCGGGCCTATCCCGGCCTGGCGCTGTCGTCGGCGCATGTGGGCAGCATGGGCGGCATCATGGCCATGCGCCGCGGTGAGGCGCACATAGCCGGCACTCACCTCATCGACGAGGAGACCGGCGAATACAACGTGCCTTACGTGAAGCGGCTGCTGAAGGCGGAGGACTACGCCTTGGTGAACCTGGTTCATCGCGAGCAGGGATTCATAGTCCGTCCTGACAACCCCAAGGGCATCAAGGACTTCGCTGACCTTGCCCGCGAAGACGTGGTGTTTGTCAACAGGCAGCGCGGCGCCGGCACCCGCGTGCTGCTTGACATGGAGCTGGCCAAGGCCGGAATCGATCCTGAGCAGGTGAAGGGCTACACCCACGAGGAGTACACCCACATGGGCGTGGCGGCGTCGGTGGCAAATGGGGCAGCCGACGTGGGGCTGGGGATCGCGGGCGCGGCGAAGGCTCTGGGGCTCGACTTCATCCCGGTGGGCACGGAGCAGTACGACCTGCTCACCACCGTGGAGTTCCTGGAGTCGGAGATGATGCAGAAGCTGCTCACAGTCATCCGATCGGACGAGTTCAAGCAGGCGGTGCTGGCCATGGGCGGCTACAACGTGGCCGACACCGGAAAGGTTGTGTGGCGAGGTTGACGCAGCAGTCTACGCAGCAGTCTACGCAGCAGTCTACGCAGCTTGTCGACGCCTGCGGCCGGCCGATAACCTACATGCGCGTGTCGGTGACGGACCGATGCAACTTCAGATGTGTGTACTGCATGCCGGCAGAGGGCATAGAGCTCAAGCGGCACTCCGACATGCTCACCATGGAGGAGATCGCCAGGGTGGTGCGGGTGGCGGCGGGGATGGGCATCACCAAGGTGCGCATCACCGGAGGCGAGCCCCTGGCGCGCAAGGGCGTGGTGAGCCTGGTGCGGCAGGTGGCGGCGATCGAAGGGATACGCGACATCGCCCTAACGACCAACGGCACGGTGCTGGAAGGCTATGCGCAGGAGCTCGCGGCTGCCGGGCTTAAGCGTGTGAATGTCAGTCTCGATACGCTACGCCCTGAAACGTTTGCAGAGCTCACGCGGGGCGGCGACCTCGGGGCCGTGCTTCGCGGCATCGCCGCCGCGGAACGCGCTGGGCTGTGTCCGGTGAAGATCAACACCGTGGTACTGAAGGGCATCAACTCCGACGAGATCGAGAGCATGGCCGCTCTCACCCTGGAGCATCCGTGGGACGTGCGGTTCATCGAGTTCATGCCCTTCTGGGGAAACGGCGGGGTATACGGCGAGGAGCACGTGGTACCCATCGACGAAGTGCGGCGGCGCGTGATGGCCATGGGAGCAGAGGCTCAGCCCGGGGCCACGCCCGAACCAGTGAAGGCCGGCGCTGGGCCCGCGATGGATGCCGGCCCAGCAGCGTATGTGCGGCTTCGTGGCGCGAAGGGTCGGGTGGGCTTCATCTCCCGCGAAGGAGACGAGTTCTGCGTGCGGTGCAACAGGATTCGTCTCACAGCTGATGGAATGTTCAGGCCCTGCCTGCTTTCGGATGCCACCATCGATGTCAAGTGCGCCTTGCGTGGTGGGGCGGACGACGCGGCGATCGCCGACATCATCCGCCAGGCGGTGGCGGCGAAGCCCGAAAGCGGCGCAATCAGGGGCGCAGACGGTAACTGGAAGGCACAGCCGCTGGTGAGGATAGGCGGCTGAACCGGGCATGAGGAGGTTTCAACCATCATGAATCCTGAAGACGGGACCGGCGGACTCACCCACCTCGACGGATCGGGCAAGGCCCGCATGGTAGACATCTCCGACAAGCCCGTCACGGCGCGGACTGCTGTGGCGCGATGCCGCGTTCACATGCTGCCGTCTACGCTGAAGCTGGTAGCGGAGGCCAAGGGGCCCAAGGGCGAAGTGTTCGGCGTGGCGCGGGTGGCGGCCATCATGGCGGCGAAGAACACGTCTTCCATGATACCGATGTGCCATCCTATCTCTCTTGCCGGCGTGGATGTGGACTTCGCGGCAGACGCAGAGGCCGGCACCGTTGAAGTTCAGGTGGCCGTGCGCACCGTGGGACGGACGGGAGCCGAGATGGAGGCGCTATGTGGCGCGGCGGCGGCGGCCCTCACCATATACGATATGTGCAAGGCCGTGGACAAGGGCATGGTCATAGGCCAGCTGAGGCTGGTTTCGAAGACCGGCGGCAAGAGCGGAGAGTTCCGGCGCGAGGAGGAGCAGGCATGGAAAGCGTGATCACGGCAGTATGCGTTAGCGAGGTCAAGGGCGTTCCCAAGCGAAACGTGGGAAGCGCGCGGTTGGTAGCAGGCCATGGCGTGGAAGGCGACGCCCACGCGGGGCCGTGGCATCGGCAAGTGAGCCTGCTCGCCGAGGAAAGCATCGACAAGATGCGAGCCAAGGGGCTTGACGTGGGCCCTGGGGCGTTCGCCGAGAACCTCACCGTAAGGGGCTTGGATCTTGCCTGCCTGCCAGTGGGGACGCGCCTGAAGGTCGGGGCCGAAGCGCTCCTCGAGGTGACGCAAGTCGGCAAGGAGTGCCATGCCAGGTGCGCCATCTTCCATCAGGTGGGCGACTGCGTCATGCCCCGTGAAGGCATATTCGCCAAGGTGCTACGCGGGGGCGTGGCAAGCGTTGGCGACCGCATCCAGGTGGCGAACACCATCACCGTCGCGGTGCTCACGGTGAGCGACAAGGGCTCGCAAGGCGAGAGAGTTGACATGAGCGGGCCTGCCATAGACAATGCTATAGCCAGCATCGGAACCGTTGTAGAGCGGAGCATCGTGCCAGATGAGAAGGACGCGATCTCTGCCGAGCTGTGTCGGTATGTAGACGAGCTCCACGTTGACCTGGTGTTCACCACGGGCGGTACAGGGTTCGCTCCGCGGGATGTAACGCCCGAGGCTACGATGGCCGTTGTCGAGCGGCTCGCACCGGGAATAGCTGAGGCCATGAGGGCCCGGAGCCTGGCCGTTACGCCCCACGCCATACTCAGCAGGGCCGTGGCCGGCATCCGCGGGCGGACGCTCATCATCAACCTGCCTGGCAGCCCGCGGGCCTGCGAGGAGTGCCTCGAGGTAATCCTTCCTGCCCTGCCCCATGCCATCGAGATACTGAGTGGGCGTGGCGGGGAGTGTGCGCGCGGCTAGGAGCATTGGGACAGGCGTGCGGTGGTGGTCTGACTCGCTGAGGCCTTTCATCGGGCTCGTGCAGAGGAATCTCGCCGCCGTCTCGTGAGGTCCTCATTATTGAGCATCAGTTTTCTCAGATTCGACACGTCTGGGCAACTTCGCGTGATCAGCACTACACGGATGAGATTCTTGCCGACGTTGACGGCTCTCTTCTCCCAAGACCACGCCAGACGACAACAACGCCACCGTCCACTCCTTCCATGTCAGCGATTCTCGACGCCTGTAGCTGCTGTAATGACATCGGCATCTCGGCGCCCGATGATTCCCTAATTCCTCCACCGACGCCCGCCGCCAACAATACTCATTCGTGTCGTCCAGTTTCGCGATCTGACTACAGCGGTGTCGGTTTCTCGCGGATAAGCGCCTCAGGAATGGGATTCCGACCAACCCAGGGAATGGCTCAGGCACCGACAGCAACGCAAACCTCTGGGTTACAGAATGGTTCGGGCTCTCCCCAGCTGAGAAAACACCCTTCAGCCTCGAAAAATCACCCGCGCGGGCGATTTCCGCCTATCCGCAAGTGTGTTACCATCTCGCCACCAAGTGGTTGCGAGTGGATGCGCCTATGACTCTTGCCCAGATCATCCGTCGAGTGTTGATAGCCGAGCTTCCCATCGACCATCGGCTGCTCGATTTCGACATCCGGGTGCGTCTGCTGCTACACAGCAGTCCACCTGCGACCATGAGAGCTCTCGCTGACACCACCGGCGCGGGCGTTGAAACCGTTCGGCGTAGCCTTATCCGCTTGAGAGAGTGTGGCTGGGTGGAGGACGTTGGAAAGGCCCCCAGGGGAGCCCTGCTTGTCGCCGCCTGCCTACCCTTGCCGGTTGAGGAGTTGGTAGCCGACCGGCTGCAGGTGGTGAGAAACAGCGTGGACTGGCTCGGTCAGTGGTTGATGCGCTGCTGGCTCGACTTCTTGGTGGCAGAGGCCCACTATATCGACAACTCTCGTCCGGCCTGGCTCAAGTCCCCTGGCCTGGGCCGACTCGAACTGGACAGGGACTACCCAAGGCAGCGCGTGGGGTACGAGTTTCAGGGGCAACAGCACTTCACGGAAGGAGGCCCCTTCGCCCCGGACAGAAAGAAGTTCGAAGAGCGTGTGATGCTTGACAACATCAAGGCGGGCATTTGCGTGAGAAATCGATATCGCCTCATCGAAGTAGTCAAGGAAGACCTAACTCGCGAGATCATGCTGGCGAAAACGAAAGGCTACCTGCCGATAGCCAACTATCACGTTGACAGCCCCATCGAGCGGGCGTTGACGGAGATGAGCATGGCTTACATCAACTCGTGACCCCACTCGTCTCGACTGCACCCTTCACGGCATGTGAACGCCGCACATCTGACGCCGACAGTCCCCAGCCCACGACATGAAATCCTGTATCCCCGATTCTGCATTTCACTTTGTAGACGCCCAGCCGGTTAGGGGCACGCCTGATTACTGAGCACGGGTGTGTCCAACTACATGGACACACCCGCTACGCGTTGGATCTTGGTCGACCGCTACCGGCCGCCCGCGGGGATATGCTCCGTAAACCATGTGAGGTTCCGTGAGAGCACGTCCACGGCTAGCCTTGGCTCCACCACCACGTGCCCGGATCGCGGATACAGGACCATCTCCACAGGCACGCCCCGGGCCTTCAATGCGTTGTATAGCAGCAGCCGCTGCGCGACAGGCACCCTGAAATCCTCCAAGCCGTGTTGGATCAGCGTCGGAGTCTTCACGTTCTGGACATAGCGTATCGGCGAATGCTGCACGTATATGTCGTAATCCTCCCAGTACAAGCCGAAGTACTGGAGGATGGTCATGCCCACCAGGTCCACCGGGCCCGCGCCCACCGACGCAGCCTTGAAGCGGTCGGTATGCGTGATGGCCCAGGACGTCATATATCCGCCGTAGCTCCATCCCATGATGCCAAGCCGCTCCGGGTCGGCCACACCCAGACCGATGATGTGGTCGATGCCAGTCATCATGTCCTGGTGGTCTATGCCTCCTCAGTCGCGTATGTTCGCCTTGCGGAAATCCCCGCCTCTACCGTCGAAGCCTCTGATGTTCGGCCTGAACACGGCATATCCGTGTGCGGAGAACCCCGCGATCGGATAGATAACATCCGCAGCGAGAGGACGCTGAAATCTCCGGATGTCAGACGTCGCTCCCGGGTTTCCCCCGGGTTCTCCATATCGACTACCCAGACGTGGAGCTGACACATGTGCTCTCCAACGACCTGAGCGTCGCTCTTCTGGAGTGCCGCGAGCTTCTCTTCGCTCGGGTAGTCCGGGGCAATGTATGCTATGTACCTTCCGTCCGGCGACCAATGGTAGCTCACCACACCGGTGACGGAGTGCGTGATCTGCGTCTTCTGCTGCCGTGTTCGGTTCATGACGAAGAGATTTGGCGCATCATCGGCAAGCGCGATGTAGGAGATGAGCGCGCCGTCCGGAGACCACTGAGGCTGGGTGTGGCCAACGCCGGTGTTCTCCATTTCAGTGAGCGCCTTCGTCTCCCCGTTCAAGTCTACAAGGAATATCTGCTGCTGCCATTCGTTGGCCTCGCCGGAGATGTTGGGCTTGTACACCTCGAAGACCACCGACCGGCCGTCAGGCGATACGTGGATGGAGTCGTAGAAGTAGAGGTCAAGAAAGGCGTCGGCGCCCTACGCGTTGGCATCGGCCACGACGGCTTGATCGGCGGCCGTCTGCGCAGGCGCACCTGCGATCCACGGGGATAGGACCAGCGATACGATGAGCGAAACGAACAGCTTGCGGCGTATGGACAGGATCCCCTTACGTTTTCTCAATTGTCCATCACAAAGCGGCGTTCGGTATGATGCTGTAAGAAGGGCTTTGACCTACTGAGCGGACACGGAAAAGCCATGGATCCTCTCATGGATTGGCAGGTGCGAACGATCGATAATATACAGGCGAAGGGAGCCAATGGCTTACCTTTATGCTAACATGTCAGACGAGCGATTTCACAGTATCTTGCGGGGTGATTGCTGCCCAGCAGCCTACCCGAGTTTCCTTATTCGGTGCTGAACCAAGCTCTCCAGCCTCATACCGCCGATCACCTGAAATCTGAGCCGTGTGAGAGAGCCGAAAGGGGCAAGGATGCCGCGACAGGGATCGTGGTTGACGCGGTATCCACCTGCATGTCCTGCTATCTCTGGGTCTCTTGACAGTGTTACAATGCTATTGGTCATCCTATTGAATGACTCTGACACCAACCGCACCCATCAACCCCGGCCGACACCGGGGCCGCGACTGTTGACAAACCAGCCCCGCCCCGGGCAGACGAGGAGTGTTCACCGTGCCAGTCATCGAGATCAAGTCACTAACCCGGGACTACGGCCAAGGCCGCGGAGTGTTCGACCTCTCGTTCTCCGTCGACGAGGGCGAGGTGTTCGGCTTCCTCGGCCCCAACGGCGCCGGCAAGACCACCACCATCCGCCACCTCATGGGCTTCCTCAAGCCAACCCGCGGTGGAAGCTGCTCCATCCTAGGCAAGGACTGCTGGAGCCACGCCCCGAAAGTTCAACGGAACGTCGGCTACATCCCCGGGGAGATAGCCTTCCCCGAGGACATGACGGGTACCGAGTTCCTGCAGTTCTACGCCGCCTACCGCGGCATGAAGGGCGCGGATCGCACTAGTGAGCTCCTCGAACGCTTCGAGCTCGACCCCAGCCCCAGGCTGAAGAAGATGAGCAAGGGCATGAAGCAGAAAGTAGCCATCGTGGCCTGCTTCATGCATGACCCTGAAGTGCTGATTCTAGACGAGCCCACCAGCGGCCTCGACCCGTTGATGCATAACCGCTTCATCGACCTCGTCCTCGATGAGCGTCGCCGTGGCAAGACCATCCTCATGTCTTCCCACAGGTTCGAGGAGGTCGAACGCACCTGCGAACGCGTGGGCATCATCCGGAAAGGCCGCCTGGTTGCAGTCGACTCCATCGACGCTCTCAAGGCCACACAGGTCAGGAAATACATCATCACTCTGGAAACCGAAGAGGCCGCCGCCACTTTCGCCGCCGAAAGCGCCCAGGCTCTGCACATCGCCGGCCGCGACGGCGCCCGCGTCACAGTGCTTGTCCGAAGCAACATCCGCGAGCTTATCGCGGCGATGCACCGCGCCCCGGTGTCCAACATCGAGGCGCCCTCCCAGGCCCTGGAGGAAGTGTTCCTGCACTACTACGGAGGTGACGCCCGGTGATAAGCGGCCCGCTCTACAGGAACGGCATCAAAGCCAACGTCACACTGTTTATCGTGATCTCTGCGGTCATAGCGATGTACTTCGTCGTGGTCACGGGCATGTTCGATCCGAAGTTCAGCGCCGCGCTGGAGCAGTTGACAGCCACGATGCCGGCCATGCCACAGCTCATGGCGATGTTCGGCATGGACAAGCCGGTAACCACCTTGATCGACTTCATCTCCAGCTACCTTTACGGCATGATCATGCTGATGTTCCCAATGATCTTCACGTTCATCACGGCAAACCGTTTGGTGGCCCGCAATGTGGATCGCGGGTTCATGGCCTACCTGCTGGCAGCTCCCGTCTCGCGACGCACAGTTGCCACCACACAGGCGGCGGTGCTGATCACCGGAACCTCCTCTGTCGTCGCCTTCGCGACCCTAGTGGGGATCGCCGCAGCGCAAGGCTTCTTCCCGGGCGAACTGGACATCGACAGATTCCTCCTGCTTAACCTCGGCGCCCTGACGCTGCACCTCTTCATAGCAGGCATCAGCTTCTTGAGCTCGTGCGCCTTGAACGACAGCCGGACCAGCTCCGGCCTAGGCGCCGGCATTCCGATCCTGGCGTTCGTCATCCAGATGCTCGCCAATACCAGCGACAAGCTGACAAAGGCAAGGTACTTTACGTTCTTCACCCTGTTCAACCCGGACGGCATCATCGCAGGCCAGCCTGGAGCAGTCTGGGGAATGGCAGCCCTGGCAGTAGGCGCCGTCGTGCTGTTCGCCGCGGCGATTGCAGTGTTTGCCAGTAAGGATATCCCGGTCTAGAAAAGTGCCTGGGCCATCGGCCGCACATCTGCGACCCCGATGGCCCGGTGTCTGAGAGCATCATGTCCATTCCGTTACAATCCGGAGCCCAACGGACCCCTAACTCCCAATCCGCTACGAAAGCACACCTCTTGTTACCGCCACGCGCAGGCCCGCTCAAGGATCCGAACGATGGCCTCCAGCCCGACCTGGTCTTCATCATCGAATCGGCTGAAGACCGGGCTATCGATATCAAGCACCCCCACTATCCTGTCACCATCACGCATGGGAATGACGATCTCCGAGTTTGACGCCGCATCGCAAGCGATATGTCCGGAGAACTCGTGCACGTTATCCACACGCACGGTGCGGTTCTCCTTGACGGCGGTCCCGCATACGCCTTTGCCGACAGGGATGTAAACACACGCCGGCTTGCCCTGAAAAGGCCCAAGGACCAATCGTCCTTCGTGCATCAGGTAGAAGCCCACCCAGTTGATGTCCTTCATGGCCTGCCACAGCAGCGCCGAGGCGTTGGCGAGGTTCGGTATGGGATGGCTCACCGCCTCTACTAGGACACGCAGTTCATCCTGCAGGCGCAAGTACAGCTCAGGCTTGTCCTCAGGGTAATCGCCTTCAGACTTCAGCACGATATCCATGGGCCGCCCCCTCCTTGCTGAATACAAGATCGGGAAGCGCAGCGACGACGCTGCGCTCACCATAGCTCACCATACCCATTACCTGAACACGTTAGGCGCATCCGGGGAAAGCCGGAGCACGGTCCACGCGGTCCTGTCGAGGCTGGTGCGAGCGATCGATGACTGGATCATGAAGAACACGGCGTCGGGCCGCTGCTGTGTTCCGCTGCGAGCGAACACGCGCAGAGGTATCCCGATCTCTATCCCGCCCACAGTGCGCCGAACCCGTAGTCCGGCTTTGGTCAGGCTGGAGTCAGCGTTCACGGCATAGCCCGGCCCGACGCTGAGCGTGATCATGGTGCGCTTGTCTGAAAAGTCGCACAAGTGCAACGTGTAGCGCATATTCGTGGATGTCCTCGTTCTGGACCGTATCATCAGGTATAGGGTGTCGCCGTTCAGCGCCGCTGACACGGAGCTCAGATCCGCCGCGCCTCGGATCCGTCGCACCAGGGTATCGTCCAGCGGGTCGAACACCACAGGCTCGGCTTCCTCCCAGAACGCGTCCCTGATGGATTCGGACGATCCCGCGTGGCCCAAGGCCTCAGCAACCGGCGAATGCGGCACGGCGAAGAGCTCGTTCTGGCGCACGAAACTCAGCAAGTACAGCCGCATGACCTGCATCTGACTGCGGTACTCCGCCAGTGCACGGCGCTTGGCGGTCACGGCGTCGTCGAACAGCGGTTGGTAGATCCACTCATACGGCACCCGCTGGAGGGTCTTCGGAGGATCCAGTGACCAGCTGGGCGCGTACGCCCTTGGGATCGGCCAGTTCCCGCGGTGTACAATGTATGTGAGCACTCTCATATCCGTCTCGAGCTGTTCCTGTCGGACCAACGTCTGCAGCGCGGCCGTTGTGAAGGCGAAGGTGGCCCAGTGATCTGCATGAGTGTCGTTAGGATGAGGCACAAACACCAGCGAGGGTCGGAATTCTCTGATGATGGCACACAGGTCGTCCACCACAGCGCGGCCGCAGTACGGCGCGTTCGGGGTGAAGCTTGAGGAGTACGGGCTCCTATTGACCATGGTGTACGGTGACGTGTATGGGTTGTCGTACTCCCAGTGATTCAGCCACAGGTGTGACAGACCGCCATCAGGGTAGCCCAGGAAGCTCACGTTCTCGGCTTCAACGCCCAGCACGCGCAGGGCGGCCAACGTCTCTTGCTGTCTCGTCTGCCCTAGCTGTAGGTGTCGCTCGTAGAAGGGTCGCTCTCCCTCTGAGTTGAGAGTCGCCGCGGCAGGGTAGCCGTCTCCATTGGTAAGGACTACAACTCGTACCCTGTTTCCATACTGAGTGGCGTACCACAGTAGCCCGCCGCACCCCAGCGTCTCATCGTCGCAGTGCGGGGCTATCACCAGCACAGACTCCTCGCCAGATGCGATGTCCCAGGGAGGCACCAGGCGTTCGGGACGATAGGGATGTATGTTTGGATACCCGGTGAACTGGTAGGTAGTGAGTGGCACCGCTGCAATCAGGAACAGTGAAAAGAACAGAAGCTTCACAGTGCGGAGGGCGCTTGTGGTGCCTATGTTGCGAGTTCGACTAATGATAGTCATATCCTTAGTGGTTACCCCCTGCATTGTGTCTTAATGTGAATTATACGCAATCGCTGGCATCAATGCACCGGTAAACGTGTGGCTATCAGACAGCGCGGGGTGACCCAGGGCGGAGCTGGCCCGCCCTGTGCCAGAGAACCGGAGAAGACAGATCAGAGAAGAGAGACCGGAGGAGAGAGACCGTAACCGCTAAACGATATCGAGGTACTCCGGCCCTGCGCCCACTGGGATCGTGGCTATCACGGTGTTTGTGCGCGTATCGATGACGGACAGCGAATCGCCGGAGAAATTCGAGACCACCACCAGCCTGCCGTCGTCGGTGGTCTCCACGCCTATAGGGAGTTCGCCCACAGGAATGGTCGCCACCTGGGCATGCCTGAACACGTCGATCACGGACACGTTGGCGGTAAGCTGGTTGGTGACGTACACCAACGTGCCATCGGGGCTGAACGCAACGCCCGTTGGACGGGAGGCGGACGTCAGCACAGTCGCCGCCGACGTCGCCAGGCGGGTGTTCACTGCCTGCACTCCCTCTCCTTGGAGGGCGACGTATGCCAGAGGTCGGTTTCGTGCTATGGCGATGTCCTCCGGATCGTCGCCTACCATTATGGTCTTCACCTGGAGGTTAGCGTTGAGATCCAGTACTGCCACGGCATTGTCGTTGGGCAGAGTCACATACGCCAGAGCACCATCGGGCGTAAGCGCGATCTTAGTTGATACACCGGACAAGGGTATCGAGGTCGTCACCGCCATCCGGCGGGCGTCCACCACGGACACGCGCGGAGTACGGAAATTGGCGACGTAGACGAACCGCGAGTCAGGCGACACCGCTGCGCCGGAGGCGCCCTGGGCCGCGAAGGGTCCGGCGTTGAGGTCGATGGTTGCAGCCACCGTGTTGTTGAAGGTGTTGACCACCGAGAGCGTGTTGCCGAGGAAATTCGTGACGTACACGAACCTCTTGTCAGGACTGGCGGTCGCGCTGACCGGAGCCCGGCCCACTGTGACGGTGGTGATGACCTGAGCCCTCCTGAGGTCTACTACGGAAACTGTGTCATCGCGGAAACAAGGCACGTACGCGATACCGCAGTCGCCCAGGCCCTCCGCCGCGATGCTTTCCAGCTCGACGCCCTCGAACCCGCGGGCGCCGGAATCGTTCTTTGTAGTCTCCACCACTGGGTTCGTCACCTCCTGTTACACTATGGCGACCCTAAACGGCGAGCTGCCCACTGGGACTGTCGCTGCCACGGTGTTGGTCCGGGCGTCCACTATTGACACCGTGTTGTCGTCCAAGTTGGCTACGACAACCAGCAGGCCGTTGTCGCTCACCTTCACGCCGCTGGAGCCGCCTCCGACGGGAATCGTCAGCCGCACCGCGTGCCTGAACACGTCCACCACCCACAGCCTGCTGCCGTCGAGCTGGGTCACATATGCCAGCGTGCCTTCGGGGTTGAAAGCTATCTGGTCTGGCGGCAGATTCGTGATGATGGACTCCGCCGATGGTTCGGCGAGGTCCGTGTTGACGGCATGCAGCCTGCCCACGGGGAAGGTACATGCCTGATAGGCCAGGGGCATGCGCGGCGCTATGTCGATGCCGGTACGGTTGGAACAGATGCTGATGGCCTTCACCTGCAGGTTCGTGTTGAGGTCAACCACGCCGATGAAGCCAATGGCTCCCACTCCCATGGTCACGTAGGCCAGGTTTCCGTCGGCGGTGATGCGAAGGTCAGCGGGCGGCGCGCTCATGGGCACCGTTGTCACCACAGCCAGGCGGCGCGCGTCCACCACCGACAGGTTGTCGGACTGGATGTTGGCCACGTACACGAACCGCCCATCAGGAGTCACCGCCACCCCTGTTGGACCCTCCGCCGCGAACGCCCCGACGTTCAAGCCCACCGTGTCCACAACTGTGTTCGTTAGCGTGTTGATCACCGACAGCGTGGCATCGTTGAAATTGGTGACGTACACGAACCTCTTGTCGGGACTGGCGGCGATCGCTTGCGGCCTGGTGCCCACGGGAATTCTGGTCACCTCCTGGGCCCGGTTAAGGTCGATCACAGACACACTGGCATCTTCCCTGTTGGTCACGTACGCGGTCCCGCAGCCGAGTGAGCCCAGCTGCTGCACTTCCACATCGTCAAGGACCTCGTCCATGCCTATCCCTCCTTTCCTGCCTTTGGTTGAGTGTTGGCGCCGGCAGCGCGTGCGCTGTCAGAGACTCCTGGCTTCGATTCGCTCATGGGCTCATGCTCTCATGCTATGTCTACGAACCACGGCCTGCTGCCCACCTGCACTGTGCCGACCACCGTGTTGGTCCGGATGTCCACCACCGACACGGTGGAGTCATCCGTGTTGGTCACCACCGCCAAGAGGCCGTTGTCGCTCACGGCGACGCCACGCGGCTCGTTGCCCACAGGCACCGTTGCTACCCGCGCGTGCCTGAACACGTCGATGACGAAAAGCCCCTGCCCGGTCAGGTTGGTCACGTACGCCAGCGTGGCGTCGGGGTTGAAGGCTATCGACCCCGGGGATCCGCCCGTCGTGATGGACGTCATGGACGCCTCGGCCAGGTTCGTGTTGATCGCCCGCACCGAGCCCTGCATGATGGGGCACGACACGTAAGCCAGCGGCTTCCGCCTAGCGATGGCGATGTCCGGCGGGGCGTCGCACACGTTGATCGTCTTCACCTGTAGGTTGGTGCTGAGGTCCACCACGGCCATGCTGCCGACACCGCTCAGGCACACGTACGCGAAGTCCCCGTCGGGCGTGACATCGATGTCGAAACCGCCGGCCGAGAGAGGCACCTGAGCCACCACCGCGAGCCGTCTGGCGTCCACCACCGACACGTTGGATGAGCCCCTATTGGCGACGTACACGAACCGCGAGTCCGGCGATACGGCAACTCCCCACGGGAAGTCGGCCGCGAAGCCTCCGGCGTTCAGGTCTACGGTCTCCACCACCGTGTTCGTCAGCGTGCTTATGACAGAAAGCGTGTTGTCATCGCTGTTCGAGACGTAGACGAACCGCTTGTCAGGGCCGACCGCCGGTGTTGTCGGAGCCTCGCCCACCTGTATCCTGGCTATCTCCCGAATCAGTCTCAGATCGACAACTGACACGCTGCCGTCATTCCTGTTGGTCACGTACGCCGGACCGCAGCCGAACAGCGCCATGTGCTCCAGGTCGATATCCCCCGCCGCGTCTTCAGCCGTATCGCCTGGAGCGTCGTCCGGCACCCCCGGCGCCCGCTTGCGCTCCAGCTCCGGTTCCTGCTGGATCTTCCGCGCGCGCTCCAGCTCCTTCCCTGGCTCCCTCTCCATATGGACCACCTCCTCACGCAGTGGTCTGCGTGCTACATGGGTATTCGGCCCCCTGCGTAACGGTGCTGGACCAGTAGTCACGCATACTAGTCGCTGGCAGGCCTGCCCGAAACGCCGCGAGCCCAGGCTTAGTTGTGGTGAGATGGCGCCGGCCGGCCTGCAGCCGCTCCGCGGCGACCGACTCCGCGCGAAGCCTCATTCCAATGGACTAGCCTGCGGGGTGAGTCCGTTACAATTCGCGGGGGCATTTGTGATGAAGTCGTGCCTTCTAGCCCATACATAGTTGCATAATCAACACAATGCCGACACCTCGCCGCCCGTGGGGAGCCGGCCCTTTTCTTTCCATTGAGGACGCCCAGTTACACGCGCTATCGCCGACGATCCGAAACACGGCGGATCGCGCCGCAATCCCCTCGAGCCCTTCCTCACGGACCATTGTGTCGATTTCGTTACGAAAGACCGACGTCTAGCCTCATGATCGCGATGAAAGGCACCCCGTTTCGTAACGCCCCCACCCACTTGACCTAACCCATCCGGGCACAGGAGGAGCTCGACGGCATCGAGCCCTCAGGCCGAGAGGAAGCCTGCATGGACCGCAGCTACGGCCAAGACGGAGTCGCTGGTGTAGACCTGTGTTCCCCACACTCTGCCCGATGTCGATCCGGTGATCCTGGAGTAGAACACCTGTCCTGTGACGCCTCCAAAGGCCCACGGACTCCCCAGGTCGGGCAGCACGTAAGCGGCCTGCGACGGTGCCCTGGACACCCGAGAGCTTCCGGAGTATTCGCCGTGCGAAGAGCTCGTTACCGAGTTCGCCGTGCTCACCTAATACGTGCTCTGCCCCGGGAGGATCGTGACCTCTACCACTCCGCACTCCCCATCTCTCAAGGCTCGCGAATGCACAGCGGCCGCGGTCAGATCGGAGTCATCAGTATAGGTGCCAGTTCCGCACAACGAGTTGTTGGTCTCACCTCGCACAACGAAGTGGAGCGTCTCTCCGGTTTGCGCCCGGTAGGATCGCAGGTGACCGGGATCGGTCATCGTAGGGATGATAGTCGGCAACCACTCCGAGCTGTCGAGCAACCAGTTCCCTGTGGGCTTTGAGCCTGCCAAGCAACGACTGGAGGGCATCGATGACATGGGCAGGGGCAGTGCCCGGTTGTCGCAACGCAGCTACCGAGATCTCTAGATCCCGGATAATGGTGTCGATGCGGCGCCGGGGGTGGTCCAGCCCAGTGCCAGAATCACTGCCAGAATCAGTGCGACACGTGCCGCTGCACGAACACGTATGTGGAGCCCTCCTTCATCGCCTGCGTAGTGCGGTTCATACAATTGTGTCTGACCTTCGACTCTCTGCACTGAAACCGTCTGCTTTGTGCAGAGAAACGCGATGGCCCTCGGCTCTTTCGGCAGGGCCGCTGCAAGCTGCTGGCGTGTGGCTGCGCACTGCGCCGGCGTCACTGAAACACGTTGCCCACCTCCGCGTAAAGCCGGAGCACGGTCCAGGCAGCGTCGTCGAGGGTGGTGGCATCGACCGATGTTTGGACCGTAAAGAGCACGGCATCACGTGGCGGTTACCTTCCGTCGTGCGCAAGTGCATGCGGAGATATGCCCATCTCTACCCTACAGTGATGGGCGCGACCGCGATGGCGTGGGAGGCGGTGAGGGGGCGATGTCTCAGCACGGATCTCGTTCGGAAGTGCCTGGGTATTCTCGGGGTGCGGGTCAAGCCTCCAAGTTGAGAAGATAAGAAGGTGGGCTACGACAAGTTGCTAATAGGTGAGGTAAGGCCCAGTCTATCACAGGATGGAGGACTTGCCTTGAGCAACGGTGCTGCTAGTGTCCATGTCAGTCCGATAACGGCCGAGGTTGAGCTGTCGCATCACATGCTGCCTGCCAACAGGCAAGGGACGATATGTGCCCTGGTGCGGCTGGTGGGCAAGAACACAGCTGAAAGGCAGAGCGAACGGCTGCCGCTCAACGTCCACATGGTGCTTGACCGAAGCGGATCGATGGCGGGGCGTCCTCTGGAGCAGGTGAAAGATTCCGCGCAGTTTCTCATTGGCCAGCTGGGGGCCAGGGGTTTTTTCGTCGGTTACGGTGTTCGACAATGATGTGAAAACGGTGTTCCCGTGCCAGCATGTGACCAATAAGGACGTCCTCAAGGACGCCATCGCGCACGTTTACTCCGGCGGATCCACGAACCTGTCGGGCGGCCTGCTCAAGGGGCATGAGGAGGCGCTGAAGGAGTGCCGTGAGGGGCAGGTCAACCGGGTGCTGTTGCTCACTGACGGCATGGCTAACCGCGGCATCACCGATCCGAAGGTGCTGGCTGCCAAGGCGCGGTCGATGCTGGACAAGGGTGTGTCGCTTTCCGCCATTGGGGTGGGCACAAGTTTCAATGAGGACCTGCTGATAGCCCTCGCGGAGTCGGGCGGCGGGACATACTACTATGTGAAGGACTCCGAGGACATCCGGGACGTGTTCAAGAGCGAGCTCAAGGGGCTGCTGGCGGTGGTGGCGCAGGGCATCACGCTGACGTTTGAGGGCCTTTCGAGCGCGAAGGTGACGACGGTTTTCGGTCATGAGCCCGTTTTCAGCGGCAGCGGGGCTACGCTGGCTCTGCCCGACATGTTCGCCGACGAGGAGAAGCATATCGCCGTCGAGCTGAGCTTCCCTGCATTGCCTGCCGGTGAGCATCCTTTGTTGCGGCTGAAGCTGTCGTACGCTGACGCGTGCCATTGCCTGGCGCAGACCAGCGTTGAGCTGACGGCGCACCTGACTGCGGCGTCGGATGTGATGGAGCCGTGCGAGCCCAACTTCGAAGTGATCACCAACGTCAAACTGATCCGGACGGCGGTCGCGAAGGACGAAAGCGCCAAAGCCATCGACGATGGAGACTACGTCGCCTATTGCCGCATCATCGGCGAACGAGTATCGGCGCTCGACGTGTTGGCGGCTAAATGCCCTGACGATCAGCCGATGCTGCTTCGGGAGATCTCCAAGCTGAAGGAGAGTCTGTTGCACGTCGATAGGGCGCGTTGTGATTCGCAGTTCCGTGCGGAGCTCAGAAAGGACTTGCGTTATGAGGCCTATTACTACCGGAGCGTCCGGCCCATGGAGGACAACGATATGCCCAGCTGGCTGAGGTGTCGCAAGCGTTAGGGCATTCCATTGATCAACTCATATGAGTGACGTTGTGTCCTCGCAATCAGCAGGATTTGTCTGCCGGCGCGTGAATACAGTTATAATTGTACCTCTCGTCTTCGGTCTCCACGTGATATGATAGAGGCCATGGAGGTGGCGGACGGTGGCGACTGCTGATGCCGCGAGGGTTACTTTTACCATAGTCACGGGCCTGTCGGGGGCTGGAAAGACCCAGTGCATGAAGGCCCTTGAGGATCTGGATTTCTTCTGCATCGACAACCTGCCGCCGGCGCTGCTGCCCCGCCTTGTGGAGATACACTCGTCGTCGACGGGCGAGAGCAGGAACTATGCAGTGGCCATGGACGTTAGGGGCAGAGAGCACTTCCGCGAGCTGGAGAAGGCCATCGATTGGCTGGATCACTCGAGCTATGAGTATCGCATAATCTTCCTGGAGTGCCGCGACGCAGTGCTGGTGCGAAGGTTCAGCGAGACCAGGCGCACGCACCCTCTGGCAGGGGTCGGCAGCATCTACGACAGTATCGCTGCGGAACGCAACATGCTGGCACCGATCAGGCAGAGGGCGCACATTGTAATCGACACTTCGGATCTGAAGCCACAGGATCTCAAGGCGCACCTGTATACGGCGGTCTCGGACAGGCCCATCCACGAGCTCATGTCGGTGGACGTGTTCTCCTTCGGGTTCAAGTACGGGGCGCCGGCCGACGCCGACATGATCTTTGACGTCAGGTTCCTTCCAAACCCGTTTTATGTTCCTGAGTTGAGGAATACAACTGGTCTCAGTGGAGACTGTCGCACGTATGTGCTATCGCATCCGATGGCGGAGGAATTCCTAGATACCATGGCCAGCCTGGTCATGAAGCTCATCCCTTACTACAGCGTGGAGGGCAAGAACCATCTGACGTTGGCCATTGGGTGCACCGGCGGGCAACATCGCTCGGTGGCGATTGCGGATGCGCTGGCGGAGAGGTTGCGGGCGGCGGGGGTTCGAACTCAGGTGAGGCACAGGGAGCTCCAGTCAGGCAACGTGGCAACACAGGATTAGGCGGGGCGTCGCTGGTGGGCGGGTGCGGGCGATGCCGGACGGGTGGGCAACGTAGGATGCGCGCAGGCAACGTGGGACAGGTGCAGGCGATGTAGGACAGGTCCAGACGCTACAGGATAGGTGCACGCAATTCAGACAACGGGGGGCGTATTCGCGGATGGCCCTGCACACATTGGTGGAGTTGTTGGAGATGACTCCACCGGGAATGCCGGTGATGGCGTTCAACTATAGCTGTCTCGAGGACTTGAGGGGCATAGTCGAGGCGGCGGAGAGCGAGAGAACCCCTGTGGTGATCCAGGCCACGTCGACGACGATCCAGCACTCGGGGATCCACTATGTCGCGGCCCTGGGGAGGGCTGCGGGGATGGCGGCGAAAGTGCCCGTTTGCCTGCAGCTTGACCACGGGCATGACGTGGGGATGGTTGCACAGGCTATCGAGCTGGGGTTCACGTCGGTTATGATTGACGGTT
Organism: Clostridia bacterium DTU025; assembly: GCA_001513145.1. Taxonomy (GTDB): domain Bacteria; phylum Bacillota; class DTU025; order DTU025; family DTU025; genus DTU025. Next base: position 6,340 of record LFSP01000029.1, on the reverse strand, counting down.
CAGAATTGCCTTTCGACGAGAACGTGAGGCTCACTCAGGAAGTGGCGAGGCTGGCCCATGAGGCAGGGGTGTCGGTTGAGGCAGAGCTCGGGCGCATAGTGCGCAACGACAACGGCCAGAGCAGGCCCTGCGTGGGCGATGAGTGCCTCACCGATCCCGATGAGGCGAAGCTGTTCGTGGAGCTGACGGGGGTCGATGCGCTGGCGCCGGCTGTGGGAACGGTGCACGGGCACTACCGCGGCTATCCGATAATCAGGTTCGACCTGCTCAGCGCCATCGCGGAGAACGCGGGCGTGCCGTTGGTGTTGCACGGGGCTTCGGGTGTTCCATATGACATGCTCAAGAAGTCGGTGACCATGGGCATCCGGAAGGTGAACATCACGACTGAGCTGTACGCTGCCCACGCGGATGCGCTGAAGCGGGCGCTGGCGGGGGTATGGTCGGCGAACGCTCGGGATATGCGGAAGGCCAGCCAGGCCGCGGTGGACGCGGTGCGCGCGGTGGCCGTGTCGAAGATACGGATGTTCTGCTACTGATCGAACCCGGGGCTGAGTGTTTCGGGGCCCAGTACTGCAAGGCCCATCTGCTCGAGCCGGGCCCCAACGATGTCGAAGTAGCCTGCCACGTGCCATGGGCGGTGGGCGTCGGAGCCCATGGTGACGCTGACGCCCCCTAAGGCCTTGTAGAGCTCGATTATCTCCCACGACGGAAACGGCTCGCCTAAGCCCTTCCTTATGCCTGAGGTATTGACCTCGATGGTGGCGCCTGAGGCAAGGATAGCCTCCAGGGCGCGGGCGATGTGGTCCTGCCAGTGCTCGAAGGAGAACGGCCCCCAGGTGGGGGGATGAGCCTGTTTGAGGTAGTCCAAGTGGCCTATCCGTTTGAACAGCCCGCTGCTGGCCATGGCAGCCAACTCGGCCCAGTACGGGGCGTACACCTCTTCTTCCGTCCTTCCCTCGAAATACTCGTCTCCCCCAATGAACAACTCGTCGATCATGTGAAGTGACCCGAGAACGAAGTCGAATTCGTGGTTGGCCAAGAAGTCGCGGATCTCGTCGACTTTCTTGCTGGTGAAGCTGACCTCCGCACCCATGCCTATCCGGAGGATGTGGCCGTAGCGGGCCCTGGCCTCCTGGATGCCTGCGCGGTAGCGGTCATAATCGAAGAAGCCGTATCCGAAATCCGCGGGGTCGAACTCGACGTGTTCCGTGAAGCACACGCTGGTGAGGCCGCGGGCGATGGCGGCTTCGCACATCTCAAACATGTGCGTCATTGAGTCAAGCGAGAAAGAAGAATGGACGTGAAAGTCGGCCTTGCTGAACTTGGACAATTCGCACCTCTGCCTCCGAACAAAGTGGTTGCGTTGCGCGGGAGTGGCCCGGCGCGGCCCGGCCCGGGTCGGGTCGGGTCGGCGCGCCCGGCGCGGCGCGGCCCGGGTCGGGTCGGGTCGAGTCGCAAGAGAGCGCATCGAGTCGGGGCTCGCACGCTTCCGGGACACCGTTTACATTACACCACCTGGCGGAAAGGTTCAAGCTACGCCATGGTGAGCTGCAGGGTGCTGTATGGTGTGGGCAGGCTGCAGCAGCAGAAGTTGTGAGACGATGGCGGGCGAGGCTCGTGTGAGCAGAAACCGGGCACTGCAGCGGTGCCCAGCCGGCGCCGGGGTCAGTCGCCGCAACCCGTCCACGAGAGATCGGCGAGACCTGTCGCCGGGGTGGGCTCGGCGTTTTCGAGGAGCAGATGGCCTTCTGCTCCTCTTTCCGGAGGAGCACACCCACAGCCTCGCCTCGAAAAGATGGAGAACCCCGCCCTCACCAACAGTGTTCCCGCCTCCTGGCGCCGGCACCCCCCGATGCGCAGGTTTGCTAATGCCCACATGACAGAGCCCCTGACACCAACAGTCGACGCAGTCCAGTACAAGTCCAGTACAACAAGTCCAGTACAAGTTGCAGGGATGCCCCTATGGGCATCCCTTCCGCCTCATACTCCGCCTATTTCTGCTTTCCACAGTTGACACGCAACCAAGCAGCCCTGGCCACACGCAGCCGAAGCTCTAGCTCTCCCACGGCGCGCGGTGCGCATCCGTTGCGCCGACACCACCTGCCGCGGCTTTCCTGCACGCGCCCCACGCCGGACGCCCGCCTCTCTCCAGCTCAACTCCTCAGAGCCACCGCCCGCGACGCCTAACCTCGTCCTGCTCCACCCACCGCCCTAGCCCGGGGAGGCCTCGTCACCATCGCCACCAGCGCCAGGCTCACAGCTGCAGCCACAAGGCACGGCCACAGCGCCCCTGCATGGACCGCGTGCGCCGACACTCCCGCGTCCAGGCGCCTCTCCACGATCCAGCCCACCAGGGGAGGCATGGCCGCTCCGCCCAGGATCGACGTGATGTTCACCAACCCCGTGGCGATGCCCGATACGTTCGCCGGAAACAGGTCCTTCGTGATGCCGAAGGCGAGGCTGGCGGTGCTGTACGACACGCCCAGCAGGAAAATCACCACGTGCAGCGCACCCCAGGGCACCAGTCCTGGGGCCAGAGCCATAGGGATCCACACGGCCACACACAGCGCAGTGCTGCCCACGAGGAGCAGGCGCTGGGCCGCAAACAGGTCCATCCCGGCTGTCGCCAGCCTATCGGCCAGTCTCCCCATGAAAGGAGCAGCGACAACGTAGCCCACCGCGACCATGGTCACCGCGCCCGCAGCCTGCGTCGGGCTGACGCCGTAAACCGAAACGATGTACGGTGCACCCCAGAGGCCCTGGAAGGCCACCTGCGAACCGTACTTGGCGAAAAGGAAGAACGCCACCAGCCACATCCTGACGCTGGCTACGACCTCCCGGTTGGTGCCTCGCACCTGCTCCAGCGCCTGCCCCAGCCCCTGCTCCAGTCCCTGCCCAGGCCCCTGCCCCGACCCCTGCCTGGCTCCGTCCCCGGCCCCCTGCCGTGCCGCGCCTCCGGCCGCCATCTCGCGCCCTTTCCGAACAGCGTACCAAGCACACAACACAGCCAGCGCCACAGCCACGAACGCCAGACCAGTGAACACGGCCCGCCACCCCGCCGCCGTAGTCATCCATGCTAGCGGCGCGGCTCCCACCAGCGAGCCCGCGTGCCCGATGGTCACGAACAGGGCGTTGAACGTCGAGAACATCTCAGGCGGGAACAGCTCGGCTATGGCCTTCATACCAGGTATGAAACCCGCTGCCAGGCCCAGTCCCATCAACACTCTGCCGGAGAACGCTACGCCGAAACTGCGCGCCGCGGCGAACATGAAGGAACCCACCGCCCCCACCGCCAGGGCGCCCGCCGCCACACGTTCCGGTCCGGCTCTGTCCGCCAGCAACCCGATGACCGGCTGGGCCAGCGCGTATGCGATGAAAAACCCCGACGACATCATGCCCAGCGCTACGCTGTCGAGGCCGAACTCCGCCTCCAGCGCTCCCGCTACCACCGATATCGCAACACGCTGCAGAAACGACAGGAAGTACACCGACGCAAAGAGGCTGAAGGCGAAGCGCCTCATCTCACACGATCCTCCTTGCGATCAGCGTGTTCATGGCATGACGGTGCGGCACGCCCCCGGAGCAGCAGTCGAACACGGTCTCCTCGAAATGCAGCACTTCCCAGCTGGCGAAGTGCATCAACAGCTCGCCGCTGTGATAGAAGTGCTCATCATCGCCCCAGTCGGGGGCCACCGGGATGAACGGCTTGTGCACGAAGGCGTTCATCGCCACGATGGCGCCTGGCGCCGCCATCTCCCTGTAGTTCGCAAAGGCCTGCTCGCGCGCCTCAGGCGGTATGTACGTGAGGCTGCCGCTGGAGTAGAGCAGGTCGTACGGGGCCGTGACCCTGAAGGTGACAAGGTCAGCCCTGACCAACTCCACCTCAAGCCCCTCCTCCTTCGCCCACGCCGTGGCCTTGGCCAGGCCGGCCGTCGAAAGGTCAACCCCCACAGCGCGATACCCGTGCTTGGCGAAGTAGACCAGGTCCCTGCCCTCGCCGCAGCCCAGGTCCACCGCCCTGAACGGCCCCACGCCGCGAGCCTCCACCGCCAGTCTGGCCAGGGCGTTTGGCTCGCTGCCCCAGTACAGCTCCGGCCCCGAGTACGCTTCCTCATAGTCGATCAAACGTGGTCACCTCGTCGAGATTCGTTCGCCGCCGCACCTTCGTTACCTGCCGGCCCTCATCGAAACGCCGCCTCGCATCCGTCTGACCACGCCCGCCCCATCGCGCTGGCATGAGGCCATTTCTGTTGCCGCTTGAAGACGGACTACCTCTCCGCACAGCCTTGCGCATCAGCCATCGCACTGCAGACGTCGCGGCCACCTCCAGCAGCGCCACCCCTACCTCCTCGCAGACCGGACACTATGGCCTCGACTCGCGCCAGACCCCCCGTCTCGTCCGGCAGTGTTGGCAGGGAAAAGAATATGGCCGTGGGCGGCCCCATCACTGGCGCCGCCCAGGCCAGCACTATGTAGCCCCAACCGCCCTAACGACAACCCGTCGATTGCTGCACCTCTGCGTCCGGCCTTAGCTCGTCTAGGCCGTCATTCGCCCGAGGCCTGCGGTACCACAGTGCCTGCGGGCCCGTCAAGGTTGACCATGCCGGCCAGCTCAGTCCAGGGCACATCCACCGTATACATCCCCTCCACCCACGGGCCCATCTCGTACGGATCGAAGTAGAACCTTATCCCCGCCGGGCTCAGGGTGAACCGGTGCAGCGACTCAACCGCCACCTCCGTGACCTCGCCGGTGACGACCCAGGCGGCCCCCTGCTCCCTGAGATCACCGATGACGTAATCCGCCAGCTTCTCTTCCCAGCCGGAACCAGGGAGGAACACGTCCTCAAGCTGCACCTCGACGGGCCCTGACGGCCCCGGCACGATCGTATACGGCACGGCCACGTAGCTTCCGTGCGCCCCGCCAGTGTACGAGTAGATCGTGCCCTCCACGCTCAGCAGCCTCGGCGAGAAGTGGGCTATGCGGTACTCCACGCTCAGGTAATAGTTGGACCATGGCATCTCAGGCTCGAAGGTGGGCTCAGCCAGGCGTTCTATCACGATGGCATCAACCGGGAGGAAAGCCACGCTGTCGATCCACCTCTGAGCGGGGTCCACCTTTCCGGTGAGCAGCGCAGGCATCAGCACCGGCCTGATGACCTCCACGTCCACGCAGCCAAGGCGCTTCTCGGAGGTTCTGACGATCTCCGCCACCAGCTGCAGGTCGAATTCCAGCGTCTGCTGGCCGTCGGCACTGGTCCAGGTGCCTTCCCACCAGCCGGCGATGGGGTTAAGCCCCCCGCGCCACCTGCCGGTCACCTCGCCGCTCTCATTGATCTCAGCCATGTCAACGGTGCGCGCCTTGAAGGTGCCCTCCAGCAGCAGCTTCCTGCCGACTGAATCGTGCCAGTAGGTCCCGGTCACCTTCTCCTCGTCAATGGTGATCTCCATCTGCACCCGATGCGGGCCTAGCTTGCCGTAGTAGTGCAGAGTAACCGGTCCGTAGGCCGCCGCGCTCGCAGCAGTCAGCGCTACCGCAACCACCAGCGCGGCTACGAGCGTCAGGGCCGCTTCCCTACACAGGCTCAGTCGACCCCATCGCCCCTGCCTTCGCCGAAACCAACAACTCCGCGTCAACGCAAGCGTCTTCACAGGAAACCACCTCCTCTTACATTAATTCGCCTGCCACGCCGGATCCCCTTCGTACGCTCCTCGCGGGCGGACCGGAGGCGGGCCGCGGGGCTGATGTTTCACCTGTGAATCACCGATTCGGTGCAACTCGTCATCCAGCGGCTCCGCGAGCAAGCCGCCGCGGCGTACCACCTCGCCCCCAGTGTAGCACGACTTCAGCTGGCGAACTATCGGCCAACTCCCGCGTTTGGGGATGGTCCGTTCTCCGGGCTGATGAAGACGACTGGCACGATTGTTGCTACACCCTTATGGAGTGGAAACTTGAAGTCTTCCATAGAACCACTAAGTCAAGGAGGGGAGGCCTCCGAATGGAGCTTGAGCTGAAGTTCGGAAAGACAACGCTGAGCCTTGACCTTTCAGCTCTTGGCACCGCCCCTACGGTGCTGGCAGGAAAGAGCCCTCCGAAGCTGGATGACCCGATGGCCCGGGTGCTCGAGGCCATGGCGAACCCCATCGGGTCAGGCACCATAGCTGAGGAGATCGCGAGGCGGAACGCCACTGAGGCCGTTATCGTAGTGAACGACGTGACCAGGCCCACCCCGAACCACCTGATGCTTCCGCCCATCCTCCAGCAGGTGGAGGCGGCTGGCATACCCCGCGACCGGATCACCCTGGTGGTGGCCACGGGCATCCACCGCGGCGACACGCCCGA
>LFSP01000020.1:5813-6268 GCA_001513145.1 Clostridia bacterium DTU025 | reverse complement strand
GTGGGAACCCTGGTGCACGGCACCGAGTTCTACGTGAACAAGCTGGTGTACGAGGCAGAGATGGTGATCACCACGGGGGTGCTCGGCCCGCACTACTTCGCAGGGTTCTCCGGCGGCCGCAAGTCCATCTTCCCTGGCGTGTCTGGGCGCGTGTCCATCGAGCACAACCACTCCCTGATGACCCACCCCAACGCGGGCGTGGCCGCGCTTGAGGGCAACCCGGTGAGCGAGGAGATGGTGGACGCCGGCCGCAAGGTGGACGTGGGGTTCATCGTGAACGTGGTCACCGACGCGTCGGGCAAGGTGTGCGACGTGGTGGCGGGCGACATGGAGAAGGCCTGGCTGCGCGGAGTGGAGCTGTGCCGCGAGATCGCCGTCACGCCCATCGACAGGCTGTATGACGTGGCCATCGCCAGCGCCGGCGGCTACCCGAAGGACATCAACGTCTACCAGGC
>LFSP01000020.1:298-5683 GCA_001513145.1 Clostridia bacterium DTU025 | reverse complement strand
CTGGCGCGCTTCGCCGCCCAGTTCGCGCTGGGCGGGCACAAGGCTTACGCCCTGGCCCGGGTGATCAAGGAGAAGCATGTCATACTGGTGTCGCGCCTGGATGATGCCATCGTGCGCCGCCTATTCATGACCCCCGCGCACTCCCTTGAGGAGGCGCTGGATATGGTGCGGGCAAGGCACGGTGCTGATCTCTCCTGCGTCGTGCTGCCCAGCGCGGGAGGCGTGGTCCCGTCTCTCATTTCGCAATGATAGTGGAGGAGGAGACTCATGGATAAGCTGAAGATCGCAGTGGTGCCCGGCGACGGCATAGGCACGGAGATCATGGCAGAGGGCCTCAAGGTCCTGAAGGTTGTGAGCCAAATCCACGGGGGGCTCGACTTCGAGTTCAACACCTTCCCATGGGGATGTCACTATTACCTGAAGACTGGCAGGATGATGGATGAAGACGGGCTCTCGGTTCTGGCCGACCACGATGCCATCCTGCTGGGCGCCGTAGGCGCTCCGGGACTGGTGCCGGACCACGTATCGCTCTGGGGCCTGCTGCTGCCCATCCGCAAGAGCTTCGACCAGTACGTTAACCTCCGCCCCATCAAGCTGCTGGCGGGGGTCACGGGCCCGCTCAGGGACAAGGGGCCAGAGCACATCGACTTCGTGGTGGTGCGAGAGAACACCGAAGGCGAGTACGCCGGGGTCGGCGGCAGGGTGCACATCGGAACTCCATATGAGACTGCGATGCAGACCGCCGTGTTCACCCGGAGGGGAACCGAGCGCATCATCAGGTACGCCTTCGAGCTGGCGCGCAAGAGAAATAAGCACAAGAGACTGCTGTCGGTGACCAAGTCCAACGCGTGCAACTACAGCATGGTGTTCTGGGATGAGGTGTTCGCCGAGGTAAGCAAGGAATACCCGGATATCGAGACCCACAAGGCCCACGTGGACGCGGCGTCGATGTACCTCATCACGAAGCCCGAGTGGTTCGACGTGGTGGTGGCCTCGAACCTCTTCGGCGACATCCTCACCGACGAGGGCGCCGCCATACAGGGCAGCATNNTCGGCCCCTGACATAGCAGGCAAGGGCATAGCAAATCCCGTTGCGATGATCTGGTCCGGAGCGATGATGCTGGACTTCCTGGGCTACTCCGAGATGGGCGACTTGATAGTGAGGGCCATCGAGCGTACGTTGCTGGACCCTCACGGGCCGCGCACCCGTGACCTGGGCGGCACTGCTACCACCGTGGAGATGGGCGATGCGGTGTGCGCTAACCTGAAGGCACTGGCAGGCGCGTAGACGGCGCGCGAAGCCCGAAGGCCGAAGGTCGAAAGCCGAAAGCAGGGCTACTTAGCTAGATAGTGGCAGTCAGTGTGAGCGTCAAAGAGCCGGCGCCGCGGCGCCGGCTTTCCATTTTCCCAGCTACGCGCGGTGTGTGATCGGAAGGTCCACACCATGCGCATCGACCCGCGACGGTTGCCTAACGGAGGTGGCGGGGGTGACCCACCGGCGGGTCGAAGCCCTGCGAAAGCGACCCGTCCATGGGTCGGCCTGACCCCGCCAGCAAGGGCGGGGCTTTCTCGCGCTGGCTTTACGCTCATGAGTCTAGCAATGGCGAGGGCTCCGCACCAGGCCGGCGCGGAGCCCTCGTCGTCGCCCATCCTTAACGGGGGAAGGGCGCGGATAGTGCTAGAACAGGATGCCTCGTGGCAGCGGCACTTCCAGCAGCGTGCTGAAGGCCACGTAGAACACTGCTAGCTCCACTGCCACCCCTACGATCGATCTGATGAACGCCTTCGGGTTTCGCGCGTTTGGGTCGATCAACAGCATCTGCAGGCCGAACACCACAACGCTGGTTACATAGAAGCCGAGCCAGTTCATGGCGACTATCCACACTGCCATCAGCAAGAGCACCAGGAACACGGTGCCCAGCTGCGGAGCCTCGATGTCCTTCTTCGGCGCCTGCCCGCGCACCAGCGTAGCCACCAAGAGCCCCGCGGCGGACAAGCCCAGGCCCCACAGCACCGCCCTGGGAAACACCAGGCCGAAGAAGGTGACACCGCTGCGGAGCTGGAGGCCGAAGATCGCCACGATGGCGAGCACCAGAACGGATGATACTATGTCACTGTTACGCATTGGCTCCAGCTCCCTTCTCGCGCCGCTTCCTGGACCACGCTGATACGAAAGGCCACACCAGCGACACCACTGTCATCACGATCAGCAGGATCGACACAGGCCTGGTGAAGAAGATCCCGTAGCCGATCCCCTGGGCGCGCCCGATCAGCAAGCCCTGCACGAAGCCTTGCTCCGCCAGGGGCCCCAGCACGAGGCCTAACACCACCGGGGCGGGGTCGACCTTGAGTATCTTCAGCAGGAAGCCCAGCGTGCCGCAGGCCAGCATTACCCACACGTCCATGATGTTGTTCCTGATGGCGTAGGAGCCGATGATCGACAGGAACATGATGGACGGCGCAAGTATCCTCACGGAAAGCTGCGACACAAGTTTGTGCAGGGCGTTGCCCAGGAGCAACCCCACTGGCAGCATCATTACAGTGGCTACGAAGATGGAGAATATGAACCCGTAGGTTATGTCGCCAAAGTGAGTGAACAGACGAGCTCCCGGCTGGAGCCCATGGATGAGCAGGCCGGCATAGATCACCGCGTCAACCGGAGTGCCAGGCACGCCCAACGTCAGCAGCGGAATCAGACCGCCGCCCACCGTGGCGTTGTTGGCCGTCTCCGTCGCGATCACGCCGTCGATCAGGCCGGTGCCGAACTTCTCCGGATGCTTCGAAGCCCTCATGGCCTCGTTGTACGACACCAGGTTGGCTATGCTGCCTCCGGCACCCGGAATGATCCCAACCACCGTACCGATGATGCTCGACCGCAGCAGGTTCTGCGGCTGGGCCAACACCTTCTTCGTGACCTCCCACAGGATGCCCTGACGCCTTCCGATATCCATCCTCTCATATCGCTTGTCCGACCCCTCGAGGATCATCGCCAGCACTTCGGGCAGACAGAACAGGCCGATCATGGTACCTACCAGCTCCACTCCACCCTGTAGAGCCGGCATCCCGAACGTGAACCTCACGTCGCCGCCGATGGGCGCTATACCTACGGTGCCTATCAGCAGGCCCAGAAGGCCCCCCATTATCCCTTTCACCAGTGACTTGGAGCACAGCGTAGCGATGATGGTGAGCCCGAACACGGCCACCCAGAAGTACTCGGGCGGACCGAACTTCAGCGCCACCTTGGCCAGCGGGGGTGCCAGAAAGGCGAGCGCGATCACGCCGAAGATTCCACCTATCACCGACCCCACTGTAGCCACTATGATGGCCTCCCATCCGCGGCCCTGCTTGGCCATGGGATAGCCGTCGAACGTGGTGCCGATGGACGAAGGGGTACCCGGCGTGTTGATCAGGATCGCCGAGAAGCTGCCCCCGTAGATCGCCGACATGTATATGGCGCCTAAGAGCGCAAGGCCCTGAAGGGGCGGCATCGAAAACGTGAACGGCACCAGCAGAGCCACCGCCATGGTAGCCGAGATCCCCGGGAGGGCGCCTGCGATCAGCCCCATCACAGTTCCGCCGAGCATCAACAGAAGAGTGGTTGGGGTTAGTATGGATGCTATTCCAGATAGAGCCGAACTCATGTACTAACCTCCAGTTCCAATCGAGCTGCTAACAACGCTGATTCGAAACAGGTGCAAGTCTCCGCCGACTCGCGCCAGTCTACGCCAGGAGACGGCCGGGGCCCAGTATGCTGTTGAAGCCCCGGCCAGACCTGAAAAGGCGGGCTTACTGCGTGATGTCCATATCCTTGAGCAGTTCCCTATAGTACGCCGTTCTCTCCTCAACGAACCGGGTGTACTCTTCAGGACCCATGTACTCGAGGTCGAAGGCGAGATCAGTCATCTTCTTGATGAACTCGGGGTTCCTGTTCACCTTGTCGAAAGCGTCGGCAAGGATCTTCACGATCTCGTCAGGGGTACCAGGAGGTGCCGACACACCTCTGTAGGCGCCCTCAACTATGTCGTATCCGAGCTCCCTGAAGGTGGGAACATCGGGGAATACCGCTGAGCGCTTCTCGGCGGCCACGGCAAGGATGCGGAAGTTCTCCCTCTGCTGGGCTGCCATGGTGGTGTAGGTCATCAGGCCAGTCACATGCCCTCCCAGCAGCGCCGGCGTGGCGGTGCCAGAGCCGGTGAACGGGATGTACGTAAGCGTGACTCCGGCCGCACGCTCGAGCTCAATCACTCCCAGGTGGTTGGCGCTCCAGCTGCCGCTACCCCCGAGAGTTACCGCACCGGGGTTCTTCCTGGCGTAGTCCAGGAGATCCTCGAGTGTCTTGAACGGGCTGTCCACACGTACCACCAGAGCGCAGGGAGTGCTCTCGAAGCAGTAGATCCTCTTGAGCTGATCCGTGGTGTAGCCGGCGTCCCCCCGCTGCATCGGCTGGACGATGGTATGAGGCAGGTTGCAGCCTGCGAACAGATAGCCGTCGGGCTTGGACCTCACCAGCTCTGACCAGCCAACTGCGCCTCCGCCTCCGACCTTGTAAGTGATGACGACCTTCTGACCAAGTGCCTCTTCGAGATAGGGCTGCTGCAGCCTTGCGGTGATGTCAGACTCGCCTCCGGGGTCGAAACACATCAGGTAAGTGACTGCTCTCTCCGGGAACGTCGCCGCCGTAACGTGAGCGACCATCAGAGCAACTAGACCTAGGAGCACAAGGATTACGCTGAGCCTTCTGAGTCTCATTTGATACGTATACCTCCTCCTCAGTGTTTGGTTGCTTCTTGTTCCGTAACGCAAGCATCGTGCCAAGGCCGAAAACAGTCGAAAAAAGCTGAAAACGCTGGACGATAGGGGTTACGTGGCCTAGACGGCGCCGGGAACGGCGGACGGCTCTCTGTCGCGTTTCAGGATTGTAACGCGCTAGCGGGTGGAATCTGAAACATACGCCCGCAACTTGCGCCAGAGGGTGACCCTGCTGATCCCCAGTCGCCTGGCCGCCAGGGTTCTGGAACCTCCGCACTCGTCCAGGACTCTCAGTATGCTTTCCAGCTCAGCCTCTCGGGCGCTGAGTTTGAGGTTCCTGGTTGCAGGATCAGGATCTGCGTCGCCGGCCTCCTCGATGGGTCTGGGCAGATGGTTTGCGATCCCCAGGGCATTCGCGACTTCAGAGGCCGATACGCACTCAGACTCGCTGCACACCACCAGGCGCTGGACCACGTTTCGCAGTTCCCTTACGTTGCCGGGCCAGTCATACGCCTGAAGGATCGCCAGCGCCGCCTCGGTGAACCCGCGCGGCGACTGTGGCGCCGCGGAGCCGAACTCCGTCAGCATCCTCTGGGCTATCTCGGGGATGTCTCCGCGACGGTCGCGGAGCGGGGG
>LFSP01000020.1:0-242 GCA_001513145.1 Clostridia bacterium DTU025 | reverse complement strand
CGGGTCTCCAGCACACGCAGGAAGCGCTGCTGAACGGATATGGGCATGGCCGATACTTCATCTAGGAAGATGGTGCCGCCATGGGCCTGGGCGAACAGACCCACCTTGCCGCTCTTGCTGGCACCGGTGAACGCGCCGCTGGCGTAGCCGAACAGCTCGCTCTCCAACAGGGATTCAGGAAGGGCAGCGCAGTTCACCACGACGAAGGGGCCCGCCCGTCTGGGGCTGGCGTTGTGTATGCT
>LFSP01000012.1 GCA_001513145.1 Clostridia bacterium DTU025 | reverse complement strand
GACGAGGCGCAAACTGAAGCGTGCGGGATTTCCACAGACCAAGACGCTTGACGAGTTCTCGTGGGACAACATACTGTTGCCCTCAAACACCACGAAGGAACATCTGACAGAGCTGGCCTTCATCGACGCCAGGGAATCGCTGATCTGCATGGGCGGTGTGGGAACCGGCAAGACCCATCTGGTGATAGCGCTGGGGCTAAAGGCCGTCATGAGTGGAAAGGAGGTGCGGTTCTTTCAGACGGCAGACCTGGCTAACAAGTTGCTGGAGCGGAACGCCAAAGGGACGCTGGGAAGTTTCACGCGGGATCTCGAGTCATGTGATCTACTCATTGTGGACGAGCTCGGCTTCCTGCCTCTGCACCGCCACGCGGCCGAGCTGCTGTTCCAGGTGATAGCCAGTTGCTACGAGCGCAGGAGCGTTGCCATCACCACAAACCTGGAGTTCAGGCAGTGGAATACGGTGATCAACGACAACCGGCTGACTGCCGCACTGATCGACAGGCTCGTTCACCACGGTCATGTGCTGGCATTCACCGGCGAGAGCTACCGCCTGCGGCACGCGCTCTCACAACTGAACGGAGCAGGCCTGAATGACGACAACGCATCTGACCGGCAGGCTCTGCAGTTCGACCACTAGACCACCCGGGCCAACAGGCCCACGGCGCGGCGGTTATCCTATGCACATTTTGGCCGCCAAACTGTGCACTTCTTGATTGCCAAACAGA
>LFSP01000007.1 GCA_001513145.1 Clostridia bacterium DTU025 | reverse complement strand
CGGCCTCATGTATCGGTCAGGCGATTTTCAGTCAAGTGCTCCACGGAACCTGTGTATCCTGGCGCCCTCACCGCTCTCACCGCGCGAAGGTGAGGGCGGTTCTGTTTTCGGCAGAATAGAAGTGCAGAAGGAGGGGGTGCGGACGTTTTCTTGGACTCGGTCATGCCACCAAGCCGATGCTTTGCCTGTAGGCTTTGGGGCTCTTCGCCCCGAGAAACATCTTGATACGTTTTTCGTTGTACCACCTAAGATAGCTGTCGAGTTCATCGATGAACTGGGCTATGGGGACGCCTGTCCATGAGCGGCCGTAGAACATCTCGTTTTCGAGCCTTCCGAAGAACCCCTCGCACTGGAACGCATGGACGACTTGGGCCGGAACGGGTGGACGATTTCCTCCGCAACGCGTGGACGATTTCGTCGGAATACGCAGCATCTCCAACCGTGGCCGACTGTAGGCCAAGAAAATACTGGAAAAGTTTACTGGCAGCAAGAAAATCCGAAAGGATTAGCACTATTGGATACTGTTGTGTACCGCCAACAGATGGTAATATGATATATACCAATAGGCATCGCCAATTTTTCGGAGGTGAGCTGCACGATGATCCCATGGTCTGCGGAGGAGCGTCAGCTGATTCAGACCCTGGCGGTGGACGCCTGCGCCGCAGGCAACTGTGAGACTGGAGCTATGTACCTCAAGCTCCTTGTTGCTGACAGGGCGTGGCGGGTGTACGGCGAGTGTGCTGACCTCGAGAGACTGCAGGACATGGACTTGCGGGACGTCGTAATGAACGAAGCCTGGAGAGGTAGTGAGGTGATGGAGCGCTGCATCAGCGAATTGGCCGACTCGCTGGCCACTCCTGTTGCCTACGATCCTGATCCGCGTTGAGGTCGGGGGGGTTCGCCAGTCCTGATCCTTCAGCCCTGATCCTTACATACCCGGGCCTGACTCTCAGCTCCTGCTGTCGCGGCCTGTGCACGCTGCGGTCAGGTCCTCATAGGCACCGCCCCCGAACGCAAAGATGCGGCTGCAGCACTGTTGCCAGGGCATCCCTAGTCTGGGCGGGCATTGACTTTCCGTCCGTGCCGAATTAGCATGTGACTGGTGAACAGTGTCACGAGGACAGGGGAGAAGAGCTGATGTCTATGAAGAATTCGGAGCATACGTGCGCAGCTCGCTTCGAAGAATTGGTTATCGTCACGTTGTTCGCACTGAAGTGGATCGTCTTGGCTTCAGTGACAGGTGCTGTGGCGGGGGCGGGTATCTCTTACTTCCTTCAGCTGCTCCATTGGGGCACTGAGATGGCTCACCGGGTGAGCCTGTGGTGGGTCGCGCTGCCGGTGGCAGGCATGATCAGCTCGATGCTGATCACTTACGTGTCTCCTGAGGCCTACGGGCACGGAACCGAGGCAGTCATCAGGGCGGTCAACAGGGGCAAAGGCACCATGCCGTTTCTGTCGGCGCCCGTCAAGGCCATAACCACCGTGCTCTGCGTATCTTTCGGCGCCTCGGCTGGCAAAGAAGGACCGTCGGCGCAGATCGGGGCGGTTCTCGCTTCTGACGTCGGGGGCCTACTGAGGCTCTCAGACGTTGACCGGCGAATGCTTGCCCAGTCGGGCTTGGCTGCCGGGTTTGCCGTTGTTACCGGTGCCCCCGTGGCCGGAGTGTTGTTCTCCATGGAGGCTCTGCGAATGGGGCGGCCCACCTACGCCGGGCTTATGCCTGCAGTGGTCTCCACCCTCAGCGCGATTCTGGCTGCTCGGTGGACAGGGTACTGGCATCCGCTCCACGCAACGTTCTCACTGCCCAATCTTGACGCAGTGGCCATCCTCAAGCTTGCTGCCATGGCGGTCTTCTTTGGCCTCGTGGCCTGGTTGTACATTGAGGCTGAGCATGCGGCGGCACATGCGTTCCATCGGATACACTATCTCCCTGCCCGAACCTTTGTGGGCGGAATCGTGCTAGTCCTGTTGGCGCTGGCTTTCTCCCGGGATTACCTCGGGCTGGGAGTTGAGATATACGAACGTGCGTTGCTGGGAGACCGTATACACTGGTCGGCCTTTCTTCTGAAGATTGCGTTCGTCGCCGTTACGCTTGGCTCAGGCTTCAGCGGCGGGGCCATGACCCCGGTATTCGTGATAGGCGCGGCCGCAGGGTCTGCGCTCTCGGGTGTGCTGGGCTTTGATCCTGCCTTCGCTGCGGCGTTGGGCATCGTGGGCGTTCTGGCGGGTGCCGCCAACACTCCGCTGGCAGCTGTGGCTCTCGGCGCTGAGGCTTTCGGCGCCGGCATCAGCCCGTTCGCGGCGGTGGTGGCAGGCATCGCGTACGTGGTGTCAGGCCACCGCAGCATCAACGAGACCCAGCTTCTAGGGCAGCCTAAGACGCCGGCTTTCATTGTGGATCCGTCTGAAACCTGTGAGAACGCCAACGGGGTGCGCCTGGCGGAACCCCCCGGAAAGGGGCTATTCTGGATCAGGGAGCAGGTCGGGCTCCTGGGCAACTCTGACAAGAGCTAGCGACAGGTACCCGGCTGCCGTGGCGAAGGCGAGGCCGGTGGCTGCGGCGCCGGTGGTTTCCCATACCGTCTCGCAGGCGAGGCCTCCGTCCAGAGGCGCTCGGGCGATCAGCTTCACGTCCTCCGGGGCGGCCACGCCTGCCATGACTGCATTGCATGCATGCATGGGCCATGGCCTCGGCGAATGGGCGCACCCAACCCCCGAGAAGGGATGGCCGTGCCACGAGTACGGGTTGTGGCTTGAGCGGATGAACTTCAGAGTGTTCCTGTACACCGGGTGGTCGGTGCTGATGAACCCGTAGAAGGGAAGCAGTACCAGGCTTCCGGGCGGGTCGTCGTAGAGCTCGTAGCGGCCGGCCAGGTCCACCGACCACGCGAACATAGGACCCGTAGGGCCGTCCACCACGCAGTTTTCCATGATCGTATGGCGAACCGCGTCCGCCAGCGCACTCAGACGCTGAGCGGACTCCTTTTTTCCCTGTTCCGCGCGGACATGAGCCAGGTCCGCCAGGGCTCTCCAAACCAGCACGTTGTCGTACGTGAGGTAAGGGTACTTCACCGGATCGTCGCTGGGGTCCAGGAACGTGCTGTATAGATGGGCCTCGGGATGGCGTCTCCTTTCCAGCTCCGCCTCAAACCTGGCGAGCCCCGCTTCCACCTTATCGCGGCCGAGGATGGTGCCATCCGACGTGTGCCTGATGTATCCGGCCAGGGCGATCACGTACGCGCACAGCTGATCCAGCTCGAAGCCTGGGTAAAGCAGCACTCCATCCATGTAGTGCGCGTGGACGCCCATGTTGTTCATGTGTCGGGCAAAGGTCGCCTCAAGCACTCGTCTTGCGAAGTCCGGATCTGATTGGAGCATTGCCGGGAGTGCCCACAGGAGCGTGTCGCGGGGCCAGAAGGCGGCCGACACATAGTATCGAGGGCTCCTTGACGTGATCATCACCAGCTCCTCGGTGTCAAGCGCGCGGCCGTGGGCGAAGAACCTGCAGAAGTGCAGGTTCCGATTGGCTCGCGCCACGGTGCGGGCGCTGGCCGATTCTGGCGCGTCCGGCTCGCCTTCGATGGAGCCCGACTTGTACGCCCTGGCCTCCAGCCACCGGAGGGTCGCCTCCAGCGCGGCGCGTGCGCCTATCCTCCTCAGATGGACGTTGGTGACCGCCGCGCCGTCGTGCTCCAAGTTGACTGCCGCCCAGAACGCCACGGACCTGGTCTCGCCAGGCGCCAGCGCCGCGCTGCACCAGGCTGAGAACCGACAGGCTTCCCCATCCAGTCTCCAGTGGATATCATCGCTGGCCCCCAGCGCCAGAGCGACGATGCCTCCGCCGCTGCCCCGGGCCTCCATGACGATGCTCCGCGTCCAATCGGAGTACTCCACGTGCTTCCCTGCAGGCAGAGCGCGCCGGCTGAACACTGTGCTACACACGGAGCCGAAGGCCGCCTCGATGCCCGGCCGAAAGTCGACGACGCCGCCGTTGGCCCTGTCCGCCGCGAGCTCCATCAGGATCATGAAGCCGCGCTCGCCCACCGGGGCGCATATGGTCAGGGTGACGTCGCACCGCGAACCGCACCCGAGGCTCACCGACCCGCGGGCCTGCGGGATCCAGTCCGCAAGGTAGTCCCAACGCAGATCGCTCAGGGAAATCCCGGCGATGGTGGGCCTCAGAAGGGGGGCTTCGCGCGATGCCCCCAAGAGCTCGATCAAGCTCCTGGAGGCCATGTGAAGGACGTTGACGCTGGCGATGCCGGCATCATCCGGGGCGATGTCGGGAAGGCACACCCACTCGTTTCCTGTGACGATGGGGGCGCGCGTATCCGCGGTCTCGCGCGTCTCGCGCGGAACTGTCATGAGGGACTCATGCGGAATCTCCATTGAACAGCTTCCTTTCGGCCTGGTCGGCCTGGGTCGCGCCGAAGATGGGGGGCCGCCCCGATGGTTCCTAGCAGCCCACAGTTGGGCCGTTATTCGCGTCGCTCCACCCTGCGCTCACAGGCCCCAGCGGAACGTACAGGCGCTTGAAGCCCTCGGCGGCGGCGGCGCCGGCCAGCGCTCCCATCCGGGCGGCCTCCGCCCGCACCGCCCCGGAGGTCTGCGGCCAGATGCCCTCCCACTGGCTGGTGTGAGCCCTGAGCGCCTCCAGCTTCGCCTCGATGGTTCGGCTCACGTCCACGAAGTAGTCGGGCTCGTCCGTGTTGAAAAGCAGGATCTCGCTGATGGTCCAGGGGGCCAGACCGTCCCGCAGGTGCTCCGGATGGAAATGGGGCAGGCGCGCGAACAGCCGCGCGTCGATGGCGGCCATGCCGATCTCCCTGTGGTCCGGATGAAGCTCGTACCTTTTCCACGGATCGAACGTGATGAGTCTCTCAGGGCGCATGGACCGGTAGATGCGCGTCAGCTCCGCCCTGAGCGACGCCGCGGTGCTGAGCTCGCCATCTTCATGGCCGAGGAATTCCACGTGCGACACGCCTAGTATCCAGGCGGCGGCCATAGCCTCCTCCCGCCGCGTGGATGCCACCAGCTGGCTGCTGGCGGCCGGATCGTGCGTGCCCCGATCGCCGTCGGTGGCTATGACGAGCCCGATATGCCAGCCGTCGTCAGCCATGGCCCTGATGGTGCCTCCGCAGAAGTATTCCAGGTCATCAGGGTGTGCGCACACCGCCACCGCGGTCCTCACCCGTTCCATGCGATGCATGTCTTTGGCGCTCCTCTCTTCTGGCGCTCCTGGCCCTATCGTATAGGCCCACAGGGTAATTACTGTAAAGCTTGGGATTGAACCTGAGGGGATTCGACGCCCGGTACTCGTGCAGGGCGTCCAGGTCTATGTCGGCGACGACGATCTCCTCATCATCATGGGAAGACGCCTGCGCCAGTATCCCGTCACCCCCCGGTGACATCTCCAGCGGGCAGACCACGGCGCTTCTTCCGGTGAACTCTATCCCCGCGAACTTCCCCACCAGGCAGGAGCTGATCCCGAACACCTGCGACTCCTGCACCCTTGGCCAGATCCCCCGCAGGGCGTACCACATGTTATAAGGCTCCGGGTTGGCCACGGGCACCGCCACGATGTCGGCCCCGGCCGCCCGCGCCACCCTGAAGGTCTCGAAATACGTGGCGTCCATGCAGATGGGGGCCGCAGCGCCCACCCCGCCCAGACTGAACGCCGCCAGCGACGTGCCGGGCTTCAGGTCCCACTGGGCCTCCATGGGCATCAGATGGCACTTGACGTACCTGGCCACGCGACTTCCGTCCGGACCGAAGCACCACCCCATGTTCTGCAGGCCAGTGACGCCGCCCGCCTCGTAGCTCAGTATCATGCTTCCACTTATCATGTAGACGCCCAGCTCTCTTGCCACGGACGCGAAGGTAGAGACGTAAGCCCGCTGCGCGTACGGCGCCAGGAGCGCGAACAGGTCAGACGGCGCTCCGCGAGCGCCTATGCCCCGCGCCATGGCGCTGGCATCCTCGAGACTGGGTGCGCTGGACGCTACCTTGCTCGCCCCAGGCACCAGCCCCAGGAGGGGCAGCCCGCTGTACTCGGGGAACACCACAACAGAAGCGCCCTCCCAGGCCGCCCTGGCGGCGAGCCTGTAGACCAGCTCGGCGTAGGCCTTCCCCGATCCCACAGCGCACGCGCGCATCTGCACCGCCGCCACGCGAAGCTTCTGCCGCCGGGAGGCTGCGGCTTCCGGGTCCGACCACGGAGACACGCGATGCTGAAGACGGGCATCGTGCCTCAGAAGCCACTTGACGTGCTTGGAGATGGCGTCGGGGTTGCTTCGGCTCATCAGCAGGGCGTGCAGGCCCTGCTTCTTCAAGGCCATCGTCAGTTTCGACATGTCAGGCCTTCCTTTCATCGGCGGGGACGATCTTCACCGCCCTGTCGGTCAGGTATGCGTCTGAAAGGCGCTCCGAATAGAGCCCCACGTTGAAGTGCTCGAACACGGGAAACACAGCTCTGGCGTGGCGGAGCATACCACGATCCAGGGTGACTATGAACCGGTCTGACCGGGATTCGGCCGTTATCTCGGCCAACACACCTCTCCCGTCCTCCGTGCATTCCACAGGGCCGAACGCCCGGGAGCGCCCGTGGTACCTGGCACCCAGCCAGCGGCCTGACAGCGACGCCTCTATGCCGAACACCTGGTTAGCCTGGACCACCTGCCACAGGCCTGCTGTCTGTTGCCACACGGTATAGGGGGATGGCACCGCGGTCAGCGCCACCAGGACGTCGACGCCCTGAAGCGCGTGAAGCCGGCCCACTTCCGGATACCACACGTCGGTGGCAAGCTCTATGCCCACGCGCAGTCCGCCGACGTCGAATACCGGCAACTCGGTGCCGCACAGGAGCCCTGCGCGTTCCTCTTCCTCGCTGGAGTGGGTCTGTAGGGCGAAACCGACGATCTCCCCCTCTGGAGAGTGGAGGTCGGCGCGGTGGACGTAGCCCCCGTTCGTCTGCACCCAGTACGAGCCGGGGCACAGGTACACCTTATTCGACATGGCGGCTGCCGAGTAGAAGTCCTGCCAGTCGCGGATCTCGCGGTCAGTGACCACCGACGCTGCCCAGGCCAGGGAGGCCAGGCGCGACCTTCCGGTTCCCGGCGGCATCGCCCTTCCCGCCACCGCCCCTGCCATCGCCAGGTGGGCCGGCATGACTATCAGCCGGGCCCCGTCTCGCGCGAGGTCGGATATCCTCGCCGCCACGCCCAGACGGTACTCGTGGGCGGTATGGTAGTCTCCCGGGTCGATCTGCAGAACGCCGCACGCCAGCGCAACCACTCAGCTCACCCCTTCGGAACAGCGTCTTCGACAGTATTTTACACGACCATGCGCATTCCTGCACGAAGCGGGGGTGGGGCGCGGGTGATCAAGGCTTCCGCTTGCTCCTCCCCCCGACCCACGGTCGGGTCAGTTTTCAGCGACAACGACCCACCGTGACTTGACGCCCACGGTGTGGGGGGCCGTTCCTTTGGTTGCAGGAGTTCGGTTGCGAAACCCTCTGATCCGTGGATTTCAGTAGTGGCGGTGGGGAAGCTGCAACTGCCTCTGGACTTCAGGCCATCGCGGTTCAGGAGATCCACAGCTAGAGATTGTACGCAGGCGTGCTCATGCGGGCGCCTAACCTCATGGTTGACGCTGGTGACGGCAGCAGGGACAAATCCTCTGACCCGTGGATTTGCGGCCGTGAACTCCCCAGGTCTGTGGATTCGCTTTCCCGAAGTCCATGTCGACCAACCATTAGCCGACTCAAGTGCCCGCCATCGTCCCGGCGCCCCGTGCCCGCGCCGCACGCCCTAGCTTCGCCCCGCCGGAACCCCTCAAACCTGCACCCGCGAAATGATGGGATGAAAGGATGAACACCAGAGAGCCTCCGCCTTTACTTGGCGGGGCTCTCTCGTGGTGACTTGACGCTCACCGCGAAAGCGATCCATCCATGCGTCGGCTTGGGCAGCCGAGAGGGGGGGCAGGAAGGCGAAGCGAGGCGCTGGCCTCGAGCGCAGTTGCTTCCTGAAAAACCTGGGTCTATAATTGTTGTAATCAGCAGCAGTCTACAGAAATATGAGGTGAGTTATGTGCTTCGCACTCATACCTGCGGTGAACTGAGGGCATCCCACGAAGGGCAGGAAGTCCAGTTGTGCGGCTGGGCCCAGTCCGTGCGTGACCATGGGGGGCTCCTTTTCATCACGCTGAGGGACAGATACGGGACCACGCAGGTGGTGTTCGAACCGGGAGCTCAGGCTGGCAAAGACGGCTCGGAAGGTGTGCCCGATATCCCCAGGGAGAGTGCCATTCGAGTTATTGGCAACGTTGCGCTGAGGCCGGAGGGGGCAAGGAACACCAACATGGCCACCGGCGACATCGAGGTCAGGGCCTCGAAGATAGAGATGATAGGCCGGGCCGCTCCGGTGCTTCCGCTTGAGATAAGCGACGAGAAGCCCGCTAACGAGGAGACGCGGCTGCGGTACAGGTACCTTGACCTGCGGCGACCGAGTCTCCAGCACAACCTGCAGGTGCGGCACAGGGCCGCCATGGCTATTCGCAACTGCCTGTCGGGACAAGGGTTCATGGAGGTCCAGACGCCTCTTCTGGTCAGGAGCACGCCTGAGGGCGCCCGCGACTTCGTCATCCCTAGCCGGAACTTCCCGGGCATGTTCTACGCGCTGCCCCAGAGCCCGCAGCTGTATAAGCAGCTGCTGATGATCGCGGGATTTGACCGCTACTTCCAGCTGGCCCCGTGCTTCCGCGACGAGGACCTCCGCGCCGACAGGCAGCTGGTGCACTTCCAGGTGGATCTGGAGATGAGCTTCTGCGATGAGGAGGACGTGTACGCAGCCATTGAGAGCGCGGTGAGGGCGGCGTTTGCGGCTGGGATCGGGGTCGAGCTTCCGGATGGCAGGTTCCCGACGCTCACGTACGACGAGGCCATGGAGAGGTTCGGCTCGGACAAGCCAGACATGAGGTTCGGCATGGAGCTTCAGGATGTAACCGACATCGCCGCCTCCACAGGGTTCGCCGTGTTCACCAGGGCAGCGGAGGAAGGCGGACGAGTGCGGGCCGTCGTAGCGCCAGGCTGCTCAGGATTCTCGCGCAAGGAAATAGACGAGCTGGTGGAGCTGGCCAAGGTGTACCGCGCCAAGGGGCTGGTTGCCCTCAAGGTGGAAGGCGGCGGGCTGCACGGCAGCGGCTCGAAGCACATAGACCCCACGGCGCAGAAGGCGTTGATAGAGCGCACCGGCGCAGCCGACGGCGATCTGCTGCTGCTTGCCGCCGACACGCCCGAGGTTTCGGCGGTGTCCCTGGGTCAGGTCAGGAGGTTCCTCGGCCGCAAGCTAGGCCTGGCCGCGCCCGATGACTTCAAGTTCGTCTGGATCACCGAGTTCCCGCTGTTCGAGTGGAACGAGGAGGAGTCGAAGTGGGACGCCAAGCACCACATTTTCACCGCGCCTCGAGAGCAGGACATACCCGCTCTGGAGTCGGATCCGGGAAGGGTTAAGGGTAGGCTCTACGACTTGGTGGTCAACGGCGTGGAGCTGGGCAGCGGCAGCATCAGGATACACAGCTCTGAGCTGCAGGAGCGCGTCATGGCGGTCATCGGCATGAAGCACGAGGAGGCCGAGCGCAAGTTCGGTTTCCTACTGCACGCGTACGAGTTCGGCGGCCCGGTGCATGGCGGTTTCGGGATGGGGTTCGACAGGCTTGTGGCGGTGATGCTCGGCCTTGACAGCATAAAGGATGTCATCGCGTTCCCCCAGAACGCTGCCGGGGTCTCCTTGGTCGACTCCTGCCCCAACACCATCGAGCCGTCTCAGTGGAAAGAGCTGCACATCAAACTTGCCACCGAGGATGACGGAAAAGCGCTGTAGTTGACAACGGTTCCGGGAGGGCGGAGCGCAGTGAAAGCAAAGATGCCTAGGATTCTCGAATATGAGGGGCTGACCTTCGACGATGTCCTGTTGGTGCCGGGCATGTCTGAGGTGCTTCCCTCGGATGCTGACGTCACAGCCAAGCTCACTGACGAGATAATTCTGAACGTGCCGCTGCTCTCGGCGGCCATGGATACGGTGACGGAAGCCCGCATGGCTGTGGCCATGGCCCGCGAGGGCGGGCTGGGCGTCGTGCACAAGAGCATGAGCGCTGAGGCGCAGGCGGGCGAGGTAGATAAGGTCAAGCGATCTGAGCACGGGATCATCGTGGATCCCGTGTTTCTCTCGCCTGAGGCCAGCATCGGAGAAGCTTTGGCCATCATGGAACGTTATCACATCTCAGGCGTCCCAATAACTAAAGATGGCGTACTGGTTGGCATTCTGACCAACCGCGACCTGAGATTCGAAACCGATCCTTCAAAACCTGTGAGCGAAGCGATGACCACTGAGGGCCTTATCACCGCCCCGGTGGGCACCACGGTGGGCGAGGCTGTGGAGATACTCAAGCGCCATAAGGTGGAGAAGCTGCCGCTGGTGGACGAGGACTACCGCCTGCGCGGCCTCATCACCATCAAGGACATCATGAAGGCGCAGAAGTACCCCAACGCAGCCAAAGACGCCCACGGCAGGCTGCGGGTGGCGGCTGCGGTGGGAGTGACGTCTGACACCCTGCGCCGCGTCGGGCTGCTGGTGGACGCCGGCGTTGACATGGTTGTGGTGGATACAGCCCACGGGCATTCCAGGGGCGTGATCGAGACCGTGAAGCGGGTAAGGGCTGCGTTCCCTAGGCTGCCGGTGATGGCAGGAAACGTGGCCACACCCGAGGGCGTGGAGGCCCTGGCAGATGCCGGAGCCCACTGCGTCAAGGTTGG
Organism: Clostridia bacterium DTU025; assembly: GCA_001513145.1. Lineage (GTDB taxonomy): Bacteria > Bacillota > DTU025 > DTU025 > DTU025 > DTU025. The sequence goes on along the minus strand of LFSP01000007.1, from coordinate 45,835 downwards.
CATAGGGCCGGGCTCGATCTGCACGACGCGGGTGGTTGCAGGCGTCGGAGTGCCGCAGCTCACCGCGATCCTCACGTGCGCGGCTGCTGCACGGGCCAAGGGCATCACCATCGTAGCCGACGGCGGTATCAAGTACTCCGGAGACATCACCAAGGCGCTGGCAGCGGGGGCTTGCGCCGTTATGGTGGGGCAGATCCTGGCCGGAGCCGACGAGAGCCCGGGAGAGGCGGTCTTCTACAGGGGCAGAGCGTTCAAGGTGTACCGCGGCATGGGTTCGCTTGGCGCCATGGAGGCGGGATCAAGCGACCGCTACTTCCAGGAGGGCGCCAAGAAGCTGGTGCCCGAGGGCATTGAGGGACGGGTGCCCTACAAGGGGCCTGTATCTGAGATCGTGTTCCAACTGTTGGGCGGTCTAAAGGCCGGCATGGGATACGTGGGAGCTTCAAACCTCGATGAGCTGGTCGAGAAGGCACGGTTCATCCGGATCACAGGTTCAGGGATTCGCGAGAGCCATCCACATGACGTGGAGATCACGAAAGAAGCCCCCAACTACATGCTGATGGGGGTGGATAACGATCAGCCGTAGTTTACGGCTCTGAGAGGAGGGTAACGTCGTGAGAAGCAGGCATGTCATGCTAAAGGTCGTCGTGGTGGCGCTGGCTGCGGCCCTCCTGGCAGTCGCGGGAGTTGGCCGCGCACAGGAGGTCGACGTCCGCAGCATCATCATCAACCCAAACCAGCCTTTTTCGGCATCGCTGTGGACAGACAAGACCAACTACAACCCCGGCGACAAGCTCAGGGCGTACTTCAGGGTTAGCAGGGACTCCTATGTGTACCTGTTTGATATCGATACCACCGGCAAAGTGAGCTTGATCTACCCGAACATATACTCAACCAACAACTTCCGGCGAGCGAACACCTCCTACGTTCTGCCTGACAACTCCAGGTACAACCTGACCGTCGGAGGGCCTCCAGGCGTCGAACAGCTGGTGTTGATCGCGACGCCAAAGAAGATCGAGAACGTTGACTGGGTGAGGAGATCCCTCGAGCAAGGCACCTTCGGGCCCCAGCTGAACGTGTCCATATCCGCAGAGAACTTCCTGTTCCAGATCAGGTCGGTCACCGTGACTCCCAACTTCGGTTCCGACTGGGCCTCGGCGTACACCACGTTCACCGTTGGGGGCGGCGCCGCACCGCCGCCGATAACGCCTCCGGTGCAGCCGCCGGTGGTGCGCTACGGCACAGTCAATATCACCTCGCAGCCGTCAGGAGCGACGGTGTTCATCGACGGTGTGCAGCGCGGCACCACTCCGCTGACGGTTACGGGCGTGGCCATGGGCACCCACGATGTGACGGTGGTGAAGGAAGGCTACTACACCTACTCAACGCAGGTCACCGTCACGCATACCGGAACGCACCAGCTCCACGCGGTGCTTTCGAAGGTTCCTGGCGGGATAGGCCAGTTCCAGGAGATCATGGTTTCCAGCCGTACCATGACCATCACGTGGCCGAACACCGGTCCGTTCGTGGAGAATTTCAGCTACGCGGGATACTCGGGCAACGTGGTGATCGACGCGAAGCCGCTCCTGGGCATGCTGACCGAAGTGACCGCGTCGATGAGCAGCGGTGGCGTCGGGCCTGTGCAGTTTGCCAGGATCGCGCCGAGCGGGCCCGATGCGCCCTGGCCCGGCCGCACGTATGAGAAGACTCAGTACCCGTTCAGAGTGAGGCTTGTGGTGGAGGACTTCACCACCACCACAGGGGCCATCTTCGGTCTGCAGTACCTCGACAGCATAAGGATAAGGTTGGACGTGTGGTTCGTGGGATACTAGGGGCGGATGCGGATCCTGCTTGCGAGCCGGCGGCCGGAGCCGCCGGCTTTCTGGCGTACCTGGGGCGGATGGTGCAGCTGGCGCCATCAGGTGACGACGCCATGTTCGATTCGGTGAATCGCGCTTCGTGCGAGCATTGCTCCGTGCCGCGCGGTTGAGAATCTATGTAAGGACGATTATAATTGGGATGTCATGAAAACGTTTGCTGCTCCGGAAGTTTTGGAGGTGCGAGACTTGCAGGTTGCACGGGTTGCCGAGCTCAGCCGCTATGAGGGCGAAGAAGTCAGGATACAGGGATGGCTATACAATAGGAGGTCCAGCGGCAAGATCGCGTTCCTCATCGTTCGTGACGGCTCCGGGTTCGTTCAGGCCGTAGCGGTGAGCAATGAGCTCGATCCCGAAACCTTCAAGCTGTGCATATCGATCCCTCAAGAATCGTCAGTCGTGGTGGACGGGAGGGTGAGGCAAGATGCCAGGGCGGCGGGCGGCTATGAGTTGCTCCTCACCGGCATCCAGCTGGTCAGCGCCGCCGAGGAGTATCCCATAACCCTGAAGGAGCACGGCGTGGATTTCCTCCTTGACCATAGGCACCTCTGGATTCGGGGGCCTAGGCAGCATGCTGCGCTGATGGTGCGCCACGAGGTGATCGCAGCTGCCGAAGGATGGCTCAGGTCCAACGGCTTCATCAAAGTGGATGCGCCGATCCTTACGCCTGCAGCGTGCGAGGGCACCAGCACTCTGTTTGAGACGGACTACTTCGGGGAGAAGGCGTATCTGAGCCAGAGCGGGCAGCTTTACGCCGAGGCCGCTGCAATGGCATTCGGCAGGGTTTACGTGTTCGGTCCCACCTTCCGCGCCGAGAAGTCCAAGACAAGAAGGCATCTGATCGAGTTCTGGATGATAGAGCCGGAGATGGCCTACGCTGACCAGGAAGAGAACATGGCGGTGCAGGAGGAGTTCGTGTCTCACATCGTCAGGACCTGTCTTGAGAACAGGCGTGTTGAGCTGACATTGCTGGGCCGTGATCTATCGAAGTTGGAGGCCGTGAAGCCTCCGTTCCCGAGGATAACGTACGACGAGGCCGTCGAGATGCTGCGTGAGCAGGGGTTCGAGTTCACGTGGGGCGACGATTTCGGGGCGCCACACGAGGTGGCGATCTGTTCCGGTTTCGACCGTCCGGTATTCGTCACCGAGTATCCCACCGAGGCCAAGGCGTTCTACATGCAGCCTAAGGAGGGCCGGCCCGAGGTGGTGAAGTGCGCCGACTTGTTGGCGCCGGAAGGATATGGGGAGATCATCGGGGGAAGCGAGCGCATTCACGATCTCGCTCTCCTAGAGCAACGGATGGAGGAACACAAGCTGCCCAGAGATAGCTACGCCTGGTATCTGGACCTCAGGCGTTACGGTTCAGTGCCGCATTCAGGGTTTGGTCTGGGCATAGAGCGCACCGTTGCGTGGATCACAGGGTCAGAACACATCAGGGAGATGATCCCGTTCCCGAGGCTACTCAACAGGATATACCCGTAAACCAAGGAGGCTGTTACAGGAACTGGCACGGCTTAGCGTCGTCTAATCCTGTAGCAAGTCGATTCCGAGGAGGGTGAACACGTTGATGCGTACCGTTCGGTTGTTGCCGGCGTTCTTGGCCATTGTCATGCTGATGGTCATCGGGGCGCCGGTTACGCGTGCCCAGTATGTGAACGTCACCGATTACGTTGTCAGAGGCGAACAGTACCTCGCTGCCGGCGCAGCCGATAGCGCCATATTCCAGTTCGAACAGGCGCTGGCCTTGGACCCAGGCAACACCCGGGCCCTGTTCGGGCTCGGCCGCGCCCTTGAGACGCGGTCGAAGGTGGCACTGGTTCTTGACTATCGGATGGAGCTATTGACCGACACGTCAGCCGCGATGGATCAGGGGTTCCCGCCCCTCACTGACCAGGGATACTCCGACGTCCGGCGTGCCATCGACGCGTACTTGAAGGCAGCTGCAGGTTGGCCGCGGTATCCCGAGGCGAACTTGAGGGCCGCGCGGCTCCAGTGGGCTAGCGGGCTGACTGATGACGCCAGGGCCACGGCGGAACGGGCCTTTACAGAGGATCCGTCCCTTACCGATGCCGCAGCGCTTCTGGCCGCCATCATGGCTGAGTCTGGCGACCTTGCAGGCGCCACTTCGGTGCTGGACAGGGCGGTCGCCGCCGCTCTCGACCGGTCGCTGCCGTCGCTGTCAGGCGCGTACGGTGTGGTCTACATGAAGCAGTCCAGGCCGGAGCTGGCCGTGCAGGTCCTGTTGCCTGCGGCGCTGAGGCCGGACGCGCCGGCTTACCTCTTCAAGTACTTGGGCGATGCGTACGCCGCTCTCGGGCAGCATCCGCAGGCCATTAGCTACTACCAGCAAGCTGCATTCGGCAATCCCCAGCTGGTTCTGGCACGGGAAGCGTTGGGCAGGGCGCTTCGCTTGTCGGGGCAGCCCGCAGCTGCAGCGCAGCACCTGGCGTACGCAGCCTCCGTTAACCCGGCGCTGACGCAGGCGGTCTTGGGGCATGGGGCGGCGCTGGTCTCTTCCGGCGCGGCTTCCGCGGCCGTGGCGGCGCTGCAGCCTGTCGTGGAGCGGCTGTCGCCGTATGGTAATGATAGCGCCTACCTGCTTCTGGCCATCGCCGTGTGGAAGGCGGGGGATCCTTACGGGGCGCTGGCTGCGATACAGGAAGTGCTCAGAGTGAACCCTGGAAACAAGGTGGCTGAGCTGTATAGAGCTCGCATCGCACAGGAGCTGGGAATCCAGTACACCTCTGTTCCGCAGGTGCAGGCCAGGGCTCTGACGGTGCAGCCCACCGATGACAAGCCGTTCGAGGGCGTGATCATCAACGACGGCGCCAAGGCCACCAACAACCGCGCGGTGACCCTCGGTGCATATGGCCAGCGTACGCAGGTGTCGTTCAGCAACGACTCCTACACGTGGAGCAACTGGCTCTCAAAGCCCGCGGATTACGGCGAGTTCTCGTGGGAGCTGGCGCCTGGCGACGGCCAGAAGACCGTGTACATGAGGTTCCGCGGATTCCTGGGGCTCGCCATACGCGGAGAGTCTGACACCATAATCCTTGATACCAAGCCTCCTGCGGCCACCGCGCGCCTGACCCCTCTGTACGGCAACGTGTACGCCGTTGATCTTCAGGCCAGCGACGATACGGGCATAGCAGGCTTCTGGATGTCGTACGACGGCAACGACTGGGAGTGGTTCGATTGGAGAGGGCCGAAGTTCAGCGTCTCCGTTCCGACCACACAGCCCGCAGGGCCTAGGGTGCTGTTCTCGGTGGTGGACGGTGCCGGCAACCATACCCAGATACAGGCCACCGTCTCGTATCAGCCGGCCGACACGACGCCACCGGTGATCTCGTCCATCCAGGTGGAGCCCGACTACGCCGCCGGAGCCCGGGTGACGTGGCGCACTGACGAGATGGCCGACAGCTTCGTGGAGTACTGGACCGTCGGCGGGCAGCCCGTGAGGGTGGGCACGTCTGACATGTCCACGTTCCACAGCGTCGTATTGAGTAACCTGTGGCCCAACGTAACCTACTACTACACGGTGGTATCCTCCGACGCCGCCGGCAACACGTCGCGGAGCCCGGAGATGATGTTCAGGCTGCAGGCGGTGGACGTGACCCCGCCTACCGTGAGCGTCAGGATCAACGGAGGCGCGCAGCTGGCGACGTCCACCACGGTGCAGCTGGAGGTGTACGCTTCCGACGATCAGCCTGGCGACCTAGAGATGGCCATCAGGGACGACCTTACCGGCTTCACCAGCTGGACGCCGTATTCGGCATACACGTCCTGGCGCTTCTCATCTGAAGGCAGGCGCACCGTTACGGTGAAGGTCAGAGATGCAGCCGGCAACGAGGCGCAAGCATCGGCCTCAATCACGGTGGACGCCTCCGGCCCCGTCATCAGCCGGCTTCAGGTAGGCGACATCACTCCCAACAGCGCCACGGTGACCTGGACCACCAATGAGGCGTCCGACACATGGGTGATGTACGGCACCACTGCCCTCACCTCCGTCGCGGGCACCTATGAGAGTGTCCTGAACCACAGGGTGACGCTGCAGAACCTCAGCCCGAACACCACGTATTACTACAAAGTCCGCTCGCAGGACGCCGCAGGTAACGTCAGCGAGTCGGCCACCTTGGTGTTCCGCACTGAGCAGATCGCCGACAGGACGCCTCCTACGGGGAGCATAACGATAAATAACGGGGCTGCGCATACTAGATACAATGAGGTGCAGCTCGCCATTTCCGCCCAGGACGATTTCCCTGGAGCCCTGCAGATGAGGCTAAGGGAGGGGAGCGGCTCATGGTCGGCTTGGGGTCCTCTGCAGACTTCCATGTGGTATCGGTTGAGCTCGGGCGACGGGCAGAAGACCGTGAGCGTGGAGTTCATGGACGCAGCCGGGAACCGCAGCCGCACCTACTCGGCGTCGATAACCCTTGACACCAGGGCTCCTCGCATCACCAACGTGAGGGCCTCAGTGACGACGAACAGCGCCACCATAACATGGAACACCGACGAGCCTGCAGGCTCGAGAGTGGAGTTCGGCACGGTGAGCTCAAGGCTCACCAGCTCGGCCGGAGCCACTGCGTTCTCGTCGAGCGATGCGGCATCCCCTGCCGGCGACGTCGGCACCAGGGCAATCATCGTGACGCCTGTGCCCACGAGCCAGTTGCGCACCAGCCACTCGGTGACCATCACCGGGCTCAGTCCAAGCACCACCTACTACTACCAGGTGGTGTCGGTGGACGCGGCGGGCAATGTGGCGGTGCAGTCTGGGTTCTCGTTTACCACGGCGTCGACGACGCCGATCAGCCCGCCTACGGGAAGCATAACGATCAACAACGGAGCCACGCATACAAGATACAACCAGGTGCAGCTGAACATATCTGCCAGGAGTGACTATCCTGGAGCGATCCAGATGAGGCTAAGGGAGGGGAGCGGCTCGTGGTCGGCCTGGAGCCCTCTGCAGACCTCCATGTGGTACCGCTTGAGCTCGGGCGACGGGCAGAAGACCGTGAGCGTGGAGTTCATGGACGCAGCCGGGAACCGCAGCCGCACGTACTCGGCGTCGATAACCCTTGACACCAGAGCTCCTCGGATCACCAATGTGAGGTCGTCGGTGACCACGACGGGCGCCACGATCACGTGGAACACCGATGAGCCTGCAGGCTCAAGGGTGGAGTTCGGTACCGTGCGCACAAGCCTGAACAGCGTGGCAGGAGCCACCGCGTTCTCGTCAAGCGATGCGGCATCCCCTGCCGGCGACGTCAGCACCAGGGCGATCATCGTGACGCCTGTGCCCACCAGCCAGTTGCGCACCAGCCACTCGGTGACCATCACCGGGCTCAGGCCAAGCACCACCTACTACTACCAGGTGGTGTCGGCGGACGCCGCAGGCAATGTGGCCGTGCAGTCGGGGCTGTCGTTCACCACTGCGCCAACGACGCCGGTGACTCCGCCGGTGACTCCGCCGGTGACGCCTCCGGTGATCCCTCCGGTGACTCCGCCGGTGATACCGCCAGTCACTCCACCTTCAGGCACAGTCAACGTCAACTGGGCGGCCGCCGCTAACGGAGGGAAGGCGACGGTCTCGACGTTCACTGCAGCCAGCGGCAAGTCACCGGCCAGGCCGGGGTCGAACGCCATCGACGGCGATTCCAAGACGTACTGGGAAGCTGAGGTGGATCGAGTCGCCCAGTGGATCACGGTGGAGTTCGCCGCGCCGCATATCATCAACTTCATACGCACCAGCTGCGAGGTGGGATACTACCCCATCTCGATGAGGGTTGAGGCTCGAGTGGATGGCAAGTGGGTCGAAGTCGCAGAGTTCTCGTCCATCGCAGAGGAGCGGCGGTTCCAGAAACGTAGCGGCTCCACGATGATGCACGAGTTCCGCTTCGATGCGGTTGAGGCCACCGCCGTGCGGCTCACTGTGAGGAGGATCGCCAACCCTACGAACCCGGTGAGGATGTTCGAAGTAGAGGCCATGTATACCGGCTAAGGACAGAGGCCGGCGTGGCCAGCCGAGTCGGGTACTGCCGCACCCTGTGCCAGGTGCGGCAGTACCATGTCAAGGAGGAAACCTGATGTCGCATGCGGTTTACGACGTGGTCATAGTGGGAGCTGGCCCAGCCGGAATTTTCGCGGGGCTGGAGATAGCCCGGAGAAGCTCCCTCAGAGTCTTGGTAATTGAGAAAGGCAGGGACATCAAAGGCAGGAGGTGCCCTGCGTCGGAGCGTAAGGCGCAGTGCGTGAACTGCGACCCCTGCGGGATCATATCGGGGTGGGGCGGCGCCGGCGCATTCAGTGACGGCAAGCTCACACTGTGCGCTGACGTAGGCGGCATGCTCGACACGTACATTGGCCGGGCAGACCTTCTGAACCTCATCGACGAGGTGGACCGCGTATACCTCCACTACGGAGCCCCTGAAAAGGTCTACGGCGAGTACGACGAGCGTGTAGCGGCCCTCTGCGACCAAGCCAGGCTGGCCGACATGGTGCTTGTTCCTGCTAAGATTAGGCACATGGGCACTGGCAGGACCGCCAACATCCTGCAGGCCATGTACGACGACCTTATCAAGAGGGTTGACGTGGAGCTGCGCACCAGCGCCGACAGGGTGGTTGCGGAAGACGGCAGAGTTCGGGGAGTCATCACGTCCGACGGCCGCTTCTACGAGGGCAAGTACGTGATCGTGGCCCCGGGCAGAGAGGGCAACGAATGGCTGGGCGAGCAGGCGCACCAGCTCGGCCTCAGGCTGGCCGTGAACCCTGTGGACATCGGCGTAAGGGTCGAGATCCCCGCGGTGGTCATGGCCCACATCACGGATGTGGTGTACGAGTCGAAGTTCGTCTACTACTCGCGGACCTTCGATGACAAGGTCCGTACGTTCTGCATGTGCCCGTATGGAGAAGTGGTAGCCGAGAACAACCAGGGCCTGATGACTGTGAACGGGCACTCGTACGCCGAGCGCACCAGCGACAACACCAACTTCGCCATACTGGTGAGCAAGAGCTTCACCGAGCCCTTCAAGGACCCGGTGCAGTACGGCAAGTACGTGGCGGGACTGGCGAACCTGTTGGGCGGAGGCGTCATAGTGCAGCGCCTGGGTGACCTCACCAACGGCAGGCGCACCACCGCCGATCGCCTGCGAAAGGGCACTGTGACCCCTACGCTCTCCGATGCCACAGCAGGCGACCTCAGCCTGGTGTTCCCGTACCGCCACCTGGTGAGCATCATGGAGATGCTTCAAGCCCTCGACAAGGTGGCCCCGGGAGTGTACTCCCGTAACACCCTGCTGTACGGCGTTGAGGCGAAGTTCTACTCCAACAGGCTTGAGCTCTCAAGCTCCTTGGAGACTAAGGTGGCTAACCTGTTCGCTGCCGGCGACGGCGCAGGCGTCACGCGCGGGCTGGTGCAGGCGTCCGCCTCCGGACTCGTGGTGGCCCGCGAGATCTTCTCACGGGCAGGGGTGCAGCAGTGACCGGCCACACGGTGCGAGGGGCGATCAAGCTCAGGCGGGGCAGGGAAGCCCGGGCGCGGGCGGGGCATCCGTGGGTTTACGCGGGAGAGATCGAGGAGGTCGTCGGAGATCCTATCGGCGGGGACGTGGTGGACGTGCTGTCGTCCTCTGGAGCCTTCATCGGCCGAGGCTACGTGAACTTCAAGTCGCAGATAGCGATTCGGATGCTCACGTGGCGCGATGAGCCCGTGGACGACCAGTGGTTCGTCCGCACCCTCTCCAAGGCGGTGGAACACCGCAGGCTCATCGCTCCGGGCTGCCGGGCCATGCGGCTGGTGCACTCGGAGGGCGACGGCCTTCCCGGGCTCATCGTCGATGCCTACGATGACTGCCTGGTGTTCCAGTTCCTCACCCTCGGCATGGACCTACGTCGCGCCCTCCTGGTGCCGGCGCTCATGCAGCTGTGGGGAGCGAAGCACGCCTACGAGCGCAGCGACGTGCGCAGCCGCGAATACGAAGGTCTCGAGCAGCGCGCCGGCTTCCTGAGCCAACCCTTCGACGTGAACCGCAGCATAGTGGAAAACGGGTTCCGATTCATGGTCGACGTAGAGAGAGGCCAGAAGACCGGCCATTTCCTTGACCAGCGGGAGAACAGGGCATCCTTGGCTGGCTACTGTGAAGGCAGGAAGGTGCTGGACTGCTTCAGCTACACCGGGGCGTTCGCGGTGCACGCCGCAGGCTACGGTGCAGCGCGGGTAACTGCCGTCGACATCTCGGCATCCGCCCTCGAGCAGGCTAGGCGTAACGCCGCCTTGAATGGGTTCGACGACCGCGTCCAGCTGGTGGAGGCCAACGTCTTCGACTACCTGCGCGAGAAGGCCTCCTCGCCGGAAGCCAGGGGAAGCTACGACATGGTCATCCTGGACCCTCCGGCGTTCACCAAGACCCGCCATGCGACTGAGTCGGCACTGCGGGGCTATAAGGAGATCAACCTCAGGGCCGCGCATCTGCTGGCAGACGGCGGCATCCTCGTGACGTCCTCCTGCAGCCACCACGTGGACGACTACACCTTCGTGCAGGTGGTGGAATCCGCCCTGAAAGACGCCGGGCGCCGCGCCAGAGTGCTGGAGCATCGGGGCCAAGGGCGCGACCATCCCGTGCTGGCGGGGGTGCCGGAAACCAGCTACCTCAAATTCCTTGTGCTTCAAATGGTATAGACCGCGTTCCTCGGGATTGCCACAGCCGCCTTGGCGGCAGACTACTGCTGACAACTACGGTGAGGGCGGCGATGAACGTGGACAGAGAGAAAAAGGAAGAGGGCAAGTACCAGTACAGCGCGGATGACCCGCGGGAGCCGGGGGAACCCGGCCAGGACATGCAGCACAACCTGGAAGTATTCGCGGTGCAGCTGGGGCAGCCTCCTGGCGCGCAGCTGAGGTACGTGTCGAAGGACGTGGCCATAGGCTATCTGCAGCCCATGTGGAGGGACCGCGCCGTCGGCATCAAGTACCTGAAGGATGACGAGTGCCTGACAGGGTGCTACAAGGACCGTTCGGTGATTCCCATAGTCACCCTCGACACCGGGCAGGGCTGCTGCCGGATCGGGGCAGTGGTGGAAGAGGGCGAAGAGGGCGAAGAAGAGAGCTAGCTTCGCCGTTAGCGCTCGGGCTGTCCCGCACAGCTGCACGCGACGGCTTGCTCCGTGGCATCAGGCCCGGTGCTGGGCGCCTCGCCGCGCCCTCCGGGCCTTTACATGTCTTCCGACAAAGCCCGGCCTCAACATTGAACGGCCTCTCCCGCTGTGGTATACTAAACCGGTAACTGGTCGAAGCGTATCTGGCCCTCGGAGGTGAAGAGGTTGAAGGATAATATCCATCCCAAGTACTACATCACTAAGGTGACTTGCGCATGCGGCGAGAGCTTTGAAACCGGTTCTACCAAGGAGAACCTGAAAGTCGACGTCTGCTCCAAGTGCCACCCGTTCTCCACCGGCGTTCAGCGCATCGTCGACACCGGCGGTCGCGTGGAGAAGTTCCGCAAGAAGCACAATCTTTAGATCAGGTTTGTTGGGGGGGCTCTGGTGCGCAGGGCTGCCCCCAACAGGCATCTGCCATCGGAGCCCAGGCGGGCTCCGGTTTTTTGAGCTTCCGCGGCTTTGGGGGAGGAATCGCGTTGAACGGCATGACCCGTAACACCGGATGGATCGAGATCATCTGCGGTTCGATGTTCAGCGGCAAGAGCGAGGAGCTGATCCGCCGCGTCAAGAGGGCGCGGATAGCCAGGCAGAAGGTGGTCGTGCTCAAACCCGCCATCGACACCAGGTTCTCCTCCAGCGACGTGGTGTCGCACGGCGGCGACAAGATCGAGTGCATCGCCGTAAAGGACGTGGAGGAGGCCGTTGCCTGCATCCCCGACGACGTGCAGGTGGTGGCCATAGACGAGGTCCAGTTCTTCAGCGACCGCATCGTTGACATGTGCGAGGCCCTGGCCGACCGCGGCGTCAGGGTGATAGTGGCAGGCCTCGACTGCGACTTCAGGGGCGAACCGTTCGGCCCAGTGCCTGAGCTTCTGGCCAGGGCCGAGTTCGTCACGAAACTGCAGGCAATATGTGTGCGCTGCGGCAGTTCCGCGACGCGCACACAGAGGATAGTGAACGGTCGCCCTGCCAACTACACCGACCCCACCGTGCTGATAGGCGCCAGCGAGGCCTACGAGGCAAGGTGCAGGCGCTGCCACGAGGTGCCCGGCAAGCCGGCCCGCACCCTGAGCACCCACACCGTCCCCGACGATTCGGCAGGCTCCTGAAACAAGAGGGAGGGCTACGTCTTTGCAACCTAAGTTCAATTACGGAGGCCAAGCGGTAATAGAGGGCGTCATGATGAGGGGGCGCCGGGGGGCCGCCACCGCGGTGCGCAGGCCCGATGGATCCATATCGGTGAACACCATTCCCCTTGACATCTCGAAGCGGCCGAGGCTGCTTAGCTTGCCGTTCATAAGGGGCACCGTCGCTCTCATCGAGTCGCTGACCGTCGGCATGCAGGCGCTGATGTACTCGGCGAACGAGGCTTCAGAGGAAGGCGAACAGCTGAAGCCTGGGGAGATGGCTCTGAGCCTGGTGGCGGCTATCGGCCTGTTCATACTGCTGTTCATCGCGCTTCCCAACCTGATCGTGGGATGGCTTCAGAGGTCCATCGCCAGCGTCGTGTTGGTGAACCTCCTCGAGGGCCTGCTGCGCATGGGCATCTTCCTGATCTATCTGGCCGCCATCTCCAGGCTGAAAGACATACAGAGGGTGTTCGCCTATCACGGAGCTGAACACAAGACCATAGCGGCGTGGGAGGCAGGCGTCGAGCTCACCGTGGAGAACGCCCGGCGCTACGCCTGCGCCCACCCGCGGTGCGGAACGAACTTCCTCCTGTTGGTGATGCTGGTGAGCATCCTGGTGTATAGCCTGCTGGGAAGGCAGACGGTGCTGATGCGCATAGTGACCAGGATAGCCCTGCTTCCGGTGCTGGCTGGCATATCCTACGAGGTGCTGAAGCTCGCGGGCAGGCCCAACCCGCCGGCCATCATCAGGTGGCTCTCGGCTCCTGGAATGGCATTGCAGAGCCTGACCACCCGCGAGCCTGACGACTCCATGATCGAGGTGGCCATAGTCTCCCTGAAGGCCGCCATCGAGATGGACAATGCCGCAGTTTAGGAAGGTGACTGCGACGTGTTGGAAAAGCTGCAAGAGATAGAACACAGATATGTGGAGCTTGAGCGCGAGCTGGCAGAGCCTGAAGTCATCAGTGACCAGGATCGCTACCGGAAGGTGGCCAAGGCCCATTCCGATCTTGAGGAGATAGTGGCTGGCTTCCGCCAGCTCAAGAAGGTCATGTCGGAGATGGCCTCCGTAGAGGAGATGCTCGAGGGCAAGCTGGAACCTGAGCTCCGGGAGCTGGCCGAGGCCGAACTGGACGAGCTCAGGCGTTCCCGCGAGGAGCTGGAAACCAGGCTCAAGATAATGCTGCTACCTTCCGACCCGCTGGACGAGAAGAACGTCATCATGGAGATCCGCGCCGGAACCGGCGGCGAGGAGGCCGCGCTGTTCGCAGGCGACCTGTTTCGCATGTACTCGCGGTACGCGGAGCGCAACCGCTGGGCTGTGGAGGCCATGAGCTCCAGCCCCACGGAGCTTGGAGGCTTCAAGGAGATCATCGTCATGATATCTGGAGACAGGGTGTACAGCCGCCTGAAGTTCGAAAGCGGCGTTCACCGTGTGCAGCGCGTCCCAGACACCGAGGCGTCCGGCAGGATACACACCTCCGCCGCTACCGTCGCGGTGCTGCCTGAAGCGGACGAGGTGGACGTTGATATCGATCCGAACGAGCTCAGGATCGACGTGTTCAGGTCGGGGGGCCACGGCGGCCAGAGCGTGAACACCACCGACTCGGCCGTGCGGATCACGCACATTCCCACTGGGCTGGTGGTGACGTGTCAGGACGAGAAGTCGCAGCACAAGAACAGGGAGAAGGCCATGAAGGTGCTGCGGGCGCGGCTGTTGGAGAAGGCCCGCGCTGAGCAGGAGGCGGGCATCGCGGAGGCGCGCAAGAGCCAGGTGGGAACCGGGGACAGGTCTGAGCGAATTAGGACTTACAACTTCCCTCAGAACCGCGTCACCGATCACAGGATCGGGCTGACCATCCACCGACTGACTGAGGTTCTCGACGGCGACCTGGACGAGATCCTCGAGGCGCTGATCCTGAACGAGCAGAGCGAGAAGCTCAAGAGAGCTGAGTGAGTCGACGATGCAGCGCACGCTGCTACAGATACTAAAGAAGGCCACCGACTACCTTGCGCGCCAGCAGGTTGCCAGCGCCCGGCTGGACGCGGAGGTGCTTCTGGCAAACATCCTCAACGTCGAGCGGATACAGCTTTACGTGCAGTTCGACAGGCCCATGAGCCAGGACGAGCTGGACCGCTACAAGCGGGACCTGATCCGCCGCGCCCGCGGCGTTCCGGTGGCATACATCACCGGGGTGCGGGAATTCATGTCCCTGCCCCTGAAAGTGGGCCCCGGGGTTCTGATCCCGCGGCCGGATACGGAGGTGCTGGTGGAACAGGCTATCCGGAGGCTGGAGGCTTGCCGGGGGCAGGGGCGGCCGCAGCCCCGCGTCATTGATGCTGGCACCGGCAGCGGCGCCATAGCCTGCGCCATCGCCCACTACGCCCCGTGGTGCCAGGTCCTGGCCACTGACCTTTCAGCCGACGCCTTGCGATACGCCTCCGAGAACGTTAGGACGCTTGGTCTCGAGGATAGGGTGACGTTGGTCTGCGGCGACTTGGTGCAAGCGGTGCCGCCCGGCTGGACCGGCGCGACGATGGTCGTGTCCAATCCACCGTACATCGCCAGCTCAGCCGTGCCCAGTCTCCAGAAGGAAATAAGGCATGAGCCGGCCGCGGCCCTCGACGGCGGACCCGACGGGCTGCACTACTACCGCAGGCTGGCGCAGGAGGCGCCGGCGGTGCTTGCGCCCGGCGGCTGGCTGCTTCTGGAGGTGGGCGACGGCCAGGCGGACCAGGTGCGCTCGATCCTGGCGTCCCACGGCTGGAGCGACCTTGAGGTGATGCCGGATTACGCAGGCACGCCAAGGGTGGTCGTGGCCAGGATGAAGGGCGGTGAGGGCGTTGACTGAGACGTTGAGCATCAAGGTGGACCCTGCGATGCCTCGGCAATCGCTTCTGGAGGCTCTGGCGGAGCCCGCCCGTGTGCTTCGGGAGGGCGGAACCGTGGCTTTCCCCACTGAAACCGTGTACGGCCTGGGCGCCAACGCTCTCGACCCGTTGGCGGTGGGCAAGATATTCGCGGCCAAGGGCCGTCCCTCCGACAATCCCCTGATAGTCCACATCGCGCGCCTTGACGAGCTGGCTGCAGTGGTCCGCGAGGTGCCTGACGCGGTGTCGGCGCTGGCTGGCGCGTTCTGGCCCGGACCGCTCACCCTGGTGCTGCCCAAGTCTGACCTGATACCGGCCTCGGTCACCGCGGGGCTTGACACTGTGGGCGTGCGCATGCCGTCGCACCCGGTGGCGTCTGCCCTGATAGAGAAGGCGGGCGTGCCCGTGGCGGCGCCGTCAGCCAACGTTTCGGGCAGGCCCAGTCCCACCACCGCCCAGCACGTGTGGGCCGACCTTGCCGGCAGGGTGGACGTGATCGTTGACGGCGGCCCCGCAGGCATCGGGGTGGAGTCCACCGTGCTGGACCTCACAGGCGACGCGCCCACGGTGCTGAGGCCCGGTGGAGTGTCGCTGGAGCAGCTGGCGGCGGTGGTTCCGGGGGTGCGGGCGCTCGACGACTTCGGAGGCGTGACCGACGTGGAATCGCCCAGGTCGCCAGGGCTCAAACACCGTCACTACTCGCCGAGGGCGCCTCTCAAGCTCTTCATTGGAGACCATGCGGCGCAGGCTGAGGCCATACTCCAGGAGGCCCAGCGGGCGATAGGCGCAGGCGAAGACGGCGGCTCCGAACCTGCTGGCGCTGGGCTTTCGGGGCGCCGGGCGGGCGCCGGTGGCACAAAGGTGGGGCTGTTGGTGAGCGTCGAGACGCTGGACCACATAAGGGCGCGGAGGCCCGACCTGTTGGAGCGGGAGGACGTCGTGCTGTCTGCGGTGGGGTCGCGCGGAGCTCTTGAGGGAGTGGCCTCGGCGCTTTTCGGTCGCATGCGAGAGCTGGACCAGGCGAGCGTCAGCCTGATCCTTGCGGAGTCGTATCCCGTGGCAGGTATAGGGCTCGCGGTGATGAACAGGCTGATGAGGGCCGCTGGGGGCAGGGTCGTGTTTCTGTGCGAAGAGTGCAGGAAATGACCGATAATAGACGAAACCTTTTTGAAGGGCGGTGTGGGTGATGCCGTTTAGGGTCCTGATGGTCTGTGGTGGAAACACCTGTCGGAGTCCGATGGCCCAGGCGCTCTTGGCACACTTGGCCCGGCGGGCAGGTTACTCCGACCGCGGCATCGTCGCGGAGTCGGCAGGCGTGTCGGCCCTTGACGGGCAGAGTGCGTCGTCCAACGCTGTAACAGCCATGGCCGAGATGGGCATCGATATCAGCGGGCACCGGTCCCGAAGGCTCAGGCCGGAGATGATCGACGAGGCTGACCTGGTGCTCGCCATGGAAGGACACCATCTCGACGCCGTGCTCAGGATGAGGCCTGACGCGGCGGGTAAAGCCAGGAAGCTTGCCGACTTCGACATCGCCGATCCCTTCATGATGTCTGTGGACGTGTACCGAAGGACTCGAGATCAGATAGCCGAGGCCCTGAAGAAGGTGCTCGACGGTTTGGACCTCCAGGCGGATCGAGGTGTATGTGATTGAGGATCGCCATCGGATCTGACCACGCTGGTTTCAATGGAAAGAAGACAATCGCCGACGAGCTGGCCAGGATGGGCCATGAGGTAATCGATTTCGGCGTCGAAAGCCCCGAGAGGAAGGCTGACTATCCCGACATAGCGCTGAGAGTTGCCCGTTCCGTTGCCAGTGGAGATGCCGACCGAGGCATCCTGGTGTGTGGGACGGGCATTGGCATGAGTATCACCGCTAACAAGGTGAGGGGCGTGCGCGCGGCGCTGTGTTACGACGAGTTCACAGCCAGGATGGCCCGGGAGCACAACGACGCCAACGTGCTCACCATGGGGGAGCGCACCACTTCCATACACGCCATGCTCAGGATAGTCCGGGAGTTCCTGGGCACTGAGTTCGCCGGCGGCAGGCATGCCGCTCGGGTAGACAAGATCATGGAAGCCGAACAGAACAGCGAGGGGTGTTGACCGTGGGAAAACTGCAAGTGATAGACCATCCTCTGATTCAGCACAAGATAACTCTGATACGGGACAAGACCACCGGCCCCAAGGACTTCCGGGACTTGGTGGGGGAAGTGGCGATGCTCATGGCCTACGAGGTCACCAGGGACCTCGCGCTGGACGAGGTTGAGGTTGAGACCCCCATCGGCCCCGCCCGGGGATGGCAGCTCAGCGGGAAGAAAGTCGGGATCGTCGCGATACTCAGGGCTGGTCTCGGCATGGTCGACGGTGTGCTGCGGCTCATCCCTGCCGCCAAAGTTGGGCATATAGGGGTGTACCGGGATCCGGCCACGTTGAAGCCTGTCGAATACTACTGCAAGCTGCCGTCGGATGTTGCGGAGCGCCAGCTCATCATGCTGGATCCGATGCTCGCTACCGGCGGGTCGGCCTGCGCCGCCATTGGGTTCGCGAAACAGTACGGCGCCACCAGCATCAAGCTGGTGAACCTCATAGCTGCCCCAGAGGGCATTGAGCTAGTTCAGAAAACTCACCCGGACGTGGACATATACGTTGCCGCAGTGGATGAATGCCTGAACTCCCATGGATACATCGTGCCCGGCCTGGGTGACGCAGGGGACAGGCTGTTCGGCACCAAGTGACGCCATGGAGCTCAACGATGCGAGCCGTCCCTCGTGGGACGAGTATTTCATGGAGATAGCTCAGGTCGCAGCCAAGAGATCCACCTGCTTGAGAAGGCAGGTGGGGGCGGTGGCAGTGCTGAACAAGCAGATACTGGCCACCGGATACAACGGAGCCCCGGTGGGGATGCGGCACTGCGGCGAGGTCGGCTGCATCAGGCAGCAACAGGGGGTGCCCTCTGGCGAGCGGCACGAGCTGTGCCGCGGCCTCCACGCTGAGCAGAACGTCATAATCCAGGCCGCTCTGCACGGTGCCAAGCTGGCAGGAGCCACGGTGTACTGCACGCACCACCCCTGCGTCGTGTGCGCCAAGATGCTGATAAACGCCGGCGTTGCGCGGGTGGTGTTCCGCGGGGACTACCCTGACGAGCTGGCGAGGCAGATGCTGAGCGAAGCGGGCGTGGAGATATCCGTCTTCCCGAAGAAATGATGCAACGGAGTGCATTGCCTTGTCCACCAGAGTGCTGTTGGCTCTAGCCGTATCCACATCGCTGTCGCTGCTGTTCACTCCTGTGGTGCGGCAAGTAGCGCTGAAGCTGGACATCGTGGACCGGCCTAGGCGCCGCCACGTCCACGACATACCCACTCCCCTTCTGGGGGGTGTGGCCATGTACGCAGCATTCGTCATCGCGGCGCTGCTCACAGCGGGGGTTGACAGGAACACCTTCGGCGTGCTGGTGGGCGGCGCCGTTGCAGTGCTGTTGGGCGTCGCCGACGATAAGTGGGAGCTGAGGCCCAGGACGAAGTTCCTCGGGCAGCTACTGGCCGCCTGTGCGGTCATGTTCGTCGGCGACGTACGTATCGAGTTCGTGACGAATCCGTTCGGCGGGATGATCTACCTCAGCTGGCTTTCGGGCCCCCTAACCGTGCTGTGGATCGCCGCCTTCATGAACGTGGTCAACTTCATGGACGGACTGGACGGGTTGGCAGCCGGGGTCACGATAATCGGCGCCGTAGCCATGGCATTCGCGGCGGGGTACAAGGGGCAGCCGAGACTGATCGTGCTGTCGGTGGCGTTGATCGGTAGCGCCCTTGGGTTCCTGCGGTACAACTTCCACCCTGCCAGCATCTTCATGGGAGACTCGGGGGCCATGTTCCTGGGGCTAACTGTTGCTGGCCTTTCCGCCATGGGAGCCCTCAAGACCCCTGCCACCCTGGTGCTGGCTGTGCCTGTGCTGGTGATGGGAGTTCCTATAATTGATACCGCCTTTGCGATTCTCCGGAGGGTGCGAAAGGGCGTGTCGTTCTCGCAGCGGGACCTGGATCATGTGCACCACCGCCTGCTGGCCATGGGTCTTTCGCATACGAAGGCTGTGCTCACCGTGTATGCGGTCAGCGCGTGTCTGGCGGTGGCGGCGTGCGGAGTGGTGGTGGCGGATACACGCATCGGCACAGGCGGGGCGCTGGCGGCTTTCGGAGTTCTGATACTGCTGGGCGACAAGTCCGGGTTGCTGAAGCTGGGATCTGGCGACGGCAAGCGGTAGCGTCAGTTGCGCGAATGCTCGGTACCCAGGGCTAGGGCGATTACAGGAGGCACTCGACCATGGACACGGGTATGGGGATGGGCACGAGGATGGGCATGGGCGGGAGGCGCGTAAAGGTCCTGTCAGTCTTCGGCACCAGGCCGGATACGATCAAGCTAGCACCGGTTGTCAACGAGCTCAGGCGGCATTCAGATCTGGTGTGTTCGGTCACGGTGGGCACGGCTCAGCATCGGGAGATGATGGACCAGGTCCTGAGGGTGTTCGACATCGGCGTCGACTACGACCTCGGGATCATGCGAGACGACCAGACCCTCTTCGACATCGTGGAGCGCGGGCTGCCCCGCATGCGCGAGGTGCTGGAGAGGGAGAAGCCTGACCTGGTGTTGGTGCACGGCGACACGTCCACCGCGTTCGTGGGCGCGCTCAGCGCGTTCTACATGCAGATACCCGTGGGCCATGTGGAGGCCGGGCTGCGAACCTTCAGGCGTTACGAGCCGTTCCCCGAGGAGATGAACAGGAGGCTAGTGGGGTGCATAGCGGAGCTACACTTCGCGCCCACAGCCCAGTATAAGGCCAACCTCGTGGCTGAGAACGTGGACCCGTCATCCATATACGTCACCGGCAATACCGTTGTCGACGCGGTGCTCGACGTGGCGGCGCGACGCATGGAGTTCGAGAACCCCGTGCTTAGGGCGCTTGAGCTCGAGGGCAGGCGCCTGGTTACTGTGACGGCGCACCGTCGGGAGAGCATAGGAGAGCCGCTCAAGAACATCTGCGAGGCCGTGCGCGACGTGCTGGAATCCCACCCGGATACGGTAGCTGTCATGCCTGTGCATCCCAATCCGAGGGTTAGCCGGACCGTTCTCGAGACACTCAGCCAGGTTAGCCGCTGCGTTCTGGTGGAGCCTCTGAGCTACCCTGATATGGTGGGGTTGTTGAAGCGCAGCTACCTGGTGATGTCTGACTCCGGAGGGCTTCAGGAAGAGGCGCCGGCGTTCAACGTGCCGGTGCTGGTGCTCAGGCGCACCACCGAGAGGCCGGAAGGTGTAGAGGCCGGCACCCTGCGGTTGGTGGGAGTCGAGAGGCGCAACATAGTGGAGGCTGCTTCGACGCTCCTGGACGATCCCGAGCAGCACAGGGCCATGGCGCAGGCGCGCAATCCGTACGGCGACGGGCGCGCTGCCGAACGCACCGTTCAGGCCGTGCTACACCATTTCGGGATCGTTGCTGAGCGCCCGGCTGATTTCCTGGGCTTGTAGAGGGGTGTTGGACGGCCGGCGGCTGGCCAGCGGCGGGCAGAGGGCCGGTGCGCCTGCGGGGCTGCGGGCCTGCAGGTTTGCTCGCGGGGTCGATCTTGCTGCGCGGAACGCGGCGAGAGCCAGTGGGGCCACTGGCGCGACGGGGCAGCGTGATTCGAGCTCGCCTCCTTCTGGAGGCGCAGATTGAGGTATGCTCCTCCAGAAGGAGGCGAGGGGGCGCATCTGCTCCTCTTTCTGGAGGAGAACCCCCCTCGGTGAGATCCCGAAGGCACCGTTTGCGGGTGAGTCGCACTGAAGCGGATCCGACGCTGCGAGAGCGCTGAAAGAAACACGTAGCTAGAGGCGCTGATCGACTCCGCGGCCTTTGGCGTGGTGTGTGCCCGGAACCGTCGGAATCTGAGTACTCCTCCTTCTGGAGGCGCAGATTGAGGTATGCTCCTCCGGAAGGAGGCGAGGCGGCGCATCTGCTCCTCCTTCTGGAGGAGAACCCCCCTCGGTGAGATCCCGAAGGCACCGTTTGCGGGTGAGTCGTACCGAAGCGGATCCGACGCCGCGACAGCGCTGCGACAAAGATCCAGCTAGAGGCGTTGGTCGATTCGGCGGCCCGAGGCGGGGCGCGGATCCGGCAACGTCGGAATTCGAGTACTCCTCCGTTTGGAGGCGCAGATTGAGGTGTGCTCCTCCAGAAGGAGGCGAGGAGGCGCATCTGCTCCTCTTTCTGGAGGAGACCCCCCCTCGGTGAGACCCCGAAGGCACCGTTTGCGGGTGAGTCGTACCGAAGCGGATCCGACGCCGCGACAGCGCTGCGACAAAGATCCAGCTAGAGGCGTTGGTCGATTCGGTGGTTCGGAGCGGGGCGTGGATCCGGCACAGTCAGAGTTCGAGTACTCCTCCTTCTGGAGGAGCAGGTCGAGGTGTGCTCCTCCAGAAGGAGGCGAGGAGGCGCATCTGCTCCTCTTTCTGGAGGAGAACCCCCCTCGGGGAGATCCCGAAGGCACCGTTTGCGGGTGAGTCGTACCGAAGCGGATCCGACGCCGCGATAGCGCTGCGCCAAAGATCCAGCTAGAGGCGTTGGTCGATTCGGTGGTTCGGAGCGGCGCACGGATCCGGCACAGTCAGAGTTCGAGTACTCCTCCTTCTGGAGGAGCAGATCGAGGTGTGCTCCTCCAGAAGGAGGCGAGGAAGCACACTTGCTCCTTTGTCTCGAGGAGAACCCCCTCGGAGAGCGCCTGGGCACACCCGAAGCCAGTCCATCCGGGCATGTACGCATTTCCAGACGTGCATACGCACGGCACTCTGCCCGAAGGCCGGTACACGCGCGAGACACGGGGATCCCGGTTACTCCGGATGGCATCACCGCCCATCCGTCGGCGTCAGCAGATGCGCTCGGTGCACTCTCTGTCGCACGCGTCCCGTTACTTAGTTGTTGAACTGGTGTTTCATTTCATAGCATTGCCTGTTGTGTATTCTTGCTGCTAGATGCTACACTACGTGAGGGCCGGGAGAGATATACCAGCTCACGGCCTATAGCCGACGTGGAACGGGGGAAAGGACTTGGAGGCACTCGTTATCAGGGGCGGAGCGTCTCTCAAGGGCAGAGTGAGGGTTGGAGGAGCTAAGAACGCAGCTCTGCCCATAATGGCCGCTGCGCTTCTGGCGCCAGGCGCGTCTACCATCGAGGACGTGCCGCACCTGAAGGATGTCGACACCATGAGTGGCGTGCTGAACGCGCTGGGTACCCCCACAGCTCGCCAAGGCAGCACCATCAGCATCGACGCGTCCTCCATCGATAGCACCGAACCCCCGTACGACCTGGTCAGGGCCATGCGCGCGTCATTCCTGGTCATGGGGCCGCTCCTTGCGAGGACCGGCAGGGTCACGATCTCGCTGCCGGGGGGCTGCGCCATCGGCTCGCGCCCGATCGACCTGCATCTCAAGGGGCTTTCGGCACTGGGCGCTGACATAGAGATGGGCTATGGCCAGATCAGCGCAAGAGCAGACAAGCTCTCAGGCGCCCGAATATACCTTGACTTCCCCAGCGTAGGGGCGACGGAAAACATCATGATGGCGGCCTCTTTGGCCCAAGGGCTGACGGTTATCGAGAACGCCGCTCAGGAACCTGAGGTGGTGGACCTGGCGAACTTCCTGAACGCCATGGGAGCCCGGGTGAGGGGAGCCGGAACAAACGTCCTCAGGATAGAGGGCGTCGAAGCCCTGGAGCCCACCAGCTACATGGTGGTGCCCGACAGGATCGAGGCTGGCACCCTGATGATAGCAGCCGCCGCCACCATGGGCGCCCTGACCATTGAGAACGCAGTGCCCGAGCACATGAAGTCCATCACCGCGAAGCTGCGAGAGGCCGGCGTATACGTTGTGGAAGACGTGGACGGTTCCATCACCGTCCAGGCCGACAGCCGCCCCGATGGCGTGGACGTCAAGACCATGCCATATCCCGGCTTCCCCACTGACCTGCAGGCACAGTTCATGGCGTTGATGTGCGTATCTTCCGGCATGTCCGTGATAACTGAGACGGTTTTCGAGAACAGGTTCATGCATGTGGCGGAGCTTGCCCGTATGGGCGCGAGCATAAGGATCGACGGAAGGTCGGCGGTGATCGAAGGCCAGGAGCATTTGTCGGGTGCCCAGGTCAGATGCACCGACCTCAGAGCAGGAGCCTGCTTGGTGATTGCGGGCCTGGTGGCTCAGGGCGTCACCGAAGTGTCAGAAGTCTACCACATCGACCGTGGCTATGAGCGCTTTGAGGAGAAGCTGACTCAAGTCGGAGCCGACATCGAGCGGATAGAGAAGGCCTGAAGCCTCCGAGATCCGAGCACAGTGGAGGCGCCTCCCTCGTGGAGGCGTCTTTTTCGTCGTCGGACTGCATAGTATCTAGGACGGCGTCACTTGCGGGAGGTGTTGTGCATGGCCACAAGGAGCCGCTCGTCAGGAGCGGGCCTAAACGTCCTTGTGGCCGTCTGCGCGTTCGTCACCGTGGTCCTGCCCGCAGGTATCGCCGTCTTGGTGAAAGCACCGCAGCCCCCCGCCGGTAGGGAGCTTTACGTGTCGCTTCACGTCCAATCTTCAGGGAGCGTTATTCGTATTCCACTTGAAGACTA
Organism: Clostridia bacterium DTU025; assembly: GCA_001513145.1. Classification (GTDB taxonomy): domain Bacteria; phylum Bacillota; class DTU025; order DTU025; family DTU025; genus DTU025. Next base: position 22,168 of record LFSP01000007.1, on the reverse strand, counting down.
CCTGGTGGGGGTGGTCGCCGCTGAGATGCCGGCGGCCTTCGAGGTGGAGGCCCTCAAAGCCCAGGCCGTGGCTGCGCGCACTTACACCCTCAGACGGCTCTCCGCGGCTCCGGGGCCCGCGGACCTGCCCGCGAGCCACCGCGGCGCCGTGTTGTGTTCTGATCCCGGATGCTGTCAGGCGTGGAAGTCCAGGGAGGAGCTACTGCTCCAGTGGGGCAGCGCCGACTACGTCAAGAACGTCGTCAAAGTGGTCCAAGCGGTAAGGTCCACCGCAGGGCTGGCCCTGAAGCATGGGGGCGAGCTCATCGACTCTGTCTACCACGCGTGCTGCGGGGGTGCCACCGAGCACGCATCGGAAGTCTGGGGCAGGAGCGTGCCGTACCTGGTTGCGGTGAGGTGCGTCTGCGCCGAGTATGGGTTTGCACAGGTCCACACGGTATCTGTGAAGAGGTCGGATCTGCTTGCGATGACGGCGCCGGGCTTGCTGCAGGGGGCAGTGCCTGCTATGTCCGGCGGAGTCCAGGTGTTGTCCACCACGGCCACCAATCGGGCGAAGACCCTTTCGGTGTTTGGCGCTGTGGTCAAAGCCACCGACCTCAGGAAGGCGCTGGCGCTGAGATCCACCGCGATGACGGTGACCAACTCCGGTGACACCGTGCACTTCACCACCGTAGGTTACGGCCACGGGGTCGGCATGTGCCAGTGGGGAGCCCACGCCTATGCCCTTCGGGGATGGTCCTTCCAACAGATCCTGGCGCATTATTACCCCGGCGCGACGCTGGAGCGCGTATTATCACAGAACCTCGGGCAATAATACCACCTGAGGTGATGGACTGTGATACGGCTCAGAAAATGGAAGCTCAACCGGCGCGCGCTGGGACTGGTGGCCGGGGCGCTGGCGTGTGTGCTCCTGGGAGCCGCGCTCCGCTTGGCGTACGAGGCTTACTGGTCACGGCAGACGGCTGACGCGCCTGAATCCGACGTGGAGTCTCTGGCCACCGTCGTTACCGACATGCTCGGGCCCGGCGCCTCGGTGGACGAACCTCCGCCCGCGTTCTCCTGGCCGGTGGAAGGGACGCTGGTGGGCGCCTTCGGATGGCACAGGGATCTGCTTTCCGGCGAGTGGCGCTACAGGGACGGTGTGAGGATACAGGCCCCGCCCTCCAGCACGGTCAGGGCTTCAGCTGCCGGCACGGTGGACGCGGTGAACGCGGTGCCGGTGAAGGCGGCGGACGCCGTTTCGGCAGCAAGCGGCGGGTATGAGGTCAGGATCAAACATTCGAACGACTTTGAAACATGTTACAGCCCGCTTGAGAAGGTGGAGGTCACCCCCGGCGTTCGCGTGTCAGCCGGCGCTCCATTGGGCCAACTACCGTCGGAGCCGGGCCGCGCCGTGCTGGATTTCAAGCTGATCCAGGCTGGCGAACCGCAGAACCCCGACGACCACATCTGACGCAACCTGTGAGCCCGTGTGGCGTGAATAATCCTCCTTTGCTGGAATACATATCTACCAAACGGCAGGGAGGAGGCCGGGCTCTGCATGAGGGACCACATCCGTCGGCGCGTACTGGAGATCACAGATCACATGCTCCAGACCAGGGCTACGGTCAGGCAGACGGCCCGCCTGTTCAACGTCAGTAAGAGCACTGTCCACAAGGACGTGACGGAGAGGCTGCCTTCCATTAACAAGCAGCTCGCCTCGGCGGTGAAGCTCATCCTCGACCAGAACAAGGCAGAGCGTCACATCAGGGGTGGGGAGGCCACGCGACGCAAGTACAAGGCTCGCAAGATCACTTGACGCATGTGGAGGAGGCTCGATGCGACGACAATTCGAGATCGGGCTGGATCTTGGCTCCGCGAACGTGGTTGCAGTTGCTCCCGGGCGCGGAGTCGTCGTTTGGGAGCCTGCCGTGGTGGCCATCGACGTGGAGTCAGGATGGCCTGTGGCCTGGGGGCGCCGTGCCGCCCTGCTGTTTGAGGCGAGCCCCGATCGATACTACCTGGCTCCGGTAGGTCCCTGGCACCATGGCGGCCAGCGCCATCTGGCCCTCTACGTCCTCAGTGCCCTGGCTCGCACCGTGTGCGGCACCCTGCGCATGGCCAAGCCCAGAGCGGTGCTGCAGGCGCCTTCAGCGCCCGGGCCGCTGTGCCTGCGCAGCATGGTTCAGCTTGTGGCTGACGCAGGCCTGATGCCGGCCGGGGTCGTTCATTCCACCGTGGCCATATGGGTCGACGCCGGCGCGCCAGCAGGCGACACCCTGGTCGTCGACATAGGCGCCAGGCGGACCGACATCGCCCTGATACGCGGGGGCTCCCCGGCCTGGAGCGTTGCGGTTCGCGCAGGCATGGAATGCGCGGACCGTCGCCTTCAGCTCGCGGTCAGGGAGCGTATGATGGTCAGGCTCGGCCAAGGCGAAGCCAGGCGAGTGCGGGAGGCCAGGAACGGTTTCAGCCCGAACCAGGCCGAGCTTTCGGCCCGCGGGATGCACGTGGAGACCCGGCTCCCGGTGGATGTGTCCGTTCCTGTGGAGCTCATCGACGAGGCGGTGGAGGGCGTGGCTGACGCCATCGCCGATGCGGTGAAGGCTGCAGGCCTGCTATGTGAGGCTCGCAGCGCCGTCGTCGCCGGAGGCGGTGCGCTTCAGTACCCGTGCGCGGCAAGGATCGGCGAGGCTGCAGGGATAAGCTGTATCATCGCGCCTGAGCCTCAACTCGCGGCGGCCAGGGGCCTGGTCGCCATCGCCGAGTGCGGGATTTCCCGGGTGACAAACGCGTCCGTCAGTGTATGATAGAAAGGACGCGGGGCGTCAGGGAGGGGGCGGTTTTTCCGTGGGTTATTTCAAGATTCGAACGACCCTCGCTTGTCTGATTATGGCGATACTGTTGTTGGGAGCAGGCTCGCTGCAAGCTGCGGCGTCGACGCCTACCATGGGTGTGGACGAGCTTGCGCCGGGCATGAAAGGCTACGGCCTCACGGTTTTCAGAGGGGTTGAGCCGGAGCAATTCGATGTGGAGATCGTGGCGGTGCTGTCCAGGGGCTCGAGCCCGGGAAGCCTGATACTGGTGAGGGCATCTGGCCCAAGGATCGAGGAGGCCGGGGGCGTCGCGGAAGGGATGAGCGGCAGCCCGGTGTACGTGGACGGCAGACTCATAGGCGCCGTCGCCTACGTGTTCCCCAGCAGCGACCACTACATCGCAGGGGTCACACCCATCGGCGACATGCTAAAGATGCTGGAGTACCCCGACGATTCGCAATTGCAGGAGATGCCTGCCGCTGCCGCCTCAGGCACCGTGTACGTGTCCGGGCTATCGCCGAGGGCTCTTGGCCGCCTGTCGGACGTCATGGCTCAGCGCGGGCTCAAGGTCATGCCTGCCGCCGGCGGGTTCGGCCCCGGAGCAGAGCCTCAGGCGGAGTCCGAGTACAGGCTGGTGCCTGGCGCCATGGTGGGGATGCAGCTCATCACGGGGGACGTCGGGGCCGGGCTTTTCGGAACGGTCACATACACTGACGGCGACAGGTTCCTCGCCTTCGGCCACCCGGTGCTCACAGCTGGCCAGGTGGACCTTCAGGCCTCCGGGGCCGCGGTGCACACCATCGTCAGGAGCGACGTGGTGCCGTTCAAGGTCGTGTCTGCCCTCAAGGAGATCGGCGCCTTCACTCAGGACAGGCTGTATGGTGCGGCGGGAGTCGCCGGCAGGGAAGCCTCGATGGTCCCGGTCACCGTCACGGTCAAGGGCGACGACACCGGCGCGGCGGTCATAACGTCCTCGAAGATCGCCAGTTCTGAGCCGCTCATCGATGACCTGTTCTTCACCGTCGCAGTGGGCGGAGTCGACCAGGCCATCGACAGGATCGGACCGGGCACCGCGGAGCTCGAGTACGTCATAGAGCTTGACGGGCACGAGCCTCTGCGCAGGTCGGACGTGGTGTGGAGCGATTCCGACATCTGCTACGAGGTGGTAGACGTCGCCGCGAGGGCCCTTGGCCTCATCGTAGGCAACGCCGCGGAGGAGGCATCGGTCAGGTCCATCAGCGTGGACGTTCAGGTGGAGACGGGCAGGAGGACCGCCAGGATAGTGGGCGCCCGCGCCCTCACCCCTGAAGTGGCTCCGGGCGGCGTGTTCGAAATAGAGGTGCAGCTGCGCCGGTATCGCGGGGAGCTTGTCACCAGGGCGGTCCAGGTTCAGATCCCTGAAGACATGATCGAAGGGCCGGTGTCGTTCTTGATCAGTGGGGGAGGCTCCACCGAAGACGACTTGGACGATGGCGAGGATGAGATGGAGCGCCTGCTGTACCTGCCCATCGATGAGCTCCTGGCGGAGCTGGCGTCTGCTCCCAGGGGAGACGAGATCGTGGTCCGCATGGAGCACTATTTCCTCGACGACCCGTTCATGTCGGAGGAGTATGGACTGCCGCTGAAGACGGAGAAGGGATCGAAGCCCGTGGAGGTCTCCGATGAGATGAAGGAGGCGCAGCGTGCACCCGAGGCGGGTGCCAACGAGGAAGGCGATGAGCGGTCGGAGCAGGACGCGGGCAACAGGGAGCTGCCTGTGACCAGGGTGCGTACCGAGTGGTTCGTGGAGGGCAGCACCTGGGTGGACGGAGAGATCGTAGCGGGCTCTCTGGACGAGTCGGATCCCGCGTAGCGCGTCTGCTGCAGCCATATGCCGGGGCGGTGCGGGGCTTGGGCTCCGCGTCGCCCCGGCATTTTCTTGCATACCAGGCGGGCTCAGCCTGGCTCGGCAAGCAGTTCCCCAGTTTCCCCCGATTAACGCCCAGCTAGAGGCAGGTATGTGGGGCGCGTGTCGCGTATGTAGGATCGTGGTGATGCGGATGAGGCGAGGGCGCATCGTGTGCCTGACGCTGCTTGTGTTGGCAGTTGCAGCCGGCGCGTGTATCGTGAAGAATAGAACGTGGCTGGGCGCGGTGGCGGCTGAGTCAGTGCTGTCTGCGCTGTTGGGTGGCGCGGAGGTTGACGTCGCTGAGGTGGCGGTGATCGACGGTCGCCAGCTCAAGCTGAAAGGCGTCACCATCGAAGCTGGTGACGGCGGCAAGGCCTGCGCCGAGGGCCGCCAGGGCGGTCACGGTGGCCGGGGCGCTCACGGCGGCATCAGCGTCGACACGGTTGCCATCACGTACGACCTGGCGGACTTCATCTCCGGGAGGGTCGACCCTCTGGCCAGCGTGGTCAGGGTGGACCTCCACGGGTTCCGCGGCCACGAGGACCAACTGTATGCCCTGGGCCGGAGGCTGGCGGATGCGGGAGTGGCGGCGTCGGTGGCCTCGACTGAGGCCGGGGGATCCGACGGCGCACGGGCCGACGCCGGCGCCGGGCCCGCAGCGCCGAAGAAGCAGCCGAAGAACGTTGGCGCGCGCGGCGGGTCGAGCTACCTGGCGGGGTGGAACGCTCCGATCGGCCTGTACGACTGCGTCATTGTGACCCATCGGTTCGGGCCTGTGGCGGTGCGCAGCGCCGAACTGGCTCTGGATCAGGCTCGGTCCGGCGAGGGCGGCTTCATCCTGGCGGTTGACACGGCGAGCATCGCTGCAAGCCAGTGGCAGCTTGAGGGGGCCGTGCAGCTGCGCCTGCCCCTCGGGCTTGAGTCTCTGGCCGCCGCTGACGTGCGGTTCGATGTCGCAGGTGGAGGCGGGTTGACTGTCCAGGGAGCGCTCAAGCTGAGCGAGTCCTCTGACGACAGGCTCGACATGCGCATCACGGGCCCAGAGGGCCACGCGGAGCTGGGCTTCGTCGGAGAGCTTGACGCCCGGCTGAAGGGCGGCAGGCCGCTGGTGCAGGCTGGCGGCGACGTGGAGGTCTCGTCCCTCAAGTGGGATTCCATTGAACTTGAAGACTGGAAGCTACGGGCGGACGTCAGATACGACGGAGAGTCGGGCCTCGCGCGCCTGGACGGGGGCAAGACCGGCCTGGACCGGATCTTGGACGCCGCAAGACCCCTGCTGCCTGAAAGCGGGGCCGGCGCATCGGCGGAGATGGTCCGAGGGTGGCTGGATTGGAGGGCCCAGCTGAAAGTGGACGCCTCCGGGCTCGCAGGCGAGCTCCAGCTGGCCGACGGCGAGCTGGAGGTGGAGGGCGTTGAGGGCACGTTCTCGAAGGTGCGTGGCTCACTGAAGTTCGACGGAGGAGCCGCGGCTGCTCAGGCGGGCCACGAGCCTGATCCAACCATCGCTCTGGGCTCTGCAACGCTTCAGGCGGACTTCGGCGGGGGCAGTGTCAGAGTCGAAGGAGCTGGCGACTGTTGGAGCCTTGAGGCCGGCCAAGTCAGCCTGTCCCATCAGCTCCTGAACGCCGTGGTTGATGCCAGCCTTTCCTACGCCCAGGGCTCAGTGGCCGGAGCGATAACCGTCGGAGACGGTACCATCGACGCCGTGACGGCCGGCTTCTCCTCCGTGCCGACCATTCCAGACATCGCCGTCGACGTCACGCTGAGGGCCGGCGAGGCTCTCACGGTGGAGCGGGGAGAAACCTGGGCTGAGGTGATGCCAGGCTCGGAGGTGCGTGTGGCGGGGAGCCTGCGCAACCCCACCTTCGAAGGCCAGGTGGGCCTTGGCGAGGGGCAGATCGCGGTCTCCGGGCAAACCCTCCGCGTCCTGGGCGGGCAGGCGACGATGGAGCCCGGCGCCGCGCCGCGGTTCGCGCTGACCATCGTCGAGAGCCTGGGCGGCGACGACGTTCTGGTCACCGCCTTCGGGGAGCTCGGCGACATCCAGCTCGAGCTTGCGAAGGCAGCGGGCCAGGATGGCCAGCCTGCCGGCGACTTTTCCGCACAAGGTGACCTGCTTGCGAAACTTATCGGGTCCCGTGTGCGTCAATATGTCCTAGACCAGCTTGCCTCCTGGATCGATTCGATGCCGTGGAACATCGGCAGGAACTGACCAGTGTAAGGCGAACAAGATAAGGAATTACTGAGGGATCATTGCTATGACGTTCAGCGCCTCCGTGCGCCGTCGTTCGTTGTTCGTCATTTTCGAATGCGGCGTCTTGGGGCCACACGTGGGAGGGAGATCGATGAACTCATTCCGTGCCGGAAAGTCTTGCAGCATCGCGGTGGCGATCCTGATCGCGATGGTATTGGTTGCTGCTCCTGGCGCTCTTGCCCAGACCAAGCCGCTGGGCAAGCTCACCGCCGTTGAAGTGCAGGGGAACAGCCAAGTAGATACCGACCTCATTCTGGAACAGATTACTTTGAAGATCGGTGACGACATCACCGAGCAGGCGGTGAACGAGACCTTCGCCAGGCTCGACAGGATGGGCTGGTTCATGGAGCTCAGCGCCAATACCGTCCCGCACCTCGACGGCTACAAGCTCATCTTCTTCGTCAGGGAGTTCCCGGTGCTGAAGGACGTGAGGCTGGCCGGCAACCAACAGGTGCCCACGGGGGAGCTCCTCGCCGTGATGGAGACCAAGGCTGGGGAGCAGCTGAACGCGGCAACACTCAGATCAGACCTGGAGAAGCTGTCGAAGCTGTACAGCGACAAGGGCTACTGGGTCAGCATTGAGCCGGTGCTCGGCGACGATGCCGAGCTTCAGGTGAACTTCGTGGAATGGACGGTGGCCGAGATACGCCTTGAGGGCCTGGAGAAGACCAAGCCCGCGGTGGCCAGGCGCACCATCACCCTCAAAGAGGGCGAGGTCATAAACGTCACCACGATCAACAACGACCGTAGGGCCCTCTACATGCTGGGGGCGTTCGAGGACGTTCAGGCCAGGGTGGAGCCTATCCAGGGAAGGCCCGAGTTCGCGGTGACGTACGTTTTCACTGAAAGGAAGACCGGCGTGGCCAACATGAACCTCAGCTACAGCTCGGCCACGGGGATCATGGGCTACCTGCAGCTTGGAGATGAGAACTTCCTCGGCAACGCCCAGACCATCAACGTCAAGGCCGAGTTCGGCATGGGCAGGGCCAACTACGAGCTGGGCTTCTACGAGCCGTGGCTGGGCAAGACGGGCAAGATGTCGCTGGGCCTGAACCTGTACAACAGGACAGCGGACAAGAAGTTCACGCCGGAACCTGCAGAGGGTGAGGAAGACCCCGAGCCTATCGAGCCTATCCCGTACTCCCAGAGGCGCACCGGCGCCGATGTGAGCCTCGGAACCAAGCTGTCCCTGAACACCAGGGCGTACGTGAAGTTCAAGTGGGACAACGCCGTGAACACCCCGGCCGACCTTGGCATGGCCCACGAGATACCACCGGGCGGCGTCACCCGCTCGATAACCTTGTCTGCAGTCAACGATGAGAGGAACGACCTGTGGAACCCGTCGGCTGGCCACCGCCTGTCAGGCTCCATCGAGTACGCCGGCGGCCTCCTTGGCGGCGACAACCACTTCACCAAGCTGCAGGCCGAAGGCTCGGGCTACCTGCAGGTGCATGAGGGCCACGTGCTGGCTGCCAGGGTCAGCGGCGGCTGGGGCCTGACCGACCTTCCTGAGCAGGAGAGGTTCGTGCTAGGCGGAGCCGAGACCGTGCGCGGCTACAAGTACGGCGACATCGAGGGTGACAGGATGATCTTCGCCAACGCCGAGTACAGGTTCAAGATCATCGACAACCTGCAGGGCGTCGCGTTCGTCGACGCGGGCCAGGCCTGGGACATCGGAGATAGCCCGGACTTCTCCGCCACTAAGGTGGGCTACGGCATCGGCGCACGCCTCACCGTTCCGTTCCTCGGTACCATAAGGATCGACTACGGCATCAGCAAGCAGGGCGGTCAGCTGTACTTCAGTTTCGGCCAGACCTTCTAGCCGTTTCGTGTAGCGGCTCGTCCTGCGGCGTTGTATAATCAAGCAGTACGCTACTCAGTGCTAAGTAGGCACTTAAGAAAGGATGACTTGGATGTTTAAGAATCTGCCTAAGGCGCTGTTGACCTTGTTCCTATGTTCTCTTCTGGTCGGAATCGGCCTGGCGGTCACCAACATGGCCGTGCTTCGCGCAGCTGGCGAGAACGTGGTGATCGGAAGGCTTAACGGCGCCAGGGTGGGCCAGGAGTTCCCCGCCATGAAGGCCGCATGGGAGAGCATAGCCAAGAAGAAGGCTGAGCTCGAGGAGGAGCTGAACGCCAAGGCCGCCGGCAAGGACGAGGCCGAAAGGACCAGCCTGCTGGAGCAGTACAACAAGCAGTACAACGACTACGCCAGGTCTGTGCTGGAGCCTGCCCAGAAGAGCCTGGAAGACGCCATCGCCGCCGTGGCCAAGGAGAAGGGCGTCACTGTGGTCATTGACGACAGCGTCGTTCATCTCGGCGGAATCGACATCACCGAGGACGTGCTGAAGAAGGGCGGGGCCAAGTAGCAGTGTAGGCCCGCGGGCACTTGCGAGGGGTTTGCGCTATGAGGATTCTCGACAGATACGTTGTGCGCGAGTTTCTTGGGCCCCTCGCGATGTCCATTTCAGCCTTTGTGATCATAATCCTCAGCGGCCAGCTGTTCATGTTGGTCGACTTCATAGTGCAGAGAAAGGTGCCCGTGCTGGCTGTGGTGCGCATGCTCGTCTACAGCCTGCCGGGCATCGTGCTTGAAGCGGGGCCCATCGCGGTGTTATTCGCCACCATGCTGGGCCTCGGGCGCCTCGCCAAGGATTCCGAGCTCGACACCATCCGAGCCGCCGGCGTGTCCTTCGCCAGGCTCGCCCTTCCCCTGGTGGTGCTGGGCGTGGCCATAAGCGGCGGCCTGTTCACCCTGGGCGAGGAGATCGTCCCCAGGGCGAACCACGAGTCCCAGAGGATATTCAGGGAGATCGTGTTCGGTGAGGCGATGCCCGCCGTGGAACAGGACGTGTTCTTCAAGGCCCCTGGCGACAGGTACTTCTACGTGGGCCAGGTGAACAGGGACGCGGGCACCATCAGCCGGGTCATGATCTACGAGACCGGATCCTCGACCTTCCCGCGCCTGCTCACCGCCGCCCGCGGCAGGGTGCAGCAGGGCAGCTGGGTCTTGGAAGACGGACATATCCACGAGCTAGACCGCGAGGGCCAGGTGACCATGGCCATTTCCTTCGACACCCTGACCGTGCCAATGGACGAGACCATGGAGGGATTCACGTCCAGCCAGAAGGAGCCCTCCGAGATGACCCGGCAGGAGCTCGCGCGCCACATCGACCTCTTCCGGCGCAGCGGCGTCCGGGTGAGCGGCCTTGAGGTGGAGTACCACCTGAAGGTGGCCCAGCCCTTCGCGGCGCTGGTGTTCGCGGTGGTGGGCGCGCCCCTGGTCACCAAGTCGCCGCGCCACGCAGGCGGCTACTTCGGTGTTGTGGCGGCATCCGTGCTGGCGCTGGCGTACTACGTGTTCTCGGCTGTCTGCAGGTCGCTGGGGATCAAGGGTACCATCCCGCCCCTTGTGGCGGCGTGGCTTCCCAACTCGGCCTTCCTGGCGCTGGGGGTGACTCTCCTTCGAGGCGCCGAATGGCGGCGCAGGACGAGGCGCCGGGGCGTCGCGGCGCTTGCGCTGGTTGCCCTCCTGCTGTGCGCGGCGGGCCTGGCCCTTCCAAGTGGGGCGTCTGCGGCGGCTAGCTCAGGAACCACCCTGGTGAGGATACGCGCCGAGCACATAGTCTACGACGGCAGCGATGGGCTATGGACAGCCTGGGGAGGAGTGGAAACGTCCTTCGATGACACCGTGATCCGCTCCGACAGCGCAGAGATGTATGTCAACCTGAAGACCGCCACGTTCACCGGGAACGTCGTGATCATAGAGGGGTCGGAGGAGCTTCGGGGCGATGCGGCCACCTTGGACCTGGCCACAGGCGACGTGAAGGTGCACGGGGCCCGCGCGAAGCTCTCGGTGCAGCAGGTGGAGGGTTACCTTTACGTATCTGGAGACGTGCTGTCGCGCCAGGGTGAGGATTTCCACCTTGAGCACGCCAGCATCACCTCGTGCGAGCTGGAGCAGCCCCATTACAGGCTGGAAGTGGAGGCCCTTGACTTCTACGTGGACGACAGGGTGGTGCTGCACGGGGTGTTGTACTACGAGGGCCAGCTCAGGCTGGCGAGGCTTCCCAAACTCACGATACCGCTGAAGGAAGACGAAGGCTTCGAACTTCCCAAGATCGGCTGGGGCGTGAGGGAGGGCTGGTACATACGCACCGTCACCAACTACTCCGTGAACGAGAACTCCCGGGGCAAGCTCCTCTTGGACTACTTTCAGCTCCTTGGCCCCGCTATGGGCATCTCCCACAGGCTAGGGTTCGACCGGGCCGAGCTCGACCTCTCGGCGTATGAGCTCTTCAACAGATCCACGTCCTCAGTGGACACCACCCTCCAGCTGGGGCTGAAGGCTCAGCCCGAGGATGGGCTATCGCTGGGCGGCGGGTACACCTACCGGGACTACGTATCGCTGGGCACTCCCTCGGAGGAGCGCACGTACTCCCTCTCGCTTCAGCGGCGCGTGGCCAAGGGCACGTCGGACTTCTCCTTCTCCCACAGGCGTACCGATTCAGCCGCCGACTCGGTTCTTACCACCGCCACCCTGAGGCATTCCTCCACCGTCGCCGACGTGATCAGGCTCACGGCCGACGGCTCCTACAGGCTGAACCGCGTGGGGGATGAGGTCAAGCAGAACGTGGTGAACATCAGAGCTGCGGCCAACGCCTCGGTCAGCGGAATAACCTACACCGCCCTCTTTCAGGAGCAGATCCACATAGATGAGGAGGGCGACGATGAATCGGGCGAGGGAAGCACGCCTCCACCCTTTCGCCAGCTGCGCAGGGCCCCGGAGCTCACGGCCAGCGTGTCGCAGCTGAAGATCGGGAATCTCCCGGTGACGGCAGGCGCGAAGCTCCTGTTCGGCGTTTACAGGGAAGACTCCATTCGCGACGGCGTGCTCACGGAGGTGGCGTCGTCCAAGGGCGAAGCGGAGGCGTCGTTGAGCCTGAACACCCTGAGGCCGGCCTCGTGGCTGCGCCTTGACGCCTCGGCTTCGGCCAGGGGTAGCATCTACTCGTTCGAGGATGCCTCCCGCGCCGGCGCCAGCTTCACCGCTAGCGCCACCGTGATCCCGGCGGACTGGGCGCAACTGAGGCTGACCTACTCCGGTTCCGTGACGGAGGGCCACTCGCCCTTCCGGTTCGACCAGATGTCGGAGTCCAGTTCCGTGTCGGCCTCGCTGACATCGTCAGTGGGCCGATTCCGGCTGACTGCGGGCGCGTCGTACGACTTCCTTACAGGCACCTTTGGGGCTGTGACCGCCAGCGCCTCGGCCGCCGTGTGGAAGGGCGTGACCGTGGAGGCAACGGGCAGGTTCTATCCTTCGTTCAATAGCCACAATACCGCCACCTTGAAGGTGACGGCGTCGCCCGCGCCTGACCTGGAGCTGAAGGCGGGGTTCAATTACGACCTCACGGATTCCAAGATGACCAGGTTTGAGAGCTCGGCCAGCCTGAAGCTGGGGTCTGACTGGAGGCTGCAGTGGGCGGGCATATACGACGTAGTGAAGGGTGGCATCATCAGGGGTGACATAGGCATCACGAAGGACCTTCACTGCCGCGAGGTGTCCCTCATGTACCAGCACACCACCGGAAGGGTGTGGTTGGAGTTCAGGCTCAAGGCTCTGCCAGGCATGCCGATTGGCTTCGGTCTCGGGGAGGAAGGGATCATATTCAAGTAGCGACAACCCCGGCCAGGGGAATCGGGAGGGATAGGGATGAGCCCACGGGCACACAGGGCAGTGGTGGCGGCGGCGGTTCTCATCGTCGCGTGTCTGTACGTCTACGGGTTCGTCCTGAACAGGCCGGAGGAGCAGGCTGAGGACTCGCGGCCCCGGACGGGCCCCAGAGAGCAGCTGGTGATAGACGGCGCTGTGATACAGGGCATGGACGCGGGCGTCACAGCCTGGCGCATCGCGGCCGAGTCGGTGAGCGTCGTCGGAGACCAGCGGTCCAGCTCCACCCACGTCCGTGGCATCATCCACGGGGAGATAATGCGTGATGGCGAGCCTTACATGACCTTCACGGCCGGCAGCGGCCAGTACGCGGCGAGAACCGCGGAGTTGGTGCTGGACGGCGGGGTGGTGTTCCATCAGGACGGAGAGCAGCTGCTCCGTTCCGACCAGGTGATCTGGAAACCTGACGAATCCAGGGCGGTGGTGCCTGGCCCCGCGGTGATCACCACGTCGTCAGGCGAGGTGAAGGTGGACTCGCTGCAGCTTGACGTGACGGCTGACAAGCTCTATTCCGAGGGCCAGCTGGTCATCACCGGCACGAGCTCCTCCGGCGACATAGCCGTGAGGGGCGGCAGAATAGTGTTCGATCCGAAGGCCGAGGCACTGGAGGCCACTGGCCCCACCACCATCGAGTTCGAGATCGGCGACTGAGCGATAGATAGGAGGGATGAACGTGAAGCGTGCGCTTGTGCGAGGGCTGGCCCTGGCGATCATGGCGTCGATGGTGGTCTTGCCGCTGTCCGCGGAGGCGGCCAAGTCGGTCAGGGTGACCACCGGACCAGAGAGCCGCCTGACCTACCAGGGCACCAAAGGTGATACAACCATTGAGGGCGGAGTCACCATTGAATACGACGACGTGGTGATCACGTCGTCATCGGCCACCGTGAACATCGATGCCGGCACGGCGCTCCTGTCCGGCGGCGTCACGCTGGTGCAGGGCGAAGTCACCGTGACGGCTGAGGTAATGAACATCTACCTTAAGGAAGACAGGGCCGAGTTCTCAGGAGGGGTCAGGCTCACCAAGATCGAGCCGCAGGCCGAAATGGATGAAGAGGGCAACCCGGTGACCACCACCATCACGCTAGACTGCAGCACCCTGAAGATCTCCACTGCCACGCAGGATTTCGACGCAGACGGCGACGTCACCGTGTCTAAGGGAGGACAGGTGGCTCGCTGCCGCACAGCCTCGTACTCCAGCTCCGAGAGGCGCATCGTGCTTGAGGGCGATGTGAGCATCACTGGAGAGGACAACGAGAGCATCAGGTGCGACAGGGCCACGGTGTACACCGACAGAGAGCGCGTCGAGGCCGAAGGCAAGTCCATGGAGATCACCTTCGAAATAGAAGACTAGATAAGCGATTCCCATAGTAGGCTCCAATTATCGGCCTCTGCTAGCCACCCCCGATGCTATAATTCTGTGTGAAGCGGGGGTGAGCTGCATGTACGCTCTTCTTCGTAAGGGCTACATCAAAGACGTTATCGCTCTTATACTCGCCACAGTCGTGCTGGGTTCGGCTGTGGCTTTCATGACTGCATGGGCCACCCACGGCTTCTTCGCAGGCACCGCCAGGGGCATTCTCGGGGACGAGGACCAGCACGAGCTGGTGGTCCACGTGCGCAGCGACATGCGGCTCGAGGCCAAGGGGGCGCTGATGGCCCTGGCCCAGTCGACGCCGGGCATCCGAGTCAGCGAGGGCGTCACGTTGCTGGGTAGATCCAATTTCATGATTGATCTGGAGGGCGCCGACGAGGCCAAGTTCAGGTGGGCGCTGGACGCCGTGAGGGACGTTCCGGGCTACCTCGGAAGGACCATCGTGGCGGAGCCCAGGGTCACCGTGACGGGGCTGTCAGGCGAAGCCGCGGAGGCACTGCAGGAGAACATCGGCCGAGGCGAGAGCGACGAGAGCATCAGGTTCGTCCTGAGAGATGGGTCGAACCTGCATTTCGTGCTGCGCTCTGCGGACGAAGTCCAGACGGTGTCGGACGAGATCGAAGGCAAGCTGCAGGCGCTTCACGAGGTGCAGGTGAGCGCCGCCGACGGACGCCAGATAGATGAAGGGCATGTCCGGCAGCTGGTGGAGGCCGGCGCGGGCAGGACAACAGGCGGCGCGCAGGCTTCTGACGTGAGGGTGTGGACCGCCGGCGCGCGCAACGGCTCCGGTTCGGATGAGCTGCCGGAGGCCGTGGCGCTGCTGAGGCAGGCTGCGCTGTCGTGGGCTCCCAGCGTACGCGTGAGGTTGGATGCAGGGGCCAAGGTGACCAGAGGCGACAGGCTGGTTCTTCGCCTCGGTGTCCGCAGGGCGGACGCCCAGGTGGTGGACGCGGACGGTGTCTCCGCCACCGCCGTCGTCATCTCCGAGCCGGCCGTGGTGTTCGAGGCGTTGGGGGGCCATGCCGCAGGTGAAAGCGTTGAGGGCTCGGCAGGACAGGATGCGGCAGACGGCAGGTCGCAGCCAATCGTGGCCTACGATGCCCAAGGCAGGCCTGTGGGAAGCGCAGACGTGATGTCCGCGGCCGCGGCACTGGAAAGGGCAGCGGCAGGGATCCAGCGCTCCACGGCGGGAGTGGCGGAGACTGCCCGCGCCGCAGTGCAGCAGGCACAGGAGATCGAGCAGGTGCTGCAGTCGTTCGAAGGAGCCGAACAGGCCGTGGCAGGGCTGCGCGCTGCCCTGGAGAGTGCCAGGGCAGGGGGCAGGATGCCGTTGAGCCTCGACGGGGTGAGACTGCTGCTCAAGCTCACCGACCAGTGTATCGGCGCCATCGACAGGCTGTCTGAGGTGGCATCCGGCGTCTCGCTGCTGACGCGCAGCTACGACAGGCTCATAGAGGACTTGGCCCAGTGGCGCGGGACGCTGGCAGGCTTCAGGGAGAGACTATCAGCAATGGAGAGCGCTGCGGGACGGATGGCAGGCGGGGCAGGCCTCATCGGTGATGCGTCAGATGCGGCGGCCTCCATGGTTGAGGCGTTGCAGAGCATGGATCTGGATGCCATGGGCGACCTGGTGGCCCAGGCCGGGCAGCAGCTGAAGACCCTGGCCGACCTCGACTCGGAGGCACTGCGCGATGCCCTGGAGCAGCTTCGCTCCAGCGTGCCGACGCTCAGCGGAAGCCAGGCTCTGGCTGTGGTGAGCGCCATCGACAAGCTTTACAGTGACAGCGGTGGGAAGGATCAGGCGAGGTTCATCGTGGAGGCAGGTGCCGCTTCGGAAGAGTTGGCCCGGGCCGTGAAGAGAGAGCTTGGAGACGACTACGGAGTGTTCGTTGGGCCCGCGGGAATGGTCACCCGCGGGGTAGGCGCCGAGGTGCAATCGCTCCTCGCCACCGTGCGCGCCACCATCGCCGGCATCGTATGCATGGTGATAACCGCCGCATCGCTGGTGGTGGACCACGCCACGGTGGCCTCAGGCACGCTGGCCATGGTGAGGCCCGGTGGGCACGGGCTCGGGAGCCGCAGGGGCCGCGTGGCCCGCGTGGAGGCTGCAGCGTACGGCGCTGCAGCAGGCTCCGTTACCCTCATGGCCACCGCGGCCATATCAGGGGCGAGGCTTGGCGGCCTCGGATTGGCGTGGTTCCTGCCGGTGGGCGCGGCGCTGGGAGCGTTGGCCGGAGGAGCTGCTGACAGGCTGTCGCCATGCAACCGTGACGAGGTTGAAGCTGGGGTGGCGTGGGGTATCGGTCCAGCCTGCGTCATGCGGGAGGTAGTGGTGCCCGCCACCAGGCCCGGGTTGCTCAGCCTTTTCAACAGGGGAAGGACAGCGTTCGCCCGCAAGTCGCGCCAAGCCGGCGCTCTGCACCGCCAGGGTGCGGGCAGGAAGATGAGATCAGCATCGGAAGGTGGGATCACGCTTTGCTCAGGATACAGGGCCTCACCGTGACGTTCGGGGATAGGACCGCTCTGGACCGCCTGGACCTGGACGTCGAGACAGGCTCCGTGGTGGCCCTGATGGGCCCATCGGGGTGCGGCAAGTCCACGGCTCTGCGCAGCATCATCCGGCTGGTGGAGCCGGATTCCGGAACCATCACGTGGATGGGTCGGGATGTGACGCGAATGACCGAGGCGGAGCTCGAGCAGTTCAGGCAGGGCGTGGGCTTCGTCTTTCAGAGGGCAAACCTCATCTCGCACCTGAGCGTGGTGCAGAACGTGATGCTGCCCATGGTGGCTGCCGGCCGCCCAGTCGCTGACGCTCATGAGCTTGCCCTGCATGCCCTTGACGAAGTCGGTCTGAGCCCTCGGGCGGACCAGAGCGTGCGACACCTGTCCGGCGGCGAGATGCAGCGCGTGGCCATTGCCAGGGCCATCGCCGAAAAGCCCTCGCTGATCCTGTGGGACGAGCCCACTGCGTCCCTCGATCCCACGCTGGTGGTGGACATACTGAGCCTCATGGAGAAGCTGTCGCGAACTCTCGAGGCCACCATGGTGGTGGTCACGCACGAGGCGGGGTTCGCGCTGAGGGCAGCCCACCACGTGGTGCTGATGGACGCAGGCCGCGTCGTGGAGCAGGGGCCGCCTGACCAGGTGCTGGCCGCGCCCACTTCAGGCATAGGCATCCGATACGCCAGGGCGCTGGCGTACGCGTCGGTGCCTGTGAAGGAGAAAACAGCGGGCTTGTAGAAGGTAGTGCGTCCGAGGGCAACCGCAGCTCTTTCGGACGAGGTGGTTGTACGTGGACATAGTCCTGGTATCGAACGGCCCCGCGGAGTTGAACAGCCTTGTGCGGCCAGTGGCGTACAGGGCTTCTCTGGCACTCTCCGCGGCGGATATCTGGGTTTTCCCGTCGCCGGGCGCAGGGGTCTCCGGAAGGGAGCTCCGCGTGGTGTCGGCGTACCAAGGCGTCAGGAGAGCCTTCTCGCCTTCGGAGTCATGGCGCCTGTACTTTGCCGGCGTGAGGCCCAAGGGTTTCACCGTGTCCGGCAGGGGCGTCGTCGTGAACCTGGGAGGTTCCGCCGGCTTCGCCCAGATGATCGCGCGCAGGTTGAGATATCCCCTGATCCACTATGTGGCCCGTGAGTGCCCTGTGGAGCCCAGGGGATCTGCGCTGTACCTCGCCGAAGACGAGCGGCTGCAGGCCGCCCTCATCGCCGCAGGTGCGGCGCCTGACGCGGTGAAGGTCGTTGGCAACCTGGCAGTCGACGCGGCGGTTCAGGATGGCTTGTCCGCCGAGGGAAGGAGCGCCTCTGCCGGCGGCGCAACCACCGTCGGGCTATTCCCAGGCGAGAGCGCCCGCCAGGCCAGGGCGGCGGCGCCATTCTTTCTGAGAGTGGCGGAGCTCCTCGCCAGAGTGCAGCCGGACATAGGCTTCGTGCTGCGCATCTCCCCCTTCATAGGCACTTTCGCCCTGGACGATCTGCTGAAGCCTCCCGCGCGGCCGGCCCGGGTTGAGGCCACCCACGCCACCGTCGATCGCTCCGTCGTTCCCTTCCAAGCCGTGACCGCAGAAGGTCTGAAGGTGTCCATCGACGCCGGCCCCGACCACAGCGGGCTGGCCCAGTGTGATGTGGTCCTGACGGTGCCAGGGCCGATCTGCCATGAGCTGGCCTACGCCGGCATACCATATGTGGTCGCCGCCCCGTCCAACGTACCAGGCTACCTGGGGGTCTCCAGGACCTCCTCCCGCATTAGCCTCCCGTTCTCGTCGAGCGCATTACAGAGGTTCCGCAGTTCCCTTCCGCACTCATCCAAGGGTGACGCGCGACTGGTGTCGGGGCCCAACTCCAGAGCCGGAAAGATGGTGGCGCACGAGGCTGTAGGCGCCATCAGGCCTGAGGATGTGGTGATCCCCGTCGTTGAGGTCATGGAAGATGCCTCGCGGGCCGAGCGGATAGCCAGGGAACTCCGCGAGGCCGTGGGGCCTTCGGGAGCTGTGGATGCAGTGATCCACAGCATGCGCAGCGTCGTGAGGGCACAGTGAGGAGTGCCAGCAATACCCATCAGGCAGATACCAGCTATGGGCAGGTATGAGTTGCATGGTTGTCGAAGGAATCCCGCGACGAGGAACCTTTGCGTGGCAGCCGTCGTCATTAATGCCTAGTTTCTTCTGTCCCACCAGGCACTGGGGCCTGGTGACGGGATGAGGCGGTGCAGTTCGTGGGCATCAGGGGCCAGGCCTTGGTTAAGAGCTTCCGGCAGCGGACCGTGGTGAACGGCGTCGATATCTCCCTAGAAAGGGGAGAGGTCGTGGGGCTGCTGGGGCCCAACGGCGCAGGCAAGACCACCACCTTCTACATGATGGTCGGCCTGGAGCAGCCCGATTCGGGCAGGGTCTGGATAGATGGCGTGGACGTGACGTTTCTGCCTGTGTGGCGCCGGTCGAGGCTGGGGCTGGGGTATCTAGCGCAGGAGCCTTCAGTCTTCAGGAAGCTCAACGTCGAGCAGAACATCATGGCAGTGCTGGAGCTGTTCGAACCTGACGGGGCCAGGCGCAGGGAGCGTCTCAAGAAGCTGATGCGCGAGCTGAACCTGGAGCATCTTGCCCGACAGGCAGGTGTCACCCTGTCGGGAGGTGAGCGGAGGCGCGTCGAGATCGCCAGGGTGCTGGCGGCCTCTCCATCATACGTGCTCCTGGACGAGCCTTTCACCGGAGTTGACCCCATCTCCGTGGGCGAGCTGCAGGAGATCGTAGTCGACATGAAGCGCAGAGGCCTGGGAGTGCTCATCACCGACCACAACGTGCGGGACACCCTTGCGATAGTGGACCGTGCGCACATAATGTATGAAGGTCGGATTCTAGTGTCAGGAAGCGCCCGGGAGATCGCCGACGATGTGACCGCAAGGCAGCTGTACTTGGGCGACAGATTCAGCCTCTGAAGGCATGTGCGGCGGCGTGGGGGGATAACGTTTGTACGGATTCGCTCTGATAGTCGGCCTGGCGATCGCCGGCGGGGTGATCGCCTACATCGGCGACAGGATAGGGATGAAGGTTGGGCGCCGCCGCCTGTCCATATTTGGCCTGCGCCCCAAGTACACGTCTATGATTATCACCATCCTCACGGGAGTGATGATCGCAGGCTGCTCCATCGTTCTCCTGTCGCTGGCTTCTGACTACGTGAGGATCGCCCTCTTCGAGATCGACGAGATCCAGGAGTCGCTGGCTGCAGCCAGGAGTGACCTGGACTCCAAGCGCGCCGAGGTGGAGGACCTGTCGACGCAGGTGGAGCTGATGGGCAAGGAGAGGGCCGCCCTGCAGGCGGAGTTCGACCTGGCCGTCGCGGAGCTGGCTCGCGTGACGGAGGAGAGAGAGGCCGCCCTGGAGGAGCTGGCCATGCTGCAGTCGAAGCTTGAAGATTCCGAAAGCCAGCTGTTGATCGCATCCGCAAGGCTGGAGGAGACCGAGGCGGGCCTCAAGATGGTGTCGGCACAGCTGGAGCAGGCCAGGGCGGATGTTCAGCGAGCGCAGAGGGAGATCGCCTCGCTGGAGGAAGAGCGGAAGGTGCAGACGGAGCAGCTGAGGACGCTAACCGAGACCCGTGACATGTTGGCCAGCGAGGTTGCCGCCCTCGAGAGGGCCCTGGCGGAGACCACCCAGCGCAGTGCGGAGCTGTTGTGGGAGGCCGGCCAGCTTTCCATGTGGGGCACCGTGATATTCCGCGCCGATGAGGTGGTGCTGGGTTCGGTTATCGACTGCTCGCAGCCGGCTCAGGTGGTTCAGGAGCAGGTGAACGACTTTCTCCTCAGGGTCAACGACGTTGCCAGGAGGCGTGGTGCGCGCTCCAGCAGGGACGATAATGACCCGTTCGTGCTGAGCTTTGAGGAAGCCAACGTGCTGGCCGCGTTCCAGAAGATTGACGAGGCATCGGGAAAGGTGGTGCTGCGGGCGATCTCCCCGGTGAACACGTGGAGCGGGGAACCTCTCACGGTGTCGCTGCATGTTTATCCCGATGAGCTCATACGTAGGGAGGGGGAGGTGATCGCGTCCGCCAGGGTAGACGGGGCCGGCGGCGCAGACATGGTGCAGGCCGGCATCCTCAGCCTGGTGCAGGAGGTAAACAGCATCCTCATAGCGGAGGGCATGCCCTCAGACGAGGAAGGTAAGATAGGCACTTTACTGAGCGTTTCCGAGTTTGCCAATGCCATAATCGAAGTGATCAACTCCAGGTCAGTGCGGACGGTGAAGGCGGTGGCAGGCGCCGACATATGGCGGGCGAGCGCTTCACCATCGATTCGGCTGATCGTTGAATGAGGCGCCTTGCAGGCTTTTTTGTCCCGGTGGGATTTTTGGAGCCTCTGAAGGAGTTGCCTCTACATTGAAGAATATGTAGATGTAACTCGATTATCCACGTGCCCTTTCGGGGGCATAACCCGCAGCTTGAGGCCGTTTGGAGCGAGGCGGCCGATAAGCTGCCACGGTTGAGCGCAACGACCCGCGGAGGCGGAGAAGCGTCCATCGAGGAAACTAGAACACTCGATTCACGCACTCCGCTCTAGTGGGCCTTTAGCGTTGAGTACGAATAAGGGGGGACAGTTCATGAAGAAACTCCTCGCCATACTCGTGAGCGCTCTCATGGTGGTCATGACGGCGCTACCAGTTATGGCAACTACGCCGTTCGCCGACGTACCGGACTACCACTGGGCGGTGGACGCCGTGAATCTCCTCGCGGCTCTGGGCGTAGTGGAAGGCTATCCGGATGGAACCTTCAAGGGCGGGCAGCCTGCCACCAGGTACGAAGTGGCGCTGATGATCGCAAGGGCCCTGGAGTACCTGGACAAGGACATTCGGAGCCTTGCCGAGAGCATCGGCGAGCTCGACGCCAAGATTGGCGGCGCGCCGCTGCTGCCTGACCAGAAGGATGGCGTGATACTACAGCCCGTGGCCTCTCCCGACGCCACCATCCTGGAGCAGGTGATCGCGGAGAAGATCGCAGTCATGTCGCAGGACCAGTGGGAGCAGTTCGACGAAAGGCTGTCGGCGCTGCTTGCACGGGTTGACGACCTGACCGAGGACAACAAGGCAGAGCACGCCCAGCTGTGGGCCGCCATCGAGGCGCTCCGCGCCAAGGTCGAGGCCCCTGAAGCCGTCACTCCAGCCACCACTCCAGTGGCAAAGGAGGTGCAGGAGGCGTGTGAGCTGCTGCCTGGCTGCGAGCAGCTGGTCGCTGAGGCGGTTGCAGAGAGCAACGCCGCCTGGCAGGCCGCAGTAGCCAACGTAGAGGGCAAGATCGCGGAGCTTGCAGAGGGTCAGGACAACCTTGAGGCCCGCCTCGAGGCTCTGAGGAGAGCTCTCTTCGAACAGGCTGAAGCAGCAGAGACGAAGAATAAAGCCATCAGCGTTGAGCTGGCGGCCAAGCTCGAGGAGCTTGCCCTCGCGGTAGAGGACGTGCCCTCGAAGGCCGACTACGAGAACGCCATCAAGAGCCTGCTGGCGGTGCACGCCGCCGAGGAGAAGGCAGCCAGGGATGCCGCCATCGCTGCGCTGGACGCCAGGATCGAACTGGCGCTGAGCCAGCAGAAGGCAGAGCTCATGATGGCCTTCTACGACTCCATCATCGCGGCCAACGTTGACCGC
>LFSP01000039.1 GCA_001513145.1 Clostridia bacterium DTU025 | reverse complement strand
CGCCCCGCCCTGCTCGCGGGCGGCAAGTAGTATCTTAACACCCGCCCTTCGACGTGTCAACACCGTTTTTCGAGAATCTCCGCGAGCTTCTTGAGACTTGCGAAGAAGTGTGACCCATGAGGCCGAACAGGTAGGATAACCTACACTCGCACGCGCGCATGGTGTATATCGCGGCGTCGATCATGTCGGGATCCGATGCCATGTCGAAGCAGTGCTCTGCCTGGTCCAGCTGGTCACACACGCGCCTGATCTCGCTGGCGATCCATGCCTCGCTCTCCGCCACGCCGTCCGCGCGCCCCTCGCGGTCTTGCCTGCCGGCTATAGCCCTTATCCCGCTTGACACGGCCGCGAGCCCCTTGCTTAGCTTCAAGGCGACACCCCCCAGCGTCCTTCCGGATCTGCCAGGGCCTGGAGCAGCAGAACAGGATGGGCCCTGTACGGTAACAGATTATGCCCATCCTGCAAGTCCCATATCCTCTGCTATAGGCACTTCACATGCCTCGTCGTCCTTCAAGCGCCCGCGCCAGGGTGACCTCATCGGCGTACTCTAGGTCACCTCCCACCGGCAGCCCGTGGGCGATGCGGCTGACCTCAACTTTCAACGGGCGGAGCAGATTGGCTATGTAAACCGCGGTCACCTCGCCCTCCGTGTTGGGGTTCGTTGCGATGATGACTTCCCTTACGTTTCCCCGCTTCACCCTGTCAACCAGCTCGCTCAGGCGAATGTCGCCCGGGCCGATACCCTCCATCGGCGATATGGCCGCCCCGAGCACGTGGTACACCCCACGGTACTCGCGGGTTCGCTCCATGGCTATGACGTCTTCAGGCCGTTCCACCACGCAGATGCATGACCTGTCTCGGCCAGGGTCGGAGCAGACGATGCACGTCTCTCCGTCCGTCCAGTTGCCACATACGGAGCAACTCCTGATCCTCTCCCTGGCATCCATCAACGCCTCCGCCAGGCGCTTCACATCGCCCTGAGGCATCGAGAGTATGTGGAACGCCAGCCTCTGCCCGGTCTTGGCGCCGATCCCGGGAAGCCGGCGGAGCTCGTCTATGAGCTTGGCTAATGGTTCTGCGAAAAACTGCATTAGAGTTTCAACCCCGGCACAGAGATGCTGCCGGTCACCTTGGCCATCTTCGATTCAGCCAGCTGCTTGGACTTGCGTATAGCCTCATTGCAGGCTGCCATGACCAAGTCCTGTAGCATTTCAACGTCGTCGGGATCCACCGCCGCCGGATCGATGTGGATCTCCACAAAGCTCTGATGCCCGTCGGCAACAGCTCTGACAGCTCCCCCGCCGGCGGTGCCCTCCACTCTATCGTTTCCAAGCTCCAGCTGGATGCGCTCGATCTCTGCCTGCATCTTCTGGATCTGCTTCATCATCTTCTGCATGTTTCCGCCCATTCGTGTGCCTCCGTAACTCAGCTATTTATCGTCCGGATCTCCTTGGGATCGAATAAGTCCACAGCCGCCTTGAGCTTCGGATGTGACCTGAGGTCCGCACCGTCGGAAGCAGCCTGCTTCTCCCTGGACGGAGATGGCGGAGCCCCCGACACGCCCTCTGCTGCCGGGGCCGAGTCACTCACCACGCCGCCGCCGGCGGTTTCCAAGCCCTTGGCCGGGCCAGAGTCAGCCTCCGACCCCACCGCCAGCGTCTCGCCACTGGACAACATCACGCAGCACCGAACCGGCCTGCCCACAACGTCGCCTACGGCGCGCGCCAGGGTGGCCAGCTTGCCGGGGTCCGATGCCTTGCGCGCCAGCACCACCCAGTCTGGATGGAATGCCACCGTGCACATCTGGTCCGTCAGACGTACCGAGACAACCTCTCTGAGCACCGCATCCAGAACCACGTCGGTGGGACGAATCTTCGATCTGATCCGTTCCCATTGATCCTCAGTGATGCCAACGAACCGGCCTGCCTCGGCGGCGGGCGCACCTGAAGGAACCGGACGCCCCTGTGCCGGGCCTCTCGCCTCTTCTGCCCCCTCGGCCTCCGCTTCCTGAGCCGGCTGGGCAGGCTTGGGCCCGGACCCGGACCTGGACCTGGTCCTGGTCCTAGCAACCTGAGCACGCGGAGGCGCCGCGGGGCTGGCTTCAGCCGACTGGACCGCCGCAGCCCGCACAGGGACGGCCTCGGCCTGCGTGGTCTGCGCCTTCTCGACTTCCACGGCTTCGGCTCGTGACTGCGCCCCGCCCAAGCTCACGCAGAGGCCTGCGGCGGCGATCTCCACGCTCACTCGGGGATTGGAAGCCCTTCTCAGCTGGGATTCTAGCCCGCTGAGCACGTTGAGCACCTCCACCAGCTGCTGTCGGCTGAACCTTGCCGCCTGCTCGGACAGGGCCGCGAAGGCGCCTTCACGCAGTTCCAGCAGCTCAGGCCTGTTGGGAGCCTCCTTGACCACGAGGAGGTCACGGAAATGGCCCACCAGGTCAGAGGCGAACTGCCGCAGATCGGCCCCGGCATCCACCTGCTCCTGAATCAGCCTGAAGACTGACCCGGCGTCGCCCCGTGCCACCGCGTCGGCGAACTCTATGAGCGTTTCCCCTGGAGACGATCCGAGAAGCTCTATTACGGTGCCCGTGGTGATCTCGTCGCCCCACGCGGCGGCCTGCTCCAGGAGGCCCAACGCGTCCCGGGCGCTGCCTCCGGCCCTGCGAGCTATGAGCCGGGCAGCATCAGGGGTTATGTCGATCCTCTGGGTCTCCGCCACCCTGGCAACGTGAGCCGCGAGATCCGCCACGCTGAGCCTGTTGAAGTCGAAGCGCTGGCACCTTGACACGATGGTGGGAAGGATGCTCTCAGGCTGGGTGGTGGCCAGCACGAACACGGCGTGCGCGGGAGGCTCCTCGAGGGTTTTCAGGAGGGCGTTGAACGCAGGGATCGTGAGCATGTGAGCTTCGTCGATGATGTACACCTTATATCGGCCCTGCGTCGGGGCGTACATAACGCGCTCACGCAGCTCCCGGATCTCTTCGATGCCCCTGTTGGAGGCGGCGTCGATCTCCACAACGTCGATGGAGTTTCCGTCACGGATCGCAACGCAAGAGGCGCACGCGCCGCAGGGCTCCACCGTAGGCCCCTTCTCGCAGTTGAGGGCTTTGGCCAGCACCCGCGCCGTGGACGTCTTGCCTGTGCCGCGCGGGCCGGCAAACAGGTACGCATGAGTGATCCGCCCCGTCTTGATGGCGTTCTTCAGCGTTCGAACGACGTGGGGCTGCCCAACGATGTCATCGAAACTCTGCGGGCGCCATCTGCGGTACAGTGCGACGTAGCTCATGCCCATCCCTCCAGGTGTGCTATTCGCCTGCAGTGCCAGTTTGTCCTCCACAACGCAAAAGGATGGCCTCAAAAGACCACCCTTCGAAAAACGGCCGTGCACCCGCCGTCGACAAGCCCCTCCAAACGTTACCGATGCAGCCAGCTCCGACCAGGCTCCCCCGCGGCACACGAGGTGATTTGCTTACCGCTGCTGCCTTCCGGCCCTGACGGGGTTCACAAAGCCCCGTTGCGCAGGACCCGGCCATCAACACCGCACGCACCGGGCAGGCTTCAAAGAGGACATGCCTCGGGCAGGAGTTCAGCTCCGCTACAGCGGATTGCGGATACAGGGCACCGCTAACTCCCCGCCTAGCACGGCCAAACTTGAGATCCTCGCACCATAGTCTACGTAGTCTACGAAAAAATGGCGGAGAGGGTGGGATTCGAACCCACGAGGCAGAGGTCTTCTGCCTACTCGCTCTCCAGGCGAGCGCCTTAGACCAACTCAGCCACCTCTCCGCGCCCCGGGCCACCGCGACCTAACGCACCGCGCCCGGAAGGGCAAACCCATATGAATAATATGGCGGAGAGAGTGAGATTCGAACTCACGGGGCGGTTTCCCGCCCACTCGCTTTCGAGGCGAGCGCTTTTGACCACTCAGCCATCTCTCCGCTCAGTAAAGAACTGCTTCAGCAGGCTACCGCACTCCGACGCCAGCACGCCGCCTGACACCTCGACCCAGTGGTTGTTCCTCTGGTCCCTGAGGACGTCCCACAGGCTACCTGCGGCGCCGGCCTTCGGGTCATACGCCCCGTACACCAGCCTGTCGATGCGCGCCTGAACTATGGCTCCAGCACACATCACGCAGGGCTCAAGTGTAACATACAAGGTGCAGCCGTGCAACCTCCACGATCTAAGCGTCCGGCTCGCTGCCTGCAGTGCCAGGACCTCAGCGTGGGCCGTCGGATCCGCCGTGGCCTCCTTCAGATTGTGCGCGGCGGCTATCACCTCGCCGCCTCGTACCACCACCGCCCCTACGGGGACCTCGCCCAATTCACCCGCCATGCGAGCCTGGGCCATGGCCTCGCGCATGAACCGGCGGTCCATCTCCGCCTGCGCCAGAGTCATTGTTCGCACACCCTGTCAGGGCTTATGTTACCATACTAGTGTAGATGAATCAACAGCGGAGGAGTGAGACACGTGACCCGATTTGCTGAAGGACGCAAGCTCCTGAAGGCTCGCTTCATGGAACTGAGGGAACAGCCGTCAGATTATCGGCTGGGAGTGCCTCAGCCGCCTCTGGAGAAGCCACATCCCGCCGATGCTCTGCTCGTCGACTTGCCGGACCCTCGCGCCGCTTTCCCTCCGGCAGTTGACTTGTTCGCTCTGCTGGAATCCCGGAGAAGCCGGAGGGAGTTCTCGCCAGATCCGCTGCGCCTCGAACAGATCTCGGCGCTACTCTGGGCCACGCAGGGAGTCATCAGCGTCATCCGGGACGGCTTCGCGACGCTGAGAACCGTGCCCTCAGGCGGCTCGCGCCACCCGTTCGAAACCTACGTGGCCGCGAGCAACGTGGATGGCCTAGCTCCAGGCATCTACAGGTACGCAGCCCTCAAACACAAGCTGATACCCGTATCCAATCCGCCAGACCTGGCGACCAGCGTGATGGACGCCTGCATGAGGCAGGAGTTCGTCTTCACCGCGCCGGCAGTGTTCCTGTGGTCCGCTGTGCCCTATCGCTCCGAGTGGAGGTACGGCGTCGCCGCCCACAAGACCATCGCACAGGACTCCGGGCACCTGTGCCAGAACATGTACATAGCCTGTGAGGCGCTGGGGCTGTCCACGGTGGCCATCGGCAGCTACGATCAGAAGCTCGCCGATGAGCTCTTGGGGCTCGACGGCGACGAGGAGTTCGTGGTGTACGTGGCACCGGTTGGCTGGCGAAATCACTAAAATTCACCTCAATTCTTTGCCAGCGTATTGCACATTGTTCCGGGACCGTCTAATATAGAGATGGCTGTTGTTCGAGCGCGCGCATTCCCAATGCATGCCGACTTGATCAAGAGACCATACCAACGAAACGAGGCGCGATCAATTTGGCATTTGCAGACAAGACCCTCAATTGCAGAGACTGTGGACAGGACTTCGTCTTCACCGCTGGGGAACAGGAATTCTACGCGAGTCACGGTTTCCAGAACGAACCCTCCAGGTGCCCGGAGTGCCGCAGGGCACGCCGAGCGGCCAACGCAGGCGGAACCAGGCAAATGTTTGAGACGGTATGCTCAGCATGCGGAGGACCGGCCGTAGTGCCCTTCCAGCCCAGCGGCGACAAGCCTGTATACTGCAGCGAATGCTTCGCTCTGCAGAGGGCGAACCGAAGCAGGTAGTAAAGTCTGCCCGACCCTATTGAGGCGAGAGGCGGGGNNAACCCCGCCTCTCGCCTTTCCATCGTAGCCATGTGCGCGTCAAACCGCCACCGTGCCGAGGCGCGGGCGCAACGGGCGACCCGGCTCATCGCTCCGCCGTCCTCAAAGTCACCACGAACTGCGTGCACCCGTCTCCGGTCTCCGCGTGCAGCGTTCCCCCGACCTGCTCCACCAGCCGCTTGGACACTGCAAGCCCTAGGCCTGTCCCTTTCTGCCTCGTGGTGAAGAAAGGCTTGAACAGGTTCGGCAGGTCCTCCTGGGAGATGCCTGGACCGCTATCCCTCACCCTTATGGCCACGCGGCCGTCGCCGGCAGGCATGGCGCTGAGGTTCACCACACGCTGACCTTCGGGAACCTGGTCCAACGCCTCAATGGCGTTTCGCACCAGGTTCAGCAGCACCTGCTCCAGCTGGTCGGGGTCGCACAGGGCCTCGATGCTAGGATCCGGCACCTCCAATGCCATCTCCACCCCGGACTGGCCCGCCAGGTGCTCCACCTGCGACTTGACCTCGCCTAGCACTTCCGCCACGGGCACCGACGATATCCTGGCCTCCCGCGGCCTAGCATACATCAAGTAATCTGAGGCCAGGACGTTCATCCGGTCCATTTGTCTCATGAGGTTCGAGAGCCACATCTTCTTCCTTACATCCGTCTCCCGGGACATTATCAGCTCCGTCAGGCCCCTTGCCACCGCGATGGGGTTTCTGAGCTCGTGCACCACCGCCGCCGCGGTGGCGTTTGCCATATCCCCCGCCCGCTGTACCTGCGTCGAACACCATGACGAAGTGCTGTGCAGCACCCTCCACACTGCGCACAACATGGCCGCTGCCGTAACTGCCGACGCCCACAGCATCGCAGTGGCAGAGGAAATCGACATTCTCACCATATCGCGGTCTTCCATGGCAGCCCACACGTGCCCGACGATCTCACCGCGCGAGAACACGGGCATGAGCTGCACTATCCTGCCCGCCTGCATGAGCACGCTGGGTCTGCCAGTACGGTATATCGGGAACTCTTCCTCATACACCGGTCTGATGGCCATGGGTGAACCGTCGATGTGGACCCCGGCCACCTCAGCTTGCACCGCGCGGCTGTAATAGCCCGCCTCCACCCTGGGATAGGCCTGCGCCACCCTGAAGACCACCGGCTGGAGCGCCACGTTGAGCCTGCCGGCGGCGGCTGCCTGGTGGTCCGCGCCGCCCGCCGAACCCCGCAGGATGGCCTCGAACCCTCCGCGCTCCTCCTCCAGCTCGAGACGGAGGATCGTGCAGATGGAACTGAGATGCGCCTGCCGCAGCCGGCGCTCCACGGAGTCGAACTGGAGGGCCCCTGCGCTGATGGCGATCAACGAAGGCAACAAGGCAGCAACCAGCACCAGCGCGTAGGCCTTTGCGGCCAGCACGTGCGGGAACAGTCCATGTGAAGCTGCGGCCATCCTCCGCCCTTTCATTGCCCCAGATCGTCAGGGAAGTGAGTGAACGCCACCAGCTCCGGATCGGGGTCGAAGTAAGACCACTTCAGCTTTGGGACGAACCTGAAGCCTTCTACGGTGCCTGCGTCCCAGGTGACGTCCATGAACACTACCCTTCCTTCGATCTCCACCTCGTTCCAAGCATGACGGACCACGGTCCGCCCGTTGTCGGCATTGCCGATGACCACCCTGTTTGGGATCCTCAGGCAGTCCAGGATGGCGGATGTCAAGTTGGCGTAGCCGAGGCACACTCCTTGGCCGCGACTGAGGGTGGTCAATGCGTCTCCTGGTCCAGTCCGCCCGGTGATGGCCCCTAGAACGTCGTATCGAATGCGCGAGGCGACCCAGTCGTGAACTGCTTTCACCAACCTGTACGTTCGAGCATGCCCGCCGTCGACCGCACGCTCGATCTCCTGCGCCACCTCCTGTATTGCGGAGCGCTCGGCTATCCCACGCGTTGAGGCTGCCCGCTCCACAGATGTGCCAAAGCTCACCAACGCCACCCTGTACTCCAGCTCCTCTCCGGCAGAGGCAGGATCGGAGCTCGTGACCCTCACGATGAAATGCGACATCCCGCCAGGCGGCGTCACTTTGGCCCACCAGGAGCCGTCATGTACAGGCACTATCATTGGCCGTCCCACTGGTCGCCTGCGCTCGTCCAGGATCTCAACGAGCATAGGCGCACTGTACCGGCACCGTCCCGACACCTCAAACTCGCCGGTGGCCAGGATCAGGCCGCCCTGATACGACGGCTGCACGGCGTGGATCGCACCCTCGGCGGCCTCCACACGATACACGGCGGCCCCACGCCAGGTGCGCGGGCCTACCTTCCTCGAACATAGCTTGACCTCGCACCGTCCCAGCCACGGCTGCAAGGGGACCTTTATCGCGAAGCTCCCGTCAGCTGCCGCAGCGGCGGTGTACTCTAGGACGTGCCCCTCGTCTACGCTCTCAACCACCGCCCTGACCGTCGGATACCCGGACCATCCGGTTATCGTCAGCGCTCCGACCACCTTCGACGATCCGCCGCGCGGCGAGTATACGATCAGGTCCTCCCCGTATCCCTCGTACTCGATGGGCACGAGGGGCGCGTCGATGGCGGTGTTCACCACTTCCGCCTCACACACGATGGCGTACTTCGTCGCCGCAGCTGATCTGCACGCTACGCTGAGCTTGTACCCTCCAGGGCCGTCCAGAAACCAAACTCTGCCCCGGAACGAACCGTCCTCCGCCACGTCCATCCTGACGCTTCTGGTGCTGACCCCATCCTTGCTGACCAACACCACAACATCTGGAAGGACGGTGTATCCGGCCACATCGGCGAATCCTTCGTAGCTGCCGCCGTCTTCCAGCCCCTCACTGACGATGAGAAGCTGTCCATATCCGATAAAGGCCCGGAACGGCTCGGTTCCGGCGAGCACCGAGCCAACGCTGTTCGACAGGCCCGCTCCAACGATGCCCGCGCAAACCATAATGACCAGCACCAGAACGCACCAGTGGCGCCGCACAGCGCTGTACCTCCGTCCGCCCACTCTCGAATCGATAGTACCTGCGAGAGCCGGGCGAACCGTGTTGCTTCGTACCGGCGGCCGGCATCTAGATTGTGGCCGAAAGGAAAGATATGTGAGGCCTATTGGAAGGCTGGAAGAACGTTCGACAAGCCCCGTGTCCCATCGGACACGGGGCTTCGGAAGGCATCGTATGTCTCAGACGAAAGGCAGGGGAAACCCTCAGTCATTGTCGGGCAGAAGCTTCCGCGCGGCCTCAGCCACCTTTCGCGCGCGCTGAGCCGCCTCAGCCTCTGATGAGCCTGTTACCGCCACATAAAGCTTCAGCTTCGGCTCGGTGCCTGACGGCCTCAGCGTGACCTTCCCGCCGCCCGCCAGCACCAGCTGAATGCAGTCTTCCCGGGGCAGATCGATGGGCACCGAAACCGAATTGCCGCGCACCGTCGCATGCCCCGCGAGGTAATCGCGTACCTCCGTCACCTCGAAACCTGCGAGCTCATCCGGAGGCGCATTGCGCAGCGCCTGCATGGCCTCGCTGGGTCGATAGGCCGCCGAGATGGGCAGGCTCAGCAGGCGCTCGTGGTAGTGGCCGTATTGGATGTACAGGACGCGGAGCACGGTCAGGAGGTCGATGCGCGACTCCAGAGCCCGAGCGGCGGCACACGCGGTGAGCGCTGCA
This sequence comes from Clostridia bacterium DTU025, assembly GCA_001513145.1. Taxonomy (GTDB): domain Bacteria; phylum Bacillota; class DTU025; order DTU025; family DTU025; genus DTU025. The sequence continues at coordinate 33,820 of LFSP01000039.1, read as the reverse complement.
GCCATAACGCCGTCCTTGTCGCGGCACAGGTCGCCCGCAAGATAGCCGCAGCTCTCCTCGAACCCCAGGATGAACTGGCGCTCAGCATCCTGCAGCTCCCCCATCTTGGCTCCGATGTACTTAAAGCCCGTCAGGGTCTCGATCACCTGGATGCCCAACGGCTCGCACATGGGGCGCACCATGTCCGTGCTGACGATGGTTTTCATTATCACACAGTCCTGGAGACTGTCTCTCTTCTCCAGACGGTTAGCCACCAGAGTGTCGACCAGAAGCACGCCGAGCTGGTTGCCGGTAAGCTGTTGGTATCGGTCTCCGTCCCAGACGCATGCCCCAAGCCTGTCACAGTCCGGATCGGTAGCCAGAAGTAACAGCGGTCGCCTTCCCCGGGCCGCCAGACCCTCAGCTGTCTTAATCGCCAGGTCAAAGGCACTCGGATCTTCGGGGTTTGGATACTCCAGGGTTGGGAAGTTGCCGTCTGGGACGCACTGCTCTTCCACCAGCGTAACGTTGGAGAAACCCAGCCGCTCCAGGATGGCGGGAACCAACCGGTATCCTGTACCGTGAAGCGCGGTGTACACTATGCCCAGGTCACTTCGGCAAGGCAACGGCGCCACCCTGCCGGCTACCCGTTCCACCGTAGTCCAAAGGTCGCGTAGGTAGCGTAGGTCCACCTCATCTCCTAGCGCATGTATCGGCGCGACTGGGCTGCCCGGCGGATCCAGGTAGTGCACCGCAGCATCGGCTCTGGCAGCGATGTCGTTAGCATGGTCCGGCAGGAGTTGCCCCCCATCTGGGCCGTAGACCTTATAGCCGTTGTACTCAGGAGGGTTGTGGCTAGCGGTTATCACGATCCCGCCTGCCGCGCCCAATGCCCTAACGGCATACGAGAGCAACGGCGTCGGACGGATCCCGTCGAACACATACACCGGAATGCCGGCAGCCGCCAGCACCCTGGCGGCCTCATCGGCGAACTCCTTCGAGCCGATACGGGGATCGTAGGCGATCACCACTCCCCGGTCCAGGCTTCCCGGCGCCCTGTCCAGCAAGTACGACGCGTATCCCAGGGATGCCCTGCGAACGGTGAATCTGTTCATCCGGCTGGTGCCGAGGCCGAGCTTTCCCCGGAGACCTCCTGTGCCGAACGAAAGCTGCGCGCCGAATCTGTCGGCGAGCTCCTCAGGACTACCGGCGATCCTGTCGAGCTCCTCACGGTCACGGGCGCTGAGATCAGGTGCATCTCTCCAGCGGGAGTATTCATGCTGCCACGACATGCGACAATCCCTCCGCAACACGTGTTGGCACGCTTCAGTGTTCGCCGCAGGCCCAGGTTTCCCTTTCCAAGCACATTCTGGTTTAGTCTGCGCACGGTTGGCCCGGCGGATGCACGCCAGACGGTGGCATCACAGGCGCGTTGAGTCAGTTGCCCTAACCGCGCTCTCAGATAGCCCACGTCAACCGACCGTGACAGCGTCCAACGGCCCTGAAGACGTCGCCCTTCCTTGGGCTTGAGGGCACTGATGCAACGCTTCAGTTGCTCACGGGTGACATTATCTCAGTCGCGTTGCGGGGTGACAATATCACAGTCCGCCAACACGTCAACACCGATAAGTTGACTCCGCAGATGGCCGGTGCTATAATTACGTACGCAGTGCGCCCGTAGCTCAGTGGATAGAGTGACGGACTACGAATCCGCAGGCCGCTGGTTCGAATCCAGCCGGGCGCGCCATCCTTTGGCCCTGTAGCTCAGGGGATAGAGCAGTGGTTTCCTAAACCATTGGCCGCAGGTTCGATTCCTGCCAGGGCCACCATCTGTTAGATAGGGCAGCGGCACGAAGTCCGCTGCCTTTCCTGCATTTCTTGATCGTTTCACCGGCTGAGCCGACGTCACACCGCCAGCGCCCTCCACTTTCCCGACCTGAATCTGAATATGGCTATGCTCGACCGCGCCACCCAGTCAATGGCCATCGCGTACCACGCACCTGCCAATCCCATACCGAAGACGTTGACGAACACCCACGCGAGCACGAGCCGAATGCACCACACGCTGAACATCGCCAGGAACAGGACGGACTTGGTATCGCCGGCGCCCCGCAGCGCGCCCATTACGACGAAGGCTACGCCCATGGGAACCTGGGCGAAGGCCATTATCCGCAGGACGGCGGCTCCCAGTCGTATTATCTCGATGTCGTTAACGTACAGCCGCATCAGAGCTTCGGAAAAGACATATAGAAGAGCTCCTCCCGCCGCCATCATCCAGGCCGCGAGCTCCGTACACTCCCAGCAAGCACGCTCCGCTAGGTCGGGACGCTCCGCCCCCAGTGCCTGTCCTACCATGGTCGTAGCCGACACCGCGAAAGCGAATGAAGGCATGTACGATATTGCCTCAGCGTTTATGGCGATGGCATGAGCGGCGTACGGCACGGTGCCGAGAGCGGCGACGATCCGAACGTAGAACGCCAGGCCCGCGCTGAGGCTCACTCGCTCAGCCGAAGCTGCCACTCCCACGTTCAGTATCCGCCGAATCAGACCAAAGTCGAACCGAAACCGCCGCAGGTCCTCCACATGCACCACTGCCCTGGTGGACGTGACGTGCCTGAGAAGCATCGCGGCGCCCAGAGAGCGCGCCAACGTGGTTGCCAGGGCCGCCCCAGCCACGCCCATGGCAGGCGCACCGAAGTTTCCATAGATGAAAGCGTAGTTCCCGACGATGTTGGCGATATTGAGCACGAGGTTTGCTTTCAGCGGGTACCTGGTATCGCCAGCGCCTCGAAGACATGCCGACAGTATCATGTTGACGACAAGCATGAAAAGGCCGGGTATCAGGATTCGCATGTAGGAGATCCCCAGAGGCACAACATCTGGCTCAGCTCGCATGAACCTGACCAGGCTCGGCGCCGCGACATAACCACCTATGCACATGACCACAGCCAGGATCATCGATATAACCAGCGCCTGCGAAGCCGTACGGTCGGCCCGCTGCCTGTCGGAGGCACCAGTGAACCTCGCTATCAGGGCCGTGGCACCTACGCCTATTCCCATGAACACTCCCTGGGCGATCATGAGTGGCTGGTTTGACAGCCCTACCGCCGCCACGGCCGCCGCGCCCAACCGTCCCACCATTACCATGTCGGCCATCTGCGTGATGGTCTGCAGGATCTGCTCTGCGATGACCGGCAGGGCCAGACGGAAAACCGTACGGCGCATGGCCTTCTTATCCGACATCACGTGTTCCAAGTCGGCGCCGGCGAACACCCCTGTAGCTTTGCCGTTGTCTACGCCCATCTCGATCCTCTCTTCACGGTGTCATACAATTGGCGGCTCTCTCGCGAGAGCCGCCCAGTTCGCTTTCCCGCACCTGCAACGAAGGCCGCGCCCTAGAAGCTGGACGCCAGCTCCACGCCTAGCGCCTTGGTTCGCAGGTCATATCTGGCCGCCAGCCGCGACAGGGCTCCTTCGCTGAAATCCAGGCTGAGCACCACAGCAGCCGCCTCTATCGGCCTGAACAGCTCTGGACCCGAATACTCCGCCTCGTTCCCGAAGATGGGAGCCGACACCGTGAGCTTCACCGAGGCGTCATTGCGCAGCTGCAACCAGCCGGATCCGGATATCCAGGCGTACTCCTGGCCGCTGCCGCTCTGACCCACCACCGTCATCTCCACGCCTGATACGTCAGTAACGTCGGCCCTGAAACCAAGCGAACTGACTAGCGCAAAGGCTTCATTACCGAACGCGAGCCCGGTGCTGAGGTCGATGGTAAGCCCCATGCCGGTCGGGCGGTACCTGCCGATGTAAGCTATGTCGCCACGCCAGTTTCCGGGCTCGATCTCGCGGGTGTAACCCAACCGCACTAGGTCTGTTCTAGTCCTGTAAGACTGCAGGGCCGCCGTAAGATTGACCCAGCCCTTCCCTGCCAGATCGCGTCCTGGCTCATCCGGCCACCAGTCCTGGCCAATCATCCTGGCCGGAGCGGTGTCGAACTCCGCCGGAACCAGACCGAAACTGGTGCTGAGACCTATCCTTGCAGTGGCTCCCGTGGCGCGGCCAGCGATGGCATACCGTGACCCTTCTCCCGTGTTCTGCATGTATGTCATGATGGACCCGTCTACGGCGGCAAGAACGCTGAAGATTCTGGCGGTCTCCGCACCCAGTCCCAACGTGAAGGCCGCAGCACCGTCGTTAGCCACGATGGTGGCAGGGTGCGCCGCCGCCCCCAGTCTGAGAGTGGCGCCTGACCACTGGAGATCCGCTGCAAGCCCGATCCAGTCGAGCCGGACAGTGAAGTCGTCCTCCTGCTTGCTGAAGGTGGCGCCCGCAAACAGCACGGGGGAACCCTCAACTACGCTGAACGACGTTGCCGCAACGGGAGCGCCAGATGCTGTGAGAGCCAGGGCAAGAACCATCAGAAACGCCCATAGTCTGGCGTGTTTCATTTTACGTACCCCCTGTCGCCGAGCTTGATCATGAGGCTATCTATCAGTTCATATACCAGCGGTATGACGAACAGCGTTAGGAACGTGGCGACCGTCAGTCCGCCCATGACTGTAATGGCCAACGGTCTCTGCATCTCGGCGCCCGAACCCAGTCCAATCGCCGCAGGAAGCAGTCCGAGGATGGTGGTGAGCGCCGTCATGAGGATCGGGCGGACCCTGGCGCGGCTCGCCTCGGTTACCGCCTTCGTCGTGGGCATTCCAGCCGCCTTCAACTGGTTGATGAAGTCTACCATCACGATGCCGTTGTTTACCACAACACCAGCCAAGACCACCAGACCGATCAGCGCCGTTACGCCCAATGCCTGACCAGCCAGCAGCAGGAACCCGATGGCTCCGATGAGCGCCAACGGCATCGTGAACATGACGATGAACGGATAGACCAAGGACTCATACTGAATCGCCATGACCATGTATACCAATACTACCGCGAGCAGTCCCACGAAGGCCATATCGTCAAGGGCCTCGTCGAGGACCCGGCTCACTCCGCCACGGGCAACTGTGACGCCTTCGGGGGCCGGAACCTCCGCGGCGATGTCCATCGCGAGCTCGACCGCCTCCGACAGCTTCATTCCCTCGTATCCTATCTTGATCAGCGTGTAAGGCACCCCGTTGCGCCTGGTGAGCGTGACTGGCCCCTCAACAACCATGGGAGAGGCCACCCTGCCAACCAGCACTTCAGTGGCTGGAGCCAGCAGCGAAGTGGCTGCACTCGACCCCAGGGTGCGCGCTGCCGCCGAAACGTTGGAACCCATTTGGGCGGCGCTGCCGGACATCCCTGGGATGCCGGAGGCCGATGTCGATCCGGTGATGGGCATGTCGAGGAGCGACTCGAGCGAGGGCACCCCCTCAGACTTCGGCTTCACCACCACAGGAATGAGGGAGCCGTCTCGTTCCACGTACGTGACGGTGGTTCCCAGCATCGCGCTGCGCACTCCAAGGCCCACCTGTCCTACGGTTAGGCCTCCCATCAGCGCCCTGGTGCGGTTCACGTCCAGCAGCATCAGAGGCTGGCCGGATCCGGCATCAGACGCGATCTCCACGAACTGAGGAACCTGTTTGAACCGCTCCATCAGCGCCAGGGCGTGTTCCGATATGGCCTGATAGTCGTTTCCCCGCACCTCGATGGTGACGACGTCGCCCATTATCGCCGAGGAGCTTGACCCGAAGCTTCCCCACCCGGACGCGTCGGTCTTGAACGATGAGCCCTCGTAATCCGCCAGCACCTCAGCGAGCACGGCTCGACAATCGGAGAGTATCTCCTCCACGTCGCGCTTTGTCGGGCCGTCCTTCACCAAGCCCAGGCTGATCCTGGCAGTGTTCGAGCTCGCTCCGCCAATAACTGACATGTAGTCGCCGCTGCCGCTGGAACCCACTTCGGCAGCTACAACCTCAATCCCCTCGATCTCAATGAACCTGGCCTCAAGCCTACGGGCCATCTCGTCAGTGCGCTCCACCGGGGTTCCCGGAGGAAGACTGGCCTGGATATCGATGCGGGCCATGTCCATGGGCGGGAAAAACTCGAATCCCAGCGTCGGCACGATCACCATCGCCAGCACCAGAGCCACTGCACAGAGGCCCAGAATAGCCACACGGCGCCTGCGGGCGCCCTCCAACATGCGTTCGTATACTTCGCCCAGGCTGAGCCTGAAGAGGCCGGCGCCGCGCCCAGCGTTGGACGTTGATCTCGATCGGTTCAAGCGCATTATCCGGGTCGACGCCAGTGGCAACACGGTGAGGGCCACCAGCAGGGAAGCCAGGAGCGAGTATATGACCGTCAGCGCCAGTTCCCTGAATATCTGCCCAACCAGGCTCTCCAGGAAGACCACCGGCACGAACACCACGACGGTGGTGAGGGTTGATGCGAGTATCGCCATGCCCACTTCCTTCGTGCCGTTTACCGCCGCGTCCACCGGTCCATCGCCCAACTCCTGTCTGCGGAAGATGCTCTCGAGCACCACGATGGAATTGTCAACCAGCATGCCGACGCCCAGCGCGAGGCCGCCCAGTGTCAGGAGGTTCAGGTTCAGCTCGGAGGCATACATCAGCACGAGCGTGAACACCACGGAGAGCGGAATCGATAGTCCTACCACAAGCGTGCTGCCTACGTGTCGCAGGAACAGCCACAACACCAATACAGCAAGGAAGCCTCCAAGCATTATGTTATCGGCCAAGCTGTTAAGCGACATGTTGATCACTTCGGCCTGGTCGAACACGTAAGTGATCTCAATCTCCGGGCGCGCGACGGCAAGCTGGTCCAGCGCCTCGCGTACTCGTCTCGACGTCGTCACAGTATTCTGTCCGCTCTGCTTCTGCACCTGAAGCATCACGGCGGGCTTGCCGTTGACCCGCGAGTACCCCTCAGCCGTCTGCATCGTTTCCTTGACGTCTGCGACATCGCCTACGGTCAAGAACTGCGGCATGAGCAGCGAGAGCCCGAACAGGCCTCCCGCTCCGGACGACTCCTCACGCCTCTTCATCCCTATGGTGAGCTGCGCTATGTCATCAGCCGTCTCATAGCCCACTCCCACGCGGGTCTGGTATCGTACCCCCTCGTCCACCACGACCCCTGCAGGGACCGACAGGTTCTGCATGGCGATGAGCTGCTGAAGCATCAGCGGGCTAAGGCCAGCGTCGATGAGCTTCTGGTGGTCGTATTCGACGCTGATGATCCTGTCAGCGCCTCCACTTATGGATACGCCGGCAACCCCCGGAACGCGCTCTATAGCCGGCTTGACCACGTCGCGCACGACTTCCGTAACGTCGCCTACGTCTCCGGGGACTCCCGCGGTCAAAGTGAGTACCGGTAGCTGTGAGAGGTCGATGAGGCTGATAATCGGAGCCTGCACGCCCTCTGGAAGGCTGTACTCGATGGCGTCAAGGTTGGTTCTGATCTGCTGCTGCGCTGAATCCAAGTTTGTGCCCCAGTAGAACTCCACAAGGGCCACCGTCAAGTTCTCCATGCTCATGGAGGTGACGTCCTTGACGCCTCGGAGGGAACGAAGAGCTCGCTCTATCGGCACGGCCACTGTCTGCTCCACGGTCTGCGGGTCCGCGTTGGGATAGATGGTAATCACAGCGGCCATCGGGAGGTTGATCTCTGGAAGGAGGTCCAGGCCGACTCTTTGCAGCGAGATGACGCCGAACATCAGACAGGCTACGACGATGATGAGCACTGTGATGGGGCGTCTGATGGATAGTGCAGCGATGTTCAAGGAATAGCCCTCCAATGAGCGTGGCGCCGGCCTACTTGATCTCCGTCACCTTGGTACCTCGAGGCAGTTCTTTGATCTTGTTGGCATCAAGCTTGATGTCTATCTGGAAGCTGTCGAAAGTAACCGACGCCACCTTGCTGCCCTCGGCATCGTACATCTCGACCTTGTAGACTATATAGGTCTCGGCATCGACCCACACCAGCTGGACACCGGGGCCTGCCTCTGCCACCTTGGGGCGAGTCTCTACCACATAATAGGGGAGACGGTTGATGGTCTCCTGCCGCAAGAATGTGCAGCTCAAAAGGTTCTTAGGATCCATGGAGAGAAGCTCGTTGAGATCCAGTGTCCCAAGGTCGAACCCTAGCTGTGCGGCGATGCTCGCAGTCTTCCCTCTGAACGCCTGCCCGGTGACGGGCATGTACACCGTGGCCTGGTCGTTCTTGGTGTCAAGGATCATGATCTGCCCCTCGAACACCGGGTGCTGGGTGATCTCCATGCGCGTGAGCTTCGCCGCCCTGTCGGCAGTCACGCGGATGCCCATCTTGACCACGCTCTTGCCGGGTCCTTCGCTGAACTCCGCTACAATGTCTGCCTGAACAGTCTGAATCTGCTTTAGCTTCTCGGTGACTCTCGCCGCGATCTGGTCACCCGTGGGCGCCGCGCCAACTGACACCAGCCCGGAAAGGAGCAGCAAAGCCACAAAACATGCTGCGAGCACCACCATAGCGGCTCGTCCCACAGCACGATCCTCACGCCTGAACCAACGATCAACGCCCTCCAAGAGAACTGCCTCCATTCCTGCTGTCCACCTGCATCGCACCTAATTATAGGCATCACAAAAAAGACGTGTCAACTTGAGCTGCTCCTGTTAAGACGCCCAGATGCAGGCCACAGTTCCATGAGCCGGTCACTCCGCATGGCGCTTATCAGGTTCGCCCGAACCTGCTTGTGCTCCCTGCACAGGTCACGGATGAGCTCCTTGGTGCGCGCTCGATGCGTCTCACAAGAGTACGGGCACACGTTGGGCTCTGTGCGCAGTCCCAGCCTCCTTACGGCCTTGGCGATATCGCGTTCGGACAGGTACATCAAAGGCCGTATCACCACGATCCCCGTCTTCGTCAGATGGGTCTTCCAGGGAAGAGTGCCTACTCTTCCCGAGAAGAGGATGTTCATGAGGAACGTCTCCATGGCATCGTCCTGGTGATGCGCGAACACCACCTTGTTGTAACCGTGAGCCGAGGCGAACCTGTGCAGCGCGGCACGGCGGAAGTACGAGCACACGGCGCACGGGCTCTCCTGCTGCTCCCTGGCGCGGATGATGTCCGCGATGCGCGTGGGAATGTAGTGGAACGAAATCTCAAGCGCGGAACAGAACTGCTCCAGCGCGTCACGGTCGAGCGACTGCTCGAAACCCAGGTCGATGGTGATGGCGGATAGGCTGAAAGGTATCTTGGAGTATCTCCTGATGGCGCTCAGGGCGTAGCACGCGAACATGCTGTCTTTCCCGCCCGAAAGCCCCACTGCGATCCTGTCGCCTGCCTCAATGAGCTCGTGCTCGTAGATGGCCCTCCAGATCTTGGTGTGGTATGGCTTCGGAAGGTAGTCCAATGCCCTTCACCTGCTTCCACGAGAATGAAACGGGTACACCGCGGAAACCGCGGAATATAGAAAAAGCACCGTTTGGCACGATGCTTGCTGACGGCGCTCGGCTTTGCGCCTGTGACTTGGGCAAAAAGAAACTGGCGGAGAGAGGGGGATTCGAACCCCCGCTAGGGTTGCCCCTACTAATGGTTTAGCAAACCATCCCCTTCAGCCTCTTGGGTATCTCTCCGCGCAACTGTATTGAACTATGTGAGACTGCTCACTGGCGGAGGGGGTGGGATTCGAACCCACGGCTCATTGCTGAGACACCGATTTTCAAGACCGGCTCCTTAAACCGCTCGGACACCCCTCCGGGACGACGCTAACGATAATATAACACCGCCAGCGCACGGCAGTCAAGCTGTGAGCAAGCATTCTGCCTGCGGAACGCTTGCCGCACGTGCGCCGGCAGTCGCACCGTCACTTCCCTATTTCCGTCAGCGCACCCATGTATGGCCTCAGCGCCTCGGGCACCTCGATCCGGCCGTCGGCCGTCTGATAGTTCTCCAGGAGCGCCGCAACGGTGCGTCCAACCGCGAGGCCAGAACCATTCAGGGTGTGCACGAACTCGGCCTTCCCGCCGCCGACTGGCCTGAACTTTATGTCTGCCCTCCGGGCTTGGTACGACTCGAAGTTGCTGCAAGAGCTTATCTCCACGTACCGTCCGTAGCTGGGCATCCACACTTCGAGGTCGTACTTCTTGGCAGCAGTGAACCCGACGTCCCCGGTACACATCATCGTGACGCGATACGGCAGGCCCAGCTTCTGCAGCACGTGCTCGGCATCGTTCACGAGGCTCTCAAGCTCGTCATAGCTGGTGTCCGGATGCACGAACTTGACCAGCTCCACCTTGTCGAACTGATGCTGGCGTATCAGCCCCCTGGTGTCACGGCCTGCCGAGCCGGCCTCCGCGCGGAAACAGGCGGTGTACGCACAGTGCTTGATGGGCAAGATCGAACCGTCCAGGATCTCGCCCCTGTACATGTTGGTCACAGGAACCTCTGCCGTGGGTATCAGGTAGTATTCGAGACCCTCGCACTTGAACATGTCCTCTGCGAACTTCGGAAGCTGCCCGGTGCCCACCATGGAATCGCGGTTCACCAGGAACGGTGGGAACACCTCGGTGTAGCCATGTTCGGCGACGTGAAGGTCCAGCATGAAGCCTATTAACGCCCTCACCAGGCGAGAACCCGCACCCTTGTAGATGGCGAACCGGGCGCCGGTGATCTTCGATGCTCGCTCGAAATCCAGAATTCCCAGCTCAGTTCCGAGGTCCCAGTGCGCCTTGGGCTCGAACGGAAAATGCCTGGGTTCCCCCCACCTCCGCACCTCCACGTTCTCCGACTCGTCCCGGCCGACGGGCACAGAGGGGTGCGGGATGTTCGGTATGCCCAGCAGGGCCTCACGGATTCGTGCGTCCACAGCCGACAGCTCCTCGTCGAGCACGCGGATCCTGTCGCCCACGTCCTTCATCGCCGCGATCAGGTCTGAAGCGTCCTGGCCCTGCCTCTTCATCTGAGCTATCTTGGCTGAAGCCTCATTCCTTTGGTGTTTCAGCTCCTCCACCTCAACCAGGATCGCTCGGCGTCTGGCGTCGTCGGCGAGCAGCCTGTCCAGAAGCTCCGTGCTGTCTCCCCTGTTTATCAGGGACTGCCTTACTTTCTCGGGTTCTGCTCGGACTAGCTTGAGATCCAGCACTACAGCCACTCTCCTTGCACATGAAGCTATTGCCTGAAGAAAAAACCCGTCCCCGACTGCACGCAGCCGGGGACGGGACAAACTTCCCGCGTTGCCACCCCGATTGGTCGCCTGGACAAGCGTAAGCTTGTTCACAGGCGCACCCTCTCGTTGCCGCTGTCACGGGCGGACCCGTCTAGGCTTACTCTTCTTCAGCCCGCCGCTCCGGAGCGGATTCACTTCCACCTACCCGCCGGCTTTCACCTGCTCCGTTCGATGCCAACCTGCTCTGCCGGCGCTTCCAGCATGCAGATCCAACGGAGCCCCCGGCTCTCTGTGGGGCGGCCCTGAAGCTACTGGTCTCCTTCATCGCGTTTTCGCTATGATATACACTCTCTGCAACACGTGTCAAGCATCACCTTGCAGAACGCGCCCGCAACTTGAGCGCGTGAAGCACACCACGCCTGATACCAGCCACCTCAGGCGGATGCCTGACACCCGCGTCAGGCGACGGAACAGGAGGGCGGAAAGCCCGGGCTCGCGCCCTGGCTTTCCGCCCGGAAGCGGCGATTACGCCTCACCGCACTTGATCAAGAGAGCTTCCCATCTCCTGTCGATGTCGGCCTGGATCTCGTCGATCACGTGCTCGTTCTGCGGAGTGAAGAGATGGCGGAACCTGTCCTGCTTCTCAAGGAACTCACGCACAGGCCGCTTGTCCTTGGGCTTGTAGCTCAGCTTGTGCTTCCCATCAACGACCTCGTACAGCGGCCAGAAGCAGGTATCCACCGCCAGCTTCGCCAAGGCCACGGAGAGGCTGGAGTCATACTTCCAGCCGAGCACGCAGGGCTGGATGACATTGATGAAGGCCGGGCCCTCAACTGCCAGTGCCCTCTGGACCTTGCTGATGAAGTCGTTCCACATCGCTGGAGACGCCTGCGCCGCGAACGGGATACCGTGTGCCGCCATGACTTCGGTGAGGTCCTTGCGGTACTGCTTCTTGCCGAAGGATACCGTTCCGGCCGGGCTCGTGGTGGTGTTCGCGCCGTACGGAGTCGCGCTGGACCTCTGGATTCCCGTGTTCATGTAGGCCTGGTTGTCGTAGCAGATGTAGAGCATGTCGTGGCCCCGCTCCATGGCGCCTGAGAGCGACTGGAAGCCGATGTCGTACGTGCCCCCATCACCGCCGAACGCAATGAAGTCGATCTTCTTATCTATCTTGCCCTTCCTGCGCAGGGACTGGTAAGCCGCTTCCACGCCGCTGACGGTGGCAGCGACGTTCTCGAAAGCGTTGTGAATGAACGGCACCTTCCACGCCGTGTACGGGTAGATGGTGGTGGTGACCTCCATACACCCTGTGGCGCACCCCACCACCACTGGATTCTCGGCGGCCAGGAGCACCTGCTTGATGATCATCGGGAAGGCGCAGCCCGCACAGGCCCTGTGTCCCGAAGAAATGCCGAACTCCTTCGTTGAGAGCTCCTTCAGCGTTGCCATGTGCGCACCTCCTACTCTCTCACGCCCAGGTAAGTGAGGAGTCTATCCGCCTTCCCCTGGGCCGCTATCTGCGCTAGATCGTTGTAGACGCTCTCGATGTGGTCAGGCTTGACGTCTCTGCCGCCGATGCCGTAGATGTAATCCACGATGATCGGTGCGTTGGCGATGCCGTACAGTGCCGATCTGACCTCCGCGAACACCGGGCCGCTGACCGCGTTGAACGAATCGGACCTGTCCATCACAGCCACAGCCTTCAGGTGCTTGAGGGCGTTGGCTATCTCCTCCGCAGGGAACGGCCTGAACACGCGAATCTTGAGGAGGCCGGCCTTGACGCCCTGCTGCCTCAGGTTGTCCGCGACCACCTTGGCGGTGCCTGCCGTCGAGCCCAAGACTACGATGGCGATCTCGGCGTCGTCAAGCTTGTACTCCTCAAACAGGCTGTAGCGCCTGCCGGTGAGCTTCGCATACTCCTCTGCCACCTGGAGAATCACGGGCTTGCTCTGGACCATAGCCTCAGCCTGCTGACGCTTATGCTCCATGTTCCAGTCGAACAGATCCAGCGGACCCATGGTCACCGGGTTTTCGACGTCAAGCAGAGGATTCAGGGGCACGTACTCCCCTACCCACTGGCGGACCTTCTCATCCTCAAGCATCTCCATGACCTCCATGGCGTGGCTGATGATGAAGCCATCCATGGTGACCATCGTAGGAAGCAGCACGTTGGGATCCTCAGAGATCCTCACGGCCTGAAGCACGTTGTCGTAAGCTTCCTGGGCGTTTTCGGAGAACAACTGTATCCAACCGGAATCCCTTGCGCCCATGGTATCACTATGGTCGCAGTGGATGTTGATCGGGCCTGACAGCGCCCTGTTCACCACGGGCATGACTATCGGGAGCCTCATGGAGGCGGCTATGTAGACTACCTCCCACATGAGAGCCAGACCGTTAGCGGAAGTGGCCGTCATCGCCCTGGCGCCAGCCGCCGCCGCGCCGATGGTCGCGCTCATCGCCGAGTGCTCGCTCTCAACCGTGACCATCTCGGTGTCCACCAGGCCGTTCGCGACGAAACCGGAGAAGAGCTGGACGATCTCGGTCTGCGGCGTAATGGGGTAAGCTGCTACCACATCAGGGCGTATCTGGCGCATGGCCTCAGCCACGGCCTCGTTTCCTGTCTTTGCGACTCTGATGCTCATCAAGTCCTCCTCCTTTCTACTTCGCGTCGTTGCCTGATGCTGCGGCGACTTCGTCGAGCACCATCACCAGGGCCTTGTTTCCGCGCTTGCCAGGGCACACCTGGGCGCACACCCCGCAGCCTTTGCACGCACGGTAGTTGATCTCGCTGAACTTGCCGTCCTTGGCTATGACCGCCATGTCGGGGCAGTACAGCCAGCAGAACAAACAGTGTATGCAGTTCTCAGGCACGTGTTGGGGACGGTACGTTCTCCAGCCGCCGGTCTCGTACTTCGCCGCGGAACCGGGTTCGAGAATGCGCCCTGCTATGGGCACGTCCTTCCAGCCTGCATCCTTAGGCACTGACATTAGGAAGCCACCTCCTGGTAGGCCCTGCGAATGGCCTCGACGTTCTTCTCCACCACTTCAGGACGGAGCTTGTACGACAGCTTTATCTTGGTGTCCTCGATGAGCTGCTCCAGACTGATCACGCCCAGGGCCTTGACCAGCGCCCCCATCATGGGCGTGTTGGGCATGGGCCGCCCGATGGTATCGATGGATATCTGGGTGGCATCCAAGGTGTAAACCTTCGCGTCCGTTCCAACGAGACCGAGTCTCTCTCGCATCTCTGCGGGGCTGAGCGGCGTGTTGATGAGGTAGATCCCATCGTCCGGCACGCCTGCCTTCACATTCACTGCGTAGATGAGCGTGGGATCCAGGACCACCACGACGCTGGGCTGCTCCACATGGCTGTGGATCAGTATGGGTTCATCGGAGATCCTGTTGTACGCAACCATAGGCGCTCCCATTCGCTCGGGGCCGTACTCGGGAAAAGCCTGAGCGTATTTGCCTGCGGAGATTGCCGCCTCGGCAAGGACTAGTGCGGCGGTCTTGGCGCCCTGGCCTGCACGTCCGTGCCAGCGTATCTCTAAGAGCTTAGCCATGATCTTCCTCCTTCTACTGCATAGTGTTGTCCATACCTAGCTGACGTTAACAAGCAGAGCGCAGCTTGTACAGAAGGTATGACAGTGCCGCGGGTTCCCGCGGCACGAAAAGTGAGCACTTCTTCGAAATGCCTTGCCGGGACCCCCACGGGCCTTGGGCGCGAACGGGCTGGGCCCATCCCGCTGGCCCGCCTAACCCAGCGCTTTCATGAGCTCTGGATACAGCGGGTAGCGGTCTACGATGGCCTTCACCCTCTGCCTGAGCGGCTCGAGCTCCTCATCCGATCCGTTGCTGCGCAGGGCCTTGTCTATCAGGTCCGCCACCTGGCGCATATCGTCCTCATTGAGGCCCCTGGTGGTCACAGCGGGGGTGCCCATTCGTACGCCGCTGGTGACCATAGGCTTCTCAGGATCGAACGGGATTGTGTTCTTGTTCACAGTGATGCCCACCCTGTCGAGAACCGCCTCAGCAGCCTTACCGGTGATGCCCGTTCCCCTCAAGTCCATGAGCACGATGTGGTTGTCAGTTCCGCCGGAAACCAGCCTCCAGCCCCGTTCGGTCAGGCCGTCGGCTAGAGCCTGCGCGTTCACCAGGATACGCCTCTGGTATTCCTTGAACTCGGGCTTCAGCGCTTCGCCAAGGGCCACGGCCTTGCCAGCTATGGCATGCATCAGCGGCCCTCCCTGGATGCCCGGAAAGACGGCGGAGTCGATCCTCTTGGCCCATTCGGCCTTGCACAGGATCATGCCGCCGCGGGCGCCCCTCAGGGTCTTGTGAGTGGTGGTGGTGACGAACTCCGCATGCGGCACGGGGTTCGGATGCAGCCCCGCAGCCACAAGCCCGGCAATGTGCGCCATGTCCACCATGAGCAGCGCGCCGACTTCCTTCGCTATCTGGGAGATCCTCTCAAAATCGATGATGCGGGGGTAGGCGCTGGCCCCAGCCACTATGAGCTTGGGCTTGTGCACGCGTGCCAGCTGCTCAAGCGCGTCATAGTCGATGCGCTGGTCGCTCTCGCGCACGCCGTATGGCACGAAGTTGAAGTACTTGCCGGAGATGTTCAAGTGCATTCCGTGGGTGAGATGCCCTCCGTGCGACAGATTCATGCCGAGAACGGTGTCGCCAGGCTCCAGCGCAGCGAAATACACAGCGGTATTGGCCTGCGCTCCTGAGTGCGGCTGGACGTTGGCATGGTCCGCGCCGAACAGAGCTTTCGCCCTCTCGATGGCGAGAGACTCGACGGCGTCGACGTGCTCGCATCCCCCGTAGTATCGTCTTCCGGGGTACCCTTCAGCATACTTATTCGTCAGCGGGGTCCCCAGGGCCTCCAGTACCGCCATGCTGACGAAGTTCTCCGAGGCAATCAGCTCGATGGTGCTGTTCTGCCTGCGTACCTCCGCGAACACGGCGGCAGCGACCTCTGGATCTAGCCGTAGGTGGTCAAACATGTTTCAACCTCGCCTTCGCGCAAATGGTAACCCGCAGGTGCGAGGCTGGCGCTACCAACCCCGGCCCTGAAGTCTCTGGCTTTCAGGCAGCGAAGAGGCGTCAATTCCCTTCATCGCCTCGCCCAATCCCATCGACACTTCCGCGATGACGTTGGGGTCCGTGTAGTCCGCCACTGCCTTCACGATGGCGCGGGCCCTTTTCTCCGGATTCTCGCTCTTGAATATGCCGGATCCGACGAACACTCCGTCTGCGCCCAGCTGCATCATCAGGGCAGCATCAGCCGGAGTGGCCACTCCGCCGGCGGAGAAGTTCAATACGGGTAGCCTGCCGTTCTCCGCCACGTACAGGACGAGCTCGTACGACGCTCCGAGCTCCTTGGCGATGGTCACGAGCTCCTCCTTGTCTGCGCCCTGGACCCTGCGGATGTCGCTCTTGAGCTGCCTCAGGTGGCGTACCGCCTCCGATACGTCCCCTGTGCCGGCCTCGCCTTTGGTCCTCATCATAGCGGCGCCCTCGTTGATGCGCCGGAGGGCTTCGCCCAGGTTCCTGCAGCCGCAAACGAAGGGGGTTCTGAACTGATGCTTGTCGATGTGGTAGCGGTCATCAGCAGGGGTCAGGACCTCGCTCTCATCGATGCAGTCGATGCTGAGCGCTTCGAGCACCTGTGCTTCCACGAAGTGCCCTATCCTGGCCTTGGCCATGACTGGGATGGTCACCGCATTCTGGATGCCCCGGATGACCGCGGGATCGGCCATCCTTGCCACGCCGCCCTCCGCCCTTATGTCGGAAGGGACGCGCTCGAGGGCCATCACCGCAACTGCCCCGGCTTCCTGTGCTATCTTAGCCTGGTCTGGAGTAGTAACGTCCATGATCACGCCGCCGCGGAGTCTGTTGATCTTCTCCACTTTGGCTCTAAACGCCGCGCTTTCTAGAAAACCTAGTCTGGTCATGCCCTATCCACCCGCTTCTTGAGGTCCGTTAAGTCCACACTGCATTGTACTACACGGTGATATGGTTCACAACTCTTTGCAGCCGGGATACTGACGGCGTATCAACGGACTTGAGCATAACGACATGGACTCCCGAGCATCTGCGCATTCTGGGAGTCCATGATCGGTCTTCGTCTGGTTCACCTAGTTCTCAGGATTCGGCGCCTCCACAGGGCAGACATCGTGGCACGCGCCGCAATCGATGCACTTCTCCGGGTCGATCACGTAGATGTCGCCCTCGCTGATGGCCTCAGTGGGGCACTCAGGCTTGCACGCACCGCACGCAATGCAAGTATCGTTGATCTTGTAAGCCAATTGCTTCGTCCTCCTTACCCGTAAAGTCAGTAAAGAAAGATAGGACGCCTGCTTAATTCTACACGATGAGAGCCGACAGAACAATGGCAAGAGTCAGCATCAGGAAGTCCGCCGCCGTGAAAGGTATTCTCCTGCGGAACGTCCTCTTGGCATGTAACCCGAAGCAGCGGCCCTCCATGGACATGGCCAGCGAGTCCACACGGCTCAGAGCGGCAACGGTGACCGGAATGAAGGTGTACCTCGCCCTGAGGTATACCCCTGGCAGGGACGGCCTGTCCACGCCGATGCCCCGAGCCGCCTGGGCCGCCAGCACCGTGGCCGTCTCCTCCTGTAAATACGGGACGAACCGGAGAGCTGCCACCAGAGCGTAGCCGTATCGGTAGGGCAATCCCGCCTGCATAAGGGCGTACGCCAGCGACTCCGGATCCGTGGCCGCCACGAACAGGCTGCTGGCCATCACGATATTCACGAACCTGAGCGACATCAACATGCCACTGGCCATCCGCGCTTCCACCGACTGCCCTCTCACCAGGAGGAGCTGTGCCAGAAACAGGAACACCGCGAACACCACGATCCTGAAGAGCCTGCGCCGCACGAGCCCGTCTGTCAGCCCCAGCGCGAAGTGGAGCACGAACAGCGCGCCTGCAAGGACCGCCCCATGCTCAGGCACACGGATCCGAACCGCCAGAACGCAGATTGCAGCAAGCAGAGCTCCAGCGGCCAAAGGGTTGGGCGCGTACCTACGCGCTCGCCCAGAGGTAGTCAATCTCGCCCATCCTTTCCAGCTCCTCCAGGGCTTCCTCAGGTCTCAGATCGAAGACCGTCCTTCCCTGCTTCATGAAGACCAGCCGGTGGCAGCACCACGCCATGATGTCAGGGTCGTGACCTACCACCACTATGGCTCTGCCCTGCTGGGCCAGAAGACGCAGGCTGTCTGCGAGGCTCTGTGCTCTGCCGGGATCCTGGCCCGCGAACGGCTCGTCCAGGAGCAGGGCGCCCGGGTTCAGGGCCTCGACCGCGGCCAGGTTCAGCCTCCTTTTCTGGCCGAAGCTCAGGGTCAACGGATGCTCACGTTCTCTTTCGGCAAGCCCCAGCCTGGCCAGGGCAGGCATGGCCGCCGCCTCTGCATCGGCGTGCGAAATCCCCCTTGCCGTGAGTCCGATCGTGACCTCCTCCAGCACCGACTGGGTGAAGATCTGGTGATTGGGGTTCTGGAACACCAGCCCAAGGTGCTCGGCCCTGCGGTGCACAGGCATGGAGTCTGCGTCGCGCCCTGCGAAGGCCACGCGTCCGCTCCAGGGCTTCACAAGGCCCATCAGCACCCTCAGAAGCGTTGTCTTGCCGCTGCCGTTGTCTCCAATGAGCCCAATTATCTCCCCAGGCCACGCCCTGATCCAGGCGTCGTGGAGCACTTGATGAGAACCGTAGCCCGCGCGTATCCCTGTGGCCTCCACTGCGGGCGCCCCAACGCGGGCGGGAGCCGGGGGCCCCGGGGTCCACGTGCGCGGCGGCGTGGCGTGACCGGGGAGGCTACCGGTGGGGCCGTCCGCAACCACTCTTCCTGAGTCCAGCGCTATCTCCCTGTAGGCAAAGCTCGCGAACCTCCACGGCTTGTGCTCGATGACGATGACGGCGAGCTCACTCCCTAACCCGTCAAGGGCTCTGGCCATCGCCCGGGCCGATACGGGATCCAGGTGCGCGGCCGGCTCGTCCAGCAACAGAACGCGGGGGTTCATCGCAAGGACCGCGGCCAGCGCTACCCGCTGTTTCTCGCCCCCTGAAAGCTCGCTCAACCGTCTGCCGGAAAGGTGCGACGCGCAGGCAAGGCTCAGAGCTTTCGCAGACCGGCGCTGGATCTCGCCCACGGAGAGGCCGAGGTTCTCGGGGCCGAAGGCCACCTCATCGTCCACCGTCATGGTGCAGAACTGGCCTTCGGGATCCTGCTGGACCAGCCCCACTGACTGGGCCATCTCGAACACGTCGGCCCGCGCCGGGTTCCGTCCGAGAACCCTCAGCTCGCCCCGGGTTCTCGCGTCAATGAACCCTGGGATGAAACCTGTAATGCAGTGCGCAAAGGTGGACTTGCCCGAGCCGGTGGCCCCTGTGATAAGCACCCGTTCGCCCTGGCGTACGGTCAGGCTGACGCTGTCCAGCGCGGGCTGCTCCCGTCCCGGGTACCAGACGCTCAAGTCGACAGCCTCAACCGCGACCTCGCCCCATGCGGCGGTCGTCACCCTAATCCACCACCAGCCTCGCCAATTTCCTCACCCAGAAGGCACCGTCCCACCCGGGAGCTACGATGCGGTAGTCTTCACCGTCGAAATGCACGATGAGATCAGGTTGGTCCATGGCCGCCGACAGGTCGAAAATGGCCTCGTAGCCATCGCTGCCGATGGCCCTGAGCCTCGCGGCGCTGGCTTTGGGCCTGGCGTATTCGAGTATGCGCCCCATGGGCACGCCCGAGTAGTCCGCAGGAGGTACGTACGTCACCTGCCCGACCAGCTCGGCCCGAACGGTAATCACTTCGCGGCTGAAGCTCTCCTCTCGGTACTCGTAGGGCCTCTCGATGTTCCCCTGCACCGCCACGGCAGGTCCGTCTGCAAAGCTCACCTTCACCGACGTGAAGTAGTACACTGCACCGCCTGCCAGCGTCAGGGCCAGAACCGCCGAGAAAAGCAGCAACGCCGCGCTGCGCGGCTTTCTAGTCTGCGCGCGATGCCCTCCGTCTCCAGGTATCTTGAGAAGCCCGGCAACAGCGGCGGCCTCCAGCACGCCGGCGGTGAAGACCCCGCCGAACACCGCGCCTGACATGAAGGCGAAGGCCAGCATGAGGGCGATGTATCCCAGCGACACTCCGGAAAAGAACAGGCCCTGGAACACCAGAACGTTGGATGCCGATGCCAGCCCGCCCGCTAGACCCATTGCCGCCGCAGGCGGCCGCGAAGGCCGCCTGTACGGCAGCAGCACCAGGTCTACGATGATCCCCTCAACAACCGACACCAGCACCACAACTGCGCCGTGGGTGCTGCCTGCGAAGAACTCCACGAGCCCCTTCAGCAAGCCAGTGAGGGTGCCCGCGCCGGTGCGGCCGATGATGGCCCTGGCCAGCACGAACCAGAACACGTGCAGCCCGGCCATGAACTGCCCGGCGCCGAACGGCACTCCGAACAGTCGGTTCATCAGGTTCCCCAGGTAGCCCACGTACGAGCTGAGCACGCCGCCGGCGGCGCTCGTGGCGGCGATGAGCACCAGATCCCTGGTGGAGAAGTAGTACATGCCTAGAAGCCCACCAGCTGGATCTCAACGATCTGTTTCAGGGAGTCCCTTCTTGAAGGCAGAGCGCTGCCCACCAGCCTCAGCGGGCCCTCGGAGTCCATTGGGAGCTCCTGACCGTTCTTGACGTACGCCAGCACCACGTCATCGTTCCGCGCCATCAGCTTCGAGTCGATGTCCACCGTGGTTCCGTCGACGGCCACCAGTCTCACAGTGTAGCCTTGGGCGGCCAGATCGTCATTGAACATGTAGTGGCCACCCGGGGCGTCGCCGCCGTCGATCATCGACACGATGACCCACAGCGGAGCTCCAACATAGGTGGAGGTGGATCCGTCCTTCTCTTCAACTGTGACCTTCACGCCAGGGTGCGGGGTATCGGGGCACGTGACTATCGACTCGAACGCCGACCTGTCCAGATCGGCCTGCTCAATGCCGTTGAGCTTGATGACCCAGTCCTCGACGCCGGGCACCACTTCGATGCTGGCCACCTGCTTGGCCCAGTAGTGACCATCGGTAACGACTACGTTGTCCCTGTGGGCCAGGATCAGCCTGGGAAGGCTATCTGCGCCGTCCCTGGTGGACTCGAAGGCCAGGAACATCTCGACCCCGCCCACCTTGGAGACGTTGCCTTCATTGTCATAAGTCAGCACGCTGCCCCTGGTCTGAGAGTAGCTGTAGGTCATGGCATAGCCATCCCGTGAAGTCACCCTGATGGCCTGCGCCGCGCTCATGCCGCCCACTTTGGACAGAAGATCATCCAAAGGCACGCCCTTGTAAACTGCAGGGCCCTCGATCCTGCCGGTGGTGCGCAGGAAGGCAGCTTGCACTTCCACGGCGTTCATGTTAGCCAGATCCCCCGCTGTGAGAACGACGCTGTTGGAACCGGACACCAGGGTGACCACGTCGGTGGGAGACATGGTGCCCGCCAAGACGCCTGCCGCAAGAACGGCGATCATGGTGATGGTCAGGATGGCAGTGGTGAATAAAGCTCGCTTCTTCACTTCTCAAACCTCCCTAGTTTCCTGATGGCACAACTTGGATCCTGCTGACGTACCGGGCCCATCGGGCCCCTGCGGATTGATACACGTTCCACCCCTGCCCTGGAGCGGACGTGGCCGCGCAGTCGGTGTTGTGGTACAAGCCGTCGGGCGGGATGAACACGATTCGCGGGCCGTCGCCCCACGCGGGCATGGTAATCCCATCCTTCTCCACGGCAAGCACCATGATGCCCTGCAGCTCGGCCCACTGGGGGGTGGGATGGACATTATCGTAGGCGTAGTCCTGCTCGTAGCCGTCGCTGGACTGCACCCGGAGCACGTCGCCGGGCTGGATTCCGCCGACCGCGGCCACGAGGTCGGCCACGGGCACGCCCAGGTACACTCCGTGGCCGGTGAAGTTGCCGAACCTGTTCTCGAAGGCGGACGCTCCCTCCACCGACGACATCTGCATGAGCTGCCCCAAACTGTACTTGATGGTCCCGCTGGGGCCGCTCACCTCGACGCTGGGATCGGTCACCTGGGTCTGCACCGGCTGGGGCTCCACAGTGATCTCGTCGTCCCTCACCCTAACCAGCGCGAAATGGAACATGCCGCCCTCCTCCGGCGATGCGTAAAGCGCGGCGCCGGCACCTCCGGAGGTGACGTAGAGCACGCCGTCCGCCTCGTGCTGGGCGAACATGTGCACGTGTCCGCTGAACACCGCGACCACGTTGGACGAAGCGAACATCGCGTGCAGCTCGTCGGCCTGCGCCCTGCCAAGCAGCGCGTGGTCGCCTCCTGGCCTGGGGTCCTCAAGCGGGATGTGCATGAACACGATCTTGCGACCTTCCCCTGCAAGCTCTTTCTGGAGCCACTGCATCTGTTCCGCGTCGACTTGGCCGTCGCCGGTATTCAAGCCTATGAACTTGTAGCCGCCTTCTTCGAACGAGTAGTACAGCTTGTCAGACACATATCGCCGGAACAGGGCGGCTCCGTCGCCCCTGATGTCGTGGTTGCCGGGCACGGCATAGAACGGCATCTTCAGCGCCTTGGCGCTGTCGGCGAAAGCCTTGTACTGCGGCTCTGTGCCGCTGGCAACCAGATCGCCGAGGAGAAGCGTGAACTTGGGCGCAGGCGACACGGAGTTGAGCGCCTTCACAACCTGCGACCACACCTCTTCCCTCCCCTGAGGATCGCCAGCCACGGCGAACACCAGCTCCGTCTGGCCGAAGCCGGAGAGTCTCTGGAGGAACCCGTCAGCCGAGGCTGCCGAGACTGGTGGCGCCGGCGCCAGCGCCAGCGCCACCACCAGCGCCATCAGCACCGTCGCCACCACGGCCGTAAGCCCCAGCGGCATGAGCAGACGTTCCACGCAGATGCGAGTACATTTGTTGCCTGACAATTTAGACCCTCCAGTTCTAGTCCAGGCGCTAGAAAGAAGCCGCGCCCGGCACCGGAAAGCGCGCGGGCGCGGCAGTACAGACCGAACCAGCCGCTCTCCTTTCCGCAATGGGAGGCACGACAGTTTCCAGTCGCACCCTGTCGGCCCGTCACCCTTGGCCAGGCGTGCATCGCGGCTACAGCGCGACGGGCTCGGAGAGACACTAATGTGTGACATTCGACGCAATGCACCTTTCTCCTACTTTTCCGGCCCTTGAAGATGCGGCGGATGGACACAGAGTAGGGGGAGCTTAGAGTGGGCGAAATCCACGAAGTAGCGGATTTGGACGTCCGAGGTCCACAGAATTGTGGATCGGTGCCTAAGCCCTCGGTTGCGCCAGAGGCAGAGATGAACACATGCCCTCCGGGCCTGCCAACAATGCTGCTTCTAGCTGCGGTATCGTCGAGGGGCATCTCGAACGCTACTTGGGGGCGTCAGCCGTCCGCCGACCATGGAACGTCAAGTCCTCAACCCTGTGGATCTGGGATGCGGTAATCCACAGGACAGAGGATTTGGACGTGCGAGATCCACAGGATCGTGGATTTCAGGCCAAGTCCGGTGCGGAAGACCGAGGGCTTCGTGGCGGTTCGCGAGGGCGGCGATGGCACAACGCGTGTAACTGGTAAGCAGAAAGGCGAGGGCGTTACGCCCTCGCCTGAACGACTGCTATGTAATTGGTGGACCCGACGCGGATCGAACGCGCGACCTCTAGAGTGCGATTCTAGCGCTCTCCCAGCTGAGCTACGGGCCCACACGTCATACTGCACAACTGATACTACCACAGCGCAGGCCGCCAGTCAACTAGCGGTTGATACTAGCGGTTGATACTACGGTCGATGCCCGCTGCCCAGGCGCTTTCCGCAGCACGGCCTGTGCCCGTCCGCTGCGCCTCCTGCCGCCTGCTACCGCCGGCTACCGCCCGCGCCGCTGGTGGCGGCTCAGCCTCACATCCGCGTCTCCAGCCTGCTGGCCGCAGGCTTATCCAGCAGCACCACCACATCGCCATGCACTTGCAGCGCCGACGCTGGCACCATCCAGGTCACGGGGCCTCTCAGGGCCTTTGCCACGATCTCTGCCTTTTCCACGCCGTTTGCCAGCAGCATTATGCGTCGCGACTCCAGTATTGTGCCGATCCCCATCGACACCGCCTGGGTCGGCAGGCTGATGGCCTCGGTCTTCTCCATGTTTACAGACACCGTCTGCTCGGCGAGATCGACCACACGGGTGCGGGAGTCGAAGGGCGACCCGGGCTCATTGAACCCTATGTGCCCGTTTCTTCCGATTCCCAGCACCTGCAGGTCGATACCGCCTGCCTCCTCTATCATCCGCTCATAGCGCAGGCACTGGCCTGCAAGGTCGTCGCCTACGCCTGAAGGGATGTGCACGCGCTTCGGATCGAAGTTTACATGGCGGAACAGGTTCTTCCACATGTACACGTTATAGCTGCGCGGATCATCGGGAGAGAGGCCGACGTACTCGTCGAGGTTGAACGAGTGCGCCTGCGAGAAGTCCACCTGGCCCTCGCGGTACATCCTCACCAACTCGGCGTACATTCCCTCCGGCGTTGAACCTGTGGCCAGGCCCAACACGCTGTCGGGCTTCGCACGCAGCTGGTCGGCGACGATCTGCGCCGCCGCACGGCTCATCTCCCGGTAGTCCCCGTATACCCTGATGTCCATGGTGCAGCCCTCCAACCTGCGCTCAGCCCTCATCGGCCCTGGTCAGCTCACGTCAACCCGAACCGGCGCCGTCTGCCTTGGTCTGAGCCGCGTAGCCTCGTTGAGCCCGGATAAGCCCGAGCTCAGGCTCAGGCCTTAGGACGCATCAACGGAAAGAGGATAACGTCGCGTATGGACGGCGAATCGGTCAGCAGCATGATGAGCCGGTCCACGCCCAGACCCATCCCCCCGGTTGGCGGCATGCCGTACTCCAGGGCGCACACGAAGTCCTCGTCCATCACGTGGGCCTCTTCGTCTCCTTTGGCGCGCTCAAGCATCTGCGCCTCGAAACGTGCCCGCTGATCGTCGGGGTCGTTCAGCTCAGAGAAGGCGTTGGCCAGCTCGCGGCCGACGCACACCGCCTCGAACCTGTAGGTGAGCTCGGGGTTGTCCGACTTCCTCTTGGCCAGGGGCGACACCTCTATGGGGTAGTCCAACACGAAGGTGGGCTGTATCAGCGTGGGCTCCACGAGCTCCTCGTACGCCTCACTGAGACACGTTCCCCTCGTGGCGTCCGCCGGTACTTCCAGGCCGAGCCTGGCAGCCTCCCTCCTGGCCTCCTCGTGCGGAAGCGACATGAAGTCAACCCCCGTGCGCTCCAGCACCGCCTGGTTCATGGTAACACGCGGCCACGGGGGCGTGAGGTCCACGGTGTCACCCTGGTACTGCACCACAGTGCCGCCGGTGGCCACCTTCGCGCAGTGGGCGACCAGCGATTCAGTGAGCTCCATCATGTCCTCGTAGTCGGCGTACGCCTGGTACACCTCCACCGATGTGAACTCGGGGCTGTGCTTGGTGGAGATGCCTTCGTTCCTGAACACCCGGCCGATCTCGTACACGCGCTCCATCCCGCCTACGATCAGGCGCTTCAGGTGTAGCTCGGTGGCTATGCGCATGTATAGCTGCATGTCAAGGGCGTTGTGGTACGTGATAAAAGGCCGCGCCGCGGCACCTCCCGGCACCGTATGCATCGACGGGGTCTCGACCTCGACGAAGCCCCGGGAGTTGAAGAACTCCCTCATGGCAGATATGATCTTGGACCTGAGCAGGAACGTCTTCCTCACGTCGGGGTTCACTATCAGGTCCACGTAGCGCTGGCGATACCTGAGGTCTACATCCTTCAGGCCGTGCCACTTGTCAGGCAGGGGCCTCAGGGCCTTCGTGAGCAGCACGTACCGCTTCACCTCGACGCTGATCTCGCCGCGGCGGGTGCGGAACACAATACCTTCGATGCCCAAAATGTCGCCGATGTCGACCTGCTTCAGACGCTCGTATTGCTCTTCGCCAATAGCGTCCTGCCTGGCATATATCTGTATCCTTCCGGATATGTCACGAAGGTCGAAGAAAGATGCCTTGCCATGGCTGCGGAACGCCATCACGCGACCGGCAACGCTCACCTCACAGCCCTCAAGCTCCTCGAAGCTCTGCACTATCTGAGATGCGCTGTGGGTTCGCACGAACTTAGAGCCGAACGGATCAACGCCCAGCGACCGCCAGTAGGCCAGCTTGGATCTGCGCTGTTCTATCTGTTCGCTCCCGGAAACCCCTGCGTCGTTCATCCCGTTGGCGGTCTCAAGTTCGTCCATGGTATCCCTCACTTTGCTATGCTGACTACCTGATACCTGACGGTTCCCAGCGGCACTGCCACCTCTACGATGCTGCCTACGGCCTTGCCCAGCAGGGCCTTTCCCACGGGCGACTCGTTGGAGATGCGTTTCTTCATGGGGTTGGCCTCAGCCGACCCCACGATCGTGTACTCCTCCTCGTCGCCTCCGTCGAGATCCCGTAGAACAACGCGAGAACCCACCGCCACGGTATCCCCGTTGCCTGTGGGCTCAGATATCACGACCGCGTTGCGCAGCATCTTCTCCAAAAGGGCCACTCTGCCTTCTACGAACGCCTGCTCGTTCTTGGCATCCTCGTACTCGGAGTTGTCGGTGATGTCGCCGAACTCGATGGCCTGCTTTATCCTGGCTGCAACCTCCCGCCTCTTCGTGGTTCTGAGGTACTCCAACTCCGCCTCGAGATTCCGGAGCCCTTCAGGAGTAAGGATGACTTCCTTTTCAGGCATCGCACACGGTCCCCCTCAAAGCACAACATTTCCGGGCGCTGCCCGGGGCGATACACATTCTATTCAGCCCGAATCCAGCGGATTCTGGGGCGTAGCCTGCGAGCCCCGCACTCCATCCCCGGATTCCACCGGTGCATAGGTAAAAAAAGATGGCGTGCCCGCCATAGTCACGGCAATATTATGGCAAGCCTCCTTCAGGCTTGTCAAGCAGAATCGAGACAACTATGGAAGCATAGCACACTCCCTGCTCTTGCCTGTGCCGGCCGGTTCCTGCCTGTTCCTGCTCACGATTTCTCGCGCCTACTTGTACCTAACGACTCGCGGCTTGATCGCCAGCTTCTCCAGCATTTCGAAGTAGTCGCGTTCGGTGATCTCCGATAGCGGCTTCCCGATCAACGCCACCAGCATCGCCTCGATCACGTTCGTGCCGAAGGACCTCCCGTTCACCTCCGGGGTGGTGGTCACCAGCGCCAGCGCGCCCCGACGCCCCAATTCCTCCACGTCGCGGGACGTCACCGTGTTGGTGATTATCACCTTGTCGTTGATGCTATCAGGCAAGTACTTGCGGATATAGTGGAAGTCTCCTGCGATCACCTTGGCTTCATTGTAGTATCGCTGGTACTTCTTGGGCCTGTCGTCCGCCTGCGTACGCTGCTTCTCACCTGTGGGATAGAGCCAGCTAAACGGCAGCTGGGTCGCTATGGGCATGGCGATGGGAGCGAGGCGCCGAAGGGTGCGCAGCGACCGCACGGGTATCGGGATGCCCAGAGCGAACATGAGGTCACCGTACACCACATCGCAGCCCAGCTCCTCGAAGGCCTCGCCCATGCCGATGCGGTCGATAGCGCATACCACGAACACCTTCTGCCCTGCTATCGGCAGTCCCTCCACCTCGGCGGCGTACTTAACAACGCGGTACTCGAGGCCGCTCTTGAGGGCGGTGCCGTCCACCAGAGGGGTGACCTTCGCCGCTGCCGCGATGCGCCGGGCGTCCCGGAACATGTACCTCTTGCCAGCGCCTGACATGTACAGGTCGATGCCACCCATGCCGAAGGCGTCCACCTTGCCGTCGAGCTGGCGGATGAGGTCTATGGCCTTCTCGATGCTGCCGTCTGTCCCGATGCGCTCCATCATAATGTCCTCACCGAGCATGTTGACGGTGGCTGAATGGTCGCGGTCAGACGAACCGATGCTGACGCTCACAACGTGCTTCACTTGACCCGCTCTCCTCCTCGTACCGCCTCGATCACCGCTTCGACGCGACTGGGGTCCACGTATACGTCGGATCTTATCGGGGACTTCCCGATGACGATGCCCACCGCGCGGTGCCCCAGGATGGCCTCTACGAGCTTCACCCTGAGGTCCGAACCCAAGAAGATTACGGCATCGTACTGCTGAAACCCGCCGATCTCGCGGACCACATCGTTCAGCAGCTCGACGCCGGATCGTTCCCGAACGTATTTCCACCGCTCCACGTCGTTCATGAGCCACACGTAGTCGATCCCAGCGCGCCTGGCTATGGCCTCGATCTCATCCTTGTTGCCCACGGGGAAGCCCACCAGCGCCACTCGCTGGCCCTTTCTGACCTCGCCCAGGTTCTCCAGGCGCGACACGAAAGTCCTGTCGATGCCTATGGCGTCCGCGGCTTCCTGCTGGGAGGCACCGCTTTGCCTCATCTCGAACACGCGGTCGATGGCTCTGTCGATCTTGTCCCGGTCCACAACCTTATCGCCTATGCGTATGAGGCCCACAGCGCACCGCCTCCGGTTGTTCACAATTGTGTGCACAACCACATTTTAGCACGAAGCGCCGAAGGCATCAAGATAGCCCTCCATCGCCCGCCTGAGGCTGGCGCTGTCGGGGCACGAGTTGATGACTTCCCTCATCCTAGCGGCGCCCCTCAGCCCTCGGATGTACCAGGCCAGGTGCTTCCGCATCTCCTTCGAGGCCACCTTCTCGCCCTTGAACGCCACCGCCATGTCGAGGTGCCGCAGGGCAAGCCCTATGCGCTCCGCCGGCGAAGGCTCGGCCGGCGTCTCCCCGGTGCGCAGGCAGTGCAGGGCCCTTCGGAATATCCACGGGTTGCCCATGGCCCCCCGGCCTATCATCACCCCGGCGCACCCGGTGAGCTCCAGCATCCGCACCGCATCCTCCGGCTCCACCACGTCGCCGTTTCCTATCACCGGCACGCTGACGGCCGCCGCCACCTCGGCGATGACGTTCCAGTCTGCCTTTCCGCTATATCCCTGGGACCTGGTGCGCCCATGCACCGCCACGGCATCCGCCCCCGCCTCCACGCACGCCCGGGCGAACTCGACGGCATTGGCGGTCAGATCGTCCCAGCCCTTTCTGATCTTCACCGTCACTGGCACGTCCACGCTGGCCTTCACACGCTCCACTATACGCGCAGCCAGGTCCGGACGGCGCATCAGTGCGCACCCTTCCCCGCTCCTGACCACCTTCGGAACCGGACAGCCCATGTTTATGTCTATGAGGTCCGCCCCTTTGGTCTCCATAATGCGGGCCCCGTACGCCACCACCTCAGGATCAGAGCCGAACACCTGCGCTGCAACAGGCCTCTCGTCCTCGCTCATCTCCAGTATCTTCAGGGTGTTGCGGTCTCCATACTTGAGACCCATCGCACTGATCATCTCGGTGTACACGAGACCGCAGCCCATCTCCTTGCAGATGAGCCTATAGGGCATGTCGCACACGCCCGCCATCGGCGCGAGCACCAGGGGGTTCTCCACCGTGACGCACCGTGACCCGGAACCAATGATGAAACCTTGAGCTCTATCGGCTACCGCCATCGCCAGTTCCTTTGCCTTCAGCCCTCCGCAGCTGGCCTGCCAGCGCCTGGTCAGTCTCCAGGAGAAAGCTTATCGTGCCGTCGGACCAGTCTTCCCTGAGGATCTTGGACCTCTTCCTTATCGTGGAGATCAGCGGATCATCGTACGGTAGCGCCACCTCCATGCGCACTCGCCTAGGCGCAAGCTCCGCCTCGATGAACTCCGCAAGCTCCTGCAGACCGGTACCTGTCAGCGCCGACACGGCCAGGCTTCTCGGGTACTCTGCCTTTAGCATATCCACCGCAGCCTGCGCGCCGGGAAGGTCGACCTTGTTGAACGCGGTTATGGTGGGGTGCTCGCTGGCCTCGAGCTCCTCCAGGACCTCGAACACGGCGCGGCAGTGCTCGGCAGCTTTGGGGTGCGACGCGTCCACCACATGGAGAAGCACGTCTGCCTCGGTGACTTCCTCCAAGGTGGCGCGGAAGGCCATGATGAGCTGGTGGGGGAGCTTCTGGATGAACCCAACGGTGTCGGTGAGCAGCACCGCTTGCCCCCCAGGGAGGGTGAACCTCCTGGTGGTGGTGTCGAGGGTGGCGAAGAGCTTGTCTTCGATGTACGCGTCGGCGCCTGTCAGCGCCTTGAGCAGGCTGGACTTGCCCGCGTTGGTGTAGCCCACCATGGCCACCACGGGCATCTCGGCTTCCCGGCGGCGCCTGCGCTGGGTGCCCCTGCGCTGCCTCACGGTTTCGAGTTGCCGCTTTATGGACGCTATCCGCGACCTGATGGTGCGCCTGTCGATCTCGAGCTTCGTCTCGCCCGGCCCCCTGGTGCCTATCCCGCCGCCGAGGCGCGAGAGCTCGGCGCCCTTTCCGGTGAGCCTGGGCAGCCAGTACTGCAGCTGCGCCAGCTCCACCTGGAGCTTGCCCTCGCGGGTGGCGGCGCGCTGCGCGAAGATGTCTAGGATCAGCTGCGTGCGGTCGATGACTCTGGCCTCGATGACTTCCTCCAGGTTCCTCTGCTGGACTGGTGTGAGCTCATCGTCGAACACCACCAGGTCGGCGCCAACGGCCTTCGCCATCAGCGAGATCTCCTCTGCCTTTCCAGCACCGATAAAGTGGGCGGGATCCGGCTTCTGCTTCCGCTGGATGACTCGGCCCACGACAACGCCTCCGGCGGTGTCAACCAGGCGTGCCAGCTCCTCCAGGGATTCCTCCACGTCCCACCCGGTGGCGGACGACGTGTCGAGGCCCACCAGCACCGCGCGCTCTGCGGAACCGTCCGAGCCGTCGGGGCGGGCGGGACCGGCGAGACCGGTGGGATCGGCACTGCCAGGGTCGCGGGCCGGGGCGCGGCCTGCGGCGGAGGCGGAGACAGGGCGGGGACCCGAGCTGGCGCCCGGGCCGGCGTCGAGGTCGAGGTCGGACTCGGGGTCAGCGTCGAGGCCCCGGGTGGGCCGTACCAGGCTGTATGTAGTGTTACTCATCCTTCACCAGCTTCCCTGAGCAGCTTCCGTGAGGCAGCTGATTACGCTCCAATATGATCCTGAGCCCATGCAGAGTGAGGTGGGGGTTCACAATCTCGATCTCCGACGACTCCCTCGCGATCAGCTCCGCCAGGCCTCCGGTGGCCACCACCCTGGCGTTCACGCCCAACTCCGCCTTCATGCGCCTTGCGATGGCGTCCACCTGGCCGGCGAAGCCGTATATGATGCCGCTCTGCATGCTGGACACGGTGTTGCGGCCTATCACTGACGGAGGCTTCACCAGCTCCACTCGGGGCAACCGCGCGGCGCGGGCGTACAGCGCCTCCGCGGATATCATGACCCCAGGCGCTATGGCACCGCCAAGGTACTCGCCTTCGGCGCTGATGGCGCAGAAAGTGGTGGCGGTGCCGAAGTCCACTATGATCAGCGGACCACCGTACAGCTCGAAGCCTGCCACGGCGTTCACGATCCTGTCGGCACCCACTTCCTTGGGGTTCTCATACCTGATGGACATGCCTGTCCGCACACCGGGGCCCACCACCAGAGGCTCGTGGCCGAAATACTTCTTGCACGTGGTCTCGAACACGCCTATTAAGGGAGGAACCACACTAGATATGATTATCCCGTCTATTTCAGATCGGGGGATCGAATCGAACGCGAGAAGCTGCAGCATCAGCATGCCGTACTCGTCGGAGGTGCTGGCGCGGTCGGTGGAAACGCGGTAGCTGGACACCAGCTCGCTGCCGCGGAACACTCCGATGACTGTATTGGTATTGCCCACATCGATGGCAAGGATCACGCATACCACCCTCCCGCGGCAATTATACCACAGCTCGAGCGTGGAGCCTTTGACACCCTCAAGCTCTGGAGTTACAATGGGTTAGGCACAAGGAGGGCAGCCTGTGGAAGCGATTGTTACGGCGACCGTAGTGGGCCTGATAGCAGGCGTAGTAGGCACCGGGCTGGGAGCAGCAGGAGCCGCCGCTATCGGACGTCCGTCGAAGCGCACCCTGTCCTTCATGATGGGCTTGGCAGGCGGCGTAATGCTGGCCGTAGTCTTTCTAGACCTAGTCCCAGAAGCTCTGAACACAGGCGGCGCTCTCACTACCATGGCAGGATTCGTATTCGGCGTGGTGGCCCTGGGCGTCGCAGACCTTTTCATGCCGCATCTCCACATAGCATCAGACTGCCGCGAGAACTCCCGCTGCCTGCGCACCGGCATCCTCACAGCCATCGGCATCGCCATGCACAACCTGCCTGAAGGCCTCGCCATCGGGGCCGGCTACGCCCTTGGCTCTTCGCTGGGGTTCTCGGTGGCCCTCACCATAGCGCTTCACAACATTCCTGAGGGAATGGCCATGGCTGCGCCGATGTGTGCTGCGAGAGTATCGCCTGGCCACGTCACACTGGTCGGAGGTATGGCCGGTCTTCCAATGGCTCTTGGGGCCGCCGTCGGCGCGGCCTTCGGCAGCGTGTCGCCGGTGATACTGACGCTCTGCCTAGGCTTTGCTGGAGGTGCAATGATGTTCATCACTGCAGACGAACTCATTCCGGAGGCACAGAGGATCTCCGACGGCCATTCCGGCACATTTGGCATCGTCGTCGGCGTTCTCTTGGGAATGATGGTGGTGTTGTCAGCGTGAGACCGCAACTGACAAGGCAGGTCGCCAGGACGGCTCTGATGGCCTCACTCACCCTGGCGTTTCAATCCCTGAGCCTACCACAAACCTTCACTGGCCCCGGAGTGAACATGTTCCTATATCTCGCCGTAGTGTTTGTTGGGCCCTTGAGTGCCTGCATCGTGGGCTGCATAACCCCGCTGATGGGTCTCTGGTTCGGCATCCTCAAGCCCCAGCTGTCACCGATGGTTCCAGTGATCGCCCTGAGCAACGCCGTGATGTGCCTACTGTTCTGGGTTGTGGCGCGGTCACGTATCGGGAACAAGCCGGCGGCGGTGGGGGTGGATGAGTGGACGGAGACGGTGGCCGGGATGGAGACCAAGGCTGGGACCGAGACGAAGGCGGAGGCGGGTGGGACGGAAGCAAAGGCGGGTGCGCTGCCCGCCTACCGTTCACCCTGGGTTTGGCTGGGCATCGCCGTAGGATCAGTCGTGAAGTACCTGATCTTGGCCGGATCGGTGCGCTACATTGTGAACGTGCCGCCGCCGATAGCCGCGGCCATGGGAGTGATACAGCTGGTTAACGCGGTCATTGGAGGGGTCCTGGCCATGGCCGTTGCGCAAATCCTCAGGCGCACCGGGGCCCTACGGGAATAGGGACAGCATGCATTGAGTGGCACCCGTGTAGCGAGAGGGGCGGCCAGGCTCGGCGGGGTGGTTGGTGAGAAGAGTCGGTTGGGCAACCCGGGGTTGGCGGCAGTTGTCGGAAGGGGAACTTCTCCTCGGAAAGAAGGAGCAGATGAGGTTGTGCTCCTCCGGAACGAGGTGCATGGGTCGTTGTGCTGCTAGAGATCGAGGAAAACCTCCAGAGTAAGCACATGTGCTCTTCCGCGTGCTGAGGGGCGCCCGCAAACGTAACGCACGTAACTGGGAGTAGATGAAGGCGGCGCGAGGCGCCGCCTTCATTTTCGATCCAGAGCTCGTCGGCGCATGGCCAAGCTTCTCCCGGAACGGACCTTTTCCTCCGAAAGGAGGTGCCAGCGCGCTACTGCCCCTCCGTTTGTAGGA
>LFSP01000045.1 GCA_001513145.1 Clostridia bacterium DTU025 | reverse complement strand
AGCCAATCGCGCTTCATCGCGTTCAGCTTCTCCTGTACTTCCTCCACGCTGGCGCCGGTGACGCTGACCCGCTTCCGCTTGCCATCGGGGCCGATACCAAGGTCCAAGAGGCCGCGAAACCGCCCGGGCTTGTACTCCCAAATGGCGCCCGTGCCCTTCCTGGCCCGGCCTTTCTTCTTTGGCTTTCGTCCCGGTCCTGGCATTACTAACCCTCCTTCTTCCTTCTTGCACGAATGAGCCGCTGCATACGGCGACCGGCGCACCGCGATTCAGCGGTCCAAGGGTCCGGCGGACAGAACCGCTGGCGGCCGTCTAAGGCGTAGAATGGGGTCCCGCACTCTTCGCACAATCTAATCCGTCGTTGCTTCACGTTTTCCTGACCGCGCAAAGCGATTTCGCCCACCCCATACCAAACGAGCTGCACCAGCGACAGGCCCACGTGACCCGTTACCTGTCGCTCGAGAGCAAGCCCGCCCGGAGACGGTACAAGCCCAGGGTAGAGCTGGACCGTGTGCTGATTCGCGACCGTGCAGACAAGCGTCACCGCGAGCTCCCGCCAGGGGATTTCACCCGCTGTCCGGTAGGGCGCGGCAAGGGTGACGGTAGTCTGCAGTGGGCCATCGGGCAGAAGGAAACTCATAGCGAAGCTGTGCGGCCCGAAGTCTGGCGCGTCTCGTCGGATCACCTGGGCCGCGTTCAGAAGGTGGGCGAGCCGCTCGTCGTTGTCGTCCTGCATGGCCTCCAACAAGCGGAGAGCAAGCCTCACTGCCTCGGCTTGGGCGAGTAGAGGCCGTAATGCTTCCGTGGCCGGCGCAGGCCGGCCACCCTCGTAATGGTAAAGCAGCGGCCCGTATGTCTCTACGAACCTCGCGGCCGTTTCAGGGCTTTGTACCTGGGCCAGGTTGTTCGGCAGGTTGATGAGGTTCAAAACCCCGGGTGAATACCACTCCCCAGGTTCAAACGTGATGGTATCCTGTTCTACTCTGACGCTGCCGGGCGCCGGCCGCTTAAAAGGTAAACCGCCCGGCGGCGGCGACCAGACCGGGCGGCGCGAAAGGAGGCTGGATCATGTCAAGCATAACACCTTTACACGAACATCGTCAAGACGCAGGACAGGCCCCGTTGGACACGGCAGCGGCCTACCTGGAGCTAGGCATCCCTGTCCTGCCCCTGTGCGGCCCGAAGCATCGGTGCCCATCGCCCGGCAAGGTGCCGGCGGATCTG
>LFSP01000050.1:46357-50814 GCA_001513145.1 Clostridia bacterium DTU025 | reverse complement strand
GCAGCGCAGTTCACCACGACGAAGGGGCCCGCCCGTCTGGGGCTGGCGTTGTGTATGCTTTGGGCGAAGAGCTCCTTGCCCGTTCCAGTCTCCCCGGTGATCAAGACATTGAAGTCGGACTGCGCGTAACGGGACGCCACCCTGATGCATTCCCTGATGCACTTGCTGGATCCGACGATGTCAGCGAAGGTGCTGGAGGCCGTTGGGGCGTGAGAGCCCTGTTTCGCCAGAGGGCCATTTCGAGATAGGACCAGTATGGACCCCAGGCGGTCGCTGTCGTGCACGGCCCAGCGGTTCGCCGGGGCGCCCTCCTTGAGCAGGTGATCCACGGTTCTGCCCACCGCGGAGCGGCGCTGGATCCCCATGGCCTTTTCCGCCGCGCGGCTGACCTCCAGAACGCGGCTGTCGGAATCGGCCACTATGATGCCGTCGGTGACCAGGTCGAGGGCTCTGCGAAGCAGCTGAACCCTGCGCTGCAACCCTGCGGTCTTGGTTACCACGTTGACGGCTTCCGATAGAGCCATCGAGAGGCTGTCAGAACACGACTCAATGAGGATAGCGGGGTAGCCCAGCTCCTCGGCGTAGGTGACCCCTGTGACGCCTCCCACGAACGCCCGCGCGCCATCAGCTGCAGCCTCGGCGATGCGTCTCGGAGCTTCCTCTTCGGATTCAATGGGTATGTCGATGATCTTGGAGTTAAAGATGTGACTCAGTGTGTGGACATCGGGGCGCAGAGTGTTGGCGAAGCGGATGATCCCTATGGTCTTGCTGAGGCGCGTGGCACGATGGACGGCCCTGACCAGTTCCTCCGAGGTGAATGGGATGGTGACCACCGGAATGCACACGTCTGGTGCC
Organism: Clostridia bacterium DTU025; assembly: GCA_001513145.1. Taxonomy (GTDB): domain Bacteria; phylum Bacillota; class DTU025; order DTU025; family DTU025; genus DTU025. Next base: position 49,959 of record LFSP01000050.1, on the reverse strand, counting down.
TGAGTAATGAGCAGCGCAGTGCCACCCTACTCACCACGACTCGGGCTCCTCGATTCACGGCATCGCGAGCAACATCGACGCCCTGCGCCAGGTTTCCCTCGGCAACTGCCACGGGCACGCTGCAGGCCTCCGCGAGCCTCTGAGCAACGCTCACCATCTCCCGGTAGGGTGCGATCATCGCGATGTCAGCCACGGCGATTCCCCCTTGATCATGACAGGGTGAGGTCCAGCCAGGCACAACATAAGCGAAATATTCCGATGGACTAGTTAGTAATTCCACATCGTTGCTTGAACACCTGCTGTCGTCGAGGCGAATAAGCCAGCGGCGCGAGAGCCAAACTTGGGGTTGAGGTGGTAAACATGAGTCAGCGCCTTACCCAGAAGGAACGGCAGCTCCTCAACGACCAGCTGAGCCACGAGAAGATATGCATCGAGAAGTACCGCAGCTACGCCCAGCAGGTCAGCGATCCCCAGCTGAGCCAACTCCTGAACCAGTACGCCGCGCAGGAACAGGAGCACTATGACACTCTGACACAGCTGCTACAGGGGCAGGCAACCAGCATGTCTCAGTCCGGCGGCGGACTGCAGTCCAGCATCCAAGGCGGTCAAGGCACCCACGGCGCCGGCGTCGGGCAGGCAGGTAGGCAGGGGCAGGGACAGAGCAGGCAGGCCCAGGGTGGAAGCCAGGCTCACGCCGGAGGGCAGTATGGAACCCAGAGCCACCAGGCTCACGGATCGCCCTATCCCACCCTGCAGATGAGCGCGGGTACAGGCCACGGAAGCGGTAGCTACGGATGGGAGGGCCCGGGCGGGGGGCAAAGCCAGCAGGCCCGCTCGCAGCAGGCCAGACAGACCAGCCAGGTCGGCCAGGGTGGGCACGGTGGGCAGGGCACCCAGATGTCCGCCGTGAACACCAACAACGATGACGCCGTGATGCTCACCGACCTATTGATGACGGAGAAGTTCATCTCCAGCGCATACGACACCGCCATCTTCGAGTCGGCCAACTCCCATGTACGCCAAGCACTGCAGCACATCCAGGACGAGGAGCAGCAGCACGGCGAAGGGCTCTACAACTACATGAGCCAACACGGGATGTACATGGGCAGCTAGCCGGCTCCCGCCTGCGTACGCGCTGAAGGCCGCGGGACTCCGCCCGCGGCCTTACTTCCATGTTACTATGGTTTCGGCAGGGGAAAGATAGCATGAAATTCAGGAGAGACCGAACTTACGACAGGATAGTCGGCCGGAGCAGGCCCCGCCGGCGAATCTCGCTTCGCCCGTGGGCACTGGTGGTGTTGCTACTTCTGGCCGCCGGGGCAGGGCTTGTGGCAGGAACGTTCTTGGCCGCGCGCTTTCCCAACCTGTTGGAAGGACGCGGCCCCGGAGGTTCAGACGTTTCCAAGTCCACCGGCCGCACAAATCCCACGGCTCCCGCCGATCGCGCGGACCGAGCGGACCGCGTCGACGACACCGATGTAGCCGATACCACCGACTCCGCCGACCCCAACGACCCCTGGGAGGCCGCCCGCCAGAGGGGGGTTGACTTCCGCGGCATCGGCCAGGAACCCGGCTGGGTGGTGGAGATCGTGCGCGGAGAGAGCATCTACTTCCTCTTTGATTACGGGCAGTCGTCTATCACGGCAAAGGTGGCAACCGACCAGCCCAGCGCGCGGGCTGGGGCCACAGTCTACCAGGCAGATTCGCCAACATACCAGCTCAGCGTCGCTATCGAAGACCGGCCGTGCACCGACATCATGAGCGGGCACGAGTTTCCTAACGCGGTGACCGTCACCTTCGACGGGAAGGTCTTTCACGGCTGCGGACGGCCGCTCAGGTAGTTCCGGAGTGCAGGGGGGTATCGGGCGGGTACGTGGCCGCTCATGTGTCTTGTCCTGAAGGGGCAGATGAGGTGACGGGTACCTGATACCGGTCAAAGCAAGGAAACCTCAGCCGGAACCAACTCCCGAGCGAACCGAATCTCTGGTCCCGCACACCGCCTGCACTCTCTGGCGACCGCCGGGGCGGCCGTGCGCGCCCCTATTGGTGCATCGCATAAAGCTCCAGATACCTCTGATACCTCGGACCGATGACAGCGTCGGCCCCCGTCCTCGGCACGTAGCGCTTCACGGCGGCGGACCTCCGCTGGATGCAGTCCACCTGCTGGTTGATTCCCTCGCACGCCGAGTCGCCCTGAGCCACCATCAGCGCCACCAGTGCGCCGCCTACTGTGGACTCATTGGCCGTGCCCGTCACCAACAGCTCCCGCCCCATCACGTCTGCGGCCAGCTGCATCCAGGGCTCGGAGTTGGTGATCCCTCCCGACACCAGCACCCGCTCGGGCCAGTCTCCAACCTGCACCAGAATGTCGTAGCACTGGCGCATATTGAACAGGATGCCTTCCAGCACTGCGTAGTACATATCGTAGGTTCCGTGCGTCGACCTCAGCCCCACGAACCCGCCGGACCTGTTCTCGTTCCAGCCGGGGCACCTCTCGCCGAACAGGAAAGGCATGAAGATGGGGGCCCTCCTCCCGTCGACGCCGGCCACAGCCTCCGAGTACCGGTCATACACTTCCGGCGTGAGCTCCGCGGCGCCGGTGGTGGAGAGGAACCAGTCCACGCAGTTGGTGGCGTTGTTAACAGCCGCGCCGGCCAGGCGTCTGCCGTGCAGCAGGTAGTAACACCATGTCGACGGCGTATCCGGTATCCTGGGCTCCGTGTGAGTGACCCTCAACGCCCCGCTGGTGCCCACTGACATGGACATCGCTCCGCCTGCAAGCCCCCCGATGGCCAGCTGGTTCATGGCGCCGTCAGCGCACCCCACCGTCACTGGAAGGCCAGCCGGCAGCCCCACCTGCTCGGCCATCTCGGGCAAGAGCGGCGCCCAGTGCGTGCCCTCCACCAGCGGCGCCAGCTGCTCCCGGCGCAGGCCCACCAGCTGGAGCACCCACTCGTCCCAGTCGAGGGTGTGTATATTGAACAGGCCAGTCCCGGACGCCAGCGAGCGCGACACCGCCGCCTGTCCTGTGAGAGACTCAAACAGGAACTCCGTCTGCGACGCGATGAACCGCGCACGCTCCGCCAGCTCCGGCCGGCTGCTCCGAACGTAGTGCCACTTCCACGCCGGGTACATCGCGTGCACCATGCAGCCGGTGGTGTGGTAGAACCGCCGCACCATGCCCTCGTCGCGCCGCTGAGCCGCAGCGTGCTCCGCGCCTGACAGATCGGCCCAGGTCATGATACGGCCCAGGGGCTTGCGCTCTCCATCCAGCGGCAGCATGCTGTGCCAGGTGCCTGTTAGGCCGATGGCCTCGATTCGATGCCCGCGGGCCTCCGCAGCCTGCACCATCTGGCGCAGCACGTCCAGGGCGCAGTCGACCATCCCCACGGGATCCTGAGTCGGCCCGTCTGCCACGTCAGGGCAGTACCGCCGCGACGCCTCGGCAAGCACGCCGGAGCTTTCTCCTTCCCCGGAGTACAGAATGCACTTTGCCGATGTGGTACTGACCTCAAGGCTCGCTACTACCATGTCGCTTACTCCCCCGACCTCGAAGATCCTGAAGGCGCAACCGCCGCAACCGCTGCAGCCTCCGCCCCCAA
>LFSP01000050.1:0-46284 GCA_001513145.1 Clostridia bacterium DTU025 | reverse complement strand
TCCCAGCCGGCGTCCACCAGCGTACAGTACTTGTCCGTGAGCACCTTCGCGATCACGTGCTTGCTGTGGCTCCACTTGTATATCAGCTGATCCAGTATGCGCGCATCGGAATGCTGCGGGATAAAGCTTACGCCCAGAAGCTCCACCCGCATCCTGGTGATCTCCTCTACTATGCTGGGGTTGTTCATGAACCACCAGCACCCGAAGGGCATCAGGTTGGGGAACTTGCGCGCCGCGACGCACAGCGCGTGCTGGTTCTCGCGGGAAAGCAGCGTGATCATGAACTGGTTGTCGGGGTTTTCGAGGCACATCTGCTCAAGCGTCTCCACGCTGCACATGCCCACGCTGTCGCCGCCCAGCCCCATCTCGGGGTTGGCCTGCCTCCTCACCCCGATCATCAGCGCCAGCGGCAGACAGCGCTCGCGGCAGAAGGGCAGCACGAAGCGCTTCAGCACCCCGTCGCACTCGGAACCGTCGCCCCACCTGAACGTGGGCGGAAGCGAGGCCGTGAGGTAGACGGGGTCTACCAGGTCGGCGCTGCGCTCCAGAAAGCCGGCGATGTCGTCAACGCCTGCCTGAGCCGGCGACTCGAGCAGCGGGTCGATCCTGAGCGCCGCTCGGAAGCGGCGGTCCTCCCGGAAGGCAGGGCCCCAGTGCCTCGTCTCGGCTGGGTTGAAAGGGTCGTTTGTCATCACGACGTAGTCGATCTTCGCAGCCTCAAACACAGCGTTGATATGCCGCTCCAAGCTGAGGCTTGCGAAAAAGTCGCGGATGTCGTCCAGGGTGGCCCGGCTGCGCGCGCTCGACACGTCAAGCCCGTAGTGGTGCAGCACCGTCAGCACCCCGCGGCAGGCCTCGCTCACCGGCGAGCGCTCCACGAACAGGGTGCGCCAGATCTCGTCGGCCTGGGCCTCCTTGCCCATAGCCAAGAGCTCCGACGGCCGCATCTTCCCGTATCTCAACGTCTCCACCACCAGATAGTGGTATGTCAACAGGTCGTCGATGCCCCGCAGCAGAAGGTCCCCGCAGCACCCGGGGTACAGATGGGTGTGCACGTCGACCACTCTGGCGTCTTCAACAGCCTTCGAGACGACCTGAGCCACCTCGTCTTTCCTCAATCCGTCCACTTCCCTTCGAACTCACTCGATGGCGCACGCAGAGACTCCAGTGGGTGGCCGAAGGCCCGCCCCGAATGGATGCAAACGCCGCATAGTGCATGCAGAGTTGGTTCTATGGGCGCGCTCACATCTCCTTCTCGTGTTGTCTCGGCCACGCGCTGGTGATGGATGGGGTTTTCCGTCTTCAACTTGGAGACTGGACCTCAGTTTTGAGACGGCCCTGCCGGCCCCGGCCCGGCGGCCCCAGACGGCTCGCTGGGCGTCTTCAGGATAGCTAATCGACATGTCAACCAATCCTAGGTATATTGGTCGCAGAAGACCAACGCAAGGGGTGGTGGCATTGAACAGACTCGCTGAGGTTGAGTTCAAGCTGGTCCGGGTGCGCCAGATGATGCGCGAGGCGGGGCTCGCGGCGGCGCTCTTCAAGACGCAGGCCAACTTCGCCTGGCTCACCGCCGGGGGCAACAACGCGGTGGGGATCGCCACTGAGCTGGGCGCCATGTCTATCTTGGTCACAGCCGAGGACCGCTATGTGATCACCAGCGCCATCGAGGCGCGACGTGCCATGGAAGAGGAGGGCCTGGGCGAGCTCGGGTTCAAGCTGTTGTCGTTCGACTGGTTCGAAAGCCGCGAGCTGGAGCTGGCCCGCGAGGTGGCCGCGGGCGGCGACATTGGCTGTGACGTGCCCATGCCGGGCCTGACGAACATAGCGGGGGCCGCGGCGAGGCTGCGTTACGAGCTCACTGAGGCGGAGATCGAGCGCTACGTGTTCCTAGGGGAGCGGGCGTCGCGGGCCATCGAGGAGGTGGCAGCGAGCGTGAAGCCGGGCGACACCGAGGCTGAAGTGGTGGGGCGCCTGCTTGCGGAGCTGTGGAAGGACCGCATCGACGCCACCGGGTATCTCGCCGCGGCCGACGACCGGGCGCGGCTGTACCGGCATCCGGTGCCCACCATGCGCAAGGTGGAGCGGTGCCTGCTGTTGAGCGTCAACGCCAGGTTCAAGGGGCTCATCGTCAGCGTGACGCGGATGGTGCACCTGGGCCGGCCACCGGAGGAGCTGATGAAGCAGTACCGCGACAACCTGCTGATAGAGGCCACGATGATCGCCGGGACCCGCCCGGGGAGGCCGATGCGGGACGTGCTGGCGGATGCGGTCTCGTTATACGCGAAGCTCGGCTACGGCGACGAGTGGAGCCGCCACCACCAGGGCGGGCCCACGGGGTACGCTGCGAGGGAGATCCGGGTGACGGCGTCGACGCCGGACGCGGTCGGCACCAACCAGGCTTTCGCCTGGAATCCCACCATCAGCGGCACGAAAGCTGAGGATACGTTCGTTGCGGGGGCGGCGGGGCCGCTCATGGTGACGCACCCGGTAACGTTCCCGGTTGTTCGCCTGGAAGCGGGCGGCCTGGAGCTGGACCTGCCCGGGATGTTGATTCTGTAAGGGCCTCTGAGAGGCGCCAGTGGGGCTTGAGGGGCCTGTATGTCCTGGGCGGCACCACCACGTCCAGGCTGCCGGCCTACGTGCGGCGCCAGAATCCGGGCATCAACAGCACAAGGACTGTGTAGACCTCGAGCCTGCCCACGAGCATGCAGAAGATGAGAAGCCACTGCCCGACTGCGGGCACCGCCGAGAAGTTCGCGGCTGGGCCCACGGCGCCGAAGCCCGGGCCCACGTTGCCAAGCGTGCACACCACTGCCCCCACCGCACTGGGAAGGTCGAAGCCCAGGGCGGACATGGCCAGCACCGACACGACGAACACCGTAAGATACATGATGACGAACCCCAGAACTGAGCTGACAACGTCCTCAGGAACCGCTCGGCCGTTCAACCTCAGCACCGTGACGCGGCGTGGCCGCACAGTCCTTTTCATATCACGCACCGCGTGGTTCACCAACACGTGCCAGCGCACTACCTTCACGCCTCCGGCAGTTGAACCCGCACAGCCGCCAACGAACATCAAGAGCAGCAAGATGAACTTGCTGAGCGGTGGCCACAGATCGTAGTTGGCCGTGGTGAACCCAGTGGTTGTCAGGATCGACACCACCTGAAATGAGGAACGAAGCACCGACCCGCCGATGGTGTAGAATGAATGGACCGCTAAGTCCACTGCTATGATCGCCGTCGCCACCAGTATGATCCCGATGTAAGACTTCAGCTCATCATCTCTGAACACAGGCCGGGGGGCGCCTCGGAGCACCCTGTAATGCAGCGTGAAGTTGATGCCCGCCAGGAACATGAACACCGTGATGGTGATCTGAATGGCAGGAGACGCCCACGCCTCGATGCTCTTGTTGGCAGTGGAAAACCCTCCAGTGGCCACGCTGGTGAGCGAGTGAATCACGGCGTCGAACAGGGACATGCCGAACAGTCGCAGCAGAACGGCCTCAATCAGGGTAAGCAGGATATATATGCCCCAGAGGCGCTTGGCGGTCTCCCGGATCTTCGGCACCAGGCGATCGTTGACTATTCCGGGCACTTCCGCACGGAACAGCTGCGAGCCGCCGACGTTGAGGCCGGGCAGCAGGGCGATGCTGAGAACCACTATGCCCATGCCTCCCAGCCAGTTCAGGAGGGCGCGCCAGAACAGCACCGCATGGCTCTGGCCTTCTACGTCGGCCAGCACCGTGGCGCCAGTGGTGGTTAGACCCGACATGGCCTCGAACACCGCTCCGGTGAACGTGGGGATAGCCCCGGTCATGACGAAGGGCAGTGCGCCAATGAGAGAGCACGCGGTCCAGCCCAGAGCGGTTGCGGCCATGCCATCGCGATCGGTCATGCGCGCCCTGACGCCGTTACGCGCCGACGTGACAGCCCACATGCCGGCGAAGCCCAGCAGCGCCGTGGCTGCGCCTGATATGACAAACGCCAGCCAGGCCGGCTCCTTGTACGCCAGCCCCACCAGTGCAGGCATCAACATCAACCCGCCGAAGGCCGCCATGATGCTGGATATGGAACCTATGACTGCCGCGAAGTTCAACGTATACCCTCTATTCCTCTATCCCTCGTATCTATCCCTCTATCTCGGCTCGAATAGACGAGCTGTAACTTCCTTGGCCGCTTCAGTGGCGAACACGATGACATGGTCGCCGCCGGCAATCCTGGTATCGCCTCTGGGGACTATGACCTGCCCATCGCGGACAAGCACCCCGATGACGGCGCCTTCAGGCACCCCCAGATCCCGCAGCGCCACGCCGCAGGCGGGGCTGTCCTCGGCCACCAGCATCTCCAGGACCTCGGCGCGGCCTTCCTTCAGCAGCGCCATGGACAGCACCCTGTCGCCCCGGGCGATCTTGAGGATGGCGGCGGCGGCGCTCACCCGCGGCACCACTGTGGCGTCAAGCTCCATGGGCGTCATGAACGGCAGGTAGTCGGTGCGGCTCAGTGCCACTGCCACACGCGGCACGCCCATACGCTTGAGGAAATAACCGGTGAGCAGGTTGGTCTGGTCGTTGTCGCCGACCACCGCCGCGACGTCGGATTCTCTCGCGTTCTCCTCCTCAAGTACCTCGATGCGAGATGCGTCCCCATGGACCACCGTGATGCGAGGGAAGGCCTCAGCCAGCACTTGGCATACATCCACGTCAGGCTCAAACACCTTTACCTGCACTCCGTGGACGGTCAGCGCCTCGAGCGACCGAGCGAGGTAATACCCGATGCCTGATCCGCCCATGATGCTCACCTTCTGTAGTCGCCTGGCCTCGCCTCCAGCCCGCCAGCCGAAGATCGATGGCGTGCCTCTGCGCGCCACGACGAACACCTTGTCCCCTGGAAGGAGCACCGTGTTGCCCCTGGGGATCGTCACGTCGCCGTTACGGATGACCGCCACTAGAGTGGAGGTTTCCAGCTCCAGGTCGCGCACCCTGGTGTTGGCCAGGGGCGAATCGGGCGCTATTAAGTAGGAGAGTATCTGAACCTTGCCGCCAGCCAGGTAGTCGAACTCGGAGGCCTCAGGGTTCTTGATGAACCGCGCCAGCTCCGCAGCGGCCTGGTGGTCGGGGTTTATGGTGACGTCCACGCCTGGGTAAGTGCCGGATGTTTCAAGGGCACGCTCAGTGTCGTAGTCTGGGTCGCGAACCCTGGCTATGGTAGTGCGCGCACCGAGCTGCTTTGCCAGGATGCAGGCCAGCATGTTCACTTCGTCGTGCTCGGTGACGGCGATGAAGAGCTGGGCGTCTGAAGCGCCGGCCTGACGCAGCACCCGAAGGGAGGCACCGTTACCGTGAATGGTCATCACGTCGAGGTTGCGCTCTATCTCGTCCAGCTGGCTGGCGATGCGGTCGATCACCACGACGTCGAGGTTCTCATGGCACAGCCTGCTGGCCAGCTCGAAGCCTAACTTGCCCGCGCCAACCACGATGGTTTTCAGATCAGATCCCTCCAAGTCTTGCTGAAGACACCAGTGAGCCTGTATCGCAAGTATACCACTGTTGGCCAGCCGAGGCCATTGCCCAGGCAGACGGTGGACGCGGCCGAGGGTGGCCGCGGGTGTCCGCCGGCGGCTAGTCGCCAGCGGCCAGCTGCCGGGACGTGTCGAGCCCGGATTCTGCAACTTTTCTTGCTGAAGCAGGATTCCTGCAAGATTCGTTGGACATGAGTATCGTGTGGCGCGGAAAGGTCATGACCGGATTGGGGGCACAGCCCGCATGGAACAGGCGAAACGAGCCGCCGAAGCCACCGTTACGCAGCGGATACGCGACGAATACGGGGGCATGACCTCGGGCCAGCGACGCCTTGCCGACTTCGTCCTACAGAACGCCCCGGAGGTCGCCATGATGTCCAGCGGGGAGCTGGCGTCGGTCACGGGGATGAGCGAGTCAAGCGTCGTCAGGTTCGCGCAGACCCTGGGTTACCAGGGCTATCCCGACATGCGCCAGCAGCTTCAACAGGAAGTGCTGAAGCAGTTCAGGTCGTCCGATAGAGTGGCGGCCATGGTGCACTCGCGCCCCACCCAGGATGGGCCGCTTGGCACCATCGTGGCTGAGACCAACCGCCACCTGCAACAGCTGCTGTTGAATGTGACAGAGGACCAGGTGGCCGAGGTAGTCGACATGATACTCCGCGCCAACAGGATCATCCTCTTCGCCGAAGGGGCCCCTGCCAGCCTCACGGTGCTGGCAGAGTTCTGGCTCGCCCGCCTAGGCTGCAACGTAGCTCGCGTCAACCAGACCGGTCGCCGCCTGTTCGACCAGATCTTCCAGGTGGGCGCCGGTGATCTCGCCATCGTCTTCGCCTTCCGCCGCGTCACCCGAGAGGCCATGGCCATACTGGAGCACATGCACTCTCAGGGCGGCGAGACGGTTCTCATCAGCGACCTATCCGATTCCAGGATGCACCCTCTGGCAACACAGGCGTTGCTGGTTCGCCGCGGCCCCATGCAGGCTTTCCGCCCGCTGGGGGCGCCGCTGGCCCTTGTGGACGCCCTGATACTCGGGGTAATGCTGGCAAAGGGCGACGAAGCTGTGGACCAGCTGGCCCGTTTGGACGCGTTGCGTCAGCGTTACGACTGGCTGTAACCAACAACCAAACACATGGGAGGGAGTATAATGAGAACCCGATTCATCAGGTCACTGGCCTCCGTCACGCTCCTGGCCGTGCTGGGAGCGTGCCTGGGAGTCCCGCAGGCATCCCTGGCCGCCACCCTGCCGCCGGAAGTGGACGCGTGGCTCAGAGAGGTCGAGATCGGTCCCTATCAGCCTTCCGCGGTAGACTGGGACAAGGTCTACGAGGCGGCCAAGAAGGAAGGCAAAGTCGTCATCTATACCAGCTCGTCGAGGACCATCAGTCTCAAGGAGGAATTTGAATCCCTCTACCCCGGCGTGACGCTGGAAGTGTACGAGCTCGGCTCCACCGGCTCCATCGAGAAGGTCGAGCGTGAGCAGCTGGCGGGCATCTACAACTGCGACGTGCTCCACGCATCGGGCTACCCGTCGCAGCTGCACCTTCTGGCGAACATGAACATGATATTCCCCTTCTACCCGCCTGAGCTGGAGTCGGTGATACCGAAGGAGTTCCGCGAGCCTTTGGTGGCGCAGAGGTATGAGTCCCGCGCCATCTTCTACAACTCCAAGGTATACCCTGAGTGCCCCATCGACAGCTGGTGGGACCTGACCAAGCCCGAGTGGAGGGACAGGATCGCCATCGTCGACCCGGTCACTGACGCGTCAAGCCTCGACCTGATCACCACCATCGTGCTGAACGCGGATGAGCTGGCCAAGGACTACGAGAGGGAGTTCGGCAGACCCATCAGGCTCACAACGCCCAACGCCGGCTACGAGCTGCTGAAGGGCATCATCGCCAACAGGCCCAAGATCTACGCCCGCCACACCGACCTCATCAAGGTGGTCGGCGATCCCAACAGCGCCAATCCTCCTATAGGCATCTCCATCCCCTTCTCCAGCCTGAGCTACGCGGAGGATCCCGCCCGTGGCGGACTCAAGCTCATGGTGGCCACTGATATCAAGCCGGCCGTGGGGCTTCTGTACCCCAGCCTGATGAACATCACCTACAAGGCGCCTCATCCCAACGCCGCCAAGCTGCTGATCAAGTACCTGTTCGGCACCAACAAGGGTGAGCTGGGCATGAGGCCGTTCTTCGTGGTGGGCAACTGGGCTGCCCGCATCGACATGGTGGAGGAGCCGGTGCACGAGTACCTGCCCGACGTCAGGCTCCCCTTGAGCGATCTCAACTTCTGGCTCATGGATCCTGTGGGCATCTGGGAGACCTCTGCCGAGGTGCAGGACTGGTGGATGATCAACGTGCAGTAAGCGGCGGCGTGCGTCGCGGTGCTGCACAGGCTGCATAGGCCGGGTGCACAGGTCGGCCGTGGCCGTGTAGATCGGCCGTATATGCCGGCTGTGTGGATCGGCCGCATGGATCGGCTGTGTGGATCTGCCAGGGCAGAGCGGGAAAGCGGCTCGGGCCGCCCCGCTCTGCCCGAGCCCCGTCAGTGGAGTCGGTGTTCGCGGCGGGAAGCAGTCGCGAGTCGTTGGAAGTTGTCCGGACTCCTTGGGAGTTGTCCGGAGTCGCCGGAAGTCGTCGCAACTCGGAGGTAATAGCCATGAATGGCCTCAAGGTGCGCTTCCGCAAGCTAGCCAACCGCTGGCGGAAGCCGGAGACTATCCTTGCCGCCCTGTTCCTGGTGATCCTGGTGTACCTGGTGGTAGTGCCGCTGTTCTCGCTGGTGCAGACCACCCTGGTGTGGGGCACCGGAGATACCAGGATCAGAGGCGAGAACGTAGTAGTCGGCAAGTTCACCACGTATCACTGGCGCCGGATGCTCAGCGGCGATTTCGCCGAGGCGGTGTTCTACAAGCCTCTGCTAAACACGCTGATAGTCACGGCAGGCACCGTCGCCATAGTTCTGGCGGTGGGAAGCTTGCTGGCGTACCTGGTGGTGCGGACCGATATACGCTGGGCGAAGCTCATCAACGCCCTGGCCACTGTGCCGTATATCCTGCCATCGTGGGTGCTGTCGCTGTCGTGGCTTCAGCTGTTCCAGAACAGCACCGTGGCCATGCCTGAAGGTTTGCTCTCATACTATACGGGGATAAACGCCCCAGAATGGCTGGTATACGGCCCGATTCCCATCATGATAACCATGGGCCTGCACTACTATCCCTTCGGCTACCTGCTGATATCGGGAGCGCTCAGGAGCATCGATTCTCAGCTGGAGGAGTCAGCCGAGATCCTGGGCGCCAGTAAGAGCTACATCATGCGGCGCATCACCATGCCCATCATCAAGCCGGCGCTGTTTTCCACGGCGCTCCTGGGTATAGCCAGGAGCATGGGCACCTTCGGCACCCCCGCCATCCTGGGACTTCCCGCGCGGTACTACACGCTGTCGACGCAGATATACTCGCTGGTGCGCACGCAGCGACAGGGGCAGGGCTACATCCTGGCCCTGGTGCTTCTCGCGATATCCGGCATCGGCCTATACGTGAACCAGCGGGTGATCAGCGCCCGTCGCAGCTACGCCACCATCGGCGGCAAGGGCGTAAAGTCACGAAAGGTGCGGCTGGGCAAGTGGAACACGCCCATCGCGGTGCTCACGATACTCTTCCTGCTGGCTGTGGCCGTGTTCCCTCTGGTGTTCCTCACGTGGAGCAGCCTCACGCTGTATGCCGGCGACTACAGCATCAGCAACCTCTCGCTCCACTACTGGATCGGGGAGAGCAACCCGCGCTTCGTCGCGGGCGAGCCCGGCATCCTCCGAAACGAGGCGGTGATGGGCGCGGCGTGGAACACGGTGAAGCTCGCGCTTGTGGGCGGCCTCATATGCGGCTTCGCTGGCCTGCTCATCGGCTACGTGGTGGCCAGGGCGCGCAGGGCGCTCACCAGCAGGCTCTTGGAGCAGGTGTCGTTCGTGCCAATGCTGGTGCCAAGCATCGTGTTTGGCGCCCTGTACCTTACGCTGTTCGCGGTGCGCCGCGGGCCAGTGCCGGCGCTATACGGCACCTTCGCGCTGCTGGTGCTGGTGACCGTGGCCAAGCAGCTGCCGTACACCGTGAGATCCGGCGTGTCGTCCATGCTTCAGGTGGCGCAGGAACTAGAGGAGGCAGCGGTGATCCTCGGGGCCTCCTGGTTCGCGCGCCTTCGTAAGATCATGCTGCCCCTGACGAAAAACGGTTTCGTCGCGGGCACGGTCATCGTGCTCATCACCAGCATGCGCGAGCTCAGCCTCTACATCCTGCTGGTGACGCCGGCCAACCGCGTGCTCACCACATTGACATACAGGTACATCGAAGTCGGCTACACGCAGTTCAGCAACGCCATGACGGTGCTGCTCACGTTGTTGGTGGTTGTCCTCACTTACGCCATCAACGCGTGGCAGAAGACGGATATAGGCGCCGGCCTTGGAGGTAGGTAGATATGGTTACTGTGAGACTGGTAGGCATCTCGAAAGGCTGGTCAGGGGTGAAGGCCGTCGACAACCTCAGCCTCGACATCGGCAAGGGAGACTTCGTGACGCTGCTTGGCCCGTCCGGCTGCGGCAAGACCACCACCCTCAGGATGATCGCCGGCCTCGAGGATCCGGACGACGGCGAGATATACATCCACGGCAAGCTGGTATTCTCCGCTTCGAAAGGTATCAACGTGCCTCCCGCCCAGCGCGGCCTCGGCATGATATTCCAGTCGTACGCGCTTTGGCCGCACATGACGGTGTTCGACAACGTCGCCTTCGGCCTCGTGCAGCAGAAGCTGTCCAAAGACCAGATCAATCAGAGGGTAACCAGGGTTCTGGCCGACGTGGAGCTGGAGGGCCTGGCTCACCGCTATCCGTCTGAGCTTTCAGGCGGTCAGCAGCAGCGAGTGGCGGTGGCCCGAATGATAGTGGTCAGCCCGGAGCTACTCCTCATGGACGAGCCCCTGTCTAACCTGGATACCCGCCTGAGGATGCAGATGCGCGCCTCCCTCAAGCGAATGCACCAGGAGACCAACACCACCGTGGTGTACGTCACCCACGACCAGGAAGAGGCCCTCACCATGTCCACCGGCATCGCGGTGATGAACAAAGGGAAGCTGGAGCAGTACGCGTCGCCTGAAGAGGTGTATGAGCGGCCCGCCAGCAAGTTCGTGGCGGAGTTCACCGGCAACCCACAGACCAACTTCATCGACGCCGAAGTGGTAGACGGACGGCTCAAGATCGGAGACAGGTTCATCGGCCACATCGACGGCGATGCCCTTCCCAATGCCGTGACTCTGTCGTTCCGGCCTGAGGCCATGTCGATACGGCAGGAGAGCACCCCTAATACGCTGCCGGCCACCGTGTACGCAACGCTGCTTGTGGGAGCGTCGGTGCTGGTGTACGTGCACATCGGCAACATCGAGGCGGTCATCCGCGCGGAGCGCGGCTCCAAGTTCCGCGGCAACCAGGAGATCTGGCTGGAACCTGACTGGACGCAGGTGAACGTGTACAGCCCCACTACAGGACGGAGGCTCGACTATGCGGTTCGTGGATGAGGTGAAGGGGTTTCTTTTCGACCTCGACGGTGTATTGTGGCTGGGCGATCAGCCCATCCCCGGCGTGGCCGAGGTGCTGAGGCGGCTGAGGGCGGCCGACAAGAAGCTGATGTTCGTGTCCAATACCAGCTCACGATCGAAGGCCAAGTGCCTTGAGGTGTTCGAGCGCATGGGGATGGCCGTGCAACCCGACGAGGTGTTCGTCGCCAGCGAATGCGCCGCACGCTACATTGCGGCGAAGCGGCCCGGCGCGGTCACGTACGTGCTGGGCTCACCAGGGCTGTTCGATGAGGCGGTGCGCGCGGGGCTGGACGCCCGCGACCCCTCCACAAGGCAGCCCGACCGCGCCGACTTCGTGCTCGTGGGAAAGGACAACGACCTCACCTTCACCAGACTCACCTGCGCGCTGCGGGCGCTGAAGGCAGGCGCCGAGTTCATAGCCGTGAACTGTGACCCCACCGTGCCCGTGGCGGACGGACTGGAGCCTGGGGCCGGCGCCGTAGCGGCGGCCATCTCCGTCATGGTGGGCCGCGATCCCGACGTGGTGGTGGGCAAGCCAGGAACACTGCTGCTGGAGATGGCACTGAAAAGTAGCGGCCTCTCCGCCTCGGAGTGCGCCATCGTAGGCGACACCCCTGAGAGCGACATTGCCGCTGGAAACGCGTTGGGCATGAGGACCGTGCTGGTGCTCACCGGAAACTCGGACGGCAACTCACCCGACGGGTCGTGCGAGTTCCCCGATGCGCTGAAACCCGACCACATCATAGAGTCGGTGCTGGACCTCATGCCTTAGCGGTGCCGACAGTCAGTTGACGTAGCCGGAGAACGCGGCCCACTCCATCATGAGAGAGAATGTCGGCATCTCGATGCCAGCCCGGATCGAGAGCTGGATGAGGACTCGGTCCTGCCACTCAGTGCGCCGGTCGGCTGACGTGTGAAACGACTGCATCGTGGCCGTCACCTGGGCGGCCATGACTCTTATGGCGAAGGTGTTGAACTCCGAGTCGGTCACGGCGTCAACCGATGCCTTGTGTCCTCTAACGATCTTCACGTCGCTTACGGGGAAGTAATACCGGCCACCGCTGGGAGCCTTCACCCACACCTTGTTGCCCTTGTGGTGGTCGAGCTCGAAGGTCACGCCTGCCGGCACGTCCAACACGACGTAGCCATCCTCCGTCCGCAGGCTGGTGGGGCGCTTGGTGACCACCACGTCCACCGCGCGCTCCTTTGGAGGCTTCGCTCCTTTGGGCTTGGCCTTGCCGCCCGCGCCTTCCACCACCGCCGCGCTTGCGTAGCCTGTCGCCGCAACCAGTATCAGGCCCACGAGCATAGCCGCAACCAGTTGCCTCATCCTGTTCCACGTCATGTCGATGCCTCCTTGCCAACCGTATGCTACCACAGCTGCTATCACATTAGACGTGCTGCATACGGCCCTGTTCCCCCTCAGGTGCACCCAGGGCCAATCGTGCATGGGGCTGAGCCGCGGTCCGCAACTCGCGTAGCGCGGGCCATGACCCCGGAGGATCCCAGCCGCGGGAGCGCATTGTGCAAGATCCGTAACGAAAGCATGGGCCTTTCATATCGATTTCTGGTGTTGGGTCGTATACATCGTAGAATAATCGGCACAAAGGTCGCCCGTGGGCCACCGCTTCGCCGTCTCGTCGGAAAGGCCGCGGACCCGGTCTGCGCAAGCCCAGCTCAAAGGCCTGCCACTATCTGGGTATTGTCGCCCCGCGGGGTCCAGTCTCTAGTCAACAGCGATTAACTAGGATTCGTTACGAAAGGCTGAGGCCTGCCAACGGATTCGTTACGTAAGGGGCAGGTTTTGTAACGAAATCAACGTAATGCCCCCGCACCCCGCGCACCCTCGCACCCCCTCCCTGCGCCATGCGCCCCGCCATGTGCTAAACTGTAGGGGAACAGGGAGAGACCTCGCTGCAATGAAGAGAGTTTTCGCCTACATGCGACCGCATCTGCTGTTCTTCTTGATCGCGCCGGCCCTCAAGGCCGTTGAGGCCGTCGCGGGACTCCTCCAGCCCAAGATAATGACTACCACCATCGATATCGGCGTGGTCACGGGCAACATGGACGTGATCTGGTCCAACGGCCTGCGGATGCTCGCCGTCGCCCTCGTCGGCATCGCGGGCGGCCTCGGCGCGTCCGTATTCGCGGCCAGGTCGTCGCAGGGGTTCGGAGCCGACCTGAGGCAAGCCGTGTTCGACAAGGTGATGTCGCTGAGCCTTGCCGACGTCGACCGCTTCTCCACAGGGTCCCTCATCACCAGGATCACCAGCGACATAGTGCAGCTGGAGCATACCGCCATCATGATGCAGCGCATAATGGTGCGCGCGCCGCTGCTCGCCATAGGCGCCGTCATCATGACTCTCTCCATCTCCGTCGAGCTGGGCTTGCTGCTGCTGGCCATCTCCGGCATCCTGCTAGTGGTGGTGGGGTTCATCATGAGCAAGGCCTTTCCGCTGTTCACCCAGGTGCAGCAGCGCCTCGATACCGTCAACTCGGTGGTGCAGGAGAACCTGTCGGGGATGCGCACCGTGAAGGCATACGACCGCGGCTCCTACGAAGTGAGCCGCTTCGACGCCATCAACGACCTCCTCTTCCGCACCAGCGTGCGCGCAGGCCGCACCATGGCCTTCAGCGGGCCGACGGTGTCGTTGGGGATGAACATGGCCACCCTCATCGTGCTCTGGCGCGGCGGTCAGCTGGTGGCCGGGCGCGAGCTGGCCATCGGGCAGGTGGTCGCCGTCACCCAGTACATAGCCCAGGTGCTCTTCTCCCTGTCGATGCTGGGGTTCCTGCTGATCAACCTGGTGCGGGCGCGGGCCTCCGCCCTGCGCGTCTCCGAGGTGTTGGAAGCCCAGCCCACCGTCGTCGACCAGCCTGACGCCGACCCCGTCCTCCGCGTCACCAGAGGCGAGGTGGAGTTCCGTGACGTGGATTTCAGGTATCCAGGCGCCGCCGGTCCGCCCACCCTTTCAGGGATTTCGCTGCGGGTGCCGCAAGGCCACACCCTGGGCATCCTCGGCGGCACCAGCTCCGGCAAGTCCACGCTGGTGAGCCTCATCCCCAGGTTCTACGACGTCACGGCAGGAGAAGTGCTGGTGGATGGCATCAACGTCCGCCGCTACCCCCTGGCGAACCTGCGGGCAGGCGTCAGCATCGTGCTGCAGGATACGGTGCTCTTCTCTGGCACCATTGAAGACAACCTCCGGTGGGGCGCAGGCCCTGACGCGGCCCGCCAGGAGCTTGTGGCCGCCGCTGAGGTGGCGCAGGCGGCCCATTTCATCCAGGCCTCCGCAGACGGGCTCAACACCATCATCGGACAGCGCGGCGCCGGCCTGTCAGGCGGTCAGCGGCAGCGGGTGTCCATCGCCAGGAGCCTGCTGAGGAAGGCGCCCATACTCATCCTGGACGACGCCACCAGCGCCCTTGACTTCCGCACCGAGCTGAACCTGCGGAGGGCGCTGCGCCGGCACGCGAAGGGCACGACCACGATCATCATCGCCCAGCGAGTGGCCAGCGTCATGGACGCCGACGAGATCATCATCCTTGAAGACGGACGCATCGCCGCCAGGGGTACCCACGGCGAGCTCTTAAGGACGTGCCCCAGCTACCGACAGCTCTGCCAGCTGCAGCTTGGGGTGAAGTTCGGAGAGGGGGCGGCTGCCAATGAGTAAGGACCCGGCGCTGAGGCCCGGCTACGGACGCCGCCCCGGAGAGTTCGGCGTGCGCGGCGCCAGATTCGCCCCGGTGGTCAAGCCCAGGCACGCCAGGGAAGCTCTGGCGCGGCTGATGGGCTACATCGGTCAGCAGCGGGCGCTACTGGCGGTGGTGGTCGGGGCCACGCTGGCCAGCTCGGCGGTGGCGGTCGTAGCACCAAGGATCGTGGGGCAGGCTATCGACCCGATGATCACGTCGGGCCAGCTTCCGGGGCTCGCCCGGTCCATCGCGACCCTGGCCGCCCTCTATGCAGCCGGCGCCTTCGCCATGTGGGTGCAGCAGACCGCCATGACCGAGATGTCCAACCGCACCCTCAGGCAGATGCGGCATGATCTATTCGCCAAGGTGCAGCGCCTTCCCCTGACCTACTTCGACGGAGCCGCCCAAGGCGACCTCATGAGCCGCCTGGCGAACGACGTCGACACCGTGGGCCTTGCCCTCGGGCAGCCGGTGGCGCAGCTGCTCTCCTCCACCCTCAGCATCTTCGGCATCCTGGCCATGATGGTCTCAATGGACGTCACCATGACCTTAGTGGTGCTGGCCATGATGCCCGTTACGCTCTTCGTGGCGGTGAAGGTGGCNNGCTGGACCCGCCGTCACTTCAAGCGACGCCAGGAGGCCCTCGGCGAGCTCAACGCCTACGTGGAGGAACTCATCAGCGGGATCAGGGTGGTGAAGGCCTTCAACCGTGAGCGCGAGGTGAGGGAGTCCTTCAGCGGCCGTAACGCGGAGCTTCGCCTCGTTGCATATCGCGCAGAGCTCATGACCGGCGTCTTCATGCCTCTCATGCACCTCATTGACAACATCGGCTTCGCCGTGGTCGCCCTCGCCGGCGGCCTGCTCTCGGCGCAAGCGCGCATCACCGTGGGCACCGCGGCAGCGTTCCAACTGTATTCCCGCCAATTCATGCAGCCGGTGAGGGAGATATCGAACCAGTGGAACACAGTGCAGTCGGGCCTGGCCGGCGCAGAGCGAGTGCTTGAGATCATGGATTATCCCGTGGAGACTGACGCGCCGGGCGCCCGTCCCCTGGCTGAGCAGGCCCGGCTCCGGCCAACTCTGCCGGAAAGCGGCTCCGAAGACGGTTCACCGGCGGCGCCTCGGGCAGGCAAAGGCTCCGGCTCCGCGACGCAGACCGCCGCCCCTTCCTCCCACGCCTCCGGCCTCGCCGGGCACGTGGTGTTCGACGGCGTGAGCTTCAGCTACGTTCATGGCGTGCCCGTGCTGGAGGACATCTCCTTCGAAGCCCTTCCCGGTCAGACCGTCGCCATTGTCGGCGAGACCGGTTCGGGCAAGACCACGCTCATCAGCCTGCTGGCGAGGTTCTATCCGGTACAGTCAGGCAGGATCCTCGTTGACGGCGTCGACATCTCCCGCGCCACCCTCCAGAGCGTGCGGCGGAACCTCGGGATAGTGCTGCAGGACTCCCACCTGTTTTCCGGCACCGTGCGGGAGAACATCCGCTTCGGAAGGCTCGACGCCACCGACGAGGAAGTCGAGCGCGCCGCGCGCTTGGCCTATGCCGACCCGTTCATCCGGCGCATGCCCAACGGGTATGACTCCATGCTCACTGCAGACGGACGCAACCTCAGCCAGGGCCAGCGGCAGCTGCTCTCCATCGCCAGGGCGATCCTGGCTGCTCCAGCCATCCTGGTGCTGGACGAAGCCACATCCAACGTCGACACCCAAACCGAGATGGCGATCCAGAAGGCCATGCTGGAACTGATGAAGGGGCGCACCAGCTTGGTCATCGCCCACAGGCTGTCAACGGTGCAGGGCGCTGACCTGATACTCGTGCTGGATCGCGGACGGATCGTGGAAAGGGGAACCCATAGGGAGCTGCTTGAGAGTGGCGGACATTACGCGGAGCTCTACAACAGCCAGCTGAGCCCCGTCAATTCAGAAGCGTCGTGACCTTCTGCAGCACACCGGATATAGACGCCGCAGAGTACAGCAGCAGCGCGAACATGACCCAGCTCAGCACCTTCCCGTGCCTACCGAAAAGCCGCTGCATCGCGGCGCCGAAGGCCACCCAGCAGGAGCCCGCCGCCACCGAACACGCTGCCAGCAGTAGCGACATGGCCGCCAGAGCCAACGGGGATTTGTAGTAGGGCACGACGAAACTGGACGTGACGGTGATCCCGTATAGCAGCATCTTCACGTTGATGAACTGCATGCCCAGGCCGGCGGCGAAGGACGTCGGCCCGGCCTGAGGCGGCGCCGATGCCGAGGCGGCCGCAGCGGCATCGGCATCGCCAGAGCGCAGATCCAGCACCTTGACGGCGAGGTGCAGCATGTAGAGCCCGCCAAGAGCCTCTGCTATCGGACGGAAGCTCGGCACGAGCCCCTCCAGCGACATCGCGAAGTAGCTGCAGCCCAGCATCACGATGAACACCCCTGTGAACAGCCCCGCCAGGAAACGCATCGACGCCCGAAAGCCGAACCTGCTCCCGTTCACAAGGCACAGCATGTTGTTGGGGCCCGGCGTGAGGGTCATCACCGACACGTACGAGGCGAACGCCAGAACATCGGGCATCTGTAAGTCATCGCTCCTTGCCTGCGCCGTGTGGGGTGCGCCATGTAGACAGTGCCACGTGGGCCACGCCGTGTGGATCGAACTGGAAGCCCGCCCAAGAATCTGATGGGAATTTGCATGTCCGGCAGAGGGAACTGGCGCCGGCGGATCCCGCGCACGATTCGCGTAACCCAGGCGTTCCATACTATTCTCCGCGCCATCTGGGATACCTCCAGTGCCTCCACTTCCGCGCTCCCCCGGCAGGGCGGTTCGCGCGGATCCGTTCCACCCTCAGGCGCCGCAAGTGACGTCACACCCCGAACTCCGGGGTGCGCCCCCCTGCGCACGGCCCTTCCGCGCCTGTCGGCGCCTGCATGAATACCAACCATTCCTTCCGAAAACCTCAGCCCTGCGGCATACACGGCTGCACAGCACAGCGGCGATTTCCCCGCCATACGGCTGCAAACCGCGGATGCTCCGTCGCCTCTACTGATAGTCTCGCAGTCTCCTGGGCAGTCGAACAACCGATCCTTGAACATAATTCTCATGGCAAGTACCTATTGACAACAACAGCATAATCATGCATAATTGGTGCATGGATACTAAGAGGAGGTCTTGATCATGCTCATCGACAAGTTCACCCCGAACTGTAGCCGCAAGTTATCTATCGCGGCGGCGTCCATGGTGGCGGTGCTGGCGCTGCTGGCTGCCCTGACGCTCTCCGCGGCGGCGGCTGCGGCAGGCCCGGTCTTCGAGATCGCTTTCCCTAACGAGGGAGGCCCCTTCACCGGCCGCGCCTTCGCCATCATCACCCAGGATCCTGATGGCGAGCCCTGTCAACAGGTCGACGTCACGGGCGTTCCCTTCTGGGGCAAGGACGTCCTGTCGGCCGCCGCAGGCTCCATAGTGGCCATCGCCTCCGGCGATCCCGACGTCGTCGGATACCCCCTGGCTACTCCGGCGGACATACCCGCTGGCGAGTACTATGTGCAGGCCTTCTTCACGCATTATAAGGTCTACAACAGGGCTGACGGTCAGTCGCTGCTCCTTCCCGTGCTGATGGGCGCTGGCGGTCCTCAGAACATGTGGTCTACGCCGGGAAGCCTCAAGAGCCCGGTGCAGAAGATCGTCATCGATCCCGCCCAGAACCAGACAATAGCCCTGAGCCTCTCGGAATCCATCCCCCTGCCTGAGCTCAAGGAGGGGCAAGTGGCTCAGCAGGGCAACTACGAGGACACTGAGTACGTGAAGTTTATCAAGATCCAGAGCCAGCTCCTGACGGAGTTCTGGGGCGAGCCCATGTATATCGGCGCAAACATCCTACTGCCCAAGTCGTATGCGTCGAACCCCGATGCCTACTACCCCGTCCTGTATTACCAGGGCCACTGGCCCGGCGGTCGCGCTCCTCTCAGCTTCGGCCGCGGCCGTACCATCGACCAGTTCTGGCTGTCTGACGAGTGCCCGCAGATGATCGTAGTGGAGTTCAGGGACGAGAACCCCTTCTACGGCACCTCCTATTCCATAAACAGTGCGAACCTTGGCCCGTATGGCGACGCCATAACCCAGGAGCTCATCCCCTACATCGAGGCGAACTTCAGGGCAATTCCCGAGGGCTGGGCGCGCCTGCTGGCTGGCGGTTCCACCGGCGGCTGGGAAGCCCTGGCGCTCCAGGTGTGGTATCCGGACTACTTCGGCGGAACCTGGCCGATGTGTCCTGACTCCGGCGACTTCACCTACTTCCAGCTCGTCAACATCTATGAAGACGACAATGCCTACTTTACTGAGTATGACTGGATCAAGGTAGAGCGTCCGTCCTGCCGCTCCACAGACGGGAACATCCGCTTCACCATCAAGCAGGAGAACGACTGGGAGCGGGCGATGGGCCTCAACAACAGGTCCGGCGGACAGTGGAGCATCTGGGAGGCTGTCTACTCGCCTGTGGGCCCCGACGGCTACCCTGCTGATATCTGGGATCCCGTCACCGGCGTGATCGACCATGAGGTAGCGGAGTTCTGGAAGCAGAACTTCGACATCCGCTACAAGCTGGAGAACGAGTGGCCCGAGATCGGCCCGAAGCTCGTGGGCAAGATCCACATTAGAGGCGGCGAGATGGACAACTACTACCTGAACATGGGCATCTACAAGCTGGAGACGTTCCTCAACAGCACCGAGAACCCGCATTACGGCGGCTATGTGAAGACNNCGGCTATGTGAAGACGTTCCCCCGCCTCGGCCACACGGGCAACATCAGCAGCGAGGAGCTCCTCCTGGAGATGGCGGAGTACCTCAAGAGCACGGTAGACGACCCGCAGGTGAACGTGCTCGACCTCAAGTAAGCCTGCCGCCAGGCGGATCCCAATCGGGATCCCCAAAGAAAGGGAGGAAGGCCAGCCCCGACCGGGGCCGGCCTTCCTTTTCCTCATTATCGCATGTGTCGATGTGGTGCCGCGAGGCGTGAGGCGCCTGGGACGACCCACCGGTGGATCGGCTTTCAGCGACCGGGGCCGGGAGCCCCGTGCCCAATCGCGCCGGTTTGACGCTCACTTGTGGGAACTACTCGACGTACACCGTTCAGAAGCTTGCCTTGATGCCGGCCGTCACTCCGGCAGCTCCGGCCATGGCTGCCCCTCCTGGCATCGTATCGACGGCACTAAGGCCGCCGGGGGCGTATCCAGCCACGACGGTCACGGAGAGCTCCACTGCAGGCGCCATCGTCCAGCTGTACGTCGGCATGGCCAGCACTGAGCGGTTCAGCACGTCCGCCAGGGCGACAAGCTGAAGGTCATGGTCATCCGCCAGGGAGTACCTCCCCACCACCATGGCATACAGGCCAGCTTTGCCCGCCTCACCGGGCTCGCCGTACGGGGAGACCAGAGCACCAGCGCTGTCGTATATGGCCTGCACCGACGTGAACAGGCCCCTGCCAACGTCGAAGGTATACTCCGCCCCCGCCACCAGCTGCAGACGCGGGCGGTTGCTACTCATAGGAGCTACGTCTGACGCCCCCGGTTCCAGCTGCGGCAAACGGTCAGGCAAGTCGAGACCGCCTTCCGTCCACACAGCGGCCCCACCGATGGAGCCGGCTACCGCCAATCCGAAGTGGTGCATCCGGCGGTACTGCAGCTTCAGTTCGTCCCCTTCCATCCAGGCGGCGGGAAGGTCCTGCCGACCCCGGAAGTAGGAGGCGTACACGTTGTAGCCTCCCAGCATGGTCTCGCCGCGCAATGCGAACTCCACCCCCTCCGGGAAGCGTTCGGGCATGCCGGGCGCCGTCTCCGCCGCTTCGGCGAACTCGCCGTCCAGCTGGCCCGGGACGAAGCCAAGCACCAGCACGCCGGTGAGGGCGGACATCCCGTCGTCAGAGTAATAAGTGACTTCCACCCCAGGCACCGGCTTTCTGGCGGCGCCAGCCACATCGAGCGCCGCGGCCGGCGATGTGCCTGACGAGGCAGGGTTCACAACGTTGGTGGGGTTGATCCCGTCTGCTACGCCCCAACGCACCACGATGCTGCCGGCCCTGAAGTCAACCGGGCCCAGGCTTCCGTCGATGTACGCTTCGCCCAGCGCCAAGCCGACCGCAGGCTGCGGCAGGAGCGATGCGTAGGCCATGACGCTCGCGTGGTAGCCAAGCACCTGGCCGAGCCAGCCGTCGAGGTCGAGGCGGAGCTGGAGGCGGTCCCAGTCTACCGTTCCGGACAGGAACCCGTAGTGCATCTGATAGCCGACGCTGCCTGAGAGTTCAGGCTGGGCTGCAGCCGTGGCGCCGGCTGCACACAGGGCTACTGCAACGGCTACGGCTACGGCCAAAGCGGCTTTGGTTCTCATGGTTGCCACCTACTTCCGCAGGTATCTCAGAGTGAAGACTTCGTCTGGCACGGCGCCCTCGTCGTACTCCAGCACCTTCACCGTGGTGGTGCTGCCAGCTGCCACGTTCTCTAGGCGGATGACCTGGGGGTCCCAGGATAGCGTCATGACCTTCTGGAGCTTGTCGCCTTTGCCGTAGAACTCGATTCTCACTGGGTTCATGTCGCCCTTGGAGACGCAGAGCACCAGCGAGCTGTACGACTGCCCGCTCGACTTGGGCGCGAGCTTAACGATATGGCAGAGAACTCCGTCCACCAGTCTGTCAGCCAGCAGACTCGGCGTGTACTGCTCCCACGTGGACCTGTTCAGCGAGATCTCCTCAAAGGTGAAGTCGGTGCCCATGAACTGGCCCTGAGCGGAGCTGCCGGCGATCCGTCGCTCGCGCCCGACGGCGGGCAGGTAGAGCCACATCTGGTCTTCGGCGCCAGGCTCGACGATGCTGAGGAACTTGGTGCCCTTGACGTCGGCGGGCGACAGGAACTCCACCATCTGGCGCGAGGTGCCCTTGCCGTCGTCGTAGCGGTAGACCTCGATGCGGTTGACCTTGGCTTGCTTGCCCTTCTCCACCAAGAGCTCTATCAGGGCGCGGCCGCTGCCCGCGAGCAGGCCGGAGACGTCCACTGAGTCTAGGATTTCCTGTGCCGTTGGCGCGGCGGCGGCCATGGCCGCCGCCCCGAGCAGCAGCGCTGTGGCGAGAACGTATGAGGCGATCTTCAGTCTCCCGGGGGTAGAGGAAATGTGAATCATGGCTGACCTTCCTTTCTCATGGAGCGCTCCGAGGCCGCAACCAGGAGCACGGGGAGCAGGGTGAGGGCCCCCAGCGCCGACACGGCCATGGTGAAGGAGATCAGCGCTCCGAACTGTCTCACGGGAGGGAACTTGGAGGTTAACGTCACGATGAACCCCGCGGCAACGGACACCGCGTTCACAACGACGGCCTGGCCGGTGTACACGATAGTGGAGAGCATGGCCTGGCGCGGCGCGGCTCCTGCGGCGAGGTTTTGGGTATAACGAGTGTATACGTGCACGGAGTAGTCTATGCCCATGCCCACGGCGATGGAGCTGACCAGCGCGGTGACGAGGTTGACGGGGAGGCCGGTCCAGCCCATGAGGCCGAAGTTGGCCAGGACCGTCAGGGCGATCGGTGCCATGCACAGGGCGGTGCTCCAGGAGCGCCCGAGGCTGAGGTAGATTATTGCCAGGACGGAGACGGCGGCCAGCGCCAGGCTTTCGAACTGGCTGCTGACGATCTGCTTGCCCATGGCCTCGCCCAGGAGGGGGAGGCCCGTGATGTCGACACGGTCGATGCCGGGCACGCCCGCAAGGCGGCGCCCGACAATGTCACGGGCCTGGTCGAGGGTGCCACCACCGGCTTTGGCGTTCATGGTGGAGTCGGCCATCACCTGGATGCGGGCCTGGGTCTGGTCGAGGCTGAGCATGCGCTCAAGCCCCAGATCGCCGGAGAAGGAGGCGAGCAGGAGGTATTGGGCCGCCTCGTCGCGGGTGTCCGGGATGCGATTCCAGGCGGGATCATTGTCGTGGAGCGCCAGGCTCACCTGCTTGACGACGTCGACCACGGAGAACACGCGGCCGAGGCCGGGGACCTGTTGGAGTTCGAGCGAGGCGGTCTCCATGGCGCGCAGGACGGCAGGCTCCAGTATATCGCCTTCGATGATGATCTGAACGGTATCGACGCCGCCGAACTCGCGGCGGATGAGATCGAAGTCGCGCCGGGTAACGCTGCGGGCGTCAAAGAAGCTGGCGAAGTCGGAGTCGACTTGCAGGCGCACAAGGCCCACGGCTGACCAGGCCACCAGCAGGGCCACCGCCACTGCCACGACGGCCGGCCGGCGCAGGACGGCGGCTCCGAGATTGGCAAGCAGCTTCGAGCTCTGCTCCGACGCGGTGCGGTTGGCTGCCAGGGCTTTGGAGTTGTGGTTGGGCGAGGGCGTTGCGGTGTGGCGTCCACTGCGCTGGCCGGCGCTGGCGTCAGGGCGGACTCCCAAGGATCCCAAGGCTCCAGCGGCTCGCGCGACTCCTGCGCGCGCTCCCCTGCGTTCCAGCAAGACCAGGACGGCTGGCAGGAACGTCAGCGATATCAGTAGGGCGCACGCCACGCCCATGGCCGCAAGCAGGCCGAACTCGCGCATCCGCGCGATGCTGCTGAACACGTTTGACCCGAACCCGGCTACGGTAGTGACTCCAGCCATGACTATGGCAAGGCCAACCGAGCGCACAGCTCGCGGGGCGGCGCCGTCGGCGACCGGGACGTAGCCGGCGTCGCGGGCGTCGCCGGGCCGGCCGAAGTGCAGCTCCTCGTAGTAGCGGTGCATCATATGGATGCCGTACGCGCTGCCAGTCGACAGCAGCACCACAGGCAGCACCGCGCTGATCTGGTTCACCGGGATGCCTGTCAGCCCCATGATACCCACAACCCACACAACTCCGATGAGCACGGTGGTCAGGGGGAGCAGAACGCCGGCCGCGGTACGGAAGCTGAGGAGCAGCACGCCGACGATGACGGCGGTAGCCGCAGGAAGAAGGGTCAACGCGTCATCGATCAGGTGTTCCTCTGAAGACCGGTTCAGGATGGGGGCTCCTGAAACCGCGAAGTCGAGGCCTGATGCGGCGGAGACGTCGTCGACGAGGCGCTTGACGGCGCCGCCTACCTTCCCGGCGTCGACGTCCAGCCCCAGTTGGACTAGGGTGAGCACGTGATCGCCGTCTTCAGAGATCAGGATGCCTGACAGCATGGAGCTCTCCGACATCCGGCGCCTCACATCGGCCGCGGCGTCGAAGTCGTCAGGCTCCGGCACCTCGCCGAGCATCTCCACAACGTCGAGCCCCCAGGGCGCGCTCCGCACCTCTACCATGTTCGCCGGAGACATCACCGAGCTCACGCCCTCCGCATCCTGCAGGGCATCGGTGAGGTCCTTTAGAACTTGGAGGCCGTGCGGGGTGAAGATATCGTCGGATGACGCCGCTATCAGTATGTAATCGGATCCTCCGAAAGCCTCGTCGGCTCTATCCAGGGCCTCCACCTCAGGCGAACCCTCCGGAAAAAACCCCCTCTGACTGGTGTCCACTGTGAGCCTGAAAAGCCCCACGGCGCACACCGCCGTGACAAGTAAAGTGACGGCCACTATCGCTCCAGGATAGCGCCGCACAATTTCAGCCAGTCTCGTCAAACGCACTCATCTCCGGTTACCTATGTCGTAGTTGTCGTAGTCTTGCGGCGTGGCGGTGGCGCAGGGGCCGCGGCGACGGAGGCAGAGCGGGCGCTAAGGCGCAGGGCGCGGGGCGCAGCACCACAGCAGGACAGGATCGCATCGACGCAATACCGCGGCCACGCGATGTCGCATACCGGCGGAGCCGCGAAGCTGCGGAGCTGCGATGCTACGGAGCTGCGGAGCTGGCGGGCGGGGGGCGTTGCTGCGGTTGGTGACTGACGCGTCAGTCATATCCAGTATCTCTCGCCAACACGCCGCTGTCAACCACCTTTCCGCAGGGCCACGCAGTTTTCGTAGCCAACAGCATGGCGGACCTCGAGGTTGCCCCTGGGTCGGCCGGCCTTCTTGGGGTGAGCATCAAAGAGCGTTCGCGCCGACCCACCGATGGGTCGGTTTCGCGTGACATCGACCTACCCATGGGTCGGTCGCCCTGGGCGGCGCCGGCCACCTCTTCCGGAAGTTCATGGTATACTCGACATGTAGAGCCCTGGTGGCCAACGGCCCACAGGCTGTCGGAAAGGAGCTTACCCCATGCCTTGCCCTGACCACGATGCAGCTCAGCACCGCCGCACCAGCCCGGGCACCAGCCCCGGCATGAGCCCTGCCTCCAGCCGCGGCACCGCTCCTTGCACCGCGGCTTGCACCGGCCTCAACCCCAACCCTGGGCCCAGCCCTAACGCCATGCCCGGCCCCGACCTGATCGCCCCGCCTACCTTCATCACCTCGGCTGTCATCCTTGCCGCCGGGGAGTCCAGGCGCATGGGCTGCCCAAAACCCCTGCTTCCCTGGGGCGACGTCCCCCTCGTGCGCCACGTCGCCCAGGTGTTCGCTGACGGCGGCGCTTCCGAGATCGTGGTGGTCGTTGGCTGTAACGCAGACTTGGTGGCCGCAGCAGTGCTCGGCGCACAGGCCCTGCGCACCACCGCCCCCACCGCCCCCACCTCCCCCACGCCGCTCCTCGTCGTCGAGAACCCTGACTGGCCGCTGGGCATGTCGTCGTCAGCCGCCGCCGGCGCCCGTGCGTGCCGCCCCGACGCAGACGCCATCATGATATGCCCCGCCGACCTGCCCATGCTTCGCCCGTCCAACATCGCCGCCCTTATCGGCGGCTTCGCGGCCCTCCGTCGCGCGCACCCCCGCTGCAAAGCCGCCGTCGCCAGCCACCTTGGCGTCCGCGGCCATCCGGCCATCGTCTCAGCCGAGCTTCGCCCCGACCTCGAGCACCTCGGCCACGGGCCCCTCACCCTTCGCCACCTGGTGGATTCCGGCATGCGCCTCGCAGGTGGCCTCGGCCTCATCGAAGCTGGCCCCGAGTGTATCGCCCCGGATATCGACTTTCCCGAAGATTACGAACGTGCCAAGCCTAGAAAGGACGGTGTCTGACATGATGATCGAAACGCTGCGCGCGGCCGTCCAAGCGGCCGCAGCCAGCAAGAAAGCCGCGCTGATCACGGTGGTCCAGTCTTCAGGTAGCACCCCGGCTAAACCTGGTTTCAAGATGCTCCTCACTGAAGACGGCTACCTTGCCGGCACTGTGGGCGGCGGCGCGCTGGAGCAGCTTGCCCTCGAGGTTGCCAGGCGCGTCATCGAGACCGGGCGCTCGGAACTCGTCGCGTTGCGCGAGGAAGATGGCGGACTGGCACAGATAGGCATGGCATGCCAGGGCGGGATAGAGCTGTTCGTGGAGTACCTGTCACCAGGGCCCAAGCTATACATATACGGCGCTGGCCACGTAGGCATTGCGCTGGCGGAAGCCGCCGCCTTCGCGGGGTTCTCAGTGATCCTGGTGGACGACAGACCCGAGCTGGCGTCACCCGATCGGGCGCCGTTCGCCCGCGAAACCCACGCCTGCGACATGGTGGAGTTCGCAGCGAACGCCACCGGCGGTCCCGACACATACGTCGCCATCGTCACCAGGGGCCACGCCTTCGACGAACAGGTGCTCAAGCAGGTGCTGCACCAGGATCCCCTGCCGCATTACATCGGGATGATGGGAAGCGCGCACAAAGTGAATACGTGCGTTGACCACTTGAGATCGGAAGGATTCTCCGAGGAGCTGATAGAGAGGGTCCACGCGCCGATAGGCCTTCCCATCGGCGGCGATACGCCCAGGGAGATAGCCATCAGCATCGTGGCGGAGATGATCGCGTGCCGGTACGAACGGGATATCGGAAAGGTCCGAGAGCTCTGGCGGACTGAGGGTCGACCCAAAGGCGGGCCTTAGTACCCGGCCCGGCGCTGGCCAAGGACCGCCATGGCCCTTCGCTGCACGGCCCAGGCCAGGAGACCTCCGGAAGCCCCTGATGCTGCTCCGATCAGCACCGACCCCATCCAAGCGGGAACCGGAAGGCGCAGAAAGAAGTATGACCTCATCCCTACGCCCACAGCGTTGGCGGCTGCGCCTGCCAGCAGCGCAACGCCTACGTTGAACGACTGCCCGGCCACCGCCGCCACCGCATCCGCGGCCAAGCCCGGCAGCACGAACGACAACACCATAGTGGGGCCAGTGGGGCCAACCGTTCCGAACACCCAGGCGAGCCCAACCTGCACCGCTCCCACCAGCGCCGCGCTGAAGGGCTTGCGGGTGAGGGCCCTGCCCAGCACAGGCCACATCATGTAGACTCCGCCCATCACCACGCCTCCCGGCAGGTTCACCTGCATGCAAAAGGCCAGCGCGGCCGGGCCGATAGCAGCCTTGAACACCATCCCTGCCGCCGCCAGCAGCGCAATCAGGGAGACGTCGCGGGCGGTGTACCTACTTTCGCTTTGACTAGAAAGCCATCGGGCCATGTGTGAGCCCCCTCTCCAGCGCTTACGCTATGGCTGGCGCAGCCGTCCCCGCCTCGGCCGCTCAAGCCCCGGCACCAGCCGGCACCCTGCCTCCTGAGCCTCACTCGCGCCTGGAACTCGGCGGTGCACCCTGCAAGCGATGCTTTGCCCATGGCAAAGCAGTTCGCCGCCGGCCCAGCATGTCCTGCCGATCGCCGCGAGGCTGGTGCTCCTGCAGGGCTGGCGCGCCCTGCGACACCTCTCCACTCTCCCAGCCCCCTTCCCCGCCTGGCCTCACAAACGCGAAGGAATTCGCGGCCCTTCCAGACGCTCACGTATTCTACCTCGGTATTTCACAGGAGGCGCCCCCGACCCGACGGTAGAATCCCAACAGCACCTACACAGGCAACGGATACATACTGGGAGGTGCGCGCAATGGCATTCCTGCGTAGGTTCAGGCGGCACTGGTTGCTCGCAACAGTCCTGGCGCTGGCGGTCATCGTCACCGCGCCGACCTCGAGCTGGGCTCAGGCAACCACTGTGCCCCCACCTGAATCGCTCCTGGGCTTCGTTCCGGGAACCGACCGTAAGCTGGCAGACTGGGACGAGATCAAGGAGTACTTCCGCATGGTGGACGAGGCTTCCGACCGCGTCGTCGTGGAAGACATCGGCCCCACCGAGCTGGGCGAGCGCATGATCATGGCCATCGTCAGCTCGCCTGACACCATCGCCAACCTCGATGAGGCCAAGGAGATCCAGCGCAAGCTGGCAGATCCTCGCGGGCTGTCACCTGATGAACTTGAAGACTTGAAGGCCCGCGCCAAGACCGTCGTCATGGTGGCAGCGTCCATCCACGCCACGGAGGTAGCCGGCACGCAGACCTGCCTGAACACCCTGTACGAGCTGGCGTCCTCCGACACCCCTCGCGTTCTGGAGATCCTTGACAACACCATCCTGCTCTTGGTTCCCTCGCTGAACCCCGACGGCCATGAGATGGTCGTCCAGTGGTACGAGGAACACCTGGATACCCCGTTCGAAGGAACCTCGCCGCCGTGGCTGTACAACAAGTACGTCGGCCACGACAACAACCGCGACTGGTTCATGTTCAACCTACAGGAATCGGTGAACATCGGAAAGGTCCTGTATCACGACTGGTTCCCGCAGATCGTATACGACATCCACCAGATGGGCAACAGAGGCGCCCGCTTCTTCGTGCCACCGTTCTTCGATCCGCCCAACCCTGAGATCGATCCGATCATCCTTCGCGAGATCCTCCTGCTGGGCGGCGCCGCCACGGCGGAGCTGGCAGCCGAAGGCCTCACCGGCGTGGTCACCAACGCCATGTACGACACCTGGTGGCACGGCGGCATGCGAAGCGGGCCGTATTACCACA
Organism: Clostridia bacterium DTU025; assembly: GCA_001513145.1. Classification (GTDB taxonomy): domain Bacteria; phylum Bacillota; class DTU025; order DTU025; family DTU025; genus DTU025. Next base: position 17,693 of record LFSP01000050.1, on the reverse strand, counting down.
ACATGGTCGGCCTGCTCACCGAGGCCGCCAGCGTCAACATCGCAACGCCTGTGGAGATCCCCGAGGAAACCCTGACGTCTTCCACCAGAGGACTGCCTGACCCGCGTACTGTGCTCACTAACCATCCTGACCCGTGGCCAGGCGGGCTCTGGACCCTTGGAGACATCGTCAAGTACGAAGAGGTCACCATCAGGGCGTTCCTCACCGCAGCCGCCCGTTACCGCGAGATGTTCATTAACAACTTCGTGCTGATGGCGCAGAAGGCAGTGGCCAGAGGCCAGACTGAGCCGCCTTACGCCTTCGTCCTCCCGGCCACCGACACCAACCGCGACACCCTCACCCTGATGGTCAACACCTTGCTGTTTCAGGGAGTGGAGATCCACCAGGCAGCGGCGCCCTTCACGGCAGGGGGCATAACGTATCCCGCAGGTTCCTTCGTGGTGCTCACAGCCCAGCCTTACAGGGCGAACGTCATGGCGCTCCTCGACAGGCAGACCTACCCCGAGCGCCGCGAGTACCCGGATGGCCCAGCCGAGCGCCCATACGACATCGCCGGCTGGACCCTGCCGATGCAGATGGGCGTTGAATGCGTCAAGGTAGATGCCCAGTTCGACACCGACTTGGTCCTCATTGAGAACGAGATCGTTGCCCCTGGAAGACTGTATCCCGGTATCGCCAACTACGGCTACGCCATCCGGCCCGAGGCCAACAACGCGGCCACCATCCGCAATCGTCTGCTCGCAGACGGCATCGAGCTCGAGTGGGCCAAGGCGCCGGTACCTCGGAAGGCTGTGGGGATCGTCGGGCTCTCCGAGGACCTGCCGCCCGGAACCACCATTATCCGCCAGGCGCCTGGCCTCGGAAAGAAGTTGGCGATGTACGCAGCAGAGCTTGGCGTGGATGTGTACCCGTTGGCCGCCGAACCCCAGGTAGACACGTTCAAGCTCTCCAAGCCCAGGGTGGCCCTGTACGAGAACTGGGGTGGCAACATGGACGCAGGCTGGACCCGCCTGATCTTCGACGATTTCGAATTCGAGTACACCCACCTCCGCGACGCGCGGGTACGGGCAGGCGACCTCATCGCTGACTTCGACGTCATAATCCTCCCCGACACCACGGTGTCAAGCCTGAAGAATGGGCTGAGGGCCGGAAGCTACCCTGAGCAGTACACCGGCGGCATGGGCGATGAAGGGTTCGCCGCCCTCGAGGAGTTCGTGCAGGCCGGTGGAACGCTGGTGACGTTCGACACGGCGGGAGACTTCGCCATCGACGTCCTCGGCGTGCCCGTGGAGAACGTGCTGGCAGGCGTCAGCTCCCGCGAGTTCTACTGCCCCGGCTCGATCCTGGAGATCGAGATCGACACCTCGCACCCCGTGTGCTACGGAATGCCCGAGAAGGCAGGGGCTTACTTCGTGTCCAGCCCGGCCTACAGCGTCAGCGGCGAGGCCCGCTCATTGGCGGCGTACCCGGCCGACCGCGACCCGCTGATGTCAGGCTGGCTCATGGGTCCTGAGTTCCTCCAGGGCCAGACGGCCTTAGCCGAGGTTCCTGTGGGGCAGGGTCGCGTCATCATGATAGGCTTCCGCCCGCAGCACCGCGGCCAGCCTCACGGCACCTACAAGCTGATATTCAACTCCATCTTCTACGCAGCATCCAAGTAGGCGCCACCAGCTTGTAACGCCGAGGTTCCACGCAGCGTGCGCGGCGCACGACGCGCCGCGCGCCGGCCGATAGCCGAACCCATGGCATGCAAAGCAGCGCAATGGGACTTCCGTGACATACATCACAAGCCAAGAGGGGTGTGCCTTCGGGCACACCCCTCCACCTTTATCCTTCTGTATCCGTACACGCCAGCTCAGCCTCGAACCAAGGTTATGTCCTCTTCCAGAGGACTGTGCCCCTAGCCTCAGCCGTACTCGGTCATGCTCCGGTAGATGACGTCCAGCGGCACTCTCTTGACTCTGCCATCAGCCTCGGTGACCAGCCTGTAGTTCCGGCGCACCACCCACCACTGGTTCCAATCCGACTCGAAGGTGGACGTTATCACTTCCTGCGGAGTCCAGGTGGTTTCCGCGGCCAGCGCCCCCAGCGCGTCATACTCCCGTTCCGTCTTGGAGAGTAGGACACCCTCAGCGTCCCGCACTTCAACGACGATGGGCCGACCCTTGGCATCCCGCTGCGTGACGGTGGTGTACTTCACCGCTCCGTCAGGCCCTGCGACCGTGCTCGCAACCTCCAGGCCGTTCTCGTCGTGCTGAACGGTGTGCACCTCCTGAAGGTTCCCATCGGCGTCTGTTATGGTCCGCGTCATGATGGCGGTGCCGTCTTCAGCGGCGCTGAACTCGATGGTCTCCCGCGCGAAGATCTTGTTGTCGCCTGTGTAGTATGAAGCTCCCTCGTTCGGTCCGGTAGCTGCGGTGCGCAGATAGATGGTCTTGCTTTCAGACCTGCCGTCGGGCCGATACGTAATATGCTGCGAAATCCATCCGTCGTTATCGTACATCGTGGAGCTGATCCTGACCCTCTCGCCTTCCCTGTAGCCTCCGGGCGCACTGGGATCCGCGATCATCTCAGCCCTCTCAAGCAAGACGATCCATATGCCGAGTTGCAGCTCATCCGCTAACACCGTGGGCTTGGGCTCGGACCCTTCCGGAACCCCGGGAATGACGCATGGAGCCGCGGCACCTGCCGCGCCCACGGCCAGCACGGCACATAGAGCCAGAGCTATGATGAGTCTCTTCAAGTTCATATCACCTCCTCCCGCTAGAGTATTACCAAGATTATAACATCGCCCCGGCCCGCCTGAAAGCGAACCGGGGCGATATGTTGATGGGTTCTTTTCGAGAATTACATCTTGTAGTGATCGGGCTCATCCAGCTCGATGACGCGCCTCAGCCACTCCTCAGGGTAGCTGACGCTGTTCACTCTGCCGTTCTCGGTGACGAAGCCCATGTTGTACTTCCAGATGAGGTAATCCAGCAGCTCCCACCAGGCGTCCCTTACCGTCTCGACGTTGCGGTTGCAGTAGTTGGTGAGGAACTCGATGGCGAGCTCAGGATCGGTCTCATAGAGCTTCAGCGCAGCTGCTTCTATGGCAGGCTGCGTGCGGATGGCGTGGCCCTCGTACTTGTCGATCCACTCCTGCACGTCCTTGGACATGTAGGACCACTTCAGGTCAGCGTAGGTGCTCACCGCGCAGATCGCCCACCAGTAGGACGTACGGGTGAACTTCTGGTGCGACCCGGCCTCGGTATTCAGGGCGGGCGACAGCTCGGTCATGGACGCGTAAAGCGGCACGTAGCAGGTGAGGTCGGGGTTGGCGGCGCCGTACCAGACTACCGCCCCGATCTCGTCAGGCAGCCACGCGCGGGACTGAGTGCAGATGGAGTACTCGCACTGCACCTGCGCGATCATGCGCTGCCAGGAGTACCTCTCGCCATCCACGGAGAAGTTGAGTCCGCGGTACCTCCTGGGGTTGTTCCAGGGACCGGCGGTCAGCGAATGGGTGCCGTCGAACTCGGTGCCCTCATAGTGGTCACGCTGAATGGCGTTGATGTCGTTGATCGACATCTTCTTGTCGACAGGCACTGAGAAGGGCAGATCTGCCTCATCCAACGTGTCCGCAAGCGACGGAGCCGCCAGGGTGAACACCCTCCACACCCGGCGGTAGCTGGTCACGGAGTTGGCGGCGCAGAAGTGCTTCCTCCAGCTGAACTCCTCGCCGGAGTTCGGGTCGTACCAGCCCTGCTCAATGGCGTACTCCAGGATGCCCGGGGAGTACATGAAGTTCTCATGGTCGTCCCAGTCGATCTCGCGGATCACGGCGTTGTTCGCCGAGGCCGAAACGTGGCCGTCTGGCACGCGCTGGGCCACCCAGAATGCGCCGGGCTCATCGGAACCCTGGTCCCACAGCGGGCCGGGGCCGACGATCTCGAACACCCAGCACTCGTAGGGGTCAGCGATGGACAGCTCTTCGCCGCCGTCCTTGTACCCGTACTTCTCAGCCAGCTCGCCCATGACCTTGACGGCCTCGCGGGCGGTGGCGGCGCGCTCCATGGCCAGTATGGAGAGGTTAGTTATGTCGAAGAATCCGTTGGCGTTCCTCGACTCGCGGCGGCCGCTGATGGTGGTCTCGCCGATGGCCACCTGCTTCTCATTTATGACGCCGAAGAGTGCCTTGATGTAACCGTAAGTATGCGGCACCTGAGGTATCTGGTTGCCGGTGGGGTTCCCGGCGTACTCATGCATCTGGTTGCCCATGGTGTACTGGGGCAGGTTCAGGACGTCGACCATGCTTCCCGGTTCCCAGTCCATGGCGGGAACCTTGACGATCTCGAAGGGGGAGTTGCCTGAGTCACAGGTGTGCGTGACCGATGCAGACCCGTCGACTGATGCTCCGGGCGTCACCAGGATCGAGGTGCAGGCGAACGTTCCGGAGGTGAACACCAGCACGAACGCGACCACAAGGGCCAACAGGGTGCCTTTTCTCATCTGCTCACTGACCTCCTTATTGTATTGCGCGCCTGCCGAAGCAGGCGCGCATTAGATCACCGCTACCCGGTTACTGCCTGACGTAGTGGTCCGGCTCGTCCAGCTCCACGACTCTGCGGAGCCACTCCTCAGGATAGCCGGGGGAGCTTATCCTGTTGCCATCATTGACGAAGCCGGCGTTGAACTTCCAGAGCAGGAAGTCCAGCAGCTCCCACCAGGCGTCGCGGACCATGTTGGCGTTGTCCTCGCAGTACCTGGTGAGGAACTCGATGGCTGCCTCGCGATCCGTCTTCAGAAGCTCCATGGCCGCCGCGTCAATGATGGCCTGCTCCGCCAGGAAGCGTCCCTCGTACTTGTCCTGTGCGGCGTTGATCTCCACGATCATGTCCTTCCACCTCAGGTCAGCCAGGGTGTTGACCGTTGAGATCGCCCACCACATAGACTTCCGAGTGAACTGCATGTGGGAGCCGGCGTCCTCGTTGAGGGTAGCGGGAACCTTAGAGACCGAGTTGTAGATAGGAACGAAACACGTGGTGGCTGGAACTGCAGGACCATACCACAGCACGCCGCCGATCTCGTTGGGGAGCCAGCTACGGGACTGGGTCACGATGACGTACTCGCACCCGATAGCTGAGATCGTGCGGTTCCAGGAGTAGGCACTGCCGTCCACGTTGAAGTTCCAGCCCGGGTAACGGCGCGGGTTCGCGAAGGGACCTGCGGTGAGGCTGGTGGTCTGGTCGAACTCGCTGCCCTCGTAGTGGTCGCGGTGCAGGTCAAAGATCTCGGCCAGCGTCAGCTTCTTCTCGGGCTTGATGGAGAAGGGCGGGTTGTCCTCGGTAATGTTGGCGCTAGGCGCCACGCGGTTGAAGATCCTGGCGATACGGCGGTAGCTGTAATCCACACGCACCCTGTCGCAGAAGTCCCAGCGCCAGTTGAGCGCCTTGCCGGATGCCGGATCCCACCAGCCCTTCTCGATGGCGAACTCGCGGATGCCAGGGCCCACCATGAAGTTCTCGGGATCGTCGAAATCGATCTCCTCGATCACGGACGAGTTGGACGAAACCGCGATGTGCCCATCGGGCACGCGGGCCGCAACCCAGTACGCTCCGGGCTCAGGATCGCCCACCTCCCAGAGGGGTCCAGGGCCGACTATCTCGAACACCCAGACCTCGTAGGGGTCTGCCACTGAGAGCTCCTCGCCGGAGTCGCTGTAGCCGTACTTGACCGCCAGGTCTCCCATGATCTGAATGGCCTCACGGGCGGTCTTGGCGCGCTCCATCGCCAGCATTGACAGGTTGGTGATGTCGAAGTACCCATGCTGGTTTCGGAAATCAGCGCGGCCACCGATGGTGGTCTCGCCGATGGCCACCTGGTGCTCGTTGATCATGCCGAATATGCCCTTGATGTAGGCGTAGGTGTGCTCCACCTGAGGGATCATGTTGCCAGTGGGGGTGGACGCCTCGCTTATCCTGCGCCCGCCCGTCATCTGAGGCAGGTAGGGCACCTCCACCATGCTGCCAGGTGCCCAGTCCATCGCGGGCACCTTTTCGATTTCGAAGGCACATGAACCGCAGTCTGCAGTTTGAGTGACTGTAGCCGAGCCGTCCACCGACGCGCCCGGAGTCACCAGGATCGACGTGCACGCCATCGTACCTGCCGAAAGCAGTACGAACACGGCAACCATGGTGGCTACTGTGATACGAAGTCTCCTGAGCACCTGAACATTCCTCCTTTGTTGATGTGATGCTTAGTCATACACGACCCTTGACGGATCGACAGCATCCGGGTTCCGCAGGTACGCCCCGACGCCGTTCTCGAGCATCTCGTAGTAGCCGGGACACTCGAAAATGATCTCAGCCTCCGGGAAGTTGAAGTTCCACTCATCGAGGATGGCCAACGTGGTGGTGAGGTGCCTGCCCACTCTTAGTTCAATGGATTTGCCGGTCTCATCATAGTCCACGAAGAGCAGTCCACGTTTTCCGGCAGCCAGCAGGAACTCGTCCACGCCCTCCAGGAGCAGGGCCTCGGTCTTGGGGCCTGTTGGCTGGTCAAGGAAGGGCTCCGGCGCTTCCAGCAGGAACGGGTAGGCGTCGGAGTGGTCTCCTATCTCCCTGTGAGACAGACCGCGGTAGCCCACCGGAGACGGCTCCGTGTGGATATCGAAGTCGCCGCTGAGGTTGATCTGGGTCATCACGGCGATGGTTGCGCTCTTGCTAGGCGCGACGATGCAGTTGGTCACCGGGTACAGCAGCTCCGCCTCGTGCAGGTCGATGACGATATTAACGTTATGCTCCCTGACGAGCTGCATCGCGGCATAGCAGGTCTGCTCGGTGAGGGTCCCATCTGGCCTACCAGGCCAGCAGCGGTTGATGTTCCTTATCTCCACGTAGGAGAGGGACTGACCTGTGGGGTAATGAATGTAGACGTCAGGATCGGGCCACTGGTCCAGCGGATTGGTGACGCGGTCGCCCATGCGGAACTTGCGCGCGCCGAACTCCGTTGGAATGTGGTAGTAGAGAGGGTATCCGCCCGAGGGCTGAGTTCCAGTGGATCCGCTCCTGCTTATGTGCGGTATCACGTAGATGTCGCCCTTGATGGGCACAGCGTTCTCCACCATGACGATGGCAGCCAGGATGCCGGCAACCTCGCCGGGGTGGGTGCCGCCGAGCACCAGCACGGCTCCGCCATCCTCCTCGCCCTCAAGCACGTACACCAGCGAGTCGTTGGCGGTGCCCTTGAGAGGCGGATGGTACTTGGAGAGCCTTTCCACCCTGGTGACGCCGGGGCCCAGCACCACCGGTTCCTTGTAGTGCCGGTGGGCGTATAGTTCGCTGCCGCCGACGCCCAGCACGAGGAGCGCCACGAGCGCGATAATGACTTTACCTAATGCATGCCGCGACATGTGTAGACCTCCATCCTCGTACTGCTCACTTGATCCTGAACAACCTGAGGATCATGGGCAGCATCACGATCGCGTACATCGCCGCGTTCTGAAGATCCCGCTCCTTCAGGAAGTTCCTCAAGCATATCAGTGCCAGATAAGCCGTCATGACGTAATACAGCACCGTAATAACTGGCATATCAACACCCCCTAGCTGAACACGAGGATCGGTGCCAGCTTACCGCTGAATACCACCATCAGCGTGCCCACGGCGGTGATCACCAGCCACGGGACTGCGCACGTCCTCAAGAAGGAGCCGTATGAGCCCTTGTAGCCTACGGTCTGAAGGGTGAGCCTGCCGATGATGGCCGTTGGCGGCAGCGCGTCACCAAGGCACCAAAGCAGCGACAGACCGGACAGGGCGACCGTCGGATGCACGCCCAGAGAGTTGAAAGTCCAGATCAACGGGATGCCGATGACCGCAGCGCCTCCGAATCCCAACACACCCTCGGAGAAGGGGATCGTGATAGGGAGCAGCAGGAAGATGACCCAAAGCGGCATCGCGATGACTGCGTATGAGATGAGGCCGCGCACGCCGGTGAGAGTCAGGAGCTGTATGACGATTCCGATGACGATGATCGTCGTCAGCAACGGCAGCAGCTGGGTTACGGTTTCGACCGATACCTGGAAGAAGTTGACCTTCCTGGCGTTAAGCAGATAGGCCACGATGGCCCCTATCATGAACACCAGTGGTAGACCCAGAATGGGCATGTCCCAGGGCCAGACGCGGGCAGCCACGATCAGGCCGAACACCACGAGGAAAGGCAGGATAGTGCGGCCTGCGGTCACGTCAGGCGCCACCTCAGGCAACGCGACGGCCTCATCGCCGGGGCCCTCACTGCGGCGCAGGCCGAGCCAGAGCACGGTGAACACTCCCAGCACCAGCACGGGTACGCCCAGGGGAATCTCAAAACCTACATACGGGATGGCAGTCCCAGCGCACGTCAGCATCGCCCAGACGCTCACCGGGGGTGCAACCGCGGAAAGGCCTGCAAGGAGGAACACGATCGCAGCGATCCGCTGCTTCGAGATGCCCATGCTGGCCAGGGCCATGGCCACTGCGCCGCCCGACACCAACACGGAGACGCTGCCGGCGCCGGTGATCGCGCCGGGGATCAGCATGATGAACATCAGCAGGATCAGGGCTATGGCGCGCCTGTTGCCGAAGCGTGTCATTATGGCGCGCACTGTGAAGTCCAGTCCGCCTGAGGCCTTGATGATGTTCATGAAGAGCGTCGCGGTGAAAAAGATCAGTGCGAGGTCAAGGTAGGTTACAGAACCCTCGGCGATGTGGCGCAGGGGAAGGTAGTTGCCTGCGACAACAGCCCCCACTAGAGCGGCTACGAGCATTGCCAGCTCAACCGACAGCTTGAGCCTGCTCTGGGCAACGATGTACGCCACTACGATTACGGCAAGTATCAGCGAGACTGTCAGAAACATGCCCAATCTCCTTTCGGATGGCCTAGAGCTGCCTCGAGCCGCGTCCAGCGCCGGCCCGCCGATGGGCCTGCGCCCGGCAGCAAGGGCGCAGGCCCACAGCAGCTCTACGGGTTACTTGAGACCGAACATCGTCTCGAATATGGTCTGGATGTCCCTGTTGCCGGAGACCTCGGCCACCTGCACGCCGTGGGCGGCGCCGAGCTCGTTGAACCTGCCGTCCTGGTTGCCAGCCTTGGTGACGATGACGAGATCGCACTTGGGCACGACAGCATCGATGACACGCTCGTTGTCGTTCTGAGTGCCGGGCTTGCCGCGCATCGCAGCGCCCTCAACGTGCATCCCGACGACGAAGATGTTGTTGGCCCTGCAGTAATCGAGGATGTCCTTCAGGCGAGCGAGCTCAGTGTCGATGGAAAGGCCGGACGCGCCCATACCCTTCAGGCTCACGCCCATCACCACGATGAGGGTCTTGTACGGGGTGCCCTTGGGCGCCGTCGACTTGATCTCTCTGTGGGCGCCCTCACCCTCAACGAAGCCTTCCAGGCCTACGCCTGCGGCAATATGCTTGGAGGTGGGCACGTCGGAGTAGTCGTAAGGCAGCTTCACTCTGTCGGCGAGGGCGGTGGCCACGAGAACTCCATTACCCTGGCCTGCACTGGTGATGAGGACTGGCGTTTCAGCTTTAGGTATGTCGTCAGCAGCGCCGACCGCCATGGGCGCCAGCATCGTGGCCATGACGGCGATCATGGCAATGGCGATGGTCAGGATAGGACTGCGTTTTGTGAGAGTGCTCATGATGACGGATACCTCCCCAACTATATGTGACTATTAGCCGACCCTGCGGCCGGCATCCATCGGGACCGTATGAAGGAAGCGTATGAACGGGATAGTCTTGTTAGCGGAACGCGTATGCAATGCTGGATACTCTCGAGAATGCGCGAGTATTCATGCAGGCGAGACCAGCTCAAATCGCGCGGGTGTTGTGGGGCCATCGCTTCGTCGAGCGACGGTTGCGATGTGTGAACTGCTGGGAATTCGAAGACCAGTCCCTGTCAGAACAGGGAATGGGCCGCGAGTTGCTCAGGAGTCTCACATGTATTACATGTACTCACACGTCTACACTCGCGTTCATTGCGCATGGTTCGACCCTACATTCATGCGCCGTTTCGCATAGTCATGTTGGTTGTTGTCATGCTACCATGGTTCTTACATTAGTGTCAAGCTGAACAATGTCGAGTGGAAAGCTTCCTGCGCCTCACGTCCATCCCAATGCTACGTCTACACTTCTCCGTCTAGCACGATATTCCTATCTAAGTCGCAACATTTTCGCCAGCCACGCGTAGTGACAGGTGTTGGCAGTGCCCCTCCATCGATTTCGGCGGATCTGGTTGTGGCCTAACAGAGGGTTTTCAGCTCACGGCTCGAAGTGTAAGTGGTAGCCAATCCCAGACACTGCATCTAACGCTTGATGCGCCTGGGCTGAGGCGAGTCCGGACGGAGTTGTCGCAACGACAACGGGAGTCAGTGGTTGTCACATGTCTCGCATGGCCGTCGGAGCACCTAGGGATTCACGAGGAGGTGATGCCGACCCACGCTGAACTAGGAACGCAGCTCCATCATCTAGGCGGAAGATCCCAACCAGAAACGATCCTTTGCCCAGCGATTTCAGTTCTGGTTACCAAGAGGAGAGTGAGTGAAAATGCGAATGACAAGAGCCGGCGTGGTGCTGTCTGTGGTCCTGGCCTCGCTGCTCGTGTTCAGCAGCGTGGGCTATGCATGCACCATCGTGGCAGTCGGCAACAAGGCCACCGTCGACGGTTCCACCATCATCACCCACAATGACGACTCCAGCGTCGCCGACTTTCGTCTCAAGATCGTGCCCGAACAGGACTGGCCTGAAGGTTCACTCAGGCCTATTATTATGGACGCCCACACTCCTGAGGGTGGCACGGTGGTGGGCATGATCCCGCAGGTACCCCACACCTACCGCTACTTCTGGTCCCGCTACTCCTTTATGAACGAGAAGGGCGTAGCGATGGGCGAGGCCACCTTCTCGTATGACCGGAACACCGATCGCGAGAGGGATATCTACACCGTCATGGTCCGCGAGAGCGAAGGCATCATCGACTGCTGGACGGCGCAGGACATCGCTCTTGAGCGCGCCGCCACCGCCCGCGAGGCCGTCAAGATCATGGGCGAGCTGGTGGAGCAGTATGGCTGGAGCGGCCCCGGCGAGACCATCAACGTTGCCGACGGCAACGAGGTGTGGATCGTTGAGTTCTACGGCCGCGACGTGTGGGCAGCAGTCCGCATCCCCGACGACCACTTCTTCGTGGCGGCCAACAGGGCTCGTATCGGCGAAATCGATCTGAACGATCCCGAGAACTACATGGCGTCTCCGAACATCATCTCCTTCGCCGTGGAGAGAGGCTGGTATGATCCGAACTCCGGGAAGCCCTTCCTCTGCTACGAGAACTATGCCCCCTACGAGGGGATCTACTCGACCCGCCGCGAGTGGCGCGCATTCGATCTTGTTGCCCCGTCTCTCGGGCTGAGCCCGCACGACACGCGCTTCCCGTTCTCGGTGAAGCCCGAGCGTCTGCTCTCCGTGCAGGATATCTGGGACATCAAGGCCGACTACTACGAGGGCACTCCGTACGATCTCAGCCAGGGGCCGGCAGCCGGTCCTTGGGGCAACCCCCTGAGGTACCCCAACTCCGATCCTCGCGGCGGAGGATGGGAGCGCTCCATCAACATGCACAGAACCTGCTACCTGCACATTGGCCAGACCAAGGCTTGGCTGCCTGAGCCTATCAGGGGCGTGAGCTGGTATGGCTATGGCGCGCCGGACCTTACCTACCTGGTGCCGCTGTGGCCTGCCATGGAGAAGCTGCCCGCGTTCTACGGGATCGGCAGCAGGTACGAGGAGTTCAGGCGCGATTCGGGCTGGTGGGTCAACACCTATGTCCAGGAGATCGCTAACCTGAGGTACCAGGCGGTCAGAGAGGACGTGCACGCCTACCGTCAGCCTCGTATGGAGATGCTCTACACGATGGTTCCTATGCTCCAGGAGAAAGCTGCTGAGCTCTACAAGACCGACCCAGAGGCAGCCCTCAGCCTGATCCAGGAGTTTGCCTACGCCAACGCGGTGGCTCTCCACGAAGAGTGGAAGCTCCTCGGCGACAAGCTGCTGGGCAAGTATGCCTTTGGCTCGATCTACATGCGCACCACCCCGTTCCCTGAGTGGTGGAACGACATAGTAGAGTTCGTGCCGGCTCCAACTCACGAGGACTAAGACGACTGGAGACGGTCGCGCGCTGAGTGAATAGCGGACTCAAAGGGCCCCCCAGGTCTTCGCTGGGAGGGCCCTTTCACATGCCCTGCAGCGTCGAAGTTTTGCCCAGCTAAACCGCCTCTTGAGGATGGCTCTTGACCCAGTCTCCATGGGCAAAGAAACAGTTGCACTGCGTGCAGAATAGTGTATAATCGTTGATGCCATTGCTAAACTGCCTGTTTACAATTCCTAAACTTGTAAACTCAGAGTTCACTAATACAGTACTCTGTACCCGCTTCAAAGGGGGCCAACTCATGAACGTAGGTAGACGCATCAGAAACCTCCGTCTGAAAAAGGGACTGACCCAAGAGGAGCTGGGCGAGCGTACTGGCCTCACGAAGGGCTACATATCCCAGATCGAACGGGATCTGAGCTCGCCTTCTATCGTCACGTTGTTTGACATCCTCGAGGTGCTGGGCTGCCGCCCAGCCGAGTTTTTCGACGACAAGAGGAATGAACAGAAGGTGGTCTACACCGAGGAAGACATCACCGAGTTCGTCGACGAGGAACGCGGCTACACCGTCCAGTGGCTGGTTCCGGAATCCAACGAAAACGAGATGGAGCCTATCCTTCTGACACTGCACAAGGGGGGACACTTCAAGGAGTTTGAGCCGTCGGCGTCGGACACCTTCGCCTACGTGCTGAGCGGGCGGATCAAGGTGCGCCTCGGGAACACGTATTACACGGCATCTGCCGGCCAGACCGTGTACTACCAGGCGTCCGAAGAGCATCAGATCATCAACGACTTCGACGGCCCGTCACAGCTTGTCCTGGTGGCCACCGAGTCTTACCTGTAGGCTTCGGCGTCTGCCACCTGCATCATTTCCTTAGTGGGGAGGAGACGATCATGGACGACATCATTGTTCGCTTTGAGAACGTGACGAAGCAGTATGACAACGACCCACCCGTTCTCACTGATATCAGCTTCGAGTTGGAGCGGGGCAAGTTCTACACTTTGCTGGGCCCATCAGGATGCGGAAAGACCACCATCCTGCGCCTGATTGCCGGCTTCACCGAGCCTACCATGGGGAAGATATACCTCAGTGGACAGGACGTCAGCAGCGTTCCGGCCTCGAAACGCCAAGTGAACACGGTGTTCCAGGATTACGCGCTCTTTCCCCACTTGAACGTGTACGAAAACGTCGCGTTCGGCCTGCGAGTCAAACGCATGGACAGACCGACCATCGACGCTAAGGTCAGGGAGGCCCTGCGATTCGTGAACCTGATCGGCCTTGAGAACCGCGGCGTCGCAGGCCTCAGCGGCGGCCAGCAGCAGCGCGTCGCCATCGCAAGGGCCCTCGTGAACGAGCCTCAGGTGCTCTTGCTGGATGAGCCGCTGTCGGCCTTGGATCTCAAGCTCCGGGCCGAAATGCAGTACGAATTGCGCGAACTGCAACAGCGCCTAGGGATCACCTTCGTCTTCGTAACCCACGACCAGGAGGAGGCGCTGGCGCTGTCGGACGAGGTTTTCGTGCTGAACAACGGCGTGATCCAGCAGCGGGGCACCCCCATCGACATATATGACGAGCCGGTGAACAGGTTCGTGGCGGACTTCATCGGCGAGTCCAACATAGTGCCCGCGGTGATGGTCGCCGACGGCCTGGTGGAGTTCCTGGGCAGAAGGTTCGAATGCGTAGATGGGGGCTTCCGTCCGGACGAGCCGGCTGAAGTGGTGATTCGTCCTGAGGACCTGGAGGTCACCACCGTCGAGCAGGGAAAGGTGCAGGTGCGCGTGGACTCACTATTGTTCCGCGGAGTGCACTACGAGATCTGTTGCTACGACGACGACGGGAACGAGTGGTTGGTACATTCGACCAAGAGGGTGAAGGTGGGCGACAGGATAGGCCTGTACTTTGATCCCGACGACATCCACGTGATGCGCATAGGCGAGACCGAGGCCGAGTTCGACCGTCGACTGGAGTCGTACGCGACGCAGGGAGGGGTAGCCGATGGAGTCCAGATCGCGTAACCTCTACCTCATCCCGTACGGGCTGTGGATAGTCGTATTCGTCGTTGCGCCGTTGATCCTGGTGTTCTACTACTCCATGCTCGATATCAACGGCAAGTGGACCCTGGCCAATTACACCAGGTTCTTTACGCCTGTATACCTGAAGATGGCCATAAAGTCGTTCTGGTACGCACTGCTCATCACGGCGGTGTCGCTGGTGGTGGCCTACCCTGCCGCCCTGGCCATATCCCGTACCAGGCACAAGCAGCTGTGGCTGCTTCTGACGGTGCTGCCATCATGGATCAACCTGCTGCTCAAGGCTTACGCCTTCATCGGGCTGTTCTCAGCGCATGGGCCCGTAAACGCTATGCTGGCCGCACTGGGCGTTGGGCCAAGACAGATCATGTTCACGGACTTCAGCTTTCTGTTCGTCGCCGTGTACATCTTCGTGCCGTTCATGATACTGCCGATTTTCAACTCCATAGAGGAGATCAGCCCATCGCTGATCGCGGCAGCACATGACATGGGCGCCTCGGAATGGGTGACGCTCAGGCGCGTGATCTTCCCGTTGACCGCCAACGGCGTGAAGTCCGGATGCCGCGCGGTGTTTATCCCGGCGCTGTCGCTGTTTATGATCACCCGCCTCATCGCGGGCAACCGCATCATCACGCTAGGAACCGCCATCGAGCAGCACTTCCTGGTGACACAGGACTGGGGCATGGGCTCGACGATAGCTGTGTTCCTGGTGATAGCCATGGGCCTCATCATGGCGCTCACTGACGGCACCGGCAGCGGCCATGTGGGCCGAGAGAGGAGGGTGTAGAGATGGATGCCCTGGAGAGTCGGCGCGGCTCCCGCGTGCTAAGCGCTGGGAATGTATATCTTGCGGTGGTGTTCCTGCTGTTGTACGCTCCCATCCTGTACCTTATCTATTACTCGTTCAACAGCGGCGGCAACATGCATACCTTCGAGAGTTTCACTCTGGAATGGTACGGACAGGTGCTGCAAGACACCCGCCTCATCATTATAGTGCTGAACACGGTGGTCATAGCTCTGCTCTCGTCAGCCATAGCAACGGTGGTAGGGGTGGCGGGGGCGCTTGCTATACACAACGCCAGGAGCAGGCGCCTGCGCAACACGCTCTTCACCCTGAACAACGTCATGATCGTCAGCCCCGACGTGATAATCGGTGCGTCGTTCCTGATGTTGTTCGCCATGGCTGGGATCACCTTGGGCTTCACATCGGTGCTCTTGTCACACATCGCCTTCAGCGTGCCCATCGTGGTGCTGATGGTCATGCCAAAGCTGCAGGAGATGAGCCCCACGCTGATCGACGCAGCGCACGATCTGGGCGCAGAAAGCTGGGATGTGTTGTCGCGGGTGATCATCCCTTACATCACGCCTGGGATACTGGCAGGGTTCTTTATGGCCCTCACCTACTCCCTGGACGACTTTGCCGTGACCTTTTTCGTGACCGGCCAAGGCTTCAGCACGTTGTCGGTGGAGATCTACTCCATGGCCAAACAGGGAATATCGCTGACGATCAACGCCCTGTCAACGCTGGTGTTCCTTGTAACGCTGGGCCTCGTGGTGGTGTACTACGTCATCACCACTAAGGGCGCCGAGGCAGCGAGAAGAGCCTCCAGGGTGATATCGTCGGCAGCCAGGAGCAACGCCGGATCGGAGGTGAAAGCATGAAGCGAGTAGTGCAGGCGCTGGCAGCGGCGGTGCTCGCAGCGTTGGCGCTCATGCTAGTTACCACGTCGCTGAACTCGTCGCAGGGGTATGCCGGCGGGAACACGATCATCCTGTACAACTGGGGAGATTACATCGACCCCGATCTCTTGGACGAGTTTTACGAGGAGACCGGCATCAAGGTGGTCCTGCAGACCTTCGATTCCAACGAGGCGATGCTGACCAAGCTTTCGCACGGCGGAACCCATTTCGATGTGGCCGTGCCGTCGGAGTACGCAGTAGCGAAGATGATGGAGCAGGGCATGTTGCTGCCCCTGGACCACTCGAAGATCCCGAACCTCGAGCATATCGACCCACGTTTCCTTGACATGCCCTTCGACGCCGGCAACGTCTACTCCGTGCCCTATTTCTGGGGAACCGTGGGCATCGTGTACAATCCCGAGATGGTCGGCGGCAAGACCATCACCAGGTGGAACGATCTGTGGGACCCTGAGCTGCGAAACGAGATCCTGCTGGTGGACAGCGCCAGGGAGGTCATCGGCATCGCGCTGAACAGCCTGGGTTATTCGCTGAACGATACCGATCTGGACCACCTGGAGCAGGCCAAGCAGCGGCTGATCGACCTCATACCCAACGTCAAGGCTATCGTTGGAGACGAGATCAAGCTGCTTCTCGCCGGCGAGGAGGCTGCCATCGGGGTGGTGTGGTCGGGCGACGCCTACAGCGTGCTGCAGGAGAACGACAGACTGGACTACGTGGTACCGGAAGAAGGGTCAAACCTGTGGTTCGACAACTTCGTCATTCCGGTGACAGCGAAAAACGTCGAAGCAGCCCATGAGTTCATCAACTTCATGCTGGACCCGGAGGTCGCCGCGCGCAACACAGAGTACGTAGGATACTCGACGCCCAATGCCGGCGCCATGGAACTACTGGATGAGGAGATAGTGGGAGACGTGAGGTTCTATCCCCCGCCGGAGCTCACCGCCAGGCTGGAGGTGTACGAGAACCTCGGCAAGCAAATGCTGGCCCACTACAACAAGCTGTTCCTGGAGTTCAAGATGCACGGGAACTGAAGCGCCGTGAGGCGGGCACGAGGCGTTGGAACGCACAGAAACACCAAAGGCAAGGGTCAAATGTCAGGCATGCCCCTAAGGGCATGCCTTCCTGCTTTCATTCCGCGGGCGCAGGTTTGAGGGACTGTGGCGGGGCCAAGCGGGGACGCGCGGCGAGGGAGTGCGGGGCGTTGGCGGGCACCTGAATCGGCGAATGGCTGGACGACATGGGCCTCGGGAACAAAAACCACAGATCCGGGGACTTCGCAGCTGCAAATCCGCGGTTCACAGGGTTTTGTCCTCCGAAACCCTCCAAGTGGAGGATTTGCCGCCGCTGCCGTCACTGTGTGGCGAACGTAGGGTCAGCCTTACCCGCATGAACAGACCTCCTTACAGCCTCTAGCTGCGGATCTGTTGAGCCACGATGACACAGAATCCAGGAGCAGTCGTAGCTTCAACGCCGCCGACACCGAAATCCACGGTTCAGAGGATTTCACTAACCTAACTCTTACAACTAGAGGAATAGCCCCCCAACACCCGCACCGCTTCACTCCGTCTCATCGCCTGACTGCATCCATGTAATCAAGGCCCATTGCGTCGAGAGTCGACAACAACGGCGACCTATCATGGGTCGCGTACGCCGTAAATGGAACGATGTCCTTGAGGGTGCTCACCATGGAATCCCGCGTGAGATTACTGCTACTGACCTCCACGAGAGTCACACCCTGACGTCTGTTTGGCAATCAAGAAGTGCACAGTTTGGCGGCCAAAATGTGCATAGGATAACCGCCG
>LFSP01000019.1 GCA_001513145.1 Clostridia bacterium DTU025 | reverse complement strand
AGCTCCTCCAGCACCACCAGACCGTTTTCCCGCAGCGTCCGCCCGGTGTCGACCAGGTCGACGATGACGTCCGCCAGCCCGGTGATGGGCGCTATCTCCACCGCGCCGTTCAGCTTGATAACCTGCAGGCACACGTCGCGCCGCGCCGCCACATAGCTTCGGGCGATGTTCGGAAACTTCGTCGCCACCCGCAGCACGTGCGCTCCGCCGCCGCCGTTGCCGTTGCCGTTGGCCCTCGTGCCCGGCTCTGCCGCCCTTGACGCCGGCCCCGCCACCACCATCCTGCACGTGCCGAAGCCCAGGTCAAGCAGCTCGTACACGTTCCAGTCGCCTTCGAGCAGCACGTCCTTGCCCGTGATGCCCAGGTCCGCCGCACCGTACTCCACGTAGGCGGCCACGTCCGCCGGGCGCGCCATGATGAACCTCACGGTGCCCGTGCGCGCCAGTGGCGCCCCCGGCACCCCCGCGCCGGAGACCCCCGCCCCCGTCAGGCCCACGTGCCCGTCACACTCAAACACCAGCCTTCTATCGAACTCCCCTATGTCAGGGCAGTTGAGCCCCGCAGCCGTCAGCGCCTGCAGCGCAGGCCCCAGCAGCCGCCCCTTCGGCAGCGCTATGCTCAGGTCGACGTCACGCATCACACTGCACCCCCATGGCGCACACCAGCGAGTCCATGTCGATGGCGAACCCGGCCGCCGGCGCCGATGCCCCGAACCGCTCCAACAGCGTGTCGTAGCGCCCGCCCCCGATCACCGCGTTGCCCGCCCCTCTGGCGTACGCCTCGAAGACTATCCCCGTGTAGTAGTCCAGCTCCCTGGCGATGGTCAGGTCCAGGCGGAAGCAATCCGCCAGTCCCCTCTCACGCAGCGCGTCCATGGTCTGCGCCAGGGCCTTTGCCTCCGGCTCACTGGAGACTGGACCGTCCTCCACCGGCATCCTCAGAGCGCACAGAGCGCCCTGGTCAAGACCGGATGTAAGCTTGCCGAACAGCACGAAGTCGCGACCGGCCAGCGCGCGCCACGCCTCTGCCAAGCGCTCGCCCTCGGCGCCGGCGCGGCGCAGCACCTTCTCCAGCAGCCCCGCATGGCCGATGCCGATGGAGAAGTCCCGCACTCCCAGGCTGAGCAGGCTCTCGGCTGCCAGCGACAGCAGCTCCACATCGGATCCATCGTCGGCCGCCGACCCCATCAGCTCCACGCCTACCTGCCGCCATTCCTCCTGCTTGCCGCTGCCTGGCTTCTGCGCTCTGAACACGCTGCCGGAGTAGAACAGACGCACCGTCTCGCCAGAGCGAAGCAGGTGACGCGCGGCCAGCGCCGCCACGGGCATGGTAAAATCGCAGCGCAGAGTCATAAGGCAGCCATCCCTGGTCAGCACGGCGTACGACACTCCCGAACCCCCGGAGCTGCCATAGCCGCCGCCTGAAGCACCTAACGCGCCTGATCTGCCCAGTCCGTTGGCACCAGAGCAGTTGCCACCTAACCAGCCACCACTTGGATCCATTCCGGCCACGCCCAACCCAACCAGGATGGGCGGTATGATCTCCTCAAACCCCCGGCTGGCAAAGAGCCGCGCCAGGCGCCCCTCCGCTTCCCGTCTCACGCGGGCGTCAGCCGGCAGGTAATACCGTCCCATGACGAACCTGTCATCCACCATCCGCACCTCCACAACCCCTAGAAAAACAGGAAGCTTCTCGTCCCAACAAGGGACGAGAAGCTCAATACGCATTCCCGCGGTCCCACCCCAATTGGCCTGGAGCGTTACTCCAAGCCCACTCGATAGGATACGGACAGGCTGCCCGGTGCTCCGGCGCTCCTGCACTTCCGCGCAACCGCGCTCGCGCACCTGCTTACTGCCTTATATCCCCTCTCCTGATAACGGTGAGAGATTCCGTCGGAGCCTACTTGCTGCCGGCCGCTTTCGGTCCGCGCTCGCGGGTGTGTTTCAGTCGCCTTCCTGCACCGGGCTCGCACCGTCCCCGGCTCGCTTCGCAAGGTTCGGGCGCCTACTTGTCCCGCTCATCGCTTTCGCATGTTAGGGCTATACGGTTATCGATTATCCAACATGATAGCACCGGGCCGGCGCAGGTGCAACCACCAACGAGAGTCAATCCAACGACCATATATATCCTGGCGCCGCAGCCTGCAGACGCTCTGCTGCTAGAGAGTGGCCGTCAAAGAGCGGGTGCGGCGACCCGCCGGTGGGTCGGTTTTCAACGACAACGACCCGCCCATGGGTCGCCTCGGGCAGCCAAACCGGGCGAGGGCCTTTCGCACTGGTCTGACGCTCGCGCTCTCGCTACAGGCTGTCGCCGAAATCTGCCCTGAACGCCTGGACCAACCTGGCCTGCCAGTCTGACGTGGGCTTCAGTCTCCCAAAGAAGAAGCGGAGAACTGCAGGCTCCTCCGTAAACTCCAGGCCGCCCACGAGATCGCGGCGGCTGTATAGCCACACGATGCGGTCGATGGCGTACTTCACCTGCGACAGCGTGAACACCCGCCTGGGGACGGCCAGACGCAAGAGCTCCATGTCGGCCAACTTCTCTGAACCGTCGGGCTCACGCGCCTCGCTCAAGGTGCCGCGCTCCATGCCGCGCACGCCGCCGGCGATGTAGAGGGCGGCGGCCAACGCGCCTGCGGGGTACTCCGACTGCGGCACGTGGGGCAGGAACTCCATGGCGTTGAGGTGGCAGCCAAGGCCGCCCGCCGGCGTCACCACGGGAACCCCCGCCTTGACCAGCTCGTCGGTCATGAACTTGATGAACTGTGGGCCCTGGGAGACGATGTCCTCGTCCATGGTCTCCTCGAGGCCCACCACTATGGCCTCCATCTCCCGCACCGACATCCCGCCGTAGGTCAGGAAGCCCTCGTACAGGGGCACCAGCTCCCGCATCTTCGCGAAGAGCCCCGGGTCGCGCACGCACAGACCGCCACCCCTGGCAAAGCCCAGCTTGCGCGCGGAGAAGTATATGATGTCCATCTCGTCGCAAAGCGCCCGCGTGATCTCGCGTAGGCTCATGTCTCTGCACTCCGCCTCGCGCTCCTTGATGAAGTACAGGTTGTCTTGTAGGAGACTGGCGTCCAGTACCAGCGGTATGCCGCTCTCCCTGCATATGGCCGAAATCTGCCGGGCGTTCTCCAGCGAGAAAGGCTGCCCTCCTATGAGGTTCGTGCCCGCCTCAAGACGGACGAAAGCGATGTTCTCCACGCCCTTCTCAGCGATGAGCTTCTTCAGCTTGTCGGGGTCCATGTTGCCCTTGAACGGGAAGTCACTGGTGGGCTTGAGGCCCTCGTCGATGAGCAGCTCCTCCACGACGCCGCCGCACCTGGTAATGTGGGCCTTCGTGGTGGTGAAGTGGTAGTTCATCGGTACGATGCTTCCCGGCTTCACCAACGTGCACGCGATGATGTTCTCGCAGGCTCGCCCCTGGTGCGCAGGCAGGAACCTGGGGATGCCGAAGAGCTCTGCTACTTTGCTTTCGAGCTTGGTGAAGGTGGCAGAGCCTGCGTAGGCGTCGTCCGCCACCATCATGGCAGCCAGCTGCTGATCGCTCATGGCGTTCACGCCGCTGTCGGTGAGCATGTCGAGGAACACGTCGCGGTTCTGCAAGAGGAAGGTGTTGTTGCCGGCCTCGGTGATGGCCCCGAGCCTCTCCTCCACCGGCAGGAGAGTCAGTTTCTGCACGATCCGTACTTTGTGCATCTCCAGGGGTACGTTTTCGCCGCTCATGAACTTGACGTTCGCCACAAAGACCACGCTCCTTCTTCGTCGTGTTCTTGGATTCCTGGAGCGTGCCCTTTGGCGGCGGCGCGCCCCACCGCAGGGGGGAAAGCAACAGCGCCCGCCCCCTGCCTTGCCTGCAGAGGACGAGCGCCAAATCCCGTGTTACCACCTCTGTTCGCCGACAGCTCGCGCTGCCGACCTTTTCGAGTACGGTGCGTCGCCGCCGGAAACGCCGCGGGAGCGCACGATACTCTATCACGATAACGGGTGAAACCGTCTCAGTCTACAAAGCGCCCATGTGTCGCGCAACGCGGCGTAGCGCAGCGCGGCGTCGCGCAACAGTGCGCACACCACGCGTGGCGCGCATCACGTGGCGCTCTTCGGTGAGCGGCTACCAGGATGTATTCAGCTACGGCAGTCCCGCCCCCTCGCACCACCCGGAGGCTCTCTGGTGGTCCCGTTCGCAGCTTACTTCTTCCCGGTCATCGCCTTTGTCGTGTATGAACTTGCATGAAATGCTATTGCTGGTATTTTAGCAGGCGCACGCGGAGTACGCAAGATCTGTCGCAGAGGTTGCATGCGCCGTGCGGGCCGTGGTGCCTTTGTGCCCCTGTCCTCAAGCGCATGAGCCGGCGCCGGCATACACTGAGTGCAGAACAACCCGATGACGGGTGACGCAGTTGAAAGGGGGAACAAGTAAGGTGGAGAACGTCGAGAAGGCCCAGTTTTTCACGGATGAGTCGCTGCGTCAGCATCCCATAGGCCAGTTCCTCGACAAGTGCGGCCAGCAGTGCGCGTGCCCGGTGATCGTGTATTTTCAGTGCGGCGAATGCTGCCTCAGGATCTGCAATGCCAAGATATCGGGGATAAGCAGCGGCTTCCTCACCCTGCAGGCGTTGAGCCTGCCCGGGCTCATCACGGCGCCGTGCCCGTGCGAGGAGGAGGAAAACGATAACGGGCCCGATCTCCAACTGATGGCCAAACCAGGGCATCACGGCAAGCACCACAACACCGTTCCGACCTGCTCTGACATCGCCCAGTGCGCTCTCATACCTCTCGACAGAGTGTGCTGCATCCAGGCCGGCGTGCCTGCGGCAATGGCGCTTGGGGCTGAAGAGTAGCCGACGCTGCGCGCATACCACACGCCAACACCCAGTGACCAGCGCCGGGGCGGCGCCTGCGTTGGGCGCCATCCCGGCATCTTTTCCGTCTGTTCGAGCTCGACCCAGGTCGGCCCTTGCGCACAGTCACGGAGCCACGCCACATAGAATAGTACGATTCCAGCAGCCATCAGTCTACAAAGATATCAAGGAGGGATCCCTATGCCCGCAGGGATCAGCGTATGCGAAATAGTGACCACGCCGGTTGCCTGCTCCGAGAGGAATCTGTCTTACTGGTTGAGGATCATGATGGAGCACGCCATCTTCATAGAGAACGGGCTTCCCGCCGAGAGAGTGGACCTGCGCGCCCAAGCCGCACAGTTCCAGGAGACCTTCAGGAGCCTGCTCAACTGGAGCGGATGCATGAACGCCATGGCCCCGCCCGAAGCCGCCCAGTACCTGCAGAACGTGCGGGAGGCAGTAGTCGCCTTCCTGGCCTTCAAGCGCATGCTCCTTGGGCTGGCCCTTAACTGCACCGTGGGCGGTCTGGGAGGATACAACTACCCGCTTCTACTGGACCACATCGCCCGCGAGGCTCAGCTGTTCCTCCACGCCCTCGACACCTCGGGCGCTCCCGCCGGAAGCCCCTTCGAGTTCGCCCTGGGCGAGGAGATGTTCTGGCTTCGGATCATGACGGACCACGCCAAGTTCATCGCAAGCCTGCTGGACCAGTCGGAACGGGGCTTCGTCCAGCAGGCTAGGGAGTTCAGCCAGCTGTTTGACCGTCTCCTGCGCCAGGCCCAGGATTACACGTCGATGCTGCAGGCCGACCCCTCCCAGTTCCCCGTAGTGGCGCGGTTCACCGACGAGGTGATGGCGGAAACAGAGCGTATCAGGGATTTCAAGCGCGCGGCTCACCAGCTTCTGCTGGGATGCAAGATTCTGTCGATCCTTCCTCCGCTGCTTGCAGACCACGTGGCCCGCGAGGCAGAGCACTTCCTCGAAGTGCTTCAGGAGATCCGAGGCGCTCTGCCGGCGTAAACTCTAAGATGAGCACGCCCTGCACGGCGCAGCGCAGGGCATGCTCATCCCTTTTTGTCCGTCCCCTTGGCCTCTCCTCGCCGCCGCCCGTCGTCCGCCGACGTCCTAGCATGAAGGATGTCAACCTCCCCCGACGAATCCTTCTGGACGGAGGCGAATGCGGCGATGGAGCGCGATGACTTCCCTGGCTACGAGCTGATGGACGAGTTCTTCGACAGGCGAGTCGACATATACGAGGACCACATGCGCGAGGTCATCCCCGACTTCGATGCCTTCTACTCTTGCGTCGCCGCACAGATCCCACAAACCGGCGCTGATCTGACGATCTTGGATTTGGGCTGCGGCACAGGTTTGGAGCTCGATTTCGTCTTACTGAGGGCTCCGAATGCCAGGATCACTGCGGTCGATGTATCTCATGAGATGCTCTCTCGATTGCTGGCCAAGTACAACGCGCGACGGCCACGCCCGAACGTGACCGCCATCGAAGGCTCTTACCTGACCCTCAGCTTTCCTGCCGGCAGCTTCGACTACGTAATATCCGTGGAGACGATGCACCACCTAACCGGTGACGTCAAGCTCGACATGTACTCGAAGATCGCTCACTGGCTGCGGCCCGGCGGGAAGTATATCGAAGGCGATTACGTGGTCTCTTCCGCCGAAGAGCGTGCGCTTCTCCAACAGTGGCCCGAAAAGATGGACGGCACGTACCACATCGACGTGCCTGCCAGCATCGACACCCAGCACACACTGCTTCACCAGGCCGGGTTCGTCGATATCAGAACCGCGTACCATCGGGAATCTGCCGCCGTTTTTGTCGCGCGAACGCG
>LFSP01000004.1 GCA_001513145.1 Clostridia bacterium DTU025 | reverse complement strand
GGTACTCAATGCCCAGATTACGGAGCAGATACAAGCAGAGCCTTATGAACGGACGGAAGAGCGTCAAGCATACCGGAATGGTTACCGGCCTCGGACGATGAACACGCGGGTAGGAACCTTAGTCCTTCAGGTACCTCGGCTACGTAGTGGCCAGTTCTCGACACAGCTCTTTGAGCGGTACCAACGAAGTGAGCAAGCCCTGGTCCTGGCGCTCATGGAGATGGTGGTGAACGGCGTCTCCACCCGGAAAGTGCAGCGCATCACAGAAGAACTATGCGGGGTAGACTTTTCAAAGTCTACGGTATCTGCGCTTTGCAAGCAACTCGACCCGGCGGTCAACGCTTGGAATGAACGACCCATCAAGGGCGGTGCATACCCCTTTGTGTTGGTGGACGGTGTGCAGATCAAAGTGCGAACCGATAGCCGCGTAGAGCCCCACAGTTGCCTCTTGGCCATCGGAGTCAACAGGGATGGATTCCGGGAGATACTTGGTCTCATGATCGGCGACAGTGAGTCGGAGGCCAGTTGGTCCACGTTCTTTGAATGGCTAAAGAAACGAGGTTTGTCCGGTGTGGATTTGGTGGTTTCGGATAACCACAAAGGTTTGGTGAAAGCGGTGCAACGCCATTTCCAGGGCGTCTTGTGGCAGCGTTGTCAGGTGCATTTCATGCGTAATATCCTGGACAACTGTCCGAAACGTTACCAGGATGAGCTGAAGACGAGATTAAGACCGATGTTTGACGCCATCGATATGCCCACGGCAAGAAAGCTGTTGAGCGAGATCGTAACCGACTTTGCCGGAAAGGCGCCGAAGGCCATAGAGTGCCTGGAAAACGGCTTTGAGGACGCTATGGCGGTAATGGCTATTCCCGAACACTACCGCCGTCGACTTCGCAGCACGAATATGGTCGAGCGCCTGAATGAAGAGATCCGACGCCGTGAACGGGTGATTCGCATATTTCCCAACGAGACATCGGCTTTGCGGTTACTCGGGGCGGTTTTAANNTTTAATGGAGCATGATGAACAGTGGACAACCACACACCGGTACTTCAACATGGATAAGTATTGGGAGTGGAAGGCAGAGCAAGAAAAAGCGATTCAACAAGAACAGGCGGATAGGCAAACCAAAGTGGCGTAGTGATAGTTCACCGGCTGGAGGAACAAATTTACACCAGATTTAGGACTTGGCCGGAGGAAATGCCACGATGACATAGAATTGTACATGTCTACTACGTTCTGTGGGATGGTGAAACGCATGCTCCTTCGCGGCAATGAACGCGGCAGTGCTCTGGTCACAGTCTTCATGGTAACGATGGTGCTAATACTCTTGGGGGCTGGGCTTGTTCACTACGCGTCCGTTGCTTTCCGGCAGGTGACGGCGGCCGAAACGCGGGCCAGGGCCTACTACATAGCAAGATCCGGGGTCGACGCCTTCGTGTCGTATGTAGTCGACAACCCTGACGGACTCAGTTCTGCGGAACTCGACGATCTCATCGACAACGTCATCGCCGCGGGGACCTCTAGTCCCACTGCCCTTGGAGACGGCGCCTTTACGCTGGCGGTTACTCGAGAGGGCTCGGATGCGATACTCGTGTCTGCCGTCGGCGATGTGCGTGGCGTCACGGAGACGGTGCGACGCACGATCCTGATTGCTCCGGACGGACCCGGTATCCCCCCGCTGGATATGGCGGTGTTCGCGCTCAACAGCATCAAGATGGAGGGCAGCGCCAAGATCTATGGGGATGCCGCCACGAATTCCGTGGCAGATCGTAGCGTTGATTTCGCCTGGTCAACAGGGTTCGATGATCGCAATGGGCGAACCCTGTGGATCGGGCCTGGTGGGAACGCCTCGAATGTCGTGAAGGCGCCGAACGGTTCTCCCATGGACGAGTATGTGAAGCAGGGCAAGGTCAAGAACCTTCCCGAGCCTCGCGAGTACCCGCTACCTGAGTTTCCAGAGTTCCCCCTGCTACCATACAAGGGCGACTTCACTGCCGGGTGGTGGCCGTCGCCTCCATACTCCATCACCGAGGCGGATGGAGACGGATGGTATGGCAGACTCGCTGTCGAAAGCGAACTCAACATCTACGTTGGCAGCGGGACCAGGATCATACGTGCTGACGAGTTGTCTGTCACGGGAGACGGAAAGATGAACATAATTGGTTCGGGCAAGCTGATACTCTACGTCAACAAGTTTGTCATGGATGGCGGCGCATCCATAAACAGGAACGGCTCAGAGAGCCAGCTTCACATGTACTATTCCGGCACCGGGAAGCTGTCTCTGGGAGGCAACACGAAGTTCCGCGGGTCAGTTTATGCTAAGGATGCGCCGATCGACATTACCAACAGTGGGGGAATAACGGGGCACATTATCACCGGTGGCTCCGAGGTGAAGATCACAGGCGACGCCACGGCCCATGTCAGGGTGCTGTACGCGCCGAATGCAGCGGTCAGGCTCGAGGGCAGCGGGAAAGTGCGTGGAAGCTTGATCGGCAAGACGGTGCACATGTCAGGCGGCACCTTCGTCGAGTGGAAGGAGATCCCCGACTCCCAGGGAGGGATCCCAGACCTCGAAAGCGGGGCGAAGACTTTCAAGCGCGGCCAGTGGAAGTGACACCGCGGCTGGTGCATCGGTGGGACGGGTTCAGTGGTCGCTGGCACAAGTTAAGCAGCTGTACGTTCTCGAGATGAACACAGTAGCTACGGGGAGATTCGTTCTATCAAGCGCAAGGAGCGACACGGGGCGGGAAAATTCTGAGTGCACCCCGGAAGGATTTGCCACGTTGGTGCAGAATTATGTCGGTTAGCTACGAAAGAGGGGCAGGTGAACCCCTGTGAAACTCCGTGGCGACGAACGCGGAAGCGCCCTGGTTACTGTGTTCATGGTCACCATGGTGCTGATTCTTCTCGGGATCGGGCTTCTCCAGTACGTTGGCGCTGCCTATGGGCAAGTAATCAATACCGAGGCACGTGCCAAGGCGTACTACATCGCGAGGTCGGGGGCGGAGGCGATCGTTTCATACATAGCGAACGATCCGAAAGGCCTCGGGCCTGAGAAGATGGACAGCCTCGTCGAAGACGCGCTCAAGGCGAGCCCTTCTCTCCCACGCGAGCTTGGTGACGGCTCATTTCGGGTGTGGTTGACGAGAGAGGCGCCGTCAGGGGGTGGTCACGGTAAGCTGTTAGTGACCGTCACAGGTACGGTTCGAGGCGTATCTGAGACTGTCATGCATGAGATGCGATATGTCCCAGGCAGATCGGGGATGGCACCGATCGACAATGCCGTTTTCGCCATGGAAAAACTTGAGATGAAGAACAGTGCTGAGATCAGAGGAGACGCTGCCACTAACTCGATCTCTTCTGACGCTGTTCAGTTGCGGAACTCAGCCAAGATCACCGGGACTCTGTGGCTTGGACCTGATGCGGATCCAACCGAGGTTGTTGACAGCAAAGACGAGCTCGACGAGCACGTAGCGGGTGGAGTGCAAGCGCTGTCAGAGGTGCGTGACTATACCTTACCGCCACCGGAGTTCCCGCTTACTCCGTCTCTGCCGAAACGCGGTAGTCTATCACGTAAGGACAATCACCACATTTACGAGGACGGCTCCTATGACAGCATCACCGTGGGCAACAGCAAGACGCTTACGATCCATGTGGATGCAGGGGAAACTCGCAGAATCAGCGTTGGCACTCTGGCCCTTGAAAATAGCGGCAAGCTCATCATCAGCGGCGGTGGCAAGGTTATCCTGTACGTAAGCGAGGAGCTCGTCCTGGACAACTCGTCCACAATGAATAAGCAGGCGGGCGGCACCACTGACGGTCTAGAATTGTACTATGCGGGCAGCAAAGACGTTGAGCTAAAGAATTCTTCAAAGATCAACGGATCCGTGTACGCAAAGCACGCCAATGTGATACTTCACAACAGCACCGAGATTACCGGATTCCTCATAACTGGTGGCGACAGCGTCGAGTTCAAGAACAGTTCTGAGATGACCATCGGGCTCGTGTATGCTCCGAAAAGCGACATACAATTGAAGAACAGCGCTAAGGTAACAGGAGCCATCGTGGGCAAGACGATCGCAATGGACAATAGCTCACAGGTCACATGGAGGGATCTTGGAGAGTCTGGTATTGGCTTTGAGGCCACTGTGAAGAAGCCGCCGAGCTATGCCCTCGGGATATGGAAATAGGGGGGCGGCGCCGTGAAGTCCAGAAACTCAGAACACGGATTCACTCTCTTAGAGGTGCTCGTGGCGATAGTGGTGCTTGGGCTGGCGGTAGGATCTATCCTGCTGGTCTTCTCCAACTCCGTCACGTGGCTGTGGGCGGCAGGACAACGCAGTGAAGCTCTGAACGCTGCGGAAACCGGCATCGCTCAGAAGTTGGCCGAGGGGCCCAAGTCTGACGATGATGAGCTCAGCATCGAGTTTCCTGGTGCCGGAAAGATGACGGTCAAGGGCGAGCTGGCCGAGGCCACCGGCACATCCGGGAACCAGTCGTCCACTATCACTGCTTTCCTGCCTGAAGAGCCTGAGGAGTGAGGACGGTGTCTGTGAAAAGGGGAGCCTTGTCGGATCAACGCGGGATAACGCTGGTGGAGCTGATGGTGGCATCGGCCGTCCTGGGGATGGTGGTCTTGGTCGCTTCCTCGCTGTACGCTTTCGGCGCCAGCACCTTCCGCCTGGGGGAGAGCCAGGCCTGGCTTCAGGCCAACATGGACACCGCCCTGCGTAGCATCGTCTCAAGAGTTCGGAACGCTACTGAACTGCAAGTAATGACGAGTACGCCCGGAGCGTTTGATTCTGGATGGTACTACATCTATCTCAAGGATCCCTCGGCAGAGACCACCTCGGTGCAGCTGCGTTCCCCCGGTGGCTCCGCCGTTGCCATTACAGACGATCTTGTCCAGGGCGAAGACGGCCTTCGGTTTCACGCACGGCTCGTTGAGGACGACATTCTGCTGGACATCAGTCTTCAGGGAAGCTATCGCTCCAGAACCCGTCAGTCATCGGTCACTATACTCTTGGGCAACCTGACCTCGCTGCCCCCCAATACCAGTGGCGCAGCGGTGAGATTCAGGCTGCCAGGCTGATCACGGTTGACTTTGTCGTCGATGATGTGCCCCACACACGGCGCAGCCACCAGTTGTTCCACGTCAGTTGAAGGTGACGCGTAGGGAGTTGCTCCGGGGTTTCCTGGAGCATCCCCTTAGCGGAGACTCAGTTCCCGCCGAATCCTCCAATTCCCCTCAGATAGTGCTTCTGAAGCAGAAAGAACAGCATCATGGGCGGAATGCTGCTCAGCACAGACGTGGCGAAAAGGCTGGCCCAGCGGGTCCCGTCCACGGCTATCTGGCTTGCCACGATCACCTGTGCCATGGTGTATTTCTCGGAATACGCGGCTACCAGGGGCCAGAACAAGGAGTTCCACTGGTGCATGAAGATCAGCACTGCAGCGGCAGCCAGTGCTGGGCCAGACGAGGGCAGCACCACCTGCCAGAAGAGACGGAGCCATGATGCGCCGTCCACTCGCGCAGCCTCTAGGATCTCCTTTGGGTACTCGTGGTAGAACTGGCGGAAGAGGAAGATGGCCATGCCGTTGCCCACGGCGGGGAGTATCAACGCCGCCCAGCTATTGACCAGGCCCATGCTGGATACGGCTCGGTGTAGCG
This sequence comes from Clostridia bacterium DTU025, assembly GCA_001513145.1. Taxonomy (GTDB): domain Bacteria; phylum Bacillota; class DTU025; order DTU025; family DTU025; genus DTU025. The sequence continues at coordinate 33,190 of LFSP01000004.1, read as the reverse complement.
GGATGACTATGGCGTCGAAGGGCGCCATGAAAGCGACCATCACCGCTGCGAACACCATATTCTTGCCGGGGAAGCTCAGCGCGGCGAGGGCGAAGCCGGCCATGGAGTTGACGACGAGCCCGGCGAGAGCGGTGGTTACGGCGACAAAGGCTGTGTTGCGCAGGGCCCTGTCCATTCCCAGCGAAGTCAGGGCATGCGCGAAGTTGGCTAGAGTGGGACGGTCAGGGATGAACAGGCGCCAGCTGAGGGGTGATGCGTACTGGTAAAGCGGACCGGGACGACGAAGTGACGAGGCCAGAACCCACGCCAGCGGCGCCAGGAACAGCGCGGCCACGAGCGCGTACCCTGCGACACGGAAGGCAAGGAGGGAGGCTCGGCTGAGGGGCGAAGCGCCAATGCGGTTCGGCCCTATCACTGCCTGTCACCTCCGAAACCCGCCTGGATGAGCTTCAGCTCCAGGAAGCTCAGGGCGAACACCGCGGCAAGCACCAGCGTGGATATCGCTGACGACCTGGGCATGTCGAGGTAGGTGAATGCGCTCTTGTAAGCCTCATACATCAGCACGTTGGTGGAGCCCAGTGGGCCGCCGCGGGTGAGTATGAACACCGGAGCGAACGCAAGGCAGTTCACCACCGTGTTCGAGACCAACACGAAACCTAAGGTCGGTGCCAGCAGGGGGACAGTTATGGTCACGGCGCACTGCAGGGGCGACGCGCCGTCGAGTTGGGCGGCCTCGTACACGGACTTTGGCACAGCCTCCATCCCGCTGAGGAAGAACATCATCCAGTATCCCGCGTTACGCCAGACCGACAGCGCCGCCAGACACTGGAGGGCCTGGACCGGCGAGGCCAGGAACAGCTGCCTGGGCAGGCCCACGGCAGACAGCACACTATTGGCAAGGCCGAAATGGGGATCGAGGATCATCCCCCACGTCACTGCCACCACCGACATGCTCACGGTGGATGGCAGGAAGCACGCAGTTCGCACCAGGCTCCGCACGCGGCCCGACCCCTGCAGGACCAGCGCCAGGAGCAGGCTGACGGCCACGGTGGCGGGGCTGGCCATAGCAGCGTAAGCCAGCGTCACCCTTACCGACTTGAGGAAGGTGGTGTCAGCGAAAAGCTCCCTGTATGCCTGGAGGCTGCCCCCCTGCAGGCTCTGCGCCACAGATACGGCAGCCGGGTAGAGACGGAATGCCGCAAGCAGAGCAAGGGCAGGGGCTAGGAAGGCGGCGGTAGCCAGGAGCTCGCTACGGAGGTTCCGGTGGGTCGGATGCAGGCGCTCCCTAAGGCGCGCCTGCCGTTGTATTGGGGCGAGCCGCGCGCTGGGTTGCGCGGGCGTGGGGGGCCTGCTCATCCTAACGGTACCTGGCCAGTTCCCTGTCGATAAGCCGTGCGGCCTCGTTTAGGGCCTCGGTCGGATCAGCCCCGAATTGGATGGCGTTGAACGCGTCCTTGAGCCTGGCCTCGAACTCGAGGTAGGCAGGGGTTACGGGACGCGGCGAGGCCGTGTGCTCCATGTCGTAGAGCAGCACCTCCCACATGTAGTTGGAGAACAGATCGGGCAGGGCCTCGTACGCGTCGCGTCTGGCCGGGGCGTTGCCGAAGAGGCGCGCCCATGCGGCGCTGGCTTCACGGCTGGTCATGTAGCGGGCGAAATGCAGGGCCGCGTCGAGCTTGTCAGAGGGGATGCGGGAGCTGATCCCCACATGCCAGCCGCCGGTGGGAGTGACCGCGCGTCCGCCTTCAAAGGCCGGGTGGGCGCTGAGGCCGAAGTTGAACCCCTCGAATTCGGCAAGACGCGAGATGTTCCATTCTGCGCCCAGCATCATGGCGGCCTTGCCGCTGCCGAAGTATTCTCGCACCACGGGTGCGTCCAGGATGCCCACAGGGCTCACCTTCTCGGCGTTGAACAGGTCGCCGTAGAAGCGCGCGGCTTTGATGAACGCCTCAGAGTTGACGAACCCTTCTGATGTGGAGCCGTCTGGAGAGAGCGGGCGAGCGCCCAGGGACTCTGCCAGCGGAAGCAGCTGATATGGCCTGTCCGACTGCTCGATGAGCAGCCCCCACACTTCAGGTTGCCCATCGCCGTTGGAGTCTACAGTGAGACGGCGCGCCAGCTCGAGGACGTGCTCCCAGGTGATCCTGTCTCCAGGTTTCTGAGGAGGAAGCTCGACGCCGTACTCGTTGAAGATGTCGATGTTGAAGTACAGGCCCGCCGCGGACGAAGTGTAAGGCAGGGCATAAAGCACGCCGCGATACTTGCACGCTTCCACCGATGCCGGGAAGAACTCGGCGAGCTCTTCCTCGTAGATCAGCGAATCCAGAGGCATCAGATAGCCACGGTGCGCGTACGAGGCGGTGAGCGGACCGTCGACGATGAAGACGTCCGGCGGCTGGCTGGATGCAAGGCGGACCTCAAGGGTCTGAAACAGCTGGTTGAAAGGAACCGCCTGGATGTCCAGCTCGATATCGGGGTTGGCCTGGAGGAAAGGTGCGAGCTGCTCGTCCAAGAGGTCCTTGGGCCAGCCCATCCATACGACCTCCAGCCTGGTCGCTGCGGCGGCGCTTGCGGCCGCGCCGACGCCGGCGCCGACGGCGGGGAGGGCGGTTGTCACAGCTGTGAGAATGAGGAGAGTCAGGGCCACAGACAAAACCCTTTTCACGATGGAAGCTCCTTTCAGATAGATGTCATATATGGCTACAGTACCATCTTACCCTGCGCTTCTGTGCGCGTCCATCCCTGAGTGGGCGAGTGCGGGAGAGCGGGGGCTCGGGCGGCATTCCGAGGGAACGGCCCGCCGGTTAGTTGCTCGCCCGGGAGGGCATGAGGGAAAGCCGAACGCTGACGCTTCCTCGCCGGCCGACTAGCGCGCGAAAGCGCTCGATTTGTTTAGGAGGTGCAATAAGTGCCCGCGCCGAACTGGGCTTACATCTGGAGTAAGTTGGGCGCAAATCAGTGGAAGGACGCAGGAAAACCGCGCGACGTGTGGAATCGGTACGCCTGATACGCGATGCGCCGACGCTACCACGGGCGGGGGCCGGCGCCGGGAGGCGGGACGCGCAGCGGTGTGCGCGTACGGGGAGTTAGTTGAATACCTAAAGAAAGGTGGGGCCGCGTCAGTGCGAGGCATGGTCAAGGAAGTGCTGGTCAAGTCCGACGGGCGGCGCTTGATCCTGTACCGGTTCAGCGACGCTTCGACACGCGCGGTGCCGTCGGATGACGTGCCTGAGGCCCTTTCGTCTGCATCGTCCGGCTCGGCACGGGAGGTGACGCGCCTTGTCGGAGCTGAGATGGAACCCGATCCTGCGGCAGTGGGTGGTGACAGCCTCCCACCGGCAGAGCCGCACGTATAAGCCGCCGGAAGAACACTGTCCGCTCTGCCCCACCAAAGAAGGGGGCTTCCCCACTGAGATACCGGCGCCTCACTATGAGATAGCCGTGTTTGACAACAAGTTTCCGTCTTTCAGGAATGCACCGGAGGAACCTGTGGTGGCAGGCACGCCTTTGATGCCGGTGAGGCCCTCGCTCGGCAGGTGCGAGGTGGTCCTGTACACTGACGACCACATGTCCAGCTTGTCGCGGATGCCTGTTGAGCGCATCCGGGACCTTGTCGATGTGTGGGCGGACCGCTACGGTGATCTCTGCGCCGAGCAGGGCATCGAGTACGTCATGATCTTTGAGAACCGCGGTGATGCCGTGGGCGTGACTTTGCATCATCCTCACGGACAGATATATGCCTTTCCGTTCATCCCCCCAATACCCATGGCTGAACTGAAGCGCTCCTCGGAGCACCTGACCAGCACTGGCCGATGCCTGCTCTGCGATGTGCTGGCCGAAGAGATGGCTGACGGACGCCGGGTTGTGTATGCGAATCAGCATTTCGCCGCCGTGGTCCCGTTCCATGCCAGGTGGCCGTATGAGGTGCACATCATCGCCCGCGAGCACGTTCCAAGCATTGCTGCACTCCCAGCCGAGCAGCGCTGGGAGCTGGCGTTGGCTCTGAGCGCGGTCGCTCGGGCGTACGACAGTCTTTTCGGCTTCGATCTTCCGTACGTCATGGTGATGCACCAGGCGCCGACGGATCCGGCGTATCTGCCGGTGAGCCACTTCCACATCGAGTTCTATCCGCCCAACCGCACCGCCGACAAGCTGAAGTATCTGGCCGGGTGCGAGTTGGGGGCGGGGGTATTCATCAACGATTCGCATCCGGAGGAGAAGGCTGCCGAGTTGCGGGCGTGCGTTTCTAAGCTCGAGGGGCAGTCGTGTGGGCCCGCCGACGGAGGTGGGGAGGTGGGCTCATGACGGTGGACAGCGGCGCGCTGGCCGAAAGGTTCGGGGAGCTCTTCGGGCGCATGCCGACGCTGGTCGCGAAGGCGCCAGGCAGGGTGAACATCATCGGAGAGCACACCGACTACTCCGAGGGGTTCGTCATGCCGTGCGCCATCGACCGTGGCGTGGCGGTGGCCTTTGCCCCTGAACCCGACGGTAAGATCGTCGTCTATTCGGAATACGCGGACGAGACGGCCCATGGTGGAGCTTGGCCGACGCCGGTCGGGTGGGTGCGCATCGACCTGGCCGACCCCGGCGCAGCCCTGGACGCTCTGCCTGTCGGCCACTGGGGGCGCTACGTCGCTGGAGTCGCCGCCAGCCTTGTCGAGGAGCGCCTGCCTGTGGGCGGATTCTCTGGGGTGATCGAGTCCGACCTGCCTGTGGGGGCGGGGCTGAGCTCGTCTGCCGCCGTTGAGCTGGCAGTTGCGGTGGCGCTGGTCGCGTCGGGCCAGTCGAACGCGGCTGCAATCGCCGGCGCCCTGGCCGATCCCAGTTTCCGCCGCAGTCTGGCCCTGGCATGCCAGAGAGCCGAGCACCAGGCGGTTGGGGTTAAGTGCGGCATCATGGACCAGATGGCCGTCGCCCTGGGCCGCGCCGGCCACGCGCTCTTCCTAGACTGCCGCACTCTTGACTACGAGCACGTTCCGCTTCCGCCCGACACGTGTTTGGTGGTTTACAACACTGGGGTCTCTCGGCACCTCGCCGGTTCGGAATACAACGTGCGCCGCGCGCAGGTGGAGGAGGCGGCAAGCCGGCTGGCGGCGTTCTTGGCGCCGGAGGGTGGTGTTCGCGCCATACGCACGCTGCGCGACGTGACCGCGGCCGACCTGGCCCGCGCGGCTACGGCCGATGCCTTGAGCCCGGTCCTCCTCCGTCGCGCGCGTCACGTGGTGGACGAGAACGAGCGCACCCGCCGCGCCGCGGCCGCGCTGAAGGAATGCGCCGCTACGGCGGCCACCACAGCCGGTGCCCTCATGTGGGAGTCCCATGAGAGCCTGCGCAGTCTCTTCGAAGTGAGCTGCCGCGAGCTTGACGAGGCCGTCTCCGCCGCCGCGCGCATCGCCGGAGTGTTGGGCTCCCGCATGACGGGCGCGGGCTTCGGAGGCTGCACCGTCAGCCTGGTCTACAATGAACATACAAAACCCCTGCTTGACGCGCTGCACGCGCTTGCCCACCCGGGCTCGACGTGCTACATAGTTCGGGCTGCTAACGGTGTGACTCTGGAGGTGATGTAAGCACAGGAGGCAACCAGGCAACCGAGTGCAACTTGAGGTATCTGACGCTAGGTTCCAAATCCCAAGCCTAAGGAGGTAGTTGAAGGATGACAAGGTCCATGATGGTCAAGCTCGCGGCGCTCGCCCTTATCCTCGCGCTGGCGTGCGTGCCTGCGGGCGCGGCTGTATCCGGCAATCTCGAGATCTTCTCGTGGTGGGCCGGCGATGAGGGCCCTGCTCTGGAAGCTCTGATCGCCAAGTATGAGGCGACCTATCCTGCAGCGCGTGTCATCAACTCAACGGTAACCGGCGGCGCCGGCGTGAACGCCAAGGCAGTCCTGAAGACCAGGATGCTTGGCGGCGACCCGCCCGACACGTTCCAGGTGCATGCCGGTCAGGAACTCATCGGAACCTGGGTCGTCGCGGGACGCATGGAGGACCTAACGTTCCTCTATGAGGAGGAGGGGTGGATGAACGTCTTCCCGGCCGGCTTGCTCAAGCTGCTCAGCACCGACGAGGGCATCTGGTCCGTGCCGGTGAACATCCACAGGTCCAACGTGCTGTGGTACGTGCCTGAGAACCTCAACAAGTGGGGCGTGAAGGTTCCCGCCACCTGGCAGGAGTTCCTGGAGATCGCCCCGACCCTGCAGGCCAAGGGCGTAGTCCCGCTCTCGCTGGGCGAGAACTGGACCGCCACCCACCTGTGGGAGTGCGTCGCCGTGGCTGCGATGGGCCCTGAGAAGTGGGACCAGCTCTGGGCGGGCAAGCTCTCCTGGAAGAGCCCTGAGGTGATCGAAGCCTGGAAGCTGTTCGGCGAGGTCATCAAGTACACCAACGCTGACGCGCCGTCGCTTTCGTGGCAGCAGGCCACCGACATGGTGGTGCAGGGCCAGGCTGCCTTCAACGTCATGGGAGACTGGGCCGCCGGCTACATGGCCACCACGCTGAAGCTGGAACCCGGAGTGGGCTTCGGCTGGGCAGCGTCGCCTGGCACGAACGGCGTGTTCGTCATGCTCAGCGACTCCTTCGGACTGCCGGTGGGCTGCCCGAACCGTGAGAACGCCATCGCCTGGCTGAAGATGCTCGGCTCCCGCGAGGCGCAGGACATCTTCAACCCGCTGAAGGGCTCCATCAGCGCCAGGATCGACTCTGACATGAGCCTCTACAACAAGTACCTGCAGAGCGCCGCCGCTGACTGGCGCACCAACGTCATCGCCGGGTCGCTCGCCCATGGCGTTGTCGCCAACGAGCGGTTCATGAACGACTTCGCAACGGTGATGGAGATCTTCCTGCAGACCGGTAACGCCGAGGCTGCTGCGAACGCCGCTGAGGCGGTCGCGATCCAGTCCGGAGTCATCACCAGGTAGACGCCCAGCTGGGCCGCGTCGGGGCGCGCTGGGCCCCGGCGCTGGGCCACGAGGTCGCCCCGGATCCGGAAGGTGTTAGCCGGCCCGGGGCGGCCCATCCTGGCCCGGTTTGGCGTGGCCTCGCCTGGCCGCGCCCAGGGGGCGAGAACAGACCGTGTGAGGTGGCGCCCATGCGCTTTCGCCTGAAACGGGACGAGCTCTATGCCGTCCTCGTGATCCTGCCGTCCATACTGCTGCTGGCGGTGTTCGTCTATGGCTTCATAGCTCAGACGTTCCGGGTGTCGCTTACCGACTGGGGCCAGACCGCCGCGCTTTCCCTGCAGCCCGAGATCAACTACGTGGGCCTGTCCAACTACGCCGACCTTTTCGGAGGCTTCCTCAACATCCGGTTCCGGCAGGACCTCACCAACATGGTGATGTTCACCGTGCTGTTCGTGGGGCTCTCTCTGGCCACAGGCCTCGTGCTGGCCTCGCTGGTAGACAACCTCATCTGGGGCGAGACTGTCCTGCGCACCGTGTTCCTCTACCCGATGTCGCTGTCGTTCGTGGTCACCGGCACGGTATGGCGGTGGCTGCTGCAGCCGCGCGGCGGGATCAACCTGCTTCCGACGCTGGTGGGCCTGCGGGCGGGGCAGTTCCTGTGGCTGTCCAGCCGCGACCAGCAGCTCACTTTCGACTGGGCGCTGCTTCCGCACTACGCCGTGGTAGCCCTGCTGGCGCTGGCGGCGGTGATGGCAGGGGCGGCGGTTCTCAGGCGTAGGCGTCGCCAGGCGGCGGCCTGGGGCGCCGCGGCTGCGATGGCCGCGGCGGTCGTCGCCACCGGCCTCAGCCGCCGGTGGCAGCTGCTGCCGTATTCAGAGGCGCACGGCTTCAGCACCGCCCTGTGGGGCGTTGTGCTGGCGGCGGTCTGGCAGATGTCAGGTTACACCATGGCGCTGTACCTGGCCGGCCTCCGAACTGTGCCTGACGAGCTCCGTGAGGCCGCCTACGTCGACGGCGCCAGCCGTCTCCAGATATACCGACACGTCGAGCTTCCCATGCTGATGCCCATCACCGTGAGCGCCATAGTGATCCTGGGGCACATCGCGCTGAAGATCTTCGACCTCATCTTCGCCATGGCCGGACCCGACCACGCGCCAACGTCGGTGCCTGCCATCACCATGTTCCTGAAGACCTTCCGCGGCAACCAGCTGGCAGTGGGCGCCGCCATCGGCACGATCCTGCTTGTCATCGTGTCGCTCCTGATCGTGCCCTACGTCGTCACTCAGTACCGCGGAGACGGGGGTGGCCGCGCATGAAGAGGAGGCCCAGTCTGTTTTCCGTAGCGGTGCAGACGCTGGCCGTGCTGCTGGCAGTGGCGTACCTGATCCCTGTCTACATGACGCTAAACACCAGCCTCAAGTCTCCAGCGGAAATAAATCTGCCGACCGCCTGGCAGCTTCCGTCGGAGCTCAATTGGGCCAGTTATGTCACGGCGTGGACCAGGTTCGCCCCATACATCAAGAACAGCCTCATCCTGGCGGTGGCGGCCACTCTCATATCGGCTGGGATGGGCGCCCTCAACGGCTACGTGCTGTGCAAGTATCCGTTCCCCGGCTCCGCCGTGGTGTTGCCGTTGATAGTTTTCGGAATGTTCATCCCCTACCAGGCCATCCTGGTGCCCCTGTTCCAGTTCCTGCAACGCACAAGGCTCTATGGTGGACTGCCGGGGCTTATCCTCGTGCACGTGGTGTACGGCCTTCCCATCACCACGCTGCTCTTCCGCAGCTTCTACGCGGAGATCCCAGACGAGCTCCTGAACGCCGCCAGAATCGACGGCGCCGGCTTCGCAGGGGTGTTCCGCCACATCATGCTGCCGCTGTCGGGCCCGCCCTTCCTGGTGGTGGCCATCTGGCAGTTCACGCAGATCTGGAACGAGTTCCTGTTCGCGGTCACCCTGACCAGGCCCGATGCCCAGCCCATCACCGTGGCCCTGGCCAACCTCGCGGGCGGGCAGGCGGTTTCCTGGAACCTGCCGATGGCCGGGTCGGTGCTGGCGGCACTGCCCACGGTGGCCATCTACGTGTTCCTCGGCCGCTACTTCGTCAGGGGACTGCTGGCCGGGTCGATCAAGGGCTGAGAGGCGGACTGGTGCTGCATGGTGGGTTTAGAGGCTTGTACTTGTAGACTGGATGAGGTCCGCGAGAAGCTAGCGCGCGTGCGCGACTTCCTCGCACGCGAGCGGCTAGACGCAGTGTGGTTCCGACGCGCAGACAACTTCGCCTGGATCACCGCCGGCGGCAACGCCAGGGTGAACTCGGCCTCCACCTGCGGCGTGGCGTCGGTGCTGGTTACGAAGGATGCGGCGAGGTTGGTCACGTCGCGGGTGGAGGTGGACCGCATCTTCGGGGAGGAGCTGGCGCCGCACGGCGTCGACTCCGAGTTCGAGCCGTTGGTGCATGAGTGGTGGGACGACCCAACGCACGTGGTGGAGGCTGCGGTGGGGCCTGAGACGCTGATGGCCGTGGACCGCGGCCACATGGCTGCGAGCCTCGCCGAGCTGCGCACGCCCCTCACCAGGTGGGAGGCGCAGCGGTATCCCGAGATCGGTGCAGGCGTGAGCGGCGTGGTGGAGGAGATTTGCTTCGGGCTGGTGCCGGGATGTGCCGAGAGGGAAGTGGCGGGCAGGCTCTGGGGAGAGTTGGTCGCGGCCGGGTTCGCCCCCACCGTGGTGCTGGTTGGGGCGGACGAGCGGATGCTGCGATATCGCCATCAGGTGCCTACGGGAGCGAAGGTTCGGAGGGCTTGCATGGTGGTGGTCTGCGCGAGCCAGGGGGGCCTGACGGTGGCGCTTACGCGTACTGTAAGCTTCGGGCGGCCGGAGGTTGGGCTGGCCAGGGCGCACGGGGCTGCGGCGGCGGTGTTCGCCGCCATGGCGGCCGCGTGCAGGCACGGCGCCAGCTACGCCGGCGTTTGGGACGCTGCGGTGGCGGAGTACGCCGCCCAGGGCTGGCCTGGCCAGTGGGAGAGTCATCACCAGGGCGGTCCGATCTCATACGGCGACAGGGAGTTCCTTCTCGACCCACGCTGCGAAGGCAGGCCACAGATCGCGGCGCCCACCGCGATGGCGTTCAACCCGTCCGTTCCGGGGGGCAAGTCGGAAGACACTTTCCTGGTCACGGAAGAGGGTAGGCTGCCGGTGACGGTGAGCTTGCCGGAATGGCCGCAGTCAAGTTTCAACCGCGACGGACTGGAGATCTTCCGCCCCGACGTGCTGGTTCTGTAGCGCCAGCGATCCGATGTTGTCGGGGGAGATCATCTTCTCGAACACCATGCCAGCGGCGCCGATGGCGCTCGCCTCTTCACCCTGCTCGGAGTTGAGTATGGCCGGCATGGCGAACCTGGTGGTGAAGGCTCGCCTCTCAACCGTGCGCCGCACTTCATCGAAGAGAATCTCGCCTGCCCTCGCCACCCCGCCTCCGATCACCACTATCTCGGGCCCCAACAGGTTCACGGCGTTGGCTATGCCGATGCCGAGGTAGCGCCCGGCTTCCGCGATGAGTTGGCGGGCGAGGGGGTCGCCTTGCTGGGCCGCCTCCGACACCAGCTCTGCCGTGATGGCGTCTATCCGCCCGTCCGCAAGCTGCCTGATGGACGTGTGTACGCCCGATGTCACCGCGCGGATGGCTGATGCGGCTATGGCAGGGCCCGCGGCCATCACTTCGAGGCACCCGCGGTTGCCGCAGGGACATAGCGGCCCATTGGGGTCCACGGTCATGTGGCCGAGCTCACCGGCGGTTCCTGTGCCACCTCCGTATATCTGCCCTCCTATCACGATGCCCGAACCGATTCCCCTGCCCACGTTGACGCAAAGGAAGTTGGCGCGGCCGCGGCCGGCCCCGAACATCGCCTCGCCGATGGCCATGGCCCGGGCGTCGTTTTCGACCCATGCTGGGAGGCCGAACCTATCGGAGAACAACTGAGCTATAGGCACGTCGTTCCAGCCTGGGATGTTCGGGGCGAAGACTGACACGCCGGTGTCTGCGTGGATCAGGCCGGGCACTGATAGTCCGATTCCGGCGATCCGCGGGCGGGGCGGGCCAGGCGGGCTCGGCGGGCCAGGGGGGCCAGGGGGGCTCGGCAGGTTCGGTCTGGCGTTGAGCTGGGAGATGCAGTCTTCAAGGGAATTGAAAAGAGCAGAGATGATGGCGTCGCGGCCCTGGTAGACATCTATTTCAACGCGCGAGCGCACGACGATGCGGCCTTCAAGGTCGATGATCGCCGCGATGGCCTTGCTGACGCCCAGGTCGACGCCGGCGATGTAGAAGGCCTCCGGATTGAACCTCATGAGGACAGGAGGCCGGCCGCCTTCCGATTCCCCGACCCCCACCGTGCGGACGATGCCGGAGGATTCCAGCTCCGAGACTGCGCTCGACACGGTTGCTGCGGTGAGGCCTGTTTCGCGGGCGATCTGCGCGCGTGACACCACCTTGCGGCGGCGGAGGACGTCCAGGACGGCCAGGGTGTTGAGGGCCTTCAGCATGCGAGTGTCCATCTTCACCATCCCCTTTGAGCTGTATTCGCTGACGGTTGGTGCATCCCTGCCGGATAGTAGGGTTTCCCGGGTGGCGAGGATCAAAGGGCGGCGGCGGCGTTCGACGTCACGCGGCTCCAAGGGTCACGCGCTGGCGAGGATCAGGAGGATCAGAGAGCACCAGGTGAGATGCGGGCCGGGGTTGACCGCGTGAGTCGGGGGGGGGTTCCCCATTGGAGAGGATAGAATTCGCGATGAGCCGCGCCGGTGGGGGAGGTGGCGGGATCTGACCAACACCATTGGGGAGGAACCGGCTTGTCGGGGAGCGGCAGGGCGAGCGCCGGCGGGCTTCGGGAGAGAAAGGAAGGCGGCGCGGGGCGCCGCCCTCCTTTGGCCGCAGCTACAGGCGTCGGAAGCGCGAGGTTGTGAGGGGGTTAGGTTTCGGAGGGCGGGCGTCGGGGAGGATTTCCCCAGCGGTGAGGATCAAATCGACGGTTTCGCTTACCGGTGTGGGTGATCGCCAAATCGGACCAACACAAATGAGCGACGAGAGCTCCGTCACGCGGCGACGGGGCCCGGGCCGCTCGATTTCAGGATCGAGAGGTTGGCGGCGCGGGGCGCCGCCTTCCGATTATCCCAGCTACACGGCTTGCGCTCCGGGGGATGCCCCGGCCGATGATCCGCGGTGGCTCGTCGGATCCGATCCGGTATGCGGATCTCCTCATTCGTGTAGTCCGGATTTGCCCATGCTGCTCACGCGTGCTGGGAATACGGAATCGAGTTCCTCACAGGCGAGCGCCTCCGCTTCGCCGCGCACCACCCGCGCCCCGCGCCCCGCGCCCCGCCGCGCCCGCTCGCCCCACCGCCCACCGCACGCCNNGCCCCACCGCCCACCGCACGCCCCGCCGTGCCCGCTCGCCCCGCCGCCCACCGCATGCCGCGCCAAGCGCACCCCGCACCCGCCCGTGTTCTGGTTAGAATACCTAGATGTAGGCGCGGAGGGATTGCCCGGATAAACTAGAATAGTCTCAAGGCGAAAGTCTTTTGGAGAACACAGGGGGAGATCCCGTGAGGTCCGTTCTTGTTGTTGCTGATGAGGTGCGCCACGCGCTCACTGCGGGCGCGCCGGTTGTCGCGTTCGAGTCGACGGTGATAACGCATGGTCTGCCGTATCCCACCAACCTGGAGCTGGCCCTGCGCATGGAGGAGCTGGCCCGCTCCGCAGGTTGCGTGCCGGCCACCATCGGCGTCATAGACGGCGTCATCCACGTGGGTATGACCCGCGCCGAGCTCGAACAGCTAGCTAGCTTGGCCGATGCTGATGTTGTTGCCGCCAGCGGCCCACCCGTGAAGGCCTCGTCCTTCGACCTGCCCTTCGTGGCCGCAACCGGCAAGTCGGCAGGTACGACCGTTTCGGGCACGCTCTACGTGTGCGATCTTGTGGACATCAACGTGTTCGCCACAGGCGGCATCGGCGGCGTGCATCGCGGCGTCGGCGAAACCTTCGATATCAGCCACGATCTGCCCAGCATAGCCTCGTCACGGGCCATCACGGTGTGCGCCGGCGCCAAGGCCATACTCGACCTTCCGAAAACCCTGGAATATCTGGAGACTGCCGGGGTGTGCGTGATAGGCTTCGGCACCCGCCGGTTTCCGGCGTTCTACTCCCGCGACTCTGGCCTCGATCTAGACCACTGGGTGGAGGGGCCAGACGCGCCGAACGTGATCGCCCGGGCGTTTTCCATCCGCAACGAGTTCCGTGCGATGCTCAGTGCCCAGCTTGCCACGCCTGACCCGACGCAGCCCGCGAACGTGACCGGCGCTGCGGGATACGGTGGGGGAATGCTGGTGGTCGCCCCGGTGCCCGCCGAGCACGAGATCCCAGCGGCCGAGATAGAGGGGGCCATACAGCGGGCCGTGGCCGATGCAGCAGCTGCTGGCGTGCATGGAAAGGGCATCACTCCGTTCATATTGGAGCAGATGAACCGCATAACCGAAGGCCGGTCAGTGCGGGCCAACCTGGCTCTGTTGGAGAACAACGCCAGGGTGGCGGCGGAGATCGCCGTCGCGATCTCTCGCTGCGCCGACCCGCATGGCCGACTAAGGAAGAAGGAGGATGTGTTCTTCATATGAACGAAGCTGAGGTGGTTACTAAGATAATCAAGGAAAGGCGGAGCGTGAGACGGTTCCGTCGGAATCCTGTGCCTAAGGAGATCATCGAGGACATAGTCGACTGCGGCCGCATGGCCCCAAGCGCCCGAAACGACCAGCCGTGGGAGTTCGTGGTGGTGACCAACCAGACCACCCGCGAGGAGGTGGCTGCCGCGGCCACATACGGCAAGTTCATCGCTGACGCGCCGGTGCTGATAGCGGCCTTCGCACGTCCCACCCGCTGGTTTGTTGAGGACACCTGCGCCGCCGTGGAGAACATGCTCATAGCGGCAAAGGCCTATGGGCTGAGCACCTGCTGGGTGGCTGGGCAGAACGCTGAGTACGCAAGAGAGGTCTCGCAGATCCTGGGGGCGCCTGACTCAGTCCGGCTTGTGGCGCTGATCGCCATGGGCTATTCGCACCATGACCCCAAACCCTTCAAACGCCCGCTTGAAGAAGTGCTCCACTGGGAGCGCTTCTAGGAGAAGCGCATGCGGCCGGCTTCTGTCATTGCCCGGTCTGCTCCAGACCGCAGGCGCCTTGCGCCTCGGATGGCGATCGCAGCAATAGTGATCCTCATCTCAGCCGGCGCCGCGGCCTCTATGCTTGCGGCGTGGCTGCTTCCGTCGGAGCGCCTGCTTATGGCGGCGACCCATAGCGAAGCGGCGCCGCTGGAGCTCGACCCTGCAGCTGCCGACAGGCTGTACCGCATTGTCAGGGACTGCGAGCTCTTTGGCATGACCGACCTGCCCATCCGTCTGCTGGGCTGGGCGAAACCCGCCCCGGCAAGCTCAGCGGGCGTCACTGCGGCGCTGGCCCGTGAAGCGCACATGCAGGTGCTGGAGGAGCACGGAGGCCAGTGGTCTTCTCGGATTCAACTTGAAAGACTGAACCGCCTCGCGGACGCGGTGGCCTCCGCGGCGGGCGATCCGCCGGGATCGTACAAGATCACCTTGCTGAACTCCGCCGTGGTCAACGCCTTCTCCACCGCAGACGGAAGGATCTACATAACCCGAGGACTCGTCACCAGCTCCACCGATGATGAGCTGGCAGTGGTGCTGGCCCATGAGATGCACCACATACGCTCCGGGCACTGGGTGAACTGGTGGCAGCTGGAGCTCGGCGAGGACCTCGACGAGGAGCTAACCGAGAACGGCCTGGCACCGGTGCAACGAGATGCTGCAGCCGCCCTGGCCGCGCTGGGGGCCATGACGCCTGACAGCGCGGTGTCCAGCTACGATCAGGAATTTGAAGCCGATGCCGTCGGCGCCATCTCCGGACGCAGGTGCGGGTTCGACCCGTCTAGCATATACTCGGCCCTCACTAGGCTTCCACAGATGCCGGTTACCAGCCATCCCAGCGCCACGCACCGCATCGAGCGGGTGCGGCCCGTGCTTGAGGGCATGGAAATGAAGCACTGGCAGGCTGCCTTCGACCCGGTGCAGGTGGCGGTGAACGCGGTGGCCGAGACGATGGAGCCGGAACCCGGCGGTGTGCGGGCGTTCGTGTCAGGCATGGACCGTCTGGCCGCTGCCTGCCTTGAGGTGCTGAACCATGTCCGTGTGCTGGAGCGCGAGATGCTGCGCTCGCGCTGGCTCGGAAGAGGGCGCACGGAGGTGGAGCGGCGCCTGGTGGGCAGGATGGCTTACTCAGGCTCCGCCGTTGCCGTGGTCGATGTGGGGATCAGAACCGGTTTCGGCAGGGAGACAGCAGGCACTGCAGCACAGGTGTGCGGCAGGGTATGGATGGTGAAGCTCGCCGGAGTGTGGACGCCTCTCCTGGCACAGACGGTGCGGGCGGCGCAGGTAGCGCAAAGGGTGCAAACGACGCAAACGGCGCAGACTGCGCCGACGACCGGCGGGTTTGGAGGATCCAGCGCGCTCCGCGGCGGCAACGTCAGTGGGGGCAGCGCGGGGAAGCCGCTTTCCGGCTGGCTGACCACCCGCGACGAGCTCGGCCAGGCTTGGCGCCGTCACAAGGATGGTAGCGCTGAGCAGAAGGTGCTGAAGCAGGCCGCCGCGTGGCGCGACACCGCGGTGACGGATTTCGCCGAGCACCTGGCTGTATACGCTAGGGGTCGGCTGGAGCAGTCGGTGCAGTCGATGGAGTCGGTGCAGTCCATGCAGTCGGCCGCGCAAGCCGCGGCACCCGCCGCGCCGGCCGCGCCCACGATAGACGCCGAGGCCCGGCCCGCGCCCGGCACCGCGTCACCCGCAACAACCCCCGCCGACCCCCAGACCGGACAGACCGGAGCCATAGAGGCCATGGGCTGGGCCATGTACCTGTCCGGCCGCGCTAGCGCTGCCTGGCCTGCCTGGGACGTCGAGCTGGTCCTACACAGCGAAACGCTGGCCACCGTGTCGTTCTGCTCTGCCATCGAAGCAGAAGGACTCATCGTGGCCAGCGCCAACATCACGCTCACCCTCACCATTGAGGACGGCGAGTGGAAGGTGGTCAGGGTCAGTTGGAGCTGAACCTCACCACCACCAGAACCTGATCCGATCCCACCTGCGACAGCGGCTGCTCAACCGCGGCGCCCAGTTCCTCAACTATCCTTGACACCACGTGCTCCGCCACGCGCCGCTCCACTGCCAGGTGCGCCACCTGCGCCACCGGCTCCACAGGAGATCCCGCATCAGGAGATGCCGCATCACCCGGCACGAACTCCAGCGCGCTCCCGGCCTGCGCCGCGATCTGTTCAAGCTTCAGGCGCATCTCGTCATTCAGCACCCCTGCCAACACCAGCTCAGCGGTGTCCATCACGCCAGCGGCCACCGGAGCGAACCCCCTCGCCGCGGGGGCCAACGGAGCCGCCGGAGCCGCAGGAGCCGTACGCGCCACAGCCGCCCCAGCCTCTCCCGGCGCTGCAGGCGCCGCAGGGGCCATAGCCAGCGCCTGGTCTTGCGCAGTGTCAGCTTCCGCCGGCATAGTCTGGCTGAACATGATCGGAGCCGGCTGGTCAGGCGCCACCGGCTGCCTCGGTATCAGGTTACCGATGCCGATGACTATCGCGACCATCGCTGCAGCGGCCAGGCCCATGTACGCCATTGGTATCCTCGGCAAGCGCAGCACGCGCTTTTCCTGCACTTCCGGGTTGCGATCGCGGCCAGCGCGTCCGGCGCCAGCGCCGCGTCCGGCATCAGCGCCGCGTCCGGCGTCAACGCTGTGTCCACCGCTCACGCCAGGCTCCGCCCTTCGCCGCGCCGCGTCAGCCTCGCACGCAGCCATGAAGCGACGACGCAGTTCATCGCGGAACCTGGGATCGGCCTGACGGCGATACATGAGCGCACGCTCAACCGAGCACGTGCCTGTCGCCTCGCGATCTCTCATATCATCAGCGCGCACCTGCACTCACCTCGTCTCTGTTCACAATCGCCCTAAGCGCAGCCACCGCCCTGTTGATCCTCGACTTCACCGTGCCCAGCTCGATTCCGAGGCGGTCTGCAATATCCTGATAGCTCAATTCCATGAAGAACCTCAGCTCGATAACGGCCCTCTGCCCCTCGGGCAGCTCATCCAGCTTGGAGTAGACGAACCTCGCGAAGTCCTCGTCCACCGCCTGCTGCTCCGGGCCAGGCGAGCGATCCTCAAACTCCCTGGCTATGGAGTCGCCGTCGTCAGTTTCGATGTCCGCATCTATTGACAGCGTGGTACGCCGACGGCGTATCATGTCCATGATGGCGTTGTTCGCCACAGTATATATCCACGTGGAGAACTTGGACTCTCCCCTGAACGAATCGATCGACCGCACCAGCTTGAGGAAAACCGCCGACACCGCGTCCTGCGCGTCCGAATCGTTGCGCAGTTTGGCATAGGCAAGCCTGTATATTCGGTCAAAGAACCTGTCATACAGCACTTCCATGCCTCTGGGGTCGCCGCTGAGGTGCAGCTCGACCAGCTGCTCGTCTGTGAGATCATCGTATCGGTGCTGCACTCAGTTCACCTCCTCCAGAAGCCCTGGATGTGTGCGGATTTTGCAGGCACCATACGATTATACTCCGTTTCGCATGGTGTTCCTGCATGACCTGCTGGAAGGTGTGAACGAGCTTACCACCAGTCTATAGGTTACGACGTAGGTTTCGAGGAGGAGTTCCAATGGGTTTCAGGTTCAGAAAGACTGTCTCCCTGGGAAAACTCGTCAGACTGAACATCAGCAAGTCAGGCATCGGCGTATCTACTGGCGTCAGGGGCCTTCGCCTCAGCGTGTCGCCGGACGGCAAAGTCCGCTCCACAGTCGGCCTGCCCGGCACCGGCCTTTCCCACACCAAGGTCATTGGAGACTTGACGCCCAGCCAGGCCGGCGCCGCCAAGTCCAAGCAGCAACGCCAGTGTCAAGCCTGCGGCAAGCGCGCCTCAGCCACAGACCGCTTCTGCCGCCACTGCGGCGCCCGGCTCGTTGCTCCTGGTCAGTAGGATGGCTGAGGTCAGTGGCCGGCGATGCTCACGCTGATCACCTTTGCCCCGCCGGGCGCGTTCAGCGCACCTTGGCCGGCCCAAGGAGGCGGGCAAAGCAGGCACCGCCCGGGGCTCGCGCCGTTCACTTGCCCCTCCAGCACCAGCAGTCCAAGGAGCCCCGCAGGGGCTTCTATTCCTTTTCCCTGAAGACTGGCGTACCCCACCGTCACGCCGCCGGGCAGGCGGCCGAGGAGTTCGGGGTCATGCACCGAGCCCGCCCTCTCGCAGCGGAAGACTGGCGTGTCGGCCGCAGCATTGGCGGGAGCCCCGGCAGGTGAGACCGAGTGCCGGATCGCAGCCAGGCCGCGATCGAGGTGGAGGGGGCGCGGGCGGCCGTCGACGCCGGGGCGGTTGTAGTCCCATAGCCGGTAGGTGGTGTCTGAGTTCTGCTGCACTTCCGCAACGACCACGCCGCCTCCCAGGGCGTGCACGGTGCCTGGCTCGATGGGGATGACGTCTCCAGGGGAGACGGGAAAGCGGCGCAGGCAGTCGATGACTGCATCGTTCCGCCCGGGGTTGGCGAGGGCCGCGTGGATGGCGTCGGCGAGGTCGTCCACGGTGACACCGGGCTTGAACCCGCGGATGACGTAACCTCCTGGCTCAGCGTGAAGCACGAACCAGAGCTCGCCCTTTCCTGACTCGTCTGGTGCTAGGCCGGGAAAGTCGCCGGCTGGGTGGACCTGAATGGAGAGGTCGTCCGACGCGTCCAGCAACTTAACCAGCACGGGGAGGTCGACGGCGGATGAGGTGGCGTGCCCGCGCAGAACGCGGTCGAGGGTGAGGCCCGCCAGGGGCCCGTTCGTCACGGTGCTTGGCAGTTCGGGGCGCGCCGAGAGCGCCCATGCTTCGCCCACGGGCCCTGGCGGTAGGTTGGGATACCAGCGGGCCAGCCTACGGCCGCCCCATGGGCGCGGGTCGTAGGCTGGCTCCAGTTCAAGCACATAGTCAAACGGCACCAGCGATCACCCCATCTGCCCAGATGCGGAAGAGGCTGATGCCGCCCATCGTCAGTTCTCCTCGTTCAGGATGGTGATCCTGCCCTCAAGCTCAGGCGCCACCGTCCCGACGGTCCGGAGGTACTCTGTGAACGCGTCGCGCAGCCACAGCTTCGTGTCGGCCACGATCTTGCAGTCCACCAGCATCGTGTAGTAGTCGCCGCCTCCGGTGAGGAAGTCGTTGGCCACGACCCGATACACCTTGTCAAGCTCGATTGGCTTGTCGTCGACGGTCACCGACACGATGCGCGAGCCGGCTGGCTGCGCTGCGTCGAAGGTGTACTTCAACCCCGACACCTGCAGGAACTGGCCTGCCGCCCCCGGATATGCGCTGACGCCGTTCTCCAGCGCCTGCCAGATGATCTCGCCGGTGGCCTCGATCACCACGACCCTGTTGTCGAAGGGCAGGATGGTGTAGATGTCCTTCAGCGTGATCGGCCCGGGCTGGATGGAAGCCCTGATGCCGCCGCCGTTCTGGAAGGCGATGTCGGCCTCGGTGACTGCCGCGAGGGCGTCGGCCACCAGGTTGCCGAGGTTCGACTCCTTCAGCCGCACGGTGGCGCGCTCGCCGTCCAGGAACACCTCGGTGTAGCCGATGGTCTCGCCCATCTTCACGTCCAGCTCGGCGACGTAGCCCGCTACCAGCTCCGATACCACCGGGTGCTCAGGCAGGTTCTCGGTGATGAACACGTGGCTGGAGTTGAAGCCGATGATCTCGTCTCCAGAGAAGTTGATGTTCAGCACCACCACGGCCTCGCTGTGCTTGCCCGGGGAGATCAGCCAGGCATCGCCGATGAGCTGCGGGAACGCGACGACGTCGTTGCCGCCGCCCATGACGAAGTCGATCCCGTCCACCACGGTGGACAGCTTGTAGTTGTCGCCGTGGGTGTGAGCCAGCACGATCACCACGTCGGCCTTACCGCGCACCATCTCCACCTGCTCGGCCGCGGCCTCGAAGTGGTTCTTGAAGGTGATGCCCTTGACGTTGTTGGGGTGGGTGAACACTGCACTGTTGTGGTCGGTCAGGCCTATCACGGCGATGCTGCGGCCGGCCCGCTCCAGCATGACGCGGGGGAGCAGGTAGGCGGGGTAATAGCCGTCGCGATAGGTGTTGGCCGACAGGAAGGGGAAGTCGGCCAGGAGAGCGTTGCGCTTCATCGTCTCCTGCGGGTAGTCGAAGTCGTGGTTGCCGATGGCCATGGCGTCATAGCCCATAAGGTTCATCACTTCGATGACGGGCTTGCCCTCGAACAGGTTGGCCACGTTGGTGTTGTACGGTGCGTCACCGATGTCGAGGAGCACGACGTTGGGGTTCGCGGCCTTGAAGTCCTCGACGAACTTGGCCAGGCGCGACATTCCGCCGATGAAGTAGGTGGACGTGCCGGGCTTGTACGGCTCCAGATGGCCGTGGATGTCGGAGGTGACCAACACCGTCACCGTGGCGAACCCGTCGGGATCGGCGAAGACCGCGTTGAGGATGCGGGCCGCCTCCTGGCGGGTGACGGGCGCGGCAGCGGCATCGCCTGTGACTGGCTGTATGCCGAACTCCGCGGCGAGAAGCGCCGACCGGTCAACCTGTGCGTCGACGCCGAAGATCACCCTGGCCATGGCGTCAACGAAGAACCCGATGGTGGCGGGCTCGTCTGGGCGGAAGAGTCCGTCGCCGGGATCCACTGCTCTTACTTTGTAGAGGCCTTCGATTGACTCAAGGAGGGGGTGGGTGGTGATGTCCGATGCGGAGGGGACTGCGAAACCTTCGTCGATAACCCCAAGGGGATCGGTGTACTCGAACTTCTTCTGGACGGGTTCAGGGGTGATTAGCGGCTTGATCTTGGGTAGCTGGAAGCTGCGAACCAGTGCGTCTGCGGCTTCGGCTCGAGTGATCACCTCGTCGGGGCGAGTGAGCGTTAGCTCCTGAACGACGGCAGCTGCCGGGCGCGGGATGATGGTCTGTGCGCCGGATGGGACGACAAGCCCCACGAACACGCAAGCTACTAGGGCTACCAGCACCACCAGTAACAGCACACTGCGGCGAGTCCAAATACGCCTGTTCTCCATTGTACCAACCTCCTTTGATGGGGTAATCTTGGAACGGGACATTATTAGCTTCGTTGGCGTTTTTTCCTCCTGCCCCAAGGACAAAATTGTGCCGCGAAGTCGGCCGCGCCGCAGACACGTTGCGACCTCTCCAAAGCCACATCGCGACCATGCGGCGGCGGTCGTCGCCGCCGCTGTGCCATCCCGCTCGACATGACTTCGCCTGAACCAAGCAGGCCCCTGCCGCTCGACGGAGAATCATACTTCGAACGACATACTACTGCTGGGAGGTGCACTGATCATGCAGCAATTCGAGGCGGTGAATACGGCCGGCCGCATCCTGCTGGGGCCGGGGCCGAGCGGCGTTCATCCCAGGGTGCTTCGGGCCTTCTCGATGCCCACCATAGGCCACCTGGACCCGGAGTTCCTTGGGATCATGAACGCCACCAAACAGATGCTGCAGCACGTGTTCGGAACTGCCAACGAGCTCACCATACCCATCTCCGGCACCGGCAGCGCCGGCATGGAGACCGCCTTGGTGAACTTCATCGAGCCCGGCGACAGGGTGTTGATCTGCATCAGCGGGCTGTTCGGACAGCGCATGGCGGACGTGGCCTCGCGTTGCGGCGCCCAGGTCGATACCATCGAGGTGCCCTGGGGCCAGAGCGTGCAGCCTGACCAGGTGGAAGAGGCCCTCGCTGAGGCCGAGGCCAAAGGCGGCAGGGTCAAGCTTGTGGGCATCGTCCACGCCGAAACCAGCACCGGCGTCCTCCAGCCCGTTGCCGAAGTGGCGAAGATCGCCCACGCCCACGGCGCCCTGATCGTGGTCGATGCCGTCACCAGCCTGGGCGGCGCGCCAGTGGACGTCGATGCGAACGACCTTGACATTGTCTACAGCGGAACGCAGAAGTGCCTGTCCTGCCCGCCTGGGCTGGCGCCGCTCACCGTGGGCCGGCGCGGCCTCGACGTCCTCCGCGCCCGCAGTACTAAGGTGCAGAGCTGGTACCTAGACCTTACGATGCTCATGGCCTACTGGGGCGCCGAGAGGTTCTATCACCACACCGCTCCGGTGAACATGATTTATGCTCTGCACGAGAGCCTGCGCCTGATCGTCGAGGAAGGGTTGGAGGCCCGCTACGCCAGGCACAGACTGCACGCCGAGGCTCTGAAGGCCGGCCTCGAAGGCATGGGGCTCGCGCTCTTTGCCCAGGAAGGCTTCCGCGCCCCGATGCTCACCACCGTCACGGTGCCCGAAGGCATCGACGAGGTGGCGGCACGCAAGCGCCTCCTGGCCCAGTACGGCATCGAGATCGGCGGAGGCCTCGGACCGCTGAAGGGCAAGATCTTCCGCATCGGCCTGATGGGCTACTCCTGCACCAAGACAAACGTCATGTTGATCCTCACCGGGCTGGCGGAGGCCCTTGCAGCGCAGGGATTCAACGCCGACGGCCGCGCGGCCCTGGAGGCCGCAGCCGTCGTGTACGAAGCCTCGGCGTGAACCACGTTGCGCGCCGGATGGCACTCACAGCTTACATAAGGAAAGCCGGCGCCTCAGCGCCGGCCCTACCTTTGCCAAGCTACACGCGTTGCCACATCGCCGCGCCCCACAAGCGCCACAAGACTGTCGGCTTTCCGTGCCGCCCTCGTGTGTAAACGACCAGCCGGCGGGTCGGAACCGTGCGAAAGCGACTCACCCATGGGGCGGCCTGAGCAGCCACCGTGAGGGGGCTGGGCCCTACGTTATCTCCACCACCCGCACCACGTGTTCAAGGCCGTCCCCGAGCAGGCTCAGCGCCAGGCTCGGCCTGGTGCGGGCGGCTCTATCCTGCTCAAGCAGCGCGTGCGCCTCTTCGACGCTCACGGACTGGAACCGCACGTGGTCTCCGGGGCGCAACTGCCCCGCGATGTCCAGGTCTGCCGAGGCGAGGCACGCGATCTTGGTGTAGCCACCCGTGGTCTGCCTGTCTGCCAGCATGATGATGGGGTTGCCGTCTCCAGGTATCTGAATGGCGCCGGCGGGAATCCCATCCGACACGATGTCGGCGCCGCCCTTGTGCGCCACAGTCGGCCCCGCGAGCCGCGCGCCCATCCTGTCGGTGAGCGGCGTCACCACATACACCGACGACGTGAAGGTGGTGATCCCGTCCTCGGTGAAGAGGTGGTCCTGCGGGCCCATCACCACGCGCAGCATCACGGCGCCCTCCGCAGTCCCCGCGCTAGCCAGTGCCGCCGCCCGGCGTATCAGGGCCGCGGTGGCCCAGTCCCGCGCGGCGCTCGGGTTCATTGAACCTGGAGACTGGGCCTGGCCGCCAGCCGCCGTGATGGTGTCGCCGCTGCGCAGTGGCTTTCCGTCACCGTCCAGGCCGCCCATCTTGCCTCGGCCAAACGTAGACGCGCTCCCCAGCACCGCCCGAGCCGCCACGCCTCCCGCCACGGCCAGATAGACCCTGGCTCCCCACGCGGCGTGGCCGATGTTCAGGGTCTGGCCAGCCTCGAGCTGAACGGTGGTATAGGGCTGCGCCGGCACGCCGTCAACGTCCATCGGCGCCCAGGCGCCCGCGACCGCCACCAGCACGGGCCGCAGTGCCACGGCAGAGAAGCCTCCGAGGGTGATCTCGACCCCCGGGGCACCTAAATCGTTGCCCACCAGCGCGTTTGCCACCTGAAGCGCCTCGCGGTCCAGCGCGCCGCCGGGCGGCACTCCGTACTTCATCCTTCCGGGCCGACCCAGGTCCTGCACCGTGGCCAGCGGGCCCGTAGACACTATCTCCAGAACCTCCACCTCAGACCACCTCCGGCGGCGTCTTCGACTCCTGCGGCGGCTCGGTGGGCACGAACTTCACCATGTCGCCTGCCCGCAGCAGGCACGGCGGGTCGGACGACGGGTCTGCGAGCCTGAGCGGGGTGCGCCCGATGATGCGCCAGCCGCCTGGGCTTGCCAGCGGATACACTCCGGTCTGGTTGCCGGCGATGCCCACGGAGCCGGCGGGAATCAGCGTGCGCGGCGTGGTCAGGCGCGGCGTGGCGATGCGCGGGTCCATCCCGGCAAGGTAAGGAAAGCCCAGCATGAAGCCGATCATCTGCACCTCGTAAGTGGGCGCGATGTGTATGGCAATGACCTCTTCAGGCGAAAGCCCAGCGTGAGCCGCCACGTCTCCAAGGTCCGGCCCATACTCCCCGCCATAGTAGACCGGAACCTCCACCACCCTGCGCTCCACGTTGGCGTCGCCTTCGCTCTCGGCCGCGGCCACGATCCGCTCCACAGCCTGCATCGCCTCCGCCGGCCAGACCTCCTCCGGCCTGATCACCGCCAGTGTGGACCGGTACGTCGGCACCGCCTCCACGAGCCACGGCAGGCCCGCCGCCTCCAGAGCCGCCGCCACCCTCTGCGCCCTGCGGGCCAGCTCCGACGAGATCACTTCGCCGTACTCGATGACAATAGCCCCGTCGCCTGCCCAGCGCAGCACCGGTGCCGCCGCGGTCCGCTCAGCCTCTCCCACCGCGGAACCCTCCCATGCCGGTGATGAAGTCCTGCACCTCGCTGTCGGGGACGTCCGTGACGAACATGTGCCCGGGCGAATGCGTGATCACAAGCTCCGGCTTGGCGGCCAGTGCCGCCGCCTGCGGCGTCACCCCGCACGCCCAGAACACAGGTACCTCGCCCTCATACACTGGCACGCTGTCGCCGAAATCCGGGCGCCCCAGATCCGCGATGCCAATGGCCTCCGGCGCTCCGACGTGCACCGGGCCTCCATGCACCGCGTGCATGGCCGCCGTCACCTCGACGGCCTTCGCCACGAGCCTGCCCGGGATCGGACGCATGCTCACCACCATCGGGCCGTGGAAAACCCCCGCCGGGCGGCACTGCATGTTCGTGATGAACATGGGCACGTTGCGGCCGAGCTCGATGTGGCGCACTGGGATCCCCGCGTCCAGCAGGGGCTTTTCGAAAGTGAAGCTGCAGCCGATCAGGAACGACACGAAGTCGTCCTGCCACAGGTGGGTGATGCTGGCGGGCTCCTCCACCAGCACGCCGCGCCGGTAAACCCGGTACTTCGGAATGTCGGTGCGTATGTCAGCCCCGGGCGCGCTAAGCGCCGGCTCCGGGTTACCCGGTTCCAGCACCTCTATGATGGGGCAGGGCTTGGGATTACGCGTCGCGAACACCAGGAAATCGTAGGCCAGGTTCTTCGGCAGCACCACCAGGTTGGCCTGGGCGAACCCCATGCAATGGCCGGCCGTGGGGCCTGTGTGCCGTCCCGTCGCCACTTCAGCCCTGAACCGCTGCGCCGCCGATCTGTCCAGGCTCTCGGGCATGTTTCATCAACTCCAGTCCGACAGAGGTAATACTTCGATGCCTGCGTCCTCGATGGCCCGCCGCACCGCGTGTGCCACCTCCGCGGCGTGGATGGAGTCGCCATGCACGCAGAGGGTGCGGCAGTTGAGCTTGATCACCGAGCCATCGACGGCCACCACAGTCCGGTCCCGCGCCATCCGCACCGCCCGGGCAGCCACCTCCTGCGGATCGGTTATGAGGGAACCGGGCTGCTTCCGGCTTACGAGAGTGCCCGCGGCGGTGTACGCCCTGTCAGGGAAGGCCTCCCCTGCGAAGGGCACGCCAGCCTCCAGCGCCGCAGCCTCCATGGCTGAGCCGGCAAGGCCCACCAGCACCAGTCCCATGTCGAGCCGCGCCACGGCGGTTGCGATGGCCTTGGCCAGGGTCGGGTCGACGGCGGCGCGGTTGTATAGCGCGCCGTGGGCTTTCACGTGGGCCAGCTTCACCCCATGGGCGCGAGCGACGGCCCAGAGGGCGCCCACCTGGTACAGGATCGAGTTGTGAACCTCCTCCGGCGACATGCCCATGTCGCGACGGCCGAAGCCCGCAAGGTCAGGGTACCCCGGGTGCGCTCCCACGGCGACGCCCAGGTCAGCGCAGATCCTCACAGTTTTCGCCATCACGTCGGGGTCGCCAGCGTGAAGGCCGCAGGCGATGTTGGCGCTGGTAACCGCAGCCAGGGTCTTCTCGTCGAATCCCATGGTCCAGGCGCCGAACGACTCGCCCACATCGCTGTTTATATCGATCGGCATGCCGATCACCTCCATTAACGGTGTGAAAGTTCGTCGCGGCGCAGTCGGGTTCCTGCGCGCAGCGGCGCTCGGCGCAGGTATGGGGTTTGGGGCTATCCTCTCCATTGAAGACTGGATACGATATGATGTTCCTGTATGGTCGCGCATGGAAAGGCACATTGCTGTACCGCAGACTGGAGGCGACGAGATTGATAGAGCGATTCGAGATGCACCCGGGATCCAGCGCAAGGCACGTCATCGGCGTGATGAGCGGCAAGGGCGGGGTGGGCAAGTCGTCCGTCACCGCGCTCACCGCGGTGGCGCTGGCGCGCCGCGGCTACCGCGTGGGAGTGCTTGACGCCGACGTCACCGGCCCCAGCATGCCCCGGATGTTCGGGGTGACAGGCGCCGACGTGCCGCCCGTCGGCCGTGAAGGCCGCCCTGCCGACGAGATACTGCCTGCGGTCACCAGGAGGCTCGGCATCAAGGTGGTGTCCATCAACCTGCTGTTGGACGACGAGAGCGCGCCGGTGATATGGCGCGGGCCGCTACTGATGGGCATGATCCGTCGGTTCTGGATCGCCTCCAACTGGGGCGACCTGGACTACATAGTCATCGACCTGCCACCGGGCACCAGCGACATACCGCTGTCGGTGATGCAGTCGGTTCCCCTTGACGGGCTCATCGTGGTGACCTCGCCGCAGAGGGTTGCCGCCATGGTGGTGGCGAAGGCGGTGAACATGGCGCGTATGCTGGAAAGGCCGGTGATCGGTCTTGTGGAGAACATGAGCTACGTGCAGTGCCCCGACTGCGGGCGCAAGATGGAGGTGTTCGGTCCGTCCACCGGCGAGGCCCAGGCGGCGGAGCTGGGCGTCTCCTATATTGGCGATATGCCCATCGATCCGCGCCTTTCGGAGCTGGCCGACGCGGGACGGGTTGAGGATTACGACCACCCCATGCTCGATGCCCTTGCGGAGGCGGTGGAGCGGGCGACGGTCCAGGCGCAGTAGGGGGGCGTTCCGCATAATATGCTCCTGCAACACGTGACTGGAGTTACGGAGGTGGGAGCATGTTACGCGTAAACCCGAGGCTTCTGAGAGCGGCGGCGCTGGTCGTGACGGCGTGCCTGGGCATTGCCGTGCTTGGGGCGGCGCCGGCGGTGGCTGCACCGTTGATCACGGTGAGACTGTCTGAGGTGGTCAGGTCCATATTCTACGCGCCGATGTACGTGTCACTGGCCAAGGGATTCTTCGAGGAGGAGGGTCTCAAGATAGACCTCTCCACTGCGTGGGGCGCCGACAAGGGCGCTGCGGCGCTGGTGTCGGGGTCGGTGGACATCGGCTTCTTCGGCCCGGAGGCGTCGGTGTACATCTACAACCAGGGCGCGCCCGACCCGCTGATCGGGTTCGCTCAGCTCACCCAGATGGACGGTTCGTTCATGCTGGCGCGCACGGGCATGCCTGAGCCTTTCAAGTGGGAAGACGTGAAAGGCAAGACCATCATCGGCGCCCGCCTGGGCGGGGTGCCCCAGATGGTGCTGGAGTGGGTGCTGAAGAAGCACGGGATAAAGCCGTTCGAAGACGTCAACATCGTGACCAGCCTGGCCTTCGCGGCGGCGCCGGGAGCGTTCGCCGGCGGCATGGGGGACTACATCGCGCAGTTCGAGCCGGCCATGACCGAGCTGGAGCTGCAGGGCGTGGGCAAGATCGTGGCGTCCATGGGGGTGGAGGGCGGCGAGATCGCCTACACCGTGTTTCATGTGAGACGAAGCCAGCTCACGCGAGACCGCGACATGCTGATTCGGTTCACCCGGGCCATCATCAAGGGCATGAGGTGGGTGGAGGAGCACACGTCAGAGGAGATCGCGGAGACGGTGGCTCCGTACTTCCCCGACACCGACCTTGACGTGTTGGCCCGGATAGTCCAGCGCTACCGCGACCAGGGCACGTGGCCGAAAACCCCTGAGCCGTCGGCCGCAGGGTTCGCAAGGCTGCAGGAGATCATGATCGAGGCCGGAGAGCTGGAAGCTCAGGTGCCCGCCAGCATCCTGCAGACCCAGGACATAGTGCGCGCAGCTCTGGAATCGCTGAAATGACGCGAAACAGCGCTTCCGGCGCCACTCCCAGCGCCATACGGCTGGACCGCGTGTCGCTGGTGTATCACACCCTCGAGGCGGAAACCGTAGCCCTGGCCGACGTCAGCTTCGAGGTGGCGCCGAAGGAGTTCGTGTGCATAGTGGGGCCCAGCGGGTGCGGCAAGAGCACGGTGCTGTCGCTCATCGCGGGTCTGCTCAAGCCGACTTCGGGGACGGTGGAGGTGGCTGGAAAGCCCGTGACGGGCCCCGGAGGGAACGTAGGCTACATGCTGCAACAGGACTGCCTTTACGAGTGGCGGACGATACTCGGCAACGCCCTGTTGGGGCTCGAGGTGAAGCGCGCCCTGACCCCTGAGAACGTCGCGGCGGTGAAGGAGATGCTCCGCAAGTATGGCCTCGGGGGCTTCGAGAGGCACTATCCCCGGCACCTTTCGGGCGGGATGCGCCAGCGGGCGGCGCTCATCCGGACGCTGGCTATACGGCCGGACGTGCTGCTCTTGGATGAGCCACTGTCGGCCCTGGACTATCAGACCAGGCTGGCCGTGTCGGTGGACCTGTTCAACATCATGAGGTCGGAGGGCGTGAGCGCCCTCATGGTGACGCACGACATCTCAGAGGCCATAGCCATGTCAGACAGGGTGCTGGTGATGACCAAACGCCCTGGCAGGATCAAGTCGGAGCACGTGATCCAACTCACCTGCGACTGTCAGACCCCGGTGGGGCGCCGCGAGGCCCCCGAGTTCAGGACCTACTTCAACGCCATCTGGAAGGAGCTGACGGAGGATGAGGCCGCCGAACAGCATGTCGGATGAGCATCGCGCCTTCCTCAGAAGCCTTGCCAGACGGCGGAAGCTGATAACCGCCGCGCGGTTCGGGCTGCTGGTGGCCCTGACGGTGCTGTGGGAGGTGGCGGCGAGGCTTGGCTGGATCAACGCCTTCATCGTGTCGTCGCCCTCTCGGGCGTGGCAGGCGGCGGCGAACCTGTTCAACCGGGGAGAGCTGTGGCTGCACCTGGGGATGACGGTGGGGGAGACCGCCATCGGGTTCACCGCAGGCACGCTCATCGGCATCCTTGTGGCGGTGCTGCTATGGTGGTCGGATACCCTGTCGGAGATCCTGGACCCTTACATCGTAGTGCTGAACGCCATACCCAAGGTGGCCTTGGGCCCCATATTCATCGTCTGGATGGGCACCAACGTCAACGCCATCATCGCCATGGCCATAGCGGTGTCGGTTATCGTCACCATCATGATGATGTACGTGGGGTTCAAGGAGGTCGACCCGGACCGGGTGAAGCTGCTGCGCACATTCGGGGCCAACCGGTGGCAGATCCTGACCAAGGTGGTGCTGCCGGCAAGCGTGCCCGTGATGATAGCCGCCCTCAAGGTCAACGTGGGCCTGTCGATGGTGGGCACCATCGTCGGCGAGTTCCTGGTGTCGCGGGCAGGGCTGGGCTTCCTCATCGTGTATGGTGGGCAGGTGTTCAACATGAGCCTGGTGATGAGCTCCGTGATACTGCTCTCCATCGTGTCGGTGATGCTCTACTACGGCGTGTCGGCGCTGGAGAGGGCGGTGCTGAGATCGAGGGGGTGACCCGTGCTCAACTCTAGGACTGAGAACAAAGCCGGCGCTGAGGCGCCGGCTCTCTCGTATCCGGCCGTATCCAGCATGTTAGTCCACGCGAAGCAAGACTATTCGGCCTTCGAACCCGCCGCGACGGTCACGCTTTTCCGCGGCAAGCTCGAGTATGTGGTCAACGGTTAAGCCCTCGCATCGCGCCAGGGCAGATACGACCTCCACTATGTCGCACAGCTCCTCAACCTTGCCGGTGGACAGGTACTCGTCGACCTCCTCAGATAGCTTGGCGCGGAGCAGATCGCGACACTCGTTGCTGGACGCGACTCGGGTGACTGGGGTCTTGCCCGATGCCTCTATGATCTGGGGGATCTTGTCCCTCACAAGCTTGTTGTAGACGATGCTCATCCGCGCTCCTCCTCAGGATACGGAACCAGGGCTGGCTTGATGTTGCGGACTCCGCCGCGGGGATCGGGCACGTCCCCAGTGTACCTCGGGATGAGGTGAACGTGCAGGTGGAAGATGGTCTGACCGGCGGCCGTGCCCACGTTGACTCCGATGTTATACCCATCAGGGGAGTATCTGACATCAAGCAGACGCTTGACCTCCGAAAGCAGGTGGTTCATGGCATGCTGCTCTTCCTCTGTGGCCTCGAAATAGGTCGCCACGTGGCGCCTTGGGACTATGAGTGCGTGGCCACGGTTTACCGGGAACCGGTCGAAGAGGGCCAGTGCCAACTCGTTTTCGGCGATTATGTCGGATTCGGGGACGTTGCAGAAGACGCATTCAGGCAACGGTATCAGTCCTTTGCGCTAGTCTTTGAACCGGCGGCGGAAGTAGTCGATCCTTCGGAACTCCAGTATATCGCGGACATGAGACGCCAGGGCGGGGCTTAGAGACGGATGAACCTTTCCCTCGATATACATCACGCGGTTGATCTCATCGTACCTGAAGAACTTGCCCTTCGACAGGTAATTCACAGGGTTCTTTCTGGCCAGCCTGGCGAAGTCATCGATGGCCCAGTTTCGCCAACCACGGTTGCTGTCGTCGGTCAAGTCCTTCTCGTGAAGGGGATTGCTCTTGTAGAACTCTTTCATGCTCTCGGCTATCTGAACTAGCGTGGCAGTGGGCTTCAGCGTGCCGTCTCTCAGAAACGCGGCTATGGTGGGGGGCTTGTATGCCTTCGTGAGTGAGGTTCGCTCGACCTCTCTCAGGAACGCCTCGGCTGGCTCGCTCAGCCATGCCGACTCCTCGTCGGTA
Organism: Clostridia bacterium DTU025; assembly: GCA_001513145.1. Lineage (GTDB taxonomy): Bacteria > Bacillota > DTU025 > DTU025 > DTU025 > DTU025. The sequence continues at coordinate 2,129 of LFSP01000004.1, read as the reverse complement.
AGCTCGCCCAGAGAATCCAGGAACCTAAGCCACCCGCTTCGGAGGTACTCCCTTATGGGGATGTCACTGCCCTCGTAGACATCCACCCGGGTCGGCCGGCGGCCCAGCGCCGTCTTGATGCGCCAGTAGGTGTCACGCAGCCTCTCCGGGAGCGGATCCCTCTTGGCCAGCTCGTCGAAGAGCTCGATGACCCGGAAGTCGAAGTTCACGGTGCACCCCTCGGGATACTCCTCATCCGTTGGGGTATGACGCGGGGCCTCACGCTCCAGCCACGGGTTCTCGCCTGCCAAGAGGCGGGGCAGGTGATGGGCACGACGGTAGTTGCCGATGAAGTCGATCACCGTTAGGCTGTGTTTTCCTGGGTGTTTGCGCAGGCCGCGGCCAAGCTGCTGCAGGAAGACAACATAGGATTCCGTTGGGCGCAGGAACATCACTGTGTCCAGCGACGGTATGTCTACGCCCTCGTTGAAGACGTCCACTGCGAAGAGCACCTTGATGCTGCCGCGCTCAAGGGCAGCTATGGCCGCGCTCCTGTCCATGCCCTGGTTCGTTGAAGACTGCCCGCTGTGCACCGCAACCGCCGGCACGCCGTGGGCAGAGAAGTACTGAGCCATGTAGTCCGCATGCTTGATCGAGACACAGAAACCCAAGGTGCGCTCGCCCGCCATTCTGAAGTAATGCTTGAGCACCAGATCAGCGCGCTCGATGCGCGAAAGCTGGCGCTCCAAGTCTTCAATGACATAAGCCCCGTTGGACACGCGCACCTCATCGTAGTCGGTGGGATCGTTGACTGCGTAGAACGAAAACGGCACGAGCAAGTCGCGCTCGATCGCCTGCTTGAGAGATATCTCGTAGACTACATTATCATCGCATATGGTGAAGATGTCCTTGTTGTCCATCCTGAACGGGGTGGCTGTGAGGCCCAGTAGGAACTTGGGTCGGAAGTAGTCGACCACCTTACGGTAACTCTCGGCGGCTGCGTGGTGGAACTCGTCCACCACCACGTACTCGAAGTACTCGGGATCGAACAGCTCCAGGTGCTCGGTGCGGCTTAGTGTCTGGACTGTGGCGATGAACACGCCTGCCGCAAGGTCCTTGCGCTCGCCTGTGTAAAGCCCCAGGGTGGATTCGGGACGGACCTCTGAGAAGACCTTGTATGCCTGTTCCGCGATCTCCTGCCGGTGTGCCACGAACAGCACGCGTCTGAACGCCAGCGAATCGAACGCTGCGATATGGGTCTTGCCCACACCTGTTGCTGCCACCACTAGCCCGCGCTGCGCGCCTTCTTCCCGCGCTCTCTTCAAGTAATACAGCGCTTCGATCTGTGCACCACGCGGCTCCGGACGGGATGGCCGGTAGACCACGGCCAGCTGCGCCCGTGCAGCGTCAGCAAGGCGAACCACCGCAGGTTTCTTCCAGACGATGGAATAGCTCTTGAGGACCTCAGGCGTGATAGGTTCGGAACAGTATTGGAACAGAGCATCGAAGGTATCGCTAAACTTGCGGTAGTCATCGGGGTGCTCCTTGCTTGTAAAGCGGTAGTTCCACTCCACCGCATCTGTTAGCGCCGACAGCGATAGGTTAGATGAGCCGACGAACACTTCCGCATCACGTCCGTAGTCGAACAGGTACGCCTTCGGGTGGAACGCCTGCACGACGCCGTTGTAGAAACGCATGTCGATGGCATCGCCCAGCTGGTTCTTGAGGTAGTAAAGAGCGGATGGCTCAGTGATAGAGAGGTACCTTCCTGTGAGGAGGCGAACGGTGGCGCCGCGGTCTGCGGCAAGCTTCAGCTCGGGCGCAATGAGCTTCGCCCCTGACTCCATCACGAACGAGACGGCGAGCCTGATAGACTCGGCTTGCCGTATGGCCTTAACCAGCTTTGGATGCAGATGATCGTTCAGCCCTGTTATCGCATTCATCGTCATGAACTCCGGCTCATCGTCAAGCTGGACGATATAGAAGGCCACGTCGGACGTGTCATCCACTCCCTCCCAGGTCCACCTGGGCCTCGGGTTGTTAGTCGGGCTGTCCGGCGTTTCGATGGTCACGACTGGCGGCGTGCGGTCGATCATCGTGGAGACTGGATCGGAGAACGCGCTCCAGTTGCCAGCCTCGTCACGAGCCCT